>CAYPEK010000013.1:15968-62176 GCA_964409645.1 uncultured bacterium | reverse complement strand
AAAATCCGCGATATGGAGGAGGCCATTTAATGAAACCAAAAGTGGGTTTCTTCGATTTCACGGGATGCGAAGGCTGCCAGCTCGCGATCGTGAACCTCGAGCAGGAAATGCTCGATCTCGTCGGCCTGATAGATATCGTCAACTTCCGCGAGGCCATCTCGGACAAGGGACAGGACTACGAAGTGGCGTGCATAGAGGGCGGGATCAGTACGCCGACATGTGTCGAGCGCATCAATGAGATTCGCGCGAAGGCGAAAGTTCTCATCACGATCGGTTCGTGCTCGTCGCTGGGCGGCATCAACTCGATCCGGAACACGCAGCCGATGGACGACGTCCGCGACGCGGTTTACGGCGACAAGAAATACTGGTACCCGTCGCTCCCGGCGCTGCCCGTCAGCGCGTTTGTTAAAGTGGATTATTCGATACCCGGCTGCCCGCTCGACGAGGACGAGTTCCTGCGGGTACTGCGCCAGATTCTTCTGGGCAAGACGCCGGAGATTCCGAAATATCCTGTGTGCATAGAATGCAAGCGCAAAGAGAACGTGTGCGTTTATGAACTCGGCCAGTTCTGCATGGGGCCGGTGACGCGCGCGGGCTGCGGGGCGCGCTGCCCCTCGTACGGCCACTACTGCTTCGGCTGCCGTGGCCTCGTGCCGGAAGCCAACGCGAATGCGGAGAAGTCGGTGCTTGAGAACTACGGGCTGTCCGTGCCTGAAGTGCTCAAGAAATTCTCCCTGTTCGACAATGCGATGGAGGGCTGGAAATGAGCAACATCAACCTGAACATAGATGTACACCATGTAACGCGCGTGGAAGGCCACGGGGACATCGTGGTGAGGATGAAGGACGGCGTGCTCGAGAAATGCAATCTCGAAATCGTCGAGCCGCCGCGCTATTTCGAGGCCATGTTGCGGGGCCGCAACTGGCGCGAAGCGCACATCATCACCTCCCGCATCTGCGGAATCTGCTCGATCGGCCACGTCACGGCGTCGGTCAACGCCACCGAGGAGGCGCTCGGGCTCACCCTCTCCGAACAGGACACACTTCTGCGAAAGCTGATTCTGCACGGCGAGACGCTCCAGAGCCACATTCTTCACGTCTATTTCCTCGTGGCGCCGGACCTGCTTAAGGTGCCGAGCGTGTTCCCGCTGATCCCGACGCACAAGGAAGTTGTAGTGCGCGCGCTGCGTATGAAGGGCAACGCGAACCTGATGTGCGACCTGCTGGCCGGCCGCACGATTCACCCGATAGCGGTTGTTCCCGGCGGCTACACGATGCTGCCGACGAAAGAAACGCTTCTCAAAGTCAAAAAGATGCTGACGGACGTGATGATTCCGGACGCCGCGGCGACGCTCGAAACGCTGAAGGCGCTCGCGCCCGCTCTGCCGGACTTCACACGCGAAACCGAATACATCGCGCTGCGTGATGAGAACGACGCCGAGTACGCCTTCTATAAAGGGAACATCGCGTCGTCCGATACCGGCGTCACATCGCACAAGAACTACCGGAAGATGACGAACGAGTTCTGCCTCGACTACACGACGTCGAAGCGGTGCAAGGCGAATCGCGGCTCGCTCATGGTGGGCGCGCTTGCCCGGTTCAACATCAACAGTGAGCTGCTGCACCCGCTCGCGAAAAAGATGTGCGCTGAGCTCGGACTCAAGGCGCCGTGCTATAATCCGTTTATGAACAACGTTGCGCAGTTCGTGGAGTGCGTGCACGCGGTCGAGGATTCGCTGATGATCATCGACAAGCTGCTGGAGATGGAGATCGACCCGACGCCTGCGCCGATCGACATCGACTTCAACGGCGGCGGAACCGGCGTGGGCGCGGTCGAGGTTCCGAGAGGAATGCTCTATCACGAATACACATACAACAACAAAGGTCAGATCACCGAGGCCAACTGCATCATCCCGACGGGCCAGAACATGCAGAACATCGAGGACGATATGAGGAAGATGGTCCCCGAACTGGTGGACGCCGGCAAGTCGGAGCAGGAAATATCGTTCCTGCTCGAGATGCTGCTGAGGGCTTACGACCCGTGCATTTCGTGCTCGGTGCACATGCTGGACGTGAAGTTCATTAAATGAGCGAAATTGCCGGAGCGCAAACAATGACGCGGCGTATAAAAATAATCGCGATCGGAAACCCGCTGATGGGCGACGACGGCGTGGGGCCGGCGGTGATCGAGCGCATGCGCGAGATGGAACTGCCGGAGAATGTGACACTTGTCAACTCAGGGGCGGACCCGCTCGACGCGACGGTGCATCTGCTCGACGCGGACAAGGCGATTATCATAGACGCGGCGGCGATGAACCGCGCGCCCGGGCATATCGAAATGCTGAGCCCCGAAAACCTGCAGGCGCGCGAAGCGGACGACCGCGCGCCGTGCTCGACGCACATTTACGGTTTGACGGAGGGCCTGCAACTCGCTAAGGCTGTGGGCTTCGACCCCGAAATCCGCATTATCGGCGTGCAGCCTCTGAGCACCGCTCCGTCGGAGGGGCTTTCACCCGAAGTTTCTTCATGCATACCCGATGTTATAAACCTTGTACTGGAGGAGGTAGCTACGTGAGCAAGAAAATCATCATCATAGACGACGATCCCGACATCATCGAATCGATGCAGATAGTTCTAGAAAAGGAAGGCTACATCGTGGACTCCGCCCCGAACGGGCAGGACGGTCTCGCGAAGATACGCGCAGACAAGCCCAACCTGATCCTGCTCGACGTCATGATGACATCGAAGGACGAGGGATTTCAGGTTTCATACGAAATAAAGGGCGATCCCGACTTGAAGGACATCCCGGTCGTGATGATCACGTCGGTCTCTCAGGTGACCGGATTCGAGTTCGACAAGGAAAAAGACGGCGCTTTCATCCCGGTTGACGATTTCGTGGAAAAACCGGTGAAGCCGAAACAACTTTTGGACATAGTGCGTAAGAACCTCGGCTCCTGAACCGGAACCCCGCATCCCGGGTCAAGAGCGTACATCAGGTTCTGATGATAACATGAAGCGCGCGGCACGCCCCGCACGGGCGGCCGGCGCTTTTTGTTTTCGGGGAAATCGAATAAAGAGCGATCTGCTTCGGTGGATCGTCAACTCAAACTCGGTTACATGCGGAAAGTATGCTCCCTCGTTCTCGCTTGATCCGCCTTGTATCTCATCTCTTTATTCGATTTCCCTCGTGCTGATGAAAAATGAAGGGTAGGGCACGTTGCAACGTGCCCCTACAAGAATATGAGCATTCCGATTTGTGTCACATAACTATTAATCATTGAAAGTGCTGGAAATAACGCGCCACATATAATAATCATCAATGTGAACGCTTGTGTCTTCCCTCGAATTTTGAACCGGAAAAAACAAAGGCACGGCATTATGCCGCGCCTTTGCGCAAATCAGTTGTCGTAAAGCGAACAGCGGTACTGCTTATTTGTTCAATTGCTCCTTGATCTCGCGGAGCAGTGTCGGCGGATCGAGCGGCTTGGAGAGATATATCTCCGACGGGAGCATGCTCTTCGTCTCGTCCGTTCCGAACCGCATGTCGTACATTTCCGTGAATGAGGACAGCGCGATCACCGGCACGTTCTTGTAGGCCTCGTCTTTTTTGAGCCTCTGGCAGACGTCGAACCCGTCCTTTTCCGGCATCATCAGGTCGAGGATGATCAGGTTCGGACCGAACGATTTGACCTTTTCCAGTCCGGCGTTGCCGTTATTGGCGTAATCGACCTCGAAGTCGTTTTTCAGAAGAGCGACTAATGAATCAACTACCGATTGGTCGTCCTCTATAATCAGAATCTTTTGTTTCGACATAATCCGGCCTCCTTAAGTTTTGTTTATTGGTATCGAAACGATAAAATTAGTTCCGCTTTCAGGTGCGCTCGAAGCTGTAATTCCGCCTCCCATCGCGGCACAGGCTTCTTTTGCAATCGAAAGGCCGAGCCCTGTGCCGTGATCTGCGTATTTCTTTGCGTTTGGCGCTCTCCAGAATTCTATATAAATATTATTCATCTCCTCGTTGCCGATCACAAGCCCGCGGTCGGCGACTTCCAGTTTCAGAGCATCTACTTCGGCTGCCATCCTTATTTCCACTGTGTTTCCCGGATCGGAATACTTCACCGCGTTGTCCATTAAGTTCAGAAGCACAATATGAAACAACTTCTCACATATAAAAATAGTTCCCGTTTTCCCTATATGCTCAAACGAAAAAACAATATTTTTCCCGGCGGCTTTTTGTTCGAGCTTCTTCATGACTGCGCGCGCCGTTTTTTCCACATCGGTCTCCGAGGGTGGAGGCAGCGTTCCGGTGCGTATCTCGAGCAGAGCGAGCATGTCGTCTATGATCGCGAGCGCATCCTCCGCGCGCGTGAGCGCATTGCCGATCAGTTTGTTTATGTCGGATTCATCTTTCACCACTCCTGTCGCGAGAACGCGCAGGTTGCTGAGCACCGCTCCGAGCGGCGAGCGAAGGTTGTGCGATACAGCCTTCATAAATGCGTTTTTAGCGCTATCGAAATCGTCCAAAGCAGGCATTCCCAACTGTTGAGCATTAAGATGTTTTATCTATATATAAATATAAACTGAATATGTAATGGTATCAACATTTATCCGCGATAAAAATGAATGTGAAGAAAGCCTATAAAAGATGATATGACAATAAGTTTATGCGGGATGATATAAATGGTTATAAAAAGATTTGCAGACTGCCTTATCAGTTGCCGCTGCTTCTGTCAGATGGCTCCGTCCGAAGACAGCGCGAACAAAACGAGCTTCTGAAGCATTTTCTCCTTCGAGTTTGAAGGTTTATCGAGGCTCATCCGTTCGAGATAGGGCTTGGCCGCGGCCGGCGGCGATATCAGTGTTTTGGAAATATCGCCGAGGCTTGGACGGAAATTTTTGAGCGTCATTTTGCTCTTGAGTCCGCGGAGCGCTTTGCCGAGCACAAGTTCTTCTTTAGTGAATTCGGTTCCGTAGGGGAACATCGGGAAGCAGCCGACTTTCTTGAACGGCGCCGCGGTTTTATCGATTACTTCCGGATAGTTGCTCCGGAACGCAAGCGGGATTTCGTAGTTTTTCGGGACTTTGCCCACCTCTTTTGCTTTTTTAAGCAGTTCAGGCTGGAAGCGGGAATCCGCGATGTTGAGAAGGGCGGTGATCGTGTCTTTGTCTGACTTGTCGCGCGTGTCGGCGATGCCGTACTCGGTGACGAAAAGGTCGCGCATGTGCCTCGGTATGGTTAAGTTGCCATACGTCCACACGATGTTTGAGCGCGGGCCTTCGGATGTCTGGCGTGTCGAACGGATCATGATGATGGAGCGCCCGCAAGGGAGCAGGTGCGCCATCGAGACGAAGTTGTACTGGCCGCCGACTCCGCTGACTACCTGACCGTCTTCGAGGGTGTCCGACACAACTCCGCCAAGCATAGTAGCCATCATCGCGGTGTTGACGAAACGGCCGTGCTTGCGCTGCATCTTCTTTAGCTCGGTGTCATCGACGAGGTCGTTGACGAAACTGATCTCGCGCATCTGGATCATGCGCAGCATCGCTTCGTCCAGTTTCGACATTCGGTCGTAGAATTTCTGCGAGCCGAGGAAGAAGCCGGCGTGGATGAGCCGCCCGTTTTTCAGGGCATCGCCGAGGCCGCCGGAGATTATCTTCGCGCGGCTGCCGGCGTCCGCGAGGTCCGCTTTCACAGGTGCGCCGTCTATTATGAGGTTTTCGTTTTCGTATGTAACAGTTTCCTTGAAGATGCCGTATTCTTTCAGGAGAGCGAAATCTTTTTGCGTCAACCTCTCCGAGATTGACTCGTTGTTTAGAAGGGCATCGATGGTTTTTTCGGATATTTTCTCGCCGGGACCACTTTCGCAGACTAGTTTCTGTATCTCTTCGTTGTCGTAAGTTTTCCTCTTGATGATTCCGTCGTCGATCAGATCGAGGAATCCGTCGAAGATGAATTCCGAGCAGCCGTAGATTCCTTTCTCGAAAGGAGCTTTTCCGCCTTCCTTCTCTATGATGTCTCCGAACTTATCGTATATTTTCGCTTCGCTAATAACGCGCCTGAAGAGTTCATTATCCTTGTGTCTGAGCTGGAGGCAGTAGATGACCGCGTCGCCGAGCGAGCCGAATCCGACCTGAAACGTGCCGCCGTCTTTTACGAGCGAGCTGACGTGGAACGCGATCGAATAGTCGGTCATCGTGACCGGCTCCTTGGGGGGCGCGAACAGCGGGTGATAGAGGTTTTTGTTATCCACGATACTTGTGAAATACGACTGCGGCACTTCCGATGTGCCGTATGTGTAGGGCATGAACCCGTTGACTTGCCCGAGGATCGCTTTTTTACGGCCGTTCTGTTTCTGTTTGAGGAGTTCCCAGACCATCATTATTGCGGCATCTGCGTTTCCGCCTAGGCTGTAGAGGGGAGAGCCGCCGTTTCTTTTGCTGAGCGACAGGGCGACGATGTTGCAGCCCTCGGAAATTACCGCGCGCGGCACGTATGTGAAGTTAGCTGAGACGTAGTCCTGTTGTAACCGGTCGTTGTTGAGCGCGTAGCCGGGAGAGAAGTATATCTCTTTAACTTCAACATTGGACGGCAGTTTGCGGTTCTTGGCGTCTTCTAAATACTTCGGGTTCGGGTATCCGGGGAAAAGCCGGGCGACGAGCGGTTCCATAATGCGGCGTTCGAGGTCGCTTCCCGGGATGGGCGTGTGCAGAGTGAGCCCGGTGCAGATTTTCAGGTGCATGCCGGAGTCTTCTTTCACCCGCCTGTAGATTTCGTTGATGAGGTGGGTAGGCTTGCCGATGCCGATCGGCAAACCGAGAACGATGTCCTTACCTACTTTACTGATTGCCTGCTCTACACATAATGCGGGGTCTTCGAATAGATCGGGGGTATCCTTAGACATTTCAGCCCTCCATTGAAGTGATGGAACAATGCCGGCCTTAGACCGAAACGAGTCCGCATATATTGTAAATAAAAAGAGCGAGTTTGTGAATATTTGCACGTAGATTGTAAAAAAAATATTCGTGGGTTGGCCGAAATGGATTGACTGGTTAGTGTGAAACGTGCGGGCCGGTGTTTTCGGTTACCTGATAATTGATGCCGGCTTTTTCCGCTTCCTCGACAACTATATCCGATGAAGCTCTGATGTTGAGAGGCTGCTTGTGCCTTTTCGACCATGCGGCCAGCTTGGGCCAGAATTCGAATGTCGAGCTGAGCTGCTTCGGATATTGTTTCGGGTTCATGCCGATGAAGCGCACGGGCGCCCGTTCCTGAAGCATCTCCGTCCATCTTTCGATCTGGAAGAAATCCGGCGCTTCCTCGATTGACGGCTGGAATGAAACGAGTATTTCGTCGAGCTCGAACGGATAGCGTTTGAGGTACGAGCGAACGAACTCGAATGCCGGGAAGCAAGGTGTGGGCACCCAGACCGGAAGCAGCGAAGAATGCAGGCAGAGCGAGGGGGCGATGAAGTTGCCGGAATGAATGTATGCATAGCGCGGCCTGAGGCCCTCCCGGCGCGCGCAGCGGATGAACAGGGATGAGACGAGGTTGTTTACGAGATAAATGTCGTCCGAAAACAACTGGCAGATGTTGCGGTTGTATCTGTTCGCGCAGTCTATCGAGGAGAGCCGGATCGAGGGTGTGACTCCGTATTGCGCTTCAGGCTGGATTTCATCCGGACGGTTTAGCTTGTACGAGCCCTCGTCCTGAAGGAATTTCGCTCTAAAAACGTTCAGGCGTTTGCTGCCGAAGAGGTATTCCTCGCAGGGAATGCCGCCCGGCCGGCCTACCTGATGGAATATGTCGGCCGCGAGCTTGTACTGCCGCCAGCCGATGCGCGATTCGACAATCAGCACCGTGCCGTTGGGACGCAGATGTGTTTTAATAAACGAGTCGTACGCCGGCGGAAGTGACTTGAAGCGGCACCGCAGTTTCGTGCCGTACTGCATTTTCAGGCGGTCGTGAACCGGATCGTACTCGTTGACGATCTGGATGTTGTTGTCGTATTTCAGAAAAAACGCGCCGAGCTTCTGAGCGCGCTCGACTTGTTCCTTGACGTTGTCCGGGCTCATCTTCGGATGCCTTACAGCGAGCGCGTAATTCAGGGGCAGAAACGGCGCGTCGAGCACTGCGGAGAGGTACGCGAGCGAAGCGAGCGGCGCGCCGAGTATAACGTAAGGATATTGCCGTCCTTCGTAGAGGGAAGTCGCCCATTTCGCGAATCCGTTGCTGCGAGTGTCCTCGGCTTCATCCTGAGTTGTCATCAGGGTGCGGAAGTAGCTCTCGTAGGTTTTCCAGAGCATGAGGCGGCCGCTCGACTGTCGGACTTGAGTGGCGGCCTTGAAGATGGGGCTGAATTTGAACGGATGGTCCGTCGATTCCTTCAGGGCGGCGGAGCACAAAAGCGGCATCAGGTAAGAGTTGTCGAGGAAATCGACCGCCGGCGAGCCGCCGAACGTGCGTTTTTTAATTACTTTTGCCATCCAGCTTTTCCTTGAGGAACAAGTAGTTCCTGAGAATATCCATATTGTCCGGCGCGAGGTCTTTTGCCTTTTTCATCGCCTCGAAAGCTTCCTGATATTTCTGAACCATTACATAAGCCGCGCCGAGATCGTTGTAATACAGGCCGAGCTGCGGATGATTTTCACCCGCGAACTTAACCGCTTTTTTGAAAGTGTTTACCGCGTCGTCGTACTGGCCGAGCTGCATAAGGTCGGTGCCGAGGTTGTCGTACGCCGGCGCGAAGTCCTCTCTGAGCGCGATTGATTTTCTATAATTGGCAACCGCGGCGCGAATCAGGCCGAGTGTATCGTAGGCGTGGCCGAGGTTGTTGTAGGCAACGTAGCTTTCAGGGTCGATCTTGAGCGCCGCGCGGTGGTATTCGATTGCGCGTTGGGGCAGGTTCTCATGGTCCATTATTACGCCGAGTGTCGTGTATGCGTTGACGAGCATCGGGTCGAGCCGGATTGCGGTCTGAAGTTCCGTGACTGCTTCGCGCGTCCTTCCGGAGACCCGGTATGCTTCGCCGAGATCGGCGTGGCATACCGCCGATTCCGGGTCGAGCGCAACGGATTTCTTGTAGTATTCGATCGCCTGATAGAGATCGCCTGCCAGATGCAGTTCGACCGCGCGGTTATAGTACTGCTTGGCCGTCTCGGATTCGTCCGCCTGTTCCTGAGGGCGCGCGATGCCGGAAAACAACACGACGATTGCCAGCGCGGCAAAGACCGCGAGCGGAAATATGCGGAAGATTTTTTTTTCGAACAAGGTTTTTCACCCGGCTTTCGGGAACTTGTCCTGATCCTGCACTTCGATCACGAGAAGCGTCAGGTCGTCCTGACGCGGCGCTTTGCCCGCGAAATCCTCAAGTTCCTCGACCACGAAATGGGTCAACCGGTAGCTGTTCGCGGGCGCGTTTTTCTTAACCAACTCCACGAGTTGTTCGTGACCGAACATCTCGCCTTCCTGATTCCGGCAATCGGTTACGCCGTCCGTGTAGAGTATGATCTTATCGCCCGGGCAGACGGACAGAGTTTTTTCTTCGTAGGCTATGTTGCTGAACATGCCGAGGCCGAAACCTTCGGCTTCGAGGTTCAGGATTTCTCCCGTCTCGCGTCTGAACAGAAGGGGCGGAGTGTGCCCGGCGCAGGAGTAGGTGAGTGTCATGGTTTCTGTGTCGATCGTCATGAAAAAGCACGTGAGATAGATCGAGTGCTGATTGCCGAAGTGGCGGTACATAATGTCGTTGACATGGCTCAGTATTTTTGCCGGTGATTCGAAACGATCCTTGAGCTGGCTGAAAAGGATAGTGACCATGCTCATTACTAAAGCGGCTGCGATTCCCTTTCCCGAAACGTCACCGACGAACGCGCCCAGCCGTTTCTCGCCGAGCTTATAGAAGTCGAAACAGTCCCCTCCGATTTCGCCGACCTGAAAGTTCGCCGCGCTGATCTGCACGCCGGCGATTTTCGGGTACACCTGCGGGAGAAGTTCCTGCTGGATGTTATGCGCCAGTTTCAGGTCGTAGTCGATGAGTTGCTGCTTGTGGTGGAGGTCCTGATTTCTCGATTCGAGTTCGCCGGAGAGATGCATCAGGCCCTCGTTCTGCTCCTCGATCTCGCGCACCATTTTTTCGAGGTTGTAAACCATGGTGTTGAACGTGCGACCGAGGTATCCGATCTCGTCGTTCGAACGGAAGTCCACGCGATCCTTGAAATCCTTTTGGGCTATTTTTTTAGAGAGCGTGGCGAGGGTCATCAACGGCCGACCGACTGTGCGGTGCATCGTCAGATAGGACATCACTGTAATCAGGCCGTAAATAATCAGCAAAAAAACAATCAGCGAATTTCTCGCGTGGGCGATCGACGGCCCCAGCGGCGTCATCTGCTGGACTATCATTATCTGGCCGATGACTTGCGAGTCTTTTCTGAGCGGCGCGAAATAGACGAGCCATATATCTTCGAGCCGGTTCGTCAGGCTCGGCAGTTTTTCCGGGCTTATGTAAACAGAGCGCAGGTTATCCGTCGTTCTTATAAGGAATTTTACCTGAGAGTCTTTTTTCGTGATTTTCAATTCGTCGCGGCTGCTGAGCGTGAGCCCTATCCGGATGCGGCGGGAGTCGTAGTATATTTTCCCCTTGAGGTCCGAGATAATCATTCTTGTGGAGTCCTGCATCGTGAGCACGTCGATTGTTTTGATCTGATCGTGGTCGGTCGCGAGAGAGGGGAGGGACTTAACCGATTCTTCGAGCGCCGTCGCGATCGACGACATCTCCGAACGGCTCTGGAGAAGTTGCTGCTGGATGATCGCGCGCTGCGTCAGCAGAACTGTCCCTAATCCGATTATGATGTAAATCGGCATCAGGAAGAATACGGTTTTCAGCCCTATGCTGATCTTCATTCCGATTCCGCTTCTTCCGCGTCCCCGCGCGGATGTTTCAATTCCCGTACGTTTCGTTCGGCTTCGGCGAGCCGTTCTTTCACGGCGGCGAGATCTTCCTGCGTTGCGAATCCCATTCCGTCGAGAGCGTCGTCTATTATCTCCGACGCGATTTTTCTCAATTCGCGCGGCTTTCCGAGCGCCTTGCCCACAAGTTCGCCGATACCGCCGTAGTTGTTGCTCCTTAGCAACTCACCTCTCTCGGCGATCTCGTCCGTGAACTCCGTTACGGCGTCCGTCGCCTTGCCGATCAGTCCGACCAGTCCGAAAATCAACTTATCAATTTTCATCGTCCGCCATCTCCGCCGAGCGCTTGGTTTTCATATTTCCGGCTCGCTCCGGATCAGAGAAGATTCTCCAACCCGATCACGAGCTTGTTTACCTTCATAATCCTCCGTGCCGCGAGCACCACACCGGGCATGAAGCAATCCCGCGACTGCGTGTCGTGCCTGATTGTAAGTGTCTGGCCGGGCCCTCCGAAAATTACTTCCTGATGCGCGAGGAACCCCGGCAGCCTTACGCTGTGGACTCGGACATCCTCGCAGTCGCCGCCGCGCGCGCCGGCGTATTTTTCCAGCTTCGTCGGGTCCGCCGCCGGTTTTCCTTTCCGCGCCGCCGATATTTTCTGCGCGGTCGCGATCGCCGTGCCGGACGGAGCATCGAGCTTCCGGTTGTGGTGCAGCTCGATAATCTCGACATCGGGCATGTACGCGGCGGCCTTCTCCGCGAACTGCATCATCAGCACCGCGCCGATGGCGAAGTTCGGGGCGATCAGTACGCCGAGCTTCTTCTGAGCGGCGAGCTTGCCCGTTTTCGAAATCGTTGCGGCATCCACTCCGGTGGTGCCGGATACAATTCGGCAGCCCGCCTTGAGGATTTTCGCTGTGCGTTCCCCGAAGCCTCCGGCGTGCGTGAAGTCAACAACTACGTCGGCTTTGGCATCCTTGAGCATCAGGTCGAGAGAACTCGACACTTTCACGCCCTTGGCGCCGATACCGGCGATCTCGCCTATGTCGCTGCCCGCGTTCACTGTGTCGAACGCGCCAACAAGCTGGAGGTCCTTTTCGGCGCAGACCGCACGCACGCTCTCGCTGCCCATGCGACCGCAGGCGCCGACGACCGCCACGCGTATTTTGCTCTTCATAATATTGTCCCCGTATTCCCCGAAAAAATTTCTGATCCGCCAGCGAAGGCGGCAAGGGCGGGGCCTCTACGCGAAGCCCCGCCCGTTTATTAACTATGAACTGCTGCCGTTCTTGGCCTCTTCGGCCTTGCGGTAGAACACCATCTTGTTGATGGCGGTCGTGTACGCTTTCGCGCTTGCCTCGACAATGTCGAGCGCCGCGCCGCGCCCGCTGATCACCCGGCCCTGCGGTCCCGCGATCTGTACCGTCACTTCGCCGATCGCGTCGATACCGCCCGTCACCGATTTGACTGAAAAGTCGATCAGTTTTATGTTCTCGCCGGTGATTTTTCTTATGCACTGATAGACCGCGTCCACCGGGCCGACCCCGATCGCGGACTCCTCGACGAAATTGTCGCCGATCGACATCTCGATCATCGCCGTCGCCTTCACGCGGCCTCCGCACATCACGTTCACCGATTCGAGGTGGAACGATTCCGGGATGTTGATGATCTCGTCCTCGATAATCGAGCGGATGTCCCAGTCGGACACTTCTTTCTTCTTGTCGCAGAGTTCCTTGAACCGGAAGAAAGCCTTGTTGAGATCGTTGCGGTCGAGCTCATACCCGAGTTCGTGGAGCTTGTCGTTGAACGCGTGGCGGCCGGAATGCTTGCCGAGTACCAGAGTGTTCGACGTGAGCCCGATGAGCTCGGCGTCCATGATCTCATACGTGCGCTTGTCCTTCAGAACGCCGTCTTGATGGATGCCCGCCTCGTGCGCGAACGCGTTGCGGCCGACGATCGCCTTGTTCGGCTGCACGTCGATGCCGGTCACGCGGCTCACGAGTCTGCTCGTTCTGTAAATCTCGTGTGTATTAATGCTGGTTGTCAACTTAACCAGATCGCGGCGCGTGTGGAGCGCCATCACGATCTCTTCGAGCGACGCGTTCCCGGCGCGCTCGCCGATGCCGTTGATGGTGCACTCGATCTGCCGCACACCGTTCATTACCGCCGCCATCGAGTTCGCCGTTGCGAGCCCGAGGTCGTTGTGGCAGTGAACGCTGAAGATCGCCTTGCCCGAGTTCGGAACCTTCGCGATCAGGTTCCTGAGCATCGGGCCGTACTCCTCCGGAAGCGTGTATCCGACCGTGTCCGGAATGTTCACAGTCGTCGCTCCGGCGTCGATTACTTTTTCCACGATCTCGCAGAGGAAATCGAAGCTCGAACGGGTCGCGTCCTCCGCCGAAAATTCGACGTCGTCCGTGTATCCCTTGCACCGCTTTACGCCCTCGACCGCAAGCCGGATCACTTCTTCCGGCGTCTTCTGGAGCTTCTTCTGCATGTGGATTTCGGAAGTCGCGATAAACGTGTGAAGCCGTTTTCCGGCCGCATCCGTTATCGCTTCCCATGCGCGGTCGATGTCTTTCGGGTCCGTCCTGCAGAGGCCGGCGATCACCGGGCCCTGCACATTCCGCGCTATCAACTGCACCGATTCGAAATCGCCCGGCGACGAGTACGGGAATCCCGCCTCTATCACATCGACGTTCATCTTTGCAAGCTGATGCGCAACCTGAATCTTCTCATGCGTCGTCATCGTCGCGCCGGGCGACTGCTCCCCGTCGCGCATCGTAGTGTCGAAAATTATTACCCTGTCCTTCGTTTTTTGCTCAGTTGACATACTTTATTTTTTCTTCAACCACACCATCATGTCGCGGAGTTTCTTACCGACCACTTCTATCGGATGGTTAGCGTCACGCTCCTTGAGGCTGTTGAAGACAGGCCTCCCTTTCTTGTTTTCTTCCATCCATTCGTTCGCGAAAGTGCCGTCCTGCACCTGTTTGAGCACTTTCTTCATGACCTCGCGGACGTGGTCGTCGATGATGACCGGGCCGCGCGTCATGTCGCCGTACTCGGCCGTGTCGCTTATCGAGTATCGCATCCACTGGATGCCGCCCTCCTGCATGAGGTCAACAATCAGCTTCAGCTCGTGAAGACATTCGAAGTATGCGATCTCCGGCTGGTAACCCGCCTCGATCAGCGTGTCGAAACCCGCCATGACGAGCTGCGTGCAGCCGCCGCAGAGGACCGCCTGTTCGCCGAACAGGTCTGTTTCGGTCTCTTCCGCGAAAGTGGTTTCGAGCACACCGGCGCGGGTTGCCCCGATGCCCTTCGCATACGCAAGCGCCCGCTGTTTCGCGGTTCCGGAAGCGTCCTGAAATACCGCGATCAGCGATGGCACTCCTTTGCCTTCCGTATAGACACGGCGGACGAGGTGGCCGGGCCCTTTCGGGGCGACCATTATCACGTCGATGTCTGCCGGGGGCACGATTTGTTTGTAATGGATGTTGAATCCGTGAGCGAACATCAGCGTGTCGCCGGCCTTCAGGTTCGGCGCGATGTCCTTCGCGTATATCGGTCCCTGTACGTGGTCCGGGACCAATATCATAATCACGTCGGCGGCTTTCGCCGCTTCCGCCGACGGCATCACTGTCAGTCCCTGCGCCGCCGCGGCTTTCCATGGTTCACTCTCCGGCACCTCGGCGACCACTACGTCGAGACCGGAGTCTCGTAGGTTCAGGGCGTGCGCGTGTCCTTGACTCCCATACCCCACGATTGCGATCTTTTTACCTTTCAGCAGGTTCAAGTCCGCATCGTCATCATAATACATCTTTGCCATTTCTTTCCCTCCTACACCGGCGCGCCACGCCGGGAGATTTCAAATGCATAACCATTTATTTTAGCAAACCGGAATACAACTATCAAACAAAACACGCACGGCGTCTCTTTTCCTATGATAAATTTGATGCCAGAAAGGGGCTTTGTGCGGCGGTGGCCGGTTGCGGCCCATAATTCTGTCTTTTGTTTTTACCCTTATATTGCTTGCTTTTCTGTCGGTTCGTTACTCCCGATAACCTTGTCGCATGAATGATATTTTTGATATAATTTTCCCGCGATGACAGAAACGGATGTCTCAGGCACATTCCTTTACTACTTACCATGCCTAGTGGCCGTAGTGATTCTTTCCGTGATAACCGGCGCGGCCGCGCGTCGCGGCTCTTGTGTTGTTGAAAAAACTTTTTATTCTCTGTCGGTTTTTCCGGCGCTTGTTGTTTTCGCGGGAGTGTTAATTTATAAATACCATCTTTCCGCAGCCGTTTCCGCCGGGATTTTTGTTTTCGCCGCGTTGGTTGTTGTACTTCTTTGGGCAAAAGGCAAAAGTGGTGAATTCGAGGCGGCGCCCGGTTTCAAAGTCACTGCGATTCTGATCCTCGTGCTTGCCGCGTCGGCGATCCTCCGAATTCTTCTTATGTCGCACACGCAGTTTCCTCTCGGCGACGATTCTTATTTTCATTGCCTCTACGCGAAGACCATTCAGACAAAAGGCAGTCTTGTTTTTTCGATGATGCCGTGCGACCCGATGCCTCTCAAATACCCGTGGGGCATGCATGTGGGGCTGGCGTTCTTTTCGAGAGTGACGGCAGTGCCCGTTCATGTGGTTTTTAAGGCGGCTCTAATATGGTGGTCCGTCGTATCGGTTCTTGGAATATTCGTTGTCGGCCGGCTGCTGACGGGTTCTGATGTGTCGGGCTTGTGGGCGGCTTTTCTTTACGGGCTGGTCGCAAATTTTGGTGGCATCGACTATATCCGCTGGGGCGGCCTCGGAAATGTTATAGCGATGGTGTTCATACTCGCGGTGATACCGCTTGTCGTCGCGCCGAAAAAGGTGGAATGGCCGGGGTCGATCTTCAGTTTTCTGTTGCTTTTGGCGGCGTTTCTGATACACGGCTCGGCGGCTCTCGTGGTGTTTGTCGTACTCGGCGCTTTCGTTTTAATAAGAGGTCTGATCGATAAGGCCGGCACCCGAATAGCCGCGGTATTTTTCGCGATCGTTTTTGTTTCCGTACTTTGCGGTTTGCTGATTGCGCCGGACATTTTTTCTCATCTCGCGGGATTGAAAAACTCCGCCTCTTTAGCGGCGGAAAGGTACGTCAGCATTTTTGATTTCCCACTTATGTTCAACATGATGGTTTCGGCGGCGGGCGTGGCCGGCTTTATTATTATCTCGCGTCGCCGCGACCGGGGCCATATTTATATTGTGGCTTGGGCGGGATGCCTGCTGCTCGGTTTCGTTGCAAGCAGATACGTGTTCGGAATGATGAGTTTTTTCAGGACGGGCGAGGCGGCGATTGCGTTCCTGCCGTCGAGGTTCGTGACGGACCTCGTGTATCCGCTCTGCATTATGGGCGGAGTTTCGATGGCGTGGGGATTCGGCCGATTGAAAACGGGGAGGGCGGCTACAGGTTTTCTGACGGCTGCGGCTGTGATGTCGCTGTTGCTGTTCGTTCCGTTTCAGCATCTGCACGATAAATGGGGGCAAACCTACGCCGGGCCCGATGCAGTAGAGGCTATGTGCAAACTAAAGAGAGTGTCTTCGCCGGATTCGCTGATTGTGAACAAAAAAGATGCGCCGGGATCGTTCTGGGTTCCGTACGCGACCGGAAGAGCTGCGACAACGGTATCACGACCGATGCTTCACCACCTCGATTTCGAGAATGGAGAACAGGCGGTGCAAATCATTCATCTGCGCTCGATTATTGAGGAGCTTGCGTTTGTGCGAAAAGATTATAAAACGTTGTGGCTCGCACTTAACCAAATACCCGAAAAGGAAGTTTACGTGTACTCGGACGTTCCGATGGACTGTCCATTCGGAAAACTAATTTATAAAAATTCGTCGATCAGGGTTTATAGGTTAAAATAGTAAGATGTCGAAAGAAGACTTGAAATTCACGTGGTTGTACGACGCGCTTGTATGGTTATGCTTGGCCGGGGTTTTGCTTGCGGTGGCGGGCCACGTGATTTTCATGCTGTTGGATATCGCTAAATGAATGTGGATGCGGAAGAAAGAGATAAACGCGGGAAGAGCCGTGAGACGCCGTTCATTTTTGCGGCGGTTTTGACCGGCATTTTTTTTCTTGTTGGCCACGGGATTTATTCGGCGAAGATGAATTCCGTAACGGCGGATGAATATATCCACCTTCCGGTGGCCATATCGATTCTTCAAACAGCCAACGTCGAAATGGACAGCGCGGGAAGCCCGCCATTAAGAGCATTGCTCGCACTGCCGACGCTCGTTATAGCTCCCATTATGGACTACAAATCCGATTTCTGGCGGATGAAAAAATCGTATCAGTTTTCGTGGACGTTTCTCAGGGATAATTTCGATCGGTATCATCATTTGTTTTTCATCGCGCGGATGTCGTCTCTCTTTCTGGCGGTCGCACTTTGCCTGATGATATATTTTTCCGTGGCAAAGCTTTTCGGCAGGAAGGCGGGTGCGGTCGCGGCGCTTCTGTTTTGTTTCAATCCGGAGACACTCGCTCATTCGTCGCTGATGACCGTGGACATGTTGACCGCTTGTTTTTTTTTGCCTCTTTTCTCTGTTTCATACGCTTTCTGTTGCGCCCCGGGGCGCTCAGCGTATTGTTTTTAGGCCTGACGACAGGGTTTGCGCTGCTCTCGAAATTCACGTGTAATTTGCTCCCGCTTCTATATGTTGTTCTGACCATGCTGTTCTTTTTTACAAAAGAATTCCGGGCAAACAAATCCCCGTGGAAGCAGTACGTTGTTGAGTTGATACTCGCCTTCGTGATATCGCTTATCGTGCTGAACGCCGGTTATGCGTTTGAAGGAACATTTGCTTCTCTGTCGGATTACGGATGGAAAAGCGAATTTTTCAACGCGATCAAAAGCTCGTTCGCGGGAGGCATTCCGTTGCCGCTTCCGCATCTTTATCTTTCGGCGATTGACGAACAGTTTTTCAATAGAAATGTTTTTGTTTATTATTTGAACGGCAATCTTTCGAAATCGGGTTGGGCAAGCTACTATTGGTTCGCGCTGCTCTTGAAAACCCCGATCCCGTTGCTTGCCGCATCTGCCGCAGCGCTTGTGCTTGCCTTCCGCCGTAAGGCGGGGTTTATTGAAAGAATCCTGTGGGCGTCGCCCGCTGTTTTTATGTTTGTGTTTACTTTATATGTCCGGATCGACATGGGAATCCGCTATCTTTATCCGATGATGCCTTTCCTGTTTGTGCTGGGAGGGGTTGCGATTGCAAAGTTATCGGAAAAAGGACGCGCCGGCACGGTTGTCGCGACGGTGATTTGCGTCTGGTACTGTCTTTCGATTGCGACGACATTTGGCAACGGACTTGCATATTTCAACGAATTCGCGGGCGGCCCGGCAGGCGGACACAGATATCTTGTCGAATCGAACCTCGACTGGGGGCAGAATCTCGTTCGACTGAAAAAATATGTGGATGAAAATAAGCCGGAACCGTTGCTCGTTTATAACTACGGGCTTGTGCCGCCGGCGGCGTACGGGATCGAGAAAGCTGGTTGGGTGCCGTGCCGGCCGACCAGTGCCGTAATTGCAATCAGTGTGAATTACCTCAAGGGAGTCGATCCGTTCCAGCATCGGGGAAAGGAATGTTTCTCTTGGCTTGCGGAGCGGAAACCCGTGGCGACGCTCGGTAACGGGCTCTGGGTTTTCGATACGAGAAACGATAAAAATATAAAAGTGCGCTAATTTAAAAAGAACGGAATGGTAAGTTAATTGGACAAGCCCGCGTTTCTGATTGAATATGACACCGCGAAGCTCCAGCGCCGCGCGAAAAACGATGGCTATTTCACGAAATTGAACAGACTCTACAGTCCGATTCCCGCAGTGATCTGCGGGAGCTGCGGAAATGTCTGCTGCCGGGCCTGTCCCGATTTCTATCTGCTCGAATATCTGAACGTGTGGCGGTTCATCAGGTACGAGCTGAAAGACGAGTCGATAGAAAGTGAGATCGTTGCGAGATCGGTGAGGTGGGCGTTTCTCTCTTTTTTCGATCCGGATGTTTATTGCCCGTTCCTTTTCGACGGCAGGTGTGTGATTTACGAGGCCCGGCCGATGAACTGCCGGGTGTGGGCGCTCGAAGACGAAAACTATTACGCGAAGAAATCGGCGAGGGCCGCTGGGAATGCGGAAAAGCAACAGGAATTTTTTGCCGCGCGCGGACTTGAGACTTGGAAGCCGATCCGTGAGTTCATTCTTCCGAAATGCGGAGAGATACAAGTCGAGGGCGGCGGCGCTCCGCTCGATGAGAAAACAATTGTCGATCTCGACAACTCTGTCGGATTTCTTCATCGCGGGCTGATCGCGCCGGAAGATATGAGGCGGATAAATTTTCTCACACATTTCCCCGGACATATTCTCCTGAAAAAAATCGGGCCGGAGCGCTACGACAGGACGCGGATTGCCGTGCTTAAAGAATACAAAGAGAACGGCACGGAAAATCTTCTCAACGAAATCATTTCTTCTTTCGAAGGAAAGCTACCATAAAATATCCGAAAATAAAAACGGGGGCCGGATTGTTCCGACCCCCGTTTGTGTTTCTGATTAATTTCGATTAGTTGCTCGGTTTATCCTTCGGGAAGGACATCCTTCTGTCGTGGCAGCCGCCGCTGTTGCAGTCCGGTTTCTTGCCGTAGTCGCCTTTCACGTGGCAGTCTTTGCAGTCCGCGGTCGAATGGATTTCGCCCAGTTTCACGCCGGTGACTGAATGCTTGAAGTTCGCGCCCCATTTTTTCTTGTGGCAGGTGCTGCAATCGGAACTGACCCGCGTGATCGCTTTCTTTGACGGATGGCACTTCGAGCAGGCGAGGTTCTTGTGATACGCCTTGAGCGTGAAGCCTGCTTCAACACCGTGGTTGAATTTGCGCATTGACGAATCGGTGTGGCATGAGCGGCAGCTCTTGTCGAGCTTCGCGTATGCTTTTCCGGCCGGGTGGCATTTGTTGCATTTCAAGCCCGCGTGCTTGCCGGTGAGCGGGAATCCGGCGTGGGAGAATCCTGAGGACTCTTTCTGCCTGTGGCATGTCTCGCAGGAATCTTTTCCGTGGCAGGGGAAGCATGATTTATGGTCGGCTTTGAGGGCCGGTTTGTTCGCCGGTTTCTTCATGTCGTGGCAGTCCACGCACTTCTGATCGTTGTGGCACTGGCGGCATTCGAGTTTGAACATATCCACGTGGTTGCTGTGGAAGAAGGTAACTTTCGAGTTGTTGTACTTCGTCGTTTCGTAAACTTTCTTTCCGGGGAGCGCGGGCGATTTGTAGTTGTTCGGCAACCCTTTTTTCATCGTTACCGTGCCCGCGCCTTTTTTTGCGTGGCAGGCTGAACATTCCGTGCCGTGGCTCCAAGATTTGTGGCATTCGAGGCACTGCTGGTGATACGCGGCTTTGAGGTTCGGCTTGTTTAGGTCTTCGCGGCTCTGTTTTTTCTTGTGGCATTTGCCGCACGCGGGAAAGGGTTTGTCCGCTGACGAGTTGTGGTGGCATGTCCAGCAGGAATCCTGCGACATCATCGCCATTTCGTAGTGATCTTTATGAGTGAATCTGGCCGGTCCGTAAACATCAGTTAGCTTGTCGAGAATGATGACGCCGGGTCCGCCGCCCGCAGGCACTTTCACCGCGCCGCTTTTGGTTTTCGGCGCGTGAAACACGGGGCAGGGCCGCAGGTCGTGTTTTTCTCTGGTCGGCACCTTGTCGAGGTGGCAGGATTCGCACGAGCCGGGTTTGCAGAACTCGCCTGTTTCGGCTTCCTTCTTGGCTGCCCCCGATGAGATTACGAGGCTGCCCGACAGGAAGACCATCAAGGCTGTGAGTGAGATGATTCTGAACGGACTGCGCATATTTCGATCTCCCATTTTTTTTCTGAGGCCTGAATCCATCAGGCGTGCTCCGGCTGGCTAACCACCGGGAAAATAAACGCGACCACGCGGTACAGGAATATCAGCGCCGCGATCTGCGCGAAGCAGATGACAACTTCAGCCAACGACGGAAAATAATGGCCGGTCACGAAAGGAGGCATGTAAGCGGTAATGTATGTATCCACCCGGTTGAGAGCGACCGCCAGAACGAACAGCATCGACGAGCAGAAGAGAAGGAACGGTGATTTACGAACCGATTGGAACAGAAGCATAATGAAGGGCAGTACCATTCCGATGAAAAACTCGACTAAGAAAACATGCGAGCGGGTCGAGCCTTCCCACATTGCTCCGAGTTGATTTCGGAGCGCGAGGTCGATCAACCGCACTCCGATGTAGATTCCGATAAAGATCGGGAGTGAGCGGGCGAGTGAGGACAACGCATCCATTTCATATTTGAGTTTGAACGCGTATGATGTCCAGAGCGAGATTACAACCGCCGCGCAGAGACCGACAGCGATCGCGGAAAGCAGGAACATCGGCGGCAGCGCTTTTGTCCACCACAGCGGATGCACTTTGTAAGCCGGGATGACCATTATCGTTCCAAGTGTTGACTGATGCAGGCAGCAGAAGAGGATTCCCAGCACCATGAATACTCCGAGCGTCCTTCCGAGTACTGTGTTGCCTATTTTCATCAGGAACTCGCAGAGGCCGTTGAACGCTTTGAGCGGGCCGGGAAGATTTACCTGACCCATGAAGCGCTCGAAGAGTATCGGCGCGAACTCGATATAGAGGACTGTCAGATAGCATCCTACACACATCGCAACTTCGAACAGAGCGGAATTTACCTGCCACATGCTCGGGAGAAACGGATGCCACAAAAAGTAGTATCTGCCTACATCGACCAAAAGTGCGATGCCGACGAATGTGTAGCTGAACATCGCTATAATCAGCGACGGTCTCATGATATTGTGGTATTTATGCTTATTCATGACGTGGACGGCGAAGGTCATCGTGAAGCCTGACGACCCGATAGCCGCTATGGCTGCCACGTTGATGGCTTTCCAAATCCCCCACGGGAATTCATTTGTCTGGTGGGTAATTGGATCGCCGATGCCGGTGATATAACGCCACAGGCCGAACGCTGCTCCGGCGGCCATCATAAGAACGAGGCCGATGGTTCCCGGCGTCATGAATTTCCCTTTCACAGGCGCTGGTTTTTCGTGTGCGCTCATTATCTTTTTACCTCTCCGATCACTCGTTATGTCCGTTTTCGGATTTTCTGGTGAATATCCACATGCTTGCGCCAAGCACCGTCACTATGGACAGCGGCGGAATCATTTTTTTGAATACGCTGTGCATGAGCGTTTCCGACATTGCGGTGGGGGATTCCTCGCCGATCGGCGGGAACTGGAGGTGCTCGAACGGAACCGAAGCCATGTACATCCATGATGTTCCGCCGCCCTCGTGCAAGCCGTAAATCTTATCCTGATATCTGCCGGGGTTGCGCAGAATTCTCTCTTTCGCGACTTCGGCGAGCTCTTCGCGCCTGCCAAGTGTCATTACTCCCTGCGGACACGCCGCTACACACGCGGGGGCAAGCCCCTTGTCCAGTCTCGGCTGGCAGAACGTGCATTTCCTCACTCTCGGCTGTATCGGCTTATTGAATTCGAACGTCGGCACTGTGAACGGGCAGGCCATCATGCAGTACCGGCAGCCGATGCACTTCCACTCGGTGTACTCCACCGGCCCGTTTTTCACTTTCTTCAGCGCTCCGACAATACATGCCGATTGGCAAGCCGGTTCGTTGCAGTGCATGCACTGCTTCTTGCAGAACACCGGTTTGGACGGATTCAATACATTGTCGTACCTGTTGACCACTGTGAATGCTTCCGTATCGAGTTTCCGCTTGGTGTCGAAAGATTTTTCCGAGCTGACGAAATAATCCTCCGGCGCTTTCAGGTCGTTGACATCATGGCAGGCTTTTTCGCACTGCCGGCACCCGATGCAAAGAGTGGTGTCAACGAGCACGCCGAGCGTCTCCGGCGGGAGCTCCTTGCCTTCACTCGCCGCAGCGGTTTCAGAGCCTGCCAACAGGCCTCCGCCCGCAATTAACAATCCGCTTTTCTTAAGGAATTCCCTTCGGTCCATCGAGAGTCCTCCGCGAGTCATGCCGTCCTTCCGGGGGCGGTTTCGCGCCTCCGTGGGCTCCATTAAAGCCAGCCTTTTACGACAGACGTCATTTAATGACTGTGATTAACTTCCTTTTCGGCATACCGGCCGTCTGAACTGTGACGAATCCCGCCGGTTCCACAAAGCTTGTTATTTTTATCACAAACTCATAATCATTGTCAATAAAAATGTTGGTAAAATGACCGAAATCGAAAAAAACCTGTTGGAAAGGCAAAAAAAGGGCTGATTGGCGGGGAAAACGGGTGTGTTGCCGTGCTTACTTCCGGTTTTTTTTCATTTCTTCAACCGCGATATCCACATCCGTGTTTCTCGGCGGTGTTGCAGGAGAAGTTTTTACGTTGCTTTTTTTCTTTTTATACGCCGGTGACGCATTCGGCCCTGCGTAAATGTTCAGCATCTGATTCACGGCGGCAGCTATTATTTCCGTTCCGGGGTATCCGACACCGGCTGTCGTCCGCTTCAAATCCCCGAGAGAAAGATCGGTAAATCCCACAAATACTATTTTGTCTTCGAACCATTCCTTCAGCTTTTTTTGATGGGTCTTCTTTGCATCTTTCTTATAACTGTCTTTCACATTCATGACATCATAGAAAGAGCGGGATTTAAATATCGTATTGTGCGGGGGAATCGCCACTTGGATAGTGTCTGCTTGAGTGATCGAAATTTTTCTTCCGTTAATATTCAGAGACCGGTTCGCGCCATAGCCGGAAACAGTGGCGTCCTGCGGCGCTGCGCCCACCGCCTGAATAAACGTTCTGACAGAAAGAGAGGGGAACACGTAATTGTTGTAGCCGACAAATGCCGGGACCGATCGTACAATGCCGTCAGCATCTTCCACCATTCTTGAATAACCGATCAAGGCGCCGGCGGCGAGTATTTCCTTGAATGGAAATGCGAGCGACAAAGCTTTTTCGGAATTGACGTTCTTGGGGCCAATGCGGGAAAGCGAGTAGCTTTTTAGATCGGGATCAACTGTATTGGGATACGGATGCGGCACTTTTTCGAAGCTTACAATGACCGGCATGCTTGCGTTCTTCACGGCATCTGCAAAAGCCCTGCTTGTCGGAGAGTTCCATTCCTGATTGAAATATATATTGAAAACGACCATTTTTGCGCCGGCTTTGGACAACTCGGAAATAAATTTCGCATACCAGTTGCGTTCGAGCGGAAACGATCCTCTGTAAGCTTCGCCGTCGCCGCTGCCTGAACCAATGTAATATAAAGTATTTGCATCGATTCCGACCATGGCTATCTCGGCGATCGGATTCATCTTTTCCGAGTACCAAGGCATTGAAGCCTGTGCTGATGCAAAGTTAACGCGAACTGCGAAGATGGCGAGCAGAATAATGACTAAACGGAGCCTGAATCGAGTCATCTTCAATAATCCTTTTAAATTTAAAAAATTTCAACCAATAATAAATTATCGGGGGCCGGAAATCCAGTGATGAACAAATAATATTATTCGGAAAGTAATTGCTGACAACAAAAAAAGCGGCGTCTTTCACGCCGCTTTTTCTCTCGTGATGTGTCGATCGTCTTCGTTCAGTCAGTCGAGACTTCGATCTTTTTCGCTTCGATTTTCTTTTCCTCGACCTTAGGAATAGTTAATTCGAGAATGCCGGATTTGTAAGATGCTTTGATTGCGTCCGGATCGACATTTTCCGGAAGGGCGAAAGAGCGCTCGAAGTAGCCGTATCTGCGTTCGGCACGGTAAAACTTCTTATCTGTTTCCTCTGTTTCTTCTTTCTTTTCGCCTTTAATGGTGAGGACGCCCTCATGAACTTCGACAGTGATGTCGTCTTTGGTCAGGCCGGGGGCTTCCGCCTTAACCTTGATTGCGCCTTCCTCTTCATAAATATCAACTGTCGGATTCCAGCCGCGACCGGACAGAAGCGAGTCCCAGTTTGCTGGCACTACTTCAGAGAAAAGCCGGTCAAAAGCATCTCCCCATCGTGTCAGATCGCCTAAATGTCCTGTTGGTCTCCATCTCACGATTGTCATGTAAAACACCTCCCTAAATATTGGCTGCTTTGCGTCAGCCGTGTTCTTTCATACATCATTATAGCCTTTAGCCGAATAATGTCAAGCAATCTCACAAAAATAATAAGAATATATAAAAAATATCGTTATGTTACAAATATCGCTTTTAACAAGCGTTTTTTTATCATACATAAATGAAGGCGCTGTACATGACAAAAAAACTTTTTTGCTCTAGAACCGCTTTTCTGTTTGTTTTGAGTGGGAATGTGTTGATGGAGTCGTCGAGGTTGGATTCGTTTAACCGGTTTTGATTTTACATTCTTTCTGAAGCTTCTTTAAATTTAAAAGTATTCATACAAAACAAGTGGTCCTGCAGGCTGTTTTGTTCACGCCTGTTTCCGATGTCGATTTTTGGATTCCGATTGACCGTCTCGACATTTTTACGCGAGTTGTATTAAGATAATGCAGGCTATTATTCGGGGAGAAGGTTAGAATTGAAACTTTTTGTGTTTGGATATTTCGGTCGCCACAACCTCGGGGATGAGGCGATTTTACATTCGTTTCTCAATTGGATGCGGGGCAGATTTCCGGGCAGTGAGTTCAAAGTGCTTACGGCGGACCCGGAGTGGACCGCGGAGCGTTATGGCGTGGGCGCCGTGCCAAAAATGAGCCTGAAGGGGATTGCCGGCGCGGTGAGGTGGTGTGACGGAGTTGTTGCTCCGGGTGGGGGGATTTTTCAGGACAGCACGAGTTCCCGAAGTGTCATTTATTATTTGTTTCTGCTTATTCTCGCGCGGCTGTGCGGGAAGCCTGTTTTCATGGTCTCTCAGGGGGTTGGGCCGCTGGCCCGGAAGTGGGTGAGAAAGCTGGTGGGCTGGGGGCTTGCCAAATGTGTGACCCGCCTATGGGTGAGGGATGAGCAGGCGCTCGATTTCGTGCACGGGATGGGGCTGGACGGTCTCAAGTACGGACTTGGCGCGGATATGGTTTTTGGATTGCTGAGAAGCAACAAGCCCGGGGCGCCGCGCGAGTCCGAAGCGACGCTCAGAGTGGGCGTTTCTCTGAGGCCGAGCGATGGGTTGGAACATGCGGCGGGGTTGATAGAACGCAGTCTCCTGAGACTGCATAAGGAACGGCCGGTGGAACTGCGGCTGTTTGTGTTCGACAGGGAGGAAGATGTTGCGCCGATCAACCGGTTCGCGGAGGAGATGAGGCGTTCGGCGCCGGGTCTCGACGTGCGGATTCTCGGCGCGTCGAAGACTAAGCCCGCGGGTGTCGATGAGATGTTCGAGGCGGTTGCCGAGACGGATGTTATGGTCGGGATGCGCCTTCACTCGCTGGTGTTCTCGGCGTTGAGCGGAGTGCCGTTTGTGGGGATATGTTACGACCCGAAAGTGAAAGCGTTTTCGGAGGCTTGCGGACAGCCGTTCATACAGGACCCGAAAGCGGCGTCGGCGGTTGAGATAGAAAGTGCAGTGGTAAGGCTTGTGGGCGAGAGCGGCGAGGAAACGCGGAAGACACTTACCGACGCGGTGGGAAAGCTGGCGAAACTGTTGGACGAATCGCTGGAAGCGTTTGCATACGAATTGAATGGAGTCGAGGACGGGAGGATGGAGGTTCTCGGCATCCCCGTTTCAGGACTTTCGCTCGACAGAACGGTTGAAAAAATCAAGGAGTCGGTGCGGAACGGAGAGAAGCTGCATATTGTGACGGTGAATCCCGAGATGCTGATGAGGGCGCTGGGGGATGTGGAGTTCGGCAAGTTGTTGAAGAGCGGCACGATGAACACGCCGGACGGAGTTGGGGTAAGAATCGCGGTGCGGCTGAAGTACGGAAGGCGTATCGGAGCGGTGACGGGAGTCGATATGGCGGAATTACTTTTGGGTGATTCGCGTGCTGCGGATATCAGGATTTTTATGCTGGGCGGAAAACCGGAGGTAATAGAGAAATGCGCTGCGAAACTCGGCGCGAGGCCGGATCGGCCGCTTCTTGTGGGACTGCATCACGGCTATCTTAAGGACATCGACGACAAACAGCTTACAGCGGAAATCAATGAGACGAAGCCGGACATTTTACTTGCCGGCATGGGGTCTCCCCTTCAGGAATACTGGATTCGGGATCATATCGACAGGTTGGACGCTAAAGTTTTCATAGGTGTCGGCGGGACGTTTGACGTGCTCGCGGGGGAGGCAAAAAGGGCACCGGCCATTTTTAGAAAGACAGGCCTTGAATGGGCTTACAGGGTTATAAGTGATCCTTCGAGGCTGAAACGCATTTCCGGATTTCCAAAGTTTGTATGGCTTGTTTTAAAAGAGTCTTTAAAACGCCGAAAAGCGTGACAAAAAGACCACACCCCCTGTAGGGGTTATGCAACAATTATTTTAGTTAATTTGTCTGATTAAAATATAATTCTACTAAACTCAGGATTATTAAGACCAATTTTATTCTGATTCGAATTTAAAATTCTTCGATCAAATATCTATTTTTTAGACTCAAAATGTTTATTTGGGGCAGATTTATTTATCGAGAACATTTAAAAGACATGGTTTGACCGATGGCATGGAAATTGTGCTTGAGAGAAGCGAAAACGAAAGCTAATTTAAATGCTATAACTATTATATAAAATACTGTTTATTTAAAAGGGAAATTGTGTATAATAAATATTGACAACAGAAAATGAAAAAAGCGAAGCGGCTCAAATTATCAATGATGGTCGGCGCGGCGGCGCTTTTTTGTTGTGTTGTTTTTATATCAAAAACTTCATATTCAGCAATATTGAAAGTCAGTTCGAATACCTTTCAGACACAAACGACGGGCGATCCTAATACTTCGACAATTTCATTTACGAATGATGCGTTGAGCGGCGATGTTGGTGCAACGACGGATGTGAAGGGAACGGGCGGTTTTTCGTCCGGATCAAGTGTGACCGCGAACTCGATGTATCTGGAATGTCCGGACGGCGGCACGCATATAGGCCTTACACATTCAGCAGTAACATTTGTAACGGATTCCGAAACAAACGTGACGTCGTTCCCCTTGACGTCTATAACGGGAGTGGATCAAACGGCGCTGGGCACATTGTCGCCGCCGGTTACGCAGCAGGAATACTGGTGTTCGCTGTATATCCCGGAGCAGTCCGGAAGAACGTGGAAATATCCTAACGGTATGAGGCTGGACAAGGTTGCGCCGCGGGTTGACGGCGGTCGGCTCAAAACGTACCCGATAATACCGTTTGCCGGCGGACAGATCAAGTTCAGTTGGGTGTATGCCGACGCCGGAACGCCGGGTGATCCGGACGGAGAGAACGGAAATTACTGTCCGTCCTGTGGGGATGGCACGGGCTGCTGGCAGTGCAACAAGAGCGATACGCGGCAAAGCGCTCAGGTTTTTTTAAGAAAACTTCCGGGTAGTTATGACCCTATAGGGGGCGTGGCTGCTTCGGGCGGCGGCGATTCGACATATCTGACGGATACTATTTCTGATGCCGGTCAGAACAGATTTAAGCAATCACCTTCGACATATTGTTATATATGGAGAATTATTGATACCGCCGGCAATCTAAGTGTGAAAACAAGCGAGTTCGGAACGAGTTCGGACGCCATGGTGGCAACGCTGGCGCAGGAAAAGTGCATAGTTCCGGACGATATCACGCCGTCGGTTGTTAAGGTCGAGTATTACACAGGTTTCAATACCCTGACAGGTTTCAGCGGCCAGTTCCCGTATGACGAGTACGGAATTCCCGTGCTGACAAGCAACGCATGTCTTTTCGATCCGATTAACTGTACGCAGGGAACCCAGATAGTCAGATTGAAGATAGTTATGAGTGAACCGCTGTTCGACGCTCAGAATTATCTCGGCGCGACGGTTTACGCCGGCGACGGTCGCGACAACGATCACGGGGCAACACCCGTGGATGTGGACGAGGAAGCCGGCGGTTTTAATTTCGTGGACGACGACGGAGACGGCTTCGTCGATGAAGATGTCGCGCACACCACAACAACTTACACTCCGGCTGTAATAGACGATCACAAGGACAACGACGCCAACGGATATGTGGATGAGATTCCCAATACCCCTTCGAGCGGAGATGGAACGATACAAACTTGTACGGCGAAATATTACTGGAATTTTCATCAGCAGACATGCGTGCCGCGGCCGCGCATTAAGATCAGCGGACCTGACACGGAAGCGATCGTGCCGGGACCTGCGCATTCCTCGGACATGCTGACGTTTGTATGCACGCAGGACGGCGTGACGACGAATCCGAGCTGCACCGGTCTTTCATACGGCCAGACTGTTTATGAATTCGATTGGGACATTTCAGGACCTTTGGTTCCGGTGGGTATCGAAGAAGACACATACACTGTGACCGTGAGCGGATCGGATGGAGTGGGTAACATTGTAACAGACGCGGTGCCGGCCGCTGGAGGAAGCCCAAGAGTTGACAACACCGGACCGGTCAGCGCTGTAAAATATTACAAAAACAACAGTTTCTCGCAAACGTTTACACTTGCGGATCACGACAATGATTCAAACACGCCGAAAATGCCGGTACTTCCTCTCGGGACGGCGTATCTCGACGTAACGGCTGACGAATATCTCGGCGCAACTCCTTCGATCTATTTCTTCCTGCCCGACGTTAAAGTTCCGCAATACGAAGGCGAACCGCAGCCGGACGTATGGACGACGACGACGCTTTATCCGTTCTGCGGGCAATCAGCATCTTGCGACTATTGCACAGGAAACGGATGCGTGGCGTACACCCCTGATACGACATCATGTAAACAGTTCCGCGGCTGTCTGACGATCACTGACACGATGAACAATGGATATGCCGCCGTGACTATTCTGGCCAAGGACAAGCTCGCCAATCAGGCATGGGAGGCGACAGACGCCCAAGCGGCGGCCGACCCGCACGACGCGGATAAATTGAAAGACGATATATGGCCGACGTCCGGCGGAGACGGGATTCCCAACTACGTGTTGGCTTCGCTTGGCACTCCCGAGCCGGATGCTGGGTTGCCGGCTGACAACGGGCCGTTCTTCGCGATCGACACGTACCCGCCCGCGACTCCGGCGATCAGCCTGCCGATAGCGCCGTGCGACGGAATAGTCGCGCGTGCCGAAATGTCTTGTCTCGACTCCGCTCAGACAGTCAACAATCCGACTCTGAAGTGGACTACTCTCTTGAACAATACGGATGAAGACGGCGACGGGGCGAGGGACGAAGAGTGTATTGACGGAATAGACAACGACAGCGACGGGACGATTGATGAGGATGGAAAACTCTGCGGCACCGGTACGGCATACTGGGAAATCTCTCAATGGAAACTCCAAGTAGCGACAACCTCCACGTTCGACTCAGGATCGATTATTTATGAGGCGGTGGTGCCGGACGTGACAAAACAGGTATCGGCACTGCCGGAACGGCCGCTGACGGCCCCGTATTACTGGCGTGTGGCTCCGTACGACAGAGCTGGAAATATCGGGCCATACAATCCGTTTGCGACAGGCACGCAGAATGCGTATTTCACGTTCGGCGTGGACACGCAGCCCCCGACGGTATCGGTGGAGTATTTCACGGACTCGGCTTGTTCCATACCGATGCAGACTGATGGCGAAGGGATTCCGATAACGGGTGACACGGCAAGCGATCCGACAACGATTGTGTGTGTGAAGGTGACGACAAATGAAGAGCCGTCGAGCGCCGGGGTGCCGACTTTCATAACAAAACAGCTCGGCGTACAGATCGATGGCCCGATAGTCATGGATCCGTTCACTCCGTCATCGACTACTGTATTCAAGGCTACATTCGAAGTGGACGCAAAGGGAGTGGGGCAGAAGTATTTGGACGGCGAAGTGTTTTTGTATTTCACTGTGAAGGACCGATATGGCAATACCGCAACAAATGTAGCGCCTGTTGCCGGCACTAAATTCAGGGTTGACGCGAGCGCGCCGGAGATATCGTGCAGCGCGGATCCGTCTCTCGCTTCGACGGATAACGACCACGACGGCACACCGGACGAGCTGGACGACGACGCGGTGAAGATAAACTGCCACATGTCAAAATATATCGGCTCGTCGTTCGGCGTTAGAGTGAAACAGAAAAACTTTGTAACAACGCCCGCGATGGACGACGGGCTGGACAACGACTGCGACGGGGCGATAGACGAAGAACTCGACGACAACATCGACAACGACGGGGACGGAGTGATTGACGAGGACACCGGCAGCGCGCCTAAGGCGGGCAGCGGGTGCTGGGTCACGCTGTCTCTGGTTTCATCATCCAGCTACGATTACGAAGGCGCCTACAATGTGGTGTCGGGCGGTGTCTATGACGGAACGGCGACAATATTAGCCGGCGATGAGGAACCGGGCAGCAAATTTTATCTCGAAGACCTCGCGGGCAACTCGATTTACGCTTCCTCAACATTCGAAGTGGATACGGTTGCGCCGTCGCCGCCGTCGCTGAGACTGCCGAAACAGAATGCCGTGGTGAACGACAACACGCCGCAGGTCGGCTGGTATGTAGGCAGCCGCACGAGCGATCTGTACAAATACAGGATTGAAATAGCAACGAGCTCCAGTTTCATAAAACTCGCGGCGTACAAAGAATATATCGACGACGGTTATTCCAATTCCTTCTACACGACAATCCAGAACGACGACATAAATTTCGAATGCGGCACACCGCTGCAACACTGCACTCATTTGACCGACAACAAGTATTACTGGCGCATGTTCACATACGACGACGCGATGAACAAGAGCACGACGAGCAGCATACAGTGGTTCACGGTTGACACCGCGACGCCGAGTGTGCCGATATTTAACTCCGCGACAACACCGACTGAGGACGCATCGAGCGAACTCTCCGGAAGAACGAGTCCGGCTGAAGCAAACGCGACGGTGAACATTTATGTCAACAGCCAGTACATAGGGACGGTGACGACGGATTCATCGGGTAATTTCGACGTAGCGATCGATTACGACAGCGACGGATTGATTGGTGAAGACCCGATAGATAATGTTGACAACGATCTCGACGGGATGATAGATGAGAATCCGGACGGGATATTCCTGTCTGAAGGGGATAATGTGATCGAAGGGCTTGTGATCGATCAGGGAGGCAACGCCGGATCGATGGGTTGTAGCACGAGCTCCGGAATTTATAACTCGACGAAGCAGCAATGCATAATAAACCGCGACTCCGGTCCTCCGAAGTTCTACGTCACATATTATTCGGACTCAGCACGGACATCGCCGCTTCCCATAGCCGACATCACTTCCGGAAAACAGGTGGCGAAGGCCGGTACGGTTTATATGCAGATCGATTCGACGGAGGAACTGCCGTCTCCGCCTACGTATTCTGTGGACATTCAGGGCACCAATGACGTAGGTGTTAGGTCCGCCACATCCGTGGGTGGTTCACAGACAAGATACACGGGCAATTTTGAGGTCTATGATGAAATGTCGCCGAATTACATAGACGGTGACGCAAAGGTAATTGTCCGCGGAACGGACAGTCAGGGAAACCAGACGGCAGAGGATACGCTTCCTCTGAGCGGCGGTTATTTGACGATAGACACAAAGGCCCCGACTTTCAAGGTAACTTACTGGACGGACAAAGACTTGCAGACGCCGATGGAATTGAGCAATGAATTGTTGCCGTTGACTAAAGCAAGGTCTATTTATCTGAGACTGCTTTCAAATGAACCTCTTCGGGCTGCGCCTGCGATTTCGATCGATCAGGAGGGGTCGGAAGATGTAAGCGAACAGACCACCACCGCAGTAGGCACAACTTACACGATTTACGAATACAAATACGATGTTAACTCAGCAAACGGAACGAGTTATGTTGACGGGCAAGCAGATGTGACAGTCAGCGCCACGGATGTCGCCGGCAACACTGGAACGGGTATTGTGCCTACTTCCGGCGACGTGTTCGATATCGACACAACAGCGCCGATGCCTCCGTCCATAGTATTAAACAACACGGAAACGGTTTTCACTAAGACAAGCGGAGCGGGAAGTGTTGTGAACACATCCGGCGGGGCGGAGCAGTATGCTTATGTAGAGGCGTTTACCAGAATAATCGTGAGCCCGATGACCGCGGGTGACGGTGTGGATAACGACGGGGACGGCAGGATCGACGAAGAGCCGGGCGGTGCTAACGCCATAGATGACGACCATGACGGCTTCATCGATGAGGACACGACATCGAACACCTGTGCATCCGGCCAGATATGGAGCGCGTCGCTGAATTCATGCCTGTATGTTCCGAATACCGAGCCTTTGCCGAACGGCACTGCAACAACGGATAGCGTCGGCGGCTATGTTATAACCATCTCCGGTATAATTCCGGGCAAGAATTACGTGTATGCCCGCGCGACCGACAGGGCGGGGAATACAAGCGATTTCGGAACTCCGACTACAATAATAGGAAAAATCGGTGAAACGGAAACGTTCACTCATGAATTTGCCGCCGGATGGACGCTTCTCGGGTTCCCGTTCCAGCCCAACGCTTCCCACCCGGCGCTTGCTTTGGGATTGTCAGACAACGAGTTCTATCAATTGATCGGCGGGGTTTATATAAACGATGCGGGCATGAACCGGGCAGTGCCGGGTTCGTGTTACTGGACGTACTTCCCGGAGACCACAACGGTAACTGCAACCGGAGTCACATCGACTACAAACACTGTATCGCTTTCATCCGGATGGAACATGCTGGCGATTCCATATAACAAATCAGTGGTCTGGAATAACGAGATACTCGTTCAGGCATACGACGGAACATATTCTATTGCCTCGACCGACGCCACAAGGTATCTGGACCCGGTAATTTACTTGTACAACGGAGCAACAGAACCTGTTGGATATATAACAAAGGAAATATCGGACGCATATTCAATTCAACCGTGGGAGGGGTTCCTTTTGAAAGTTAAAGAGCCCATCATACTGATTTTTCCGAGTCAATATCAATAAAAAATGAGAGGTTCCACGTCGAAAAGTTTAGACAACAACTGTGCAGAGCGAATCTATGCAACCGGTGTGCGCCCAAAACGGCGAATGCATAGAGAAAGGTTGTTAAAAACAATATAGAGAATTACCGGAAAAAGCCGGCAGATAGAAAAAATTTTTTAAAGCAATTTACTTAAAACAAAAAAGGTGGGTAAAATTAGAATCACAAATCAGGAATCAATTATAGAAATATTGAACGGGAAAGGGAAAGAGTCGAATTTATTTATAAATATAGATAAAATATAAACAGGTGGTGATTGTTATGAAGAAATTAATGATTTTTGCGGCAGTATCAGTAATGGTGTTGTCGATTGGGGGCCGGGCGTTTGCCACGGGATCGTCGAGTAGCTGGTCCGCGAAGCTGACGTTTTCGGCGGGTGGGAACACGGACGTTTACCCGATAACGATCGGGGAAGGGACGACCGCGGATGAGCTGCTGAAGCCGCCCCCGCTGCCCGGAGCCAGCGTAACAGGCGACAGCGCGGATTCGGTGGTTAACGCGTATGTGGTGTCGTCCTCCGCAGCTAGGCAGGCCGCGAAGAGCATAAGCACGGTAGCTGTTGACGAGCCGGGCAAAGTATGGCCGATCGAGGTTCAGACTGAAGCCGCGGGAGATGTAACGCTGACGGTCGATTTCGCGAATTTTTACAACACGTACAAATTCAACATTATCGACCCGGTGGATGGAACAGTGACGACGCTGAGCAGTGCTTCGACGTCTAAAAAGCTGTTCACCGCGACTGCGGCGGAAACGAGGACTCTGTACGTGATGATAGGCCGCACGCAGACGTTCCTCGCGTCCAGTACGAACGGAGGCGTTTTCGGAGTCGCTAAGGTTTACGGCATCTCAAGCAGCGACGCATCCAGCGGCGCCAAGGTTTATAAAGACGGTTCCGTGATAGCGACGGTCGGAGAAAACGGAGTGTTCAACGCGTCTGGTTTAACTGCGGGCACATACACGATCAGAGTTGACAAGGAGCGCATGCTCGGGTCCGAACAGACAATAACGGTTACTGCATCCGGCGCGACAGTTGCCCTCGACGATCTGTATCCCGGCGATTTTAACGACGACGGGTCAATCAACCTTATAGATATTCTTTCCATGAAGAAATCGTACGGGTCGGCATCGGGGCAATCGAATTATGACGCTATATACGATGCAAACGGCGACGGGAATGTTAACCTGACCGACATTCTGCTTATGAAGGGTGGATATCAGAAGTCCGAATCTTGGAAATAATTAGTTCATAAGCAACAAAAAATTACTGCTGAAAAGAGGCCGCCTCGACGGCCTCTTTTTTATTTGGACGGTTTTCGGACAGTATATGGATTCTCAGGATAAATCCTATTGCCGTATCGATGCTACTGTAATGGATTCAGGAAAAGTTTTCGAAAAGTGGAGATCGGGTGAGTGGGCGGGAGACGGGGCATCACCCTTCTCCCGCCCTAAAACCGGCCTTGAGTTATCAGCTCAGTGCTTTTTCGAGGGCTTCTTCGCCGAGCTCGAAAATTTCAAACCATTTCTGCGCGCCGCCCGGGTTCGTTGTGTAGATCGAACCGTCGAACATAAAGCGCATCGCGGCCGCGAGGCCTTCAATCTGCATCGCTTTCATTGTTTCCAGACCGCCACGTTTAATGTGGAACAGAACTGCTGACTCGTCCGCCGCGCCGTTTTTCTCGATCGTCACGCTTCCGTTGTCGTACGCGATGATGCATTTCAGCGCTTCGTTTCCGTCGTCGTCGAACACGGTGACGTCGAAGGAGTATTTTCCTTCCACCTGTTTCGCGAGCTTCGGAAGCCCGTCAATCAGTTGTTCTAGTGAAACATTGTTCCAATCCACCATAAGCATGCCTCCTATTTATTCTTCGGTTGGCAACCGAAATTTTGAGCAAAGTGAGCCGCAACTTGAGCGTGGGCTAAATTATACCACTTTTCTTGCTTCGCAAATTATTTTCAGCAGATAAAATCAGGCGGGAGGATAGTACGGCGTCGTGGGGAAAAGTCGATACGCCGATGTTTACCAAGGCTTTAAGTTCGTGGTTCTGGTCCGGATGGGGCAGGCTGAATTGCCCGATCGTGCTTTTGATTTTTTCGCCCGCCGTGACCGCGCCTTCGCTGTTCGTTTCGGTCAGAACCACAGCGAATTTGCCGCCGGAGTAGCGTGCCACTGTATCTGTATTCCGCACGCATTTTTTAAGCAGTTGCGCGATCTCTTTCAACAAAATGTCGCCCAATTCAAAGCCGTATCTTTCATTGAAGGAACTAAGTTTTGCAATGTCGATGATAAGGATTGAGAAAGGATGGTCGTAGCGCCGGGAACGCTCTAGTTCGTTATCGAGCGTCTTTATGAAATATCTGTAGTTGTGGACGCGTGTCAGGCTGTCCGTTATTTCGAGAAGGCGGTTGTGTTCACGCAATATGGCGATTTCGAACGCGCAATCGAACCGCCACCTTATTGTTGCGATCAAATCGATGTTGTTAAAATCAGTTGTTTCGGATTGGAGCACGAAAGTTACTGTGCCGCATTTTTTACTGTCGATGAAAACGGGCAGCCGTATCATCGGCGCCCCTATCTCGCAGTCCACTCCGCATGGCTGGCATAGATCGGACGGATTCGCCGCGCTAACCGTCAGGCTGTTTCCGGTTGCGAATGGGCAATTGTTGCTATGAGACCCCGCGCCGGCCAGCAGCTTGTTCGGTATCACTCTCGACTCGATCAACAGGGGATCGATGCAGTCCTCATCGAGTTTGAGTGATATGCGTTTTACACCGAGCTTTTTTTCGAGGAAAGACTCGAACTCTTTACCGACTGAAAAAGGCGTGAAATTTATGATGATGGGGACTGTGGTGAGCTGAGAGGTATCTCGTTCGGAGCCCTGCGTTGTTCTTTTTTCAGTTTCCCGTTCTGTTCGCGCGCCTCGTTTACGGAAAATGCTTCGCCGACGTTCCCATCCGTTTACGTCGTCCTTCATCCGGCCACCTTCCAAAAATTTTTTATGCGCGTAATCTCTATTAATATTATCCTTAATAACATGCCGGTCGTGCAATAATTAGGATAAAAATAACGGGTTTACATTTGGTCGGGGCTGGTCGTGTGATACAATTGCAGAAACAAAACAGGCTGCTGTGCCACAGTATTTCAGGCGGCGGCTGATCCGGGGGAGAGTTATGGCGGGACAAAAGATATATCTGGTGTGCGGGCTGCATGTGAACTTTTATCATTCGTGGCGTGGAGACCGTAACGATCGGACGGGGTTCGGGATAGATTCGCAGGTAATTAAGAAGGTTCTGGATATTCTCGACAAAGCGAATGCTGCCGGAAAGCAGGCTTGCGGAACGTGGGATTTCGATAATTTCTGGTCGATCGAGAACATAATGCCGCGTTTCGCGCCGGATGTTCTTGCGAGTATCGTGCGCAGGGTGCGAGGCGGTACGGACGAGGTTATCCTCGGCAACTGGAACAACGGCGATGTCGGCGCGTCAACAGTGGAAGAGTTCCGAGAGGCGCTTCGAAGAACGATATCGAATGACGGCGGTTCGGGTGTGAAAGACGTCTTCGGCGCATACTCTCCGGTGGTCAGGACACAGGAGACGATGTTCACGCACGGATCGGTCGAACTTTACCGTGAACAGGGTGTGGATGCTATCGCTCTTTATTACAGCGCGGTGCCTTTCGACTCGGTTCGCAATTTCGTGCCGCGTCTTTCGCCGAACGAGATGTACAATCCGCTGCGGTTCAAGTCGTTGGAGTCGGACGCGGAGATGCTGATGGTCCCCATGTACAATCAGGGCGACATCATAGCTAAGTATTCTTTACGGCGCTGGGTGGAGGAGGTCAGGCGGCAGCAGTTGAAAGGCGAGATTCCGGGCAATGCGCTGATATACATTAATATGGACGCTGACGGTGAGGTGTGGACTGGGATTCCGCTGCCGAAAGTGTTTGGGAAGATACCGAACACTCGCGGGCTGCCGGAGTTCATCGATCTGGTGGACGAGCTCGATTATCTGGAGTTCGGAAACATAGGAGAATATATAAAAAGCAACCCGCCGGTCGGCGAGATTACGGTGAGGCAGGATTTGGCGGACGGCTCTTTTTCGGGATACAGCAGTTGGACGGAGAAAGAAGTGAACCAGCGGCTGTGGCGGATATCGGAACAGGCACGATGGTTGGAGAGAACGGCCGATTTCGCGGCCGGCGAAGAGGGCCGCGCCGAAGGCGTGGACGAACTCCTGTACGGCGAAGGGGATTCATATTTCGAAAACAAGATACGTCTCTTATCGACAACTCACTTCGGAATGAACTCACCCGCGGTGCATGAGGAGCGACTTCAGGTCGCGTTTCATCTGGCGCGGAACATGTTCGAAAATGCCAAGCAGGCAGCGGAGAAAGCGCTGGCGGGGGTCGATGCGCCGGCTCCGGCGGCGGATGCTCTGTTTTCTTTCTCGGTTGCGAACCAGCCCAAATACCGCGGCGCGGAGCAGGGCGCTCCGGGCATGAATGTTCTTCTCAGAGTGCCGTTCGCTCTCAGTACGCCGGTGGCGGACCCGAAGGAGCTTTCGCTTACGGATTCGGAGGGTGGGCAGGCGCTGTTTGACGTAATAAGTTGTGAGAAGGACGGACAGGGGCGGGTGGTGTCCGGCGTGCTCGCGGTTCTTCACAAGACGAATAACAGGAAATACGAGCATTACAACTTTTTCGCGGGCGGCGCGTCCGCGGATGAATCCGGGACTTTAAAAGCCGGTGAGCGCGAGTTGTCGAACGGCATCGTAAATCTGCTGTTGGACGATCTGGGCCGGATAAAATCGCTCGAAATCGCGGGAAACGAATTTTCAGACGGACATCTGCTTTCGCTCGGCGTCACGTATCAGGTTGAGCGTACGAGGAAGCATTTCACGCCGCGCGTTTACCGCGTCAAGGAAACGTATGTCGGCCCGCGAGGGAATTTCGCGCGTATCGGTCTCGGCGCGAAAGTTGTTGTTTATTCAAAGGGAAAGAATTATCCGGTTGAAGCGGATTACGATCTGTTCGTATTCGCCGGGCTGCCGTATCTGTTCGTCGATGCGGATGTAAGGATTCCGCAGACGCCGTGCGACAAGGCGGATGTGAGCGTGAGTTCTCGTATGTCGCAGACGTTCGACACGAACTGGTTCGAGGTGATGCCGGCGGAGTTGCGGCCGTCGATCAAAAACCTGCCGGGCAAATTCCTGCGCGTCTGGAAGCACAACTATAAAAACGCAACAAACTATTACGATCTGAACTTCGGATTTTTCGACTACAGAAATCGGAACGTTGATTCGTTCAACAATCACGTAACGGACGGCTGGGTCGCGCTCGGCAATACCGAAAAGGGTTTGCTGATCAGCAGCGACCAACGGATAAACGGAACGCCCGCATATTGCCCGATGCGGCTGAGAGAGAAGGACAAAACGCAGTCGGCGATGCTGAACCCGTTCGGCTGTTATTACGGCAAGCAGTTTTCGCAGCTAAACGACGGGATGGAGTATGCCGGGGAGATTGTGAGGATAGTCGGTGCGCAATTCAGGCCGACTGCGCCGTCGTTCAACGGGCGTCGGGTCAGGTTCAGAATGATGGTTGCTCCGTACGCCGGTGACGGCCCGGACGGGACACTTCAGGCGGAAGCGGACTTGTTCAGTCTCCCGCCGGCGGTTTTTTCGGTAAAGGATGGCGCGCGCGAGTTAATTCAGGACTTCGAACTTTCCGGCGCGCTCGACGCGGCCCGCTCCGAGTACGACATCGACCGCTTCAAGGGCTGGGCCTACGCGGATTTCCTGACCGAAAGGAACAAGGACCTGAAAGAAGGCGTGCCCGACGAGGAACAGGGCAACTCGTTGGGGGCGATCATAAAGATAATCAGAGAAGGGTTCAGGTTAAAACCGTAGTATTTGCTTAGGAGCAACCCGCGGCGGGCGGTTCTCCGCCGTATTCTTCCGCTGTTTTGCCAATCAGGCGCATGCAGGCGGGGAGGACGTTGCCTTCGATCTCATTTCTCGGGTCTATCGGATTGTACCAATAAAATGGGTTGAGCCACGTTTCCGGTTTATCCGGCGCGACGCCGAGCTTGCCGATCTCCATAAGGAACGCGAGAATTCCGCATTCGTCATACATCCAGTCGTTGATGCTGCCGTTTGTCGAATAGTGTTTGTAGCCGGCCAGCACTTTATACGGCTTCGACTGAAGCGCAACCATCTCAGCTCCTATCGTTTCGAATCTGTCGTGATCCGCGGTTTTCGATGATGTGTGGCTGTACGGAAACATTATCGTTGAGCCGAAGCTGTGAAAAGCCATTGCCGTCTTGAAGTTGCGTCCGAGCACAAAATCTCTGAACGCCGAGGATTCCGATTCGGAGCATGGAGCCTCGCCGCGATAATACGCTGAAGTTTTGAACGGACTCCCCGCGAACACCGATGTGGGGATGTGGTAGAATGCAACCGGGAAGTTGCGGTTAAGGTCCACGCCGCGGGCGTTCGCGCGTCCGTAGCCTATGCCGAGCCCGGTTGTAAGACGGCGCTCGACAGCCGAATAACCGTCCGGATTGAGAACCGGCACGATCCATACGTTGATCTTTTCGAGGACGCCGGAGTGCGCGCCGCCCGAAATCGACCGCGCTATCGAAAGAGACGCTTCCGCGCCTATCAACTCGATTGCATGAGTGACTCCGAAAAAAAGAACTTCCGGCTTGCGGAAGTCTCCGCTGCCGAAGCAAACAGCTTTAATCGGCCGCCCCTCGGAGGAAAGCCCGATTTCTATCAGTTCCGCTTCCGCCGCGCCGCCGAGTGCGTCCGTCAGTTCGTTTTCGAGACCGGCAAGCGTGTGGTAGTTTGTGTTTTTGATGAAGCGCGCCATTGGCAGTCCTCCGGTGTTCTTGGGATCAATTCTATTACACATCGGCATTGTCGATCAAGTCAGAGATCGCGGGTGGGGTGATAATGCGTGTGTTCCGCCTCTACAACGGGACATGATGATGTTGTATAATCAGTCAAAATCGGATTGTGCTCAGGCGGACAACGGATGAAAACGGAACATGAAAAATATATGAGGCGGGCGCTGGAGCTTGCCGCGAACGCGCGCGGCCGCACATCGCCGAACCCGATGGTGGGTGCGGTGCTTATCAGGGACGGCGAGATTGTGGGAGAAGGCTGGCACCACGGGCCGGGACTTCCGCACGCGGAGGTGGAGGCGCTGCGAGCGGCAGGCGCGGCGGCGCATGGCGCGACTCTCTACGTCAATCTGGAGCCGTGTTCTCATTTCGGACGCACACCGCCATGCGCGCCGGCGGTTGCGGAAGCGGGAATTGAAAAAGTCGTATGCGGGATGACGGACCCCAACCCGGTTGTCTCCGGCCGCGGGTTCGACATTCTTCGCGAGGGCGGCGTCGAGGTTGTGGAAGGGGTTCTCGAAGCGGAATGCCGGGCGCTCAATGCGGGGTTCATTAAGGCGATGACGAAGGGGCTGCCTTACGTTCTGCTGAAGTCGGCAATGACGCTCGACGGAAAAACAGCCACCTATACGGGAGATTCGAGATGGATTTCGTCCGCGGAGAGCCGCGAGATGGTGCATCGGCTGCGCGGGGAGTACGACGCGGTGATCGTCGGCGGCAACACGTTGCTGAAGGATGATCCGTCGCTCACAAGCCGCGTGCCGGAAGATGTGAAAATAAAAGACCCTTTGCGCGTGGGGTTCGACGAGCGGCTTTCGATTTCAACGGACTCCAATTTTGTAAAGCTTGCTTCGGATGGAAAGACGTTGCTTGTCGCCGTAGAATCGGCGCCGATCTCGAGTGAGGCGGAGCTGACAAAGCTCGGATGCAGGATTGTAAGGGTTCCGGCCGGGCCGGACGGGATGCCGGACCCGACGGAGGCGCTGAAGAAGATAGTCGAGGCAGGTGCGCATTATGTGATGATCGAGGGCGGCGGCACTTTGAACTATTCATTTGTGCAGGCGGGGCTTGTGGACCGTGTGATGATATTCATAGCGCCGAAGCTCACTGGCGGCCGCGACGCGATAACGTTTCTCGAAGGCGCGGGATTTCCGCTGATTTCGGACGGTGTGGAGCTTGGGCCGATGCAGGTGCGGTTCCACGGGCCGGATATAGTGGTCGAGGCGGATGTGTTGAGGAAAGGATGAGCGGCGCGGGCTGTTTTTTCACGCCGAATATTCCTGCGAAGCCCCGATGCGCATATAATTTCCGGTGACGGGCGTGTGGCGGCCGGCCGAGCCGCGACGGTTGTTGACGGACGGCAAAATGTAACGGAGACGTGAACTCATGGCAAAAGTTGCGAGGGCGTTGATTTCTTTCATAGACGGTTCGTTTCTCTATGTCGAACTTGCGAAGAAGATAGACAGCGGGGATCAGATTGTTCTGTGCAACAAAGTGATAGGGGTTCCGGAAGGGACGCCAGCGGACAAACCGACGATAGCCAACGCGCTGGTGAGACAGGCGAAGGCCGGGGTATGCCTTGAAATGATGATCCCGGTCACGCGCATCAACGCCGTTTCGATTCAGGAGGAGTTCCTCGGCAAGGACATCCCGACTGACATGCAGAATCTCTGGACGTAAGCGACGGGTGGGCGTCTTCGGGACGCCGAAAAACAACAGACATTAAAACGGGCGGCTCGGAAGCCGCCCGTTTCGTTATCTCTTTGATCTGCGTAAGATAGCTTACAGCATTCCGCGTTTTCTGAGGCTGCGCTGTTTGTCGAAGATGTATTTTACGATCTTATCCTGTTCGCCGGGGCGGATGATGTCGAATCTGATCAGGCTTTCGTATGACACCTGAGCACCGGTTTTCACTTCGTTGACTACGTTAATTTTCCCGACGAGCGTAACCTGAACATCTCCGGGTAGCGTAAAATTCAGTTCGATGTAGTTGTCCTGAGTCAGCTTGCCGATGGTCGCGATCACGGCGGCGTCCTGACTGATGGAGACGGTTTCGCCTTTTTTGATGTCCGAAATAGGCGTGACCGGATCGCGTAAAATCCTGTAGGTCAAGGGCAATTTGTCCTTGATGCCGACGGAGTCGAGGTCGGTGGCGACACGGAGCTGGTCCTCCGGAGGCCTGTTGATCTGGACCGTCGGTGGTTCGCCGGGGTGTATTACCGCGACTTCGCCCTTAAAGGAAATGTCTTTTTTGTCGATATGAACCGTGATGTCGAGTGGAATTCCCTTTCTAATGGCAGTGGCGGCGTGTTGCGAGGCGGGCATCTGGAAGAAAATCGAGTTGTCGTTTTTGCGCACGATCATGCTTCCGAACGTGAAATCCTTATTCGCAACTTTGGAACTTATTTCTACTCTCTGTTTTATGTGTATTTCATCCCATGTTGACATAATTGTCCTCTCGATATTGCACTATTTGAAATTTATGCTATAAAAATACCATTGCGCCGTTAAAAAGTCAATGCTTTTTGGTGCATACAACTGAGGAGGCATTAGGATGAGTACGGTACGTAACGTTGGAATTATTTCGCCAAAAGGGACGGGAAAAACCTCGCTTGCAGAAGCGATTCTTTTCGATGCAAAGGTGATCGGGCGGCTCGGCAGAGTGGAAGACGGCAATACCGCGATGGATTTTGATCAGGAAGAAATCGACCGCAAAATGACGTTGTTTCCTTCTGTATATACATTCGATTACAAGAATGCCCGGATATCTCTTGTCGATACGGGCGGCTACCCGGATTTTCTGAGCGAAACCAAATTCATCATCAGGTCTCTGGACAATGCGCTGTTTGTAATCAACGGAGCGGAAGGCATCAAATCGCAGGCGATGAAGTTCTGGAAGTATCTGAACGAGATTGAAATGCCGCGCATAGTGTTCATCACAGGCATGGACAAAGAACTCGCGGACATGAAAGCGATCTGGGAATCGATGCACGAACTGCTTCAGTTCGCATTCGCGCCTATCACGGTACCGGCGGTTAAGGACAAAAAACTGATCGGCGTGATCGATGTGGTCAAGATGAAATATTACGCAGATAAGGGCGACAAGAGCGGCGATGCGACCGAGGGTGATATCCCGGCTGAGTTCGCGGACCTTGCGGCCGAATACAGGGAGAAGCTGATCGAAACAGTAGCGGAATCGGACGACTCGCTGATGGAAAGATACCTCGAAGGCGAAGAATTGAAGCCAGAGGAAGTTACAACAGCGCTTAAGGCGGGAGCGGCGAGCGGGAAGCTCTGCCCGGTGTTCACGGGCTCGGCGACGAACAACACCGGCGTGAAGCTGTTGCTCGATTATTTCACCGACCTCTCCGCCGCTCCGGACAAGAGGAAGGATTTTGCCGGACATGACTCGAACGGTGAGAAGCTCGTGAGGGCGCCGCAGGCGGCTCAGCCTTTCGCGGCGACGGTGTTCAAGACGATGGTGGATCAGTACGCGGGCAAGCTGAGCATCTTCCGCGTGCTGTCCGGAACGATCAAACCCGACACTAACCTGACAATCGCCGAGAAGAGCCGCAAGGCGCGCGCGGCGAACATTTTCATGATAACCGGCAAGGGCCAGAAGCAAGTCGAAGTAGCGGAACCCGGCGACATCGCCTGCGTAGTCAAGATAGATGAAATCTCGACGGGCGACACGATTTGCGACCAGAGCAATTTCTTTGCTCTCGACCCGTTTGTCATTCCCGAACCGGTCATCTCGCTCGCGGTAGTGCCGAAGGAGCGCGGCGACGAGGATAAGCTCAGCCGCGGTCTCGCCAGCCTCCTCGAAGAAGACCCGCTGCTCAAGACGAAACGCGACGAGCAGACGAAGCAGCTCACGATCTGCGGCACCGGTCAGGTGCACCTCGACACGGTTGTGAGCAGACTCAAGAGACGGTTCCAGATCAACCTCGACGTCTCCCCGCCGGAAATTCCGTACCGGGAAACCGTGACGAAGCCGGTGAAGTACGTCGAATACACACACAAGAAACAGACGGGCGGCGCGGGACAGTTCGCGCGCGTGTTCATTGACCTCGAACCGATGGAGCGCGGGTTCGGCTACGAGTTCGCCGACAAGATTTTCGGTGGCGTGATCGACCAGAACTTCCGGCCGTCGGTCGATAAGGGCATCCGCGCGAGAATGGCGGAAGGCATACTCGCCGGCTACCCGGTGGTGGACGTGCGGGTTTCGCTCGTTGATGGCAAGACGCACCCGGTGGACAGCAAGGACATCGCGTTCCAGATCGCCGGCCGCGAAGTTTTCAAGAAAGCGGTCATGATGTGCAACCCGGTCCTGCTCGAACCGATAATGAATCTCGAAATTGAAGTTCCGGACGAATGCATGGGCGACGTGATCGGCGATATGAACAGCCGGCGCGGTCGCGTGGTCAACACGGATCAGGTGCCGGGCGGGATAACCGTCATCAAGGCGCAGGCGCCGCTGGCTGAACTTCTCAGGTACGCGCCCGATCTGGACGCCATGACATCCGGCCGCGGAACGTACAGCATGGAACTGAGCCATTACGAAGAAGTTCCGAAAAGGGTCGCGGACGACATAATTGCCAAGTATAATAAACGAAAAGCGGAAGAAGCATAAATCCGCAATCCCCCGCGGGGGCGGAAAAGGCTTGACAAGAATAAGCCATCTTCGGATAAAGATCGCCGTGTTGCTGATCGGCATGTTTGCCGCGTTCGCGGTTTTTGCGAGCGCGCCCGCGCGCGCGCAGGAACTCGCCGGGGCGGACGGCGTATCGCTCACCCTTAAACAAGACGAAGACATTCTCAAACTGAGGCTGACACAGGAACGCGAGCCGCGTGTGAACAGATTCGGTGCGAGTAACCGCATAGTGATCACGTTTGATCGAACCGAAGCGATGAACACGCTGAAGGCGCTGATCGCGGGACGGCGCGGCGGATGCGTCGAGAAATTCGAGATCCAACAGATGAGGCGCGGCGCGATCATGGGGCCGTCAGGCGGGATCAGATATCTCGATTCACAGCTCGACATGCTCCTCATCGTATATGTCGAGTCCGACGTCGAACTCGACATGCGGAGCTACGGCGCCGAGTACACGCTGCATTTCTACCGCATAGGGCAGGAAGCCGCGCAAGTCAGGCCTATACCGTTCAACTCTGTCGAAAACATTAGCTTCCGCCGCGATGGCATGAGTCTGATTATGACGATACAGACGGCGGAACCGATCACCCCGTCGCTTTACGAAGAAGTCGATCCGCACCGCATTCTTCTTTCGTTCCCGAACACGAATCTGCCGGA
>CAYPEK010000013.1:10083-15868 GCA_964409645.1 uncultured bacterium | reverse complement strand
AAGCAGATCGTGATGCGAGAGAAGGCCTGCGGCTACTACGAATTTGTTCCGGGGCCGATAAAGAACGATGTGTATCCGCTTGAAGACGAAGACGGCCGCAAGCTCGATCCGAACAACTGACATCCTATTTTAAAAGACAAGTATGGAAGAGGCTTTGAAGGTAAGATAAAGCTTTGTTCCTATCGTGGGGTTGAGTTTCTCAAACGATGCCCGAGTGATGGTTGCCTCGACCGGGACGCCCGTATCAACGACGAGACGAATGCGGTCTCCGTCCTTCGAGATACCTGTCACCGGCCCGCTCCAGCAGTTGCGCGCGGAAGAGTCCACCGGCGCGGCGGACACGATGATTTCGCTCGGCGGAATGACGCACGAGACACGCCCCGGCGCTTTGCCTGTTGATGCGACCGCGCGAAGGCCGTCCCCTATCAGCAATACCATCTCGCCGCCTTCAGCGATGAGTTCGGCCGTATAATGGTTGTCAGGATGGAACGGTGAGAGTGAACCATTGTCGATCAGAAGAATCCGGTCCGCCAGCCTGACGGCCTGATCGCGGTCGTGCGTCGCGATTATTACGGTAGCGCCGCGCTCGGTGCGGAGTTGCCGAATGGCGGCTTCAATTATTTCAGTGTTTTCGGTATCTACATTCGCCGTCGGTTCGTCGAGAAGGAGGACTTCCGGCGCCACCGCGAGCGCGCGGGCGACCGCCACACGCTTCGCTTCGCCGCCCGAGAGACTGCGCGCGCGACGTTTTTCAAATCCGTTGAGGCCCACCGATTCGAGCGCTTTCGCGATTGTGCCTTCCGCCTCGCGGTTGCCGAAACGCAGCCCGTAAGAGACGTTGTTTTCGACGGTCGTGTTGAAGAGATAGGGCGACTGAAAAACGAGAGTCATTCTTCTGCGGGCGTCCCGGGAAAGCGGCTCTCCGAAGAAAAGTATCTCGCCGCTGTCCTGCTTGGTCAGGCCGTTCATGCATTCGAGGAGCGTGGTTTTGCCGCAGCCGTTCGGGCCGACAAGCGCGGTTATTTCGCCTTGTGCGAACGCGGCTTCCGCGATGTCGAGTATCGCGCGCCGGCCGTACGATTTCTTCAGTTGTCTCAGCTCTATCGCAGGAGCCATTTTTATGCCCGCCTGTTAAGCAGATGGAATGCGCCGGTGACGACGAACGCGAGAAGAAGCAGCAGTATGCCGAGCGCGAATGAGAACGCGAATTCGCCCTTGCCGGTCTCGAATGCGATTGCGGTGGTCAGTGTGCGCGTTGCGCCTTTGATATTACCGCCGAGCATCATCGCTGAGCCGACTTCCGCCACCACGCGGCCGAACCCCGCGACTACGGCGGCGAGTATCGCGTAGCGCGCCTCGCTGACCACCGCCATAGCGGCCGCGAGACGCCCGGCGCCGAGCGTGAATGCTGTCTTGCGCACGGATGCGTCTATTCCGTTCACCGCCGCGCAGGACAGCGCGGTTACGATCGGCAGTGCAAGTACGATTTCGCCGATTATGATCGCTGTCGGAGTGAACAACAGTCCGAGCGGCCCAAGTGGTCCGCGCCGTGAGATCAGCGCGAATATGACGAGGCCGACAGTCACCGTCGGAAGGCTCATCGCCGTGTTGAGGATCGCGAGCACAAGGCTGCGACCCTTGAACCGCGAGACGCCGATAATAAAACCGGCCGGCACGCCGATCAGCGCCGAGATTGCAGCCGAGACAACCGAAACGCGCAGGGTGAGCAAAAGCACACCCATGACTTCGCGGTCGCCCGACGCGATGATTTTTACGGCTTTTACGAGGCCTTCCCAGATAAAGTCCATAACAATTATGTTTAATATAGAGAACTATCTATTCGGATGCAACAGCTCGTGCCCCTTGTTACTTTGCATCGGGGACAAACAACTGCTTTCCCTGAACCTTGTAATCGGCGATGAGTTTCTGGCCTTCTTCTGAAACGATCCATTCTATGAATTTCATTGCGAGGTCGTACTTCACGTATTTGTTTTTCTTCGGATTGACTGCGATTACGCCGTACGGGTTGAAAAGGGCGGGGTCGCCTTCGACAATCGGGACGAGCCGGGACTTGGATTTATACGAAATGAACGTCGCGCGGTCGGTCAGGGTGTATGCGCCGAGTTCGCCCGCCATCGTCAGAGTCGCGCCCATGCCCTGACCGGATTCCATAAACCATTTTCCTTCCGGTTTTATCCCGGCGGCTTTCCAGATTTCCTTTTCCTTCATATCGGTTCCGGATTTGTCGCCGCGTGATATGAACGGTACTTGCTTTTCAGCGATAGTTTTGAAAGCGTCTGTGGCTTTTTCGCCTGATTTTAGTCCGGCCGGATTGCCTTTAGGGCCTACAATGAGGAAATCGTTGTACATCACGTCACGCCTGCTCACGCCGAAGCCGTCCGCGACAAACTTATCCTCCGCGGCACGCGCGTGCACGAGAATTACGTCAACGTCGCCACTTTCGCCGAGCTTGATCGCGTTTCCGGTGCCGACCGCAATTACTTCCATCTTCACGTTGAATTTCTTCTCGAAGAACGGCAGCAGGTAGTCGAGCAGCCCGGAATCGACCGTGCTCGTTGTGGTTGCCATCCTGAGAACGGGAATCTTGTTTTTAGCGGGTGCGGCAGCGGAGAACACTGTCAGCGCCACGGCGAGGAGCACAAAAGAGGCGATTGTCTTTTTGATAGGGCGGTTCATTTTATTTCTCCGAATCACGGGCTGTTAAAATTCGGCGGGAGCGAATCGGTTCTTCGCTCCCGCCTTTTCCAAGGATAATAATGAAAAAATTAATCCGCGCAGCGATACGCGGATCAATATTCTACTTGCCAAAGAAGCTTAAGCGCATCTCCTTCGTTTGTTACTGCATCGTCGTCGCGCCATTCGTAATTCAGCTTAATCAGCGAATACTTCGACGTTCTGTAGAGGACGCCGAGAGTCGTCTTTGCGGCTTCATCGTCTCCGGCGGATGTATCGGGGTCGAATTGCTCGAAGCGCAGCAGAAGCGTCGTGCGCGGATTGATCCGCGGCGCAATAGTGAAGTACCAGCCGTCTTTTTTGACGGCGGTTTTGTCGCGGCCTTTGACGTACTCGAAGCTGACGTCGCCCATCGGCGGCGTGTAGAGGATAAAACCGTCCACCGCGTGCCTGAAAGTGGTTTGAGCGGGCGATCCTGCGCCAGTGAGAACTGATGTGCCGATCCGCAATAGATCAGCCGCTTTCACCTGCGCCGACAGGATGAAGTCCTTGGTTGAATTGTCGTCGCTCTTGTTGGCTCCGGCGCCATTTACAACGGCGGCGTGATACTCGTATGTATCATTTTTCGCGAACACGTCGATCCCGACGTCGCGTGTGTTGACTGCCTTCGTTGTCATTATTGCCGCTGAAACCGGCAGCGTTCGAGCGTCCGATATCGGATTTTCGAGGCCGAACGGCAGCCTGAACTGGCCCGCCCTGATTGTATGCCCCTTGAGATATTTCAGATCAAAATAAGCGTCCGTCAGAATGTTCTTCGCGTTGCCCGCTGTATCTCTCGCGGCGGCGTCGAATTGTACGCTAAGAGCGACTTTGGGGTCTATGTCCGCTTTGAACGAGAGGCGTGCTTTGAGCATTCTGAAGTTGTCTTCAAACGAATAATCGCCGCCGGTTGTGGAATTGTCGCGCGTGTATGCGAATTGCGAATAGCCCGAAAGTTTAATATCTGGCGGTTTGATTATGGTTGCGGCGCTCGCGGCTGATGATAGCAGCGTGGCTGATACGATTAGAGTTAAAAAAAACTTTTGCATTTCTTTGTCTTCCTTTCTCCGCATGAATGTCGGCGTTCAGTTAATTATATCAGCGCAACGGTGATTTGCCGACATCGCGCCGCGGAGCAGGGCGGTTCATTTTTTCTTCAGCGCGCCGTAAACAATTATCTTCCCGTGAGCGATTGCCTCCCAGCCGGATTTTGCCCAGTCGATATCGTGAGTGCCTTTCGGCAACGGGTTGATACGGATGGCGACGACGGAGCGTGCGGCGTTGCCGGCGTTATGGTCGTATTCCGAGTGGAACCTGTGCAATTCCGGCACTTTTCCCGGGCAGGAGGCATCCGCGAATTGAGGCAGGTCCGGCGGGTAGATTTTGTTCTGCGGCGTTATAAGCCTGTACGGGCCGTCGCCGAGAAGCTTTCCGGACTGAACTTCGAGAGATGCCTGAGACAGGGGCGCGCCGTTTTCCTCGAACGCGAGGATTATGTTTGCATCCGGCAACGCTTTGCCTTCGGTCAGCCCGGCGGTGTTATAATGCACCCATCCGCAGTCGCCGAGAGCCGTCGTGTCGAGGCTGAAGTAGGGCGGCCCCTGTTTGTATGTCTTTTTCAATTCCTCGACTGAAAATGTTTTTTCATAACCGTCGGCGGAGATAACTTCCACCGTTTTTGTTCCCGGCGCCATGCCCGCGGCTTTGAGAAGGTCGATCAGCCGCACGCCGCGGTAGCTGCTGTATGAGTCGCCGGATTTGGACTTAGTGGAGTTCATGAATATCGTTTGTTCGACGACCGATGCCGATTTTTTCATCTTTTCAATTGTGAAAGCGACGCTCGGCGCGGTTTTGAGGCCGGGTTTGCTTTTTTCATCGCCGGGCAGGGTTGCGCTCTTGAGTTCCTTTGAGTTGGAAATCTTGTCGCCGTCGGAATCTTTCGATGCGATTTTGGCGAACGCCTTCGCATCTCTTCCGGCGTCGAGGTAGTCGCGTCCGAAATTATTCAGCGTCAGTGAAATCGAATTTCCCTTCTCCATGAATACGGTGTGGCAGTAGTCGCAGGCGTTTACATGCTTTGTTTTACCGGGCTTCTGAGTGTCTGCGATTTCGCCGTCGCGATGGCAGAGCAGGCAGTTGTCGAGCTGCGTGTTTTTGAGTTGCGGAAATGTTGCGAGAAAGATTTTCATGTCGCGATCCGCTTCATGGCCGACGTAAGCGGCGTAGCAGACAGCGAAAGATACGAGAAGGAGCGCGGCGGCAGCCGTTGCCGCTGTTTTGATTCGTTTTATTTTCATCGACTTCTCCGTATTCAATTGGTTTTGCGCAGAATAAGCCTCATTGCTATTCCGATAAAAAAGAGGATGCTGCCTGCCGCATCGAGAAACAGGCCGTAGTTCTTGGTCAGCCTGATTTTTGTTTCGACTTTCTGTTCTTTTGAAATTCCTTTTTTATTTGGTGTTTTATTCTGCCCGGACGATGTGCCAGCGGGATTGCTCGTCACCGCTTCCACGTCTATCATCACGCCTTTATACCAAATTGTTTTGCCCTGTTTCAGCATGACTGTTTTTTCGCCCGTTCCGCCGGGGTTCAGCGCTGCTTTCGCGATCATCATGACGCGGCCCTTGCCGCCCGTGAAAGTTTCGATGCCGTCGCAGCGAACGGCGAACGGCGCCGGCGTCTTGTCGAGCGTCGCGCCGGATTTTATGTCGAACGACACTCTGTATCCGGTAATCGCGGTTGTCAGATGGCCGGAAAGAATGATTATGTACGAAAGGTGGGTGATAAGAACGCTTAGTTTGAGCAAAGAGGTTCTTGAAAGCATTCCGCCGATGCGGGCGATCGAGGCAAACGCCGAGAGGTCGTCGAGAATGCAAAGAAAGAGGTTGACGCCGAGCAAAAATATCAGGAATACGAGGCTGACGAACCAGAATCTGACCGGGTCGCTGAAAAAATGGTCCGAGGTGAGCCAGTGGATGAGCACCGACTTGTCCATCCGATCGAATACCGCGGAATATTTCGGGTAAAGCCCCAGCGATACGGAGAACCAGAC
>CAYPEK010000013.1:0-9983 GCA_964409645.1 uncultured bacterium | reverse complement strand
TAGAGCGGGTCCGACGTTCTTGTCTCCTGCTCGACGGCAGTGCCGGGCCGCACGAGTTCAACAGCCGCAACAGCAGCGAGAAACGCGAAGCAGGCGACTGCCATATCCCTGAGCACGACAAAGATTGTCGCGAGGGGGATCTGATTGGACATTTTAACTACCGGCTCGAGTTTTGCGCCGTGCATTCCGGCGGCCGAGTAGGCAACGACGAGCGCCGAGGCCATGAACAGGGCCGGCCGCGATACGAGTTTTTTTAGATTAAGAAGAATTATGACCGAGAGGGCGAGCGTATATACGAAGAAGCCGTCGTAGCTCTGATTGAAAGGAAAACTGCTGCCGCCGCGGATGAAGAGCACGAGGAAAAGCAAGGAAACGGCGACGACTGCTGAAAGGAACGTGGCTGCGGTTGCCCGGCGGCGGTCTTCCCGCCGTATGATTATTGCTGAGAAGCAACCGGCGCATGCGAGCGCGAGCCTTAGCCATAACACTGTGATGACAAACGTTTTCATGCTCCCTCACGCCACCTAAAAAAAAAGAAGGGCGCGCTTCACGCGCGCCCTTCATAACTTATATGGACTTCCTGCGCTTATACCTCATTAGGATATTTCCTCAGAAATTCCAATCCAGCTCGGCGGTGTATGTTCTGCCCGCCTGCGGATAGCCATATTCTTCCTGATAGTCTTTGTCGTCCAGATTCAGGACGAAGACTTTCCAGTCGATAACCTTGTTTACAGCGCCGCTGAGCCCGAGATTCATTATTGTGTAGTCGGGAAGCGGTGTCGCCTGCCTGACGTTCTTTCCGCCGGAGTAGAGGCTGTAGTAGCGCGCGCCGACGTGCGACCCGAAGAAGTTGACTTTCAGATACTTCGCGTAGTTGTACTTCATGTCGAAGTTGATGACGCCTTTCGGGCTGTAGTCGGAGACGATCCTGTCGGTGGTTGTGATGCTGCTGAAGGGATCTACGACCAGAGTGCTGTTGTAGGTGTACTCGACTGAACTGCTGAATTTACCGAGCGAGCCATCGAGGCCGACTTCGAACCCTCTGATGATTGCGTTTGTGAGGTTCTGGTAAACACCGGAGCCCGGCCTGTCGATGAGGTCTTTCACATTGTTGCGGAATACGTTGAAATTCAGCGCGAGGTTATCGGAATACTTGTGCTCGATGCCGAGTTCATAAAGCATGTTTTTCTGCTCGCGAAGGTCAGGATTGCCTTTCGAGTAGCTATAGAGTTCCATCATTGTCGGGAATCTGGTTTTCTTGCCGATCGAGAAGCGGATCGTGTTGTCGGAATCCGGAGTGATGGAGATGCCGAACTGCGTGTTCAGAGCGGATTTGTTGGCGCCGGCGTTCGTTTTTGCTGTGCTGAGCATTGTTGCAACGCTGGCCGCGCTGCTGTTGAGAGCGTAGGCGTCTTTCTTAATGTACGTGTCGTAATCCGCGCCGAACTGGAACGCGAGTCTCTGGCTCAATACGATGTTGGACTCGGCTGCCAGCGATGTGGTTTGCGTGACGAACTCTTCCCAAGGCACATCTGTTGCCGACTGACTCTTATGAGAGTCTTCGGTGATCGAGGCCGCGAGGCTGAGCGTGTGGTTCTTGGACATCGCGAGATCGGAAATGAGGCGGAGGCCGGCGGTGTAGTCGTCGTATATGCTTATATACTGATTGCCGCTCGCGTTCGATCCGATTGTAGAGAAGGTATTGTCCGTGTAGTTAACGAGTGTGTTATCGAACTTGTGGTAGTAGATTTTCTCCTTGAGGCCGGCCATCTTTGTGAGCTGCTGCTGGCCGCTGAGGTCCATCGTCCACGATTTCCACTCTGTGAATCTTGCATAGGGCGACATGGCTATTTTCTGCGGTGAGGCCACATCCTGAATCGGCAATCCCTTTTCGTTGTCCGTGTAGTTGATGCTGACCGCATACTCGTTGTTGCCCGAGCCGAGGATGCCGTACTTTATCGATGCATTCTTTTTGTCGTAGTCGGTATTGATGCGGGCTGTTCCGTCGGCTTTCTCGAATCCGTCCGATTCGGAGGACGAAGCCGATACCGAGTAGTATCTCTTGGCGCCGCCGACGTTGTAGTCGGCCTTGTATTCCATCGTGTTGTTTTCCGAGCCTCTGACGGCCAGTTTGCCGTAGGAGACGCCGGTTTTCGGCTTCGTTGTGACGATGTTGATGACGCCGCCGAGTGTGTTCGCGCCGTAGAGCGAAGAGGCGAGGCCTTTGGTTACGGTGATCTTTGCCACGTTGTCAATAGGCAACTGATTCAGATCGAGATATCCGTAGTAGGGCGTCGAGACAGGGATTCCGTCAACGAGAATCAGAACCTTGCTCTGCTTGAAGTTCCTGATTCTGACGTCGGGCTCGTCTTTGCCGCCTACCGTCATTCTGATGCCTGCCGTATAGTCGAGCGCTTCCGCGACTGTTTTCGCGCCGGTCTCGGCTATCTGCTGTGCCGTGATCTCGTCAACTGTTGTGAAAACGGGCGCTGATATCTGGCCTGACGTCACAACGATTTCGCCGAGGTCGTAAACATCCGATTCCTGCGCATACGCTGTAGCGGTGAATGCCGCTGCGAGAAATGCGCCGGCTGTTAATGCCATTAGTTTTTTAACAAACCCCATTTTTATTCCTCCTTGGAATTTTTATATAGTTAATGGCGCGACTCTTTTTATCTATTGTTTATCGCACCGATAGACGCCTTCCACTGGTGCATCGGCCGGACTCCTGCCCAAACCGTTATGTTTGTGTTATCATAACGCCTAACGAAGGGACATTTTATTTGTGGGAAATATGTTTGTCAAATCAAAAATAAGTTATATTATAGACAGATTGTTATACTATATATTAACACTATAAAAAGCCACCGTTGGTTTGCCCATCCAAGAGGTTTAAAATGTTGTTTTTTATTACTGTTATTGGGTATATGAATATTAATGGTGAGGTTTATTTCACTGTGAATGAAAACGAAGGGCATTAATGGAAGCGCCGGAAAAGCTATTGGTTGAACTCAGCGGAGTATCTGGTGTGGCGGTTGAAGAACTGAGCGACGCACCGGAATGCAAGCGCGTGTGTTTTTCCATGGAGCGTGAAAAGATAAATTGCCGGCAGCGGGTTTTATTTCTCAGATTGCCCGCAGGCGGCGGTTACGGGCTCGTGCCGGTGAGTGCGTTTGACGCGACTGGCGTGAGGTCGGCACGGCTGACTGAAATTTATGAGGGATGGAAGACAAAGGAAACCGAGGAGCGCGTCGGGGAGCTTGTGGGCGCGATAAACGGGGGATATTTCATATTCATAGAGCGGCTGTGGAGCCGTGCGTCGCGTTTTTACGCCGAGCACACGCGTGTCGGCGACCCGATCGGGTTGTTGATGACGGAAGGGAGCGTGAAAAGCCCGCCGCTGTACGGGCGAGCTGCGGTGATAGTGGATGATGAGGGCAGAATGAATATCTCGCGCGCGGAAATGACGGATGTGAAAATCAGTTTTGTTAATTCGGCCGGCGCGCGTGCCGAGTTCCATCCTGAAGCGATTAATGTCAACGATCCCGGACATGTGGTTGTGTTCACGCCGGCGTGGAAGGATAAAGATACGCCGCGCGACAAGGGGGCAATGGATGCGGCGGTGATCTGCAACACGGTGGCCGCTGCGGGGTCCGGCGGCGGAATCTCGATTCCGGTCAACGGTTTTGTGCTCTCGGCCCCGATCTCGGCTTGGAACGGGATCACGGGCCGGGAGCTCAGGAAGAATGACGTGACGGTGACGATCGAAATATCAGATAAAGGAAAAGGCAGGCACGGCCGGGTGAGGCATGCGCTGGAAGCAGGCCCGGCGCTTGTGCGCGGCGGAGAGCCGCACGACGTGGATGTCGAATTCCTGAATATGCAGGGGTTTGTGCAGGGAACCCCGCCGTTTCCGGCGTTCAATTCGGTGTTGACGCACTACCGGCTGCCCGCGCCGCGGATGTGTCTCGGGCTGACGGAATCCGGGGATGTTTTGATAGCCTTGTTCGAAGGGCGCATGCCGGACGAGAGCGACGGGGTGACGTTGAACGAAGCGGCGCGCGTGATGGCGGCGGTGGGCTGCCGTGAGGCCGTGAACCTCGACGGGGGCGCGTCGGCGGAAATAATTCTTGGGGGCAAATCGCTGAATACGCCGCAACTCGGCGGCGATAAGAAGTGGCTCGATCGCGGACTGGATTTTCTGACAAAGTATATGCGCGCGGGCACGCTGCCGACTTCCGAGGCGCTAGGCGGCGGCGACGAGCGAACGATCGGTTCCGCGTTGATGATCGTGCGCGGCTGATGTTTTTTCTTCAATTGTTGCCTTGCCGTCTTTACTCGCGTTTTCCGGTGGATTAATATAATACATCATGCTTACACTTAAAATTCTGCTCTGGTGTGTTTTGTGCGGCGCGGCGGGTTATGTCATGTTCCGCACTCTCGTCAAAACGATGACGAAGGGTGGCCACGTGCGCCTGAATTTCAAAGGCAACTATATCCCGACCAGTTTAGGGGTCGGGTTCGTGCTTCTGACGATCGCTATGTTGTTCGTTCTGAGGGTGTGGCAGAGGAGCCTGACGCTGATGATCGGCGCGATGGCGGTTGTAGTATGCGGGTTTGGTTTTCTCGGCCTGCTGGACGACATGATTCAGGCGCGCGAGAAGGGCGGGTTCCGCGGACATCTGGCGCGGATGGGCGCCGAAGGCGAGGTTTCGACGGCGCTCCTGAAGGCGTTTTTCGGTTTCGGCACGGCTCTTCTGGCGTCGGCGCTTTTCTGGTGGGAGCAGGGGCCGGGAATGGTATTTGTGAACGCGCTGATTGTGGCGCTTTCGGCAAATGCACTTAATCTTCTTGATGTCAGGCCCGGCCGCGCGGTTAAGGGGTTCGCCGCCGGGACGCTGTTCATACTCATCGGATCGGTTGTAGGTTCTTCGATCGGCAATCGGTCGGGGATTATGCCCGCTACATGGCTGTTGATCGGTCCGTTCCTCGCATGGGTTGCCGTTTACGCTCCGATCGATTTCGGGCGACGCGGCATGTTGGGCGACGCGGGCTCGAACGTGCTCGGCGCGGTACTGGGGCTGCTGATCGTATGGGAGTTGTCGGCTCTGAACAGGCTGCTGGCGCTCGGATTGCTGATAGGCTACCACTTGTTCACCGAGGCAATATCGCTTTCGGCGGTGATTGAGAAGATTCCGCCGCTGAAGTGGCTCGATTCGCTTTGGGTCAGCCGGGACTGATTTTCTTCAAGATATAAAAATCACATTTTGCCGGAAGACTTTATGAAGTATTTGAGTTTGCTCTTGAGCGATTCCTCGTTTTCGCCCGCAAGGTTGAGCCGTTCGGATCTTCTGAACACGCCTGCAGGGACTCCGTTTTTCAGGTGAAGCAGAACCCAGTTGAATTCGGCGCCGGTTTGTTCGAGCCTGAGTGCATAAGGAAATCCGAGTTTCGCGAGTTCGAGATCCGCTGCGGCGGTGATGTTCTCTAGGGTAAGCGCGGGTTTCACCTTGTTACGCAGGTGTTCCTGCTGCATGCGGCGCTGGGCGTTCCAAGCCTCGGCGCGCATACGGTCCATGTCGAGATAAGGGCTTGCGTTTTTTTTGACAGGTAACTTTTTCGGCGGCCCGTCGATGCGGCCAACCGGCTGCATGTCTTCCGGAGAAGATTTGTTGAAATCTTCCGGGTCCATCGAATGCCCTTTAGCGATCAGGTTGATTTTTCGCCGCGCACGAGCACTACTTTGCCGGTGCGTACGATCTCAAGTATCCCGAAGCGTTTCAGCAGGTTGGTCATCGCCGTGAGTTTTTCCTGCTGGCCGGTCATTTCGAGTATCAGGCTTTCCTCGCCGACATCGACTATCTGAGCGCGGAACACGCTGGCGATAGCGATTATCTCCTGCCGTTGTTCCTGATGCGCGTTGACTTTGATCAGGATCAGTTCTCGATCGACGGTGTCGATGTGCGTGATGTCGCTGACTTTTACGACGTCGATGAGCTTGTTGAGCTGTTTTGAGACCTGTTCGAGAATGCGGTCGTCGCCCTCGACGACAAGAGTGATGCGCGACAGACCGGGGTCTTGTGTCATGCCGACGGCCAAGCTGTCGATGTTGTATCCGCGGCGGCTGAACAGGCCCGCGACGCGCGCAAGCACGCCGGGCTTGTTTTCAACCAGCGCTGAGAATGTATGCTTTCTCGGTGTTTGTGTCATTTGTCGAACCTCGCAAGTTTCCTTTCCCGGTTATCCTTTGAAAGTTTCCATCATGTCGTCGAGCGCGCCGCCTTTGGGAACCATCGGCATGACGTTTTCTTCTTCCGCGACCTTGAAATCGACGACGGTGGTGCGGCCGTTGGAAATGGCCTCTTTTATAGCCGACTCGACGTCTTTCTTCTTGGTGACGGTCATGCCGACCGCGCCGAACGCCTCCGCGACACGCGCGAAGTCAGGATTGCTCTTTATGCACGAGCTCGAATACCTGCCGTTGAAGAATATGCGCTGCCACTGCCGCACCATGCCGAGGTATCCGTTGTTTAGGATAAATACTTTCACGGGAAGGTCGTTGCTGACGGCGGTTGTGAGCTCCTGAATGTTCATCATGAAGCTGCCGTCGCCGGCGATGTCGATGACGAGTTCGCCGGGAGCGCCGACCTGCGCGCCGATCGCGGCGGGGAATCCGTAGCCCATTGTGCCGAGCCCGCCGGACGATAGGAAGCGCCGAGGCCGCACCGGTTTGTAGTACTGGGCGGCCCACATCTGATTCTGCCCGACCTCTGTGGTGATTATCGCGTCGCCCTTGGTGATTTCCTGCACTTTTTCGATTACGTACTGGGGAAGCAGTTCGTGTGAGTTGCGATCATAAGTGAGCGGATGATCTTTTTGCCATGTGGCGATCTGAGACAGCCATTCCGCCGTATTGGGCGGAGACTCGATGTCGTCGATGAGCGCGCGGAGCACGTTCTTCGCGTCGCCGACGATGGGGATTTTTACCGGCACGTTTTTGCCGATCTCGGCGGGATCGATGTCTATGTGTATTATCTTTGCCTTCTGGGCGAACTTGTCAACTCTTCCCGTGACGCGGTCGTCGAAGCGGGCGCCGACGGCAATGATGAGGTCGGCGTTCGATATTACAGTGTTCGCGGGCCAAGTGCCGTGCATTCCGAGCATTCCGAGGCTGAGTTTGTGAGTCTCTGGGAAGCCGCCTTTGCCCATGAGCGTGATCGTGACGGGCGTCTTGATCTTCTCAGCGAGTTCGAGAAGTTCGGCTTCCGCGCCGGAAGTGATGATGCCGCCGCCGGCGTAGATGACGGGCCGCCGCGCGCGCTCGATTGCGGCCGCAGCGGATGCGATCTGTTTCTTGTGCCCGACGAGGGTGGGGCGGTATCCGCGCAACTCGATCTGCTCAGGAATTTTGTATTTGTATTCGGCGGTGGAGATGTCGTTCGGAATGTCGATCAACACCGGGCCGGGCCTGCCCGTGGCAGCAATATGAAATGCTTCCTTGATTACGCGGTGCAGGTCTTCAGGCCGCTTGATGAGATAGTTATGCTTCGTTATCGGGAGTGTGATGCCGGTAATGTCGGCTTCCTGAAACGAGTCGCGGCCGAGGAGGTCTCTGTTCTGCTGGCCCGTAATCGCTACCATGGGCATGGAGTCCATGTGAGCGTTGGCTAGGCCGGTTACGAGATTTGTTGCGCCCGGACCCGAGGTGGCGAGGCAAACGCCGACTTTGCCGGTGACGCGGGCGTACCCCTCTGCGGCGTGCGCGGCGCCCTGTTCGTGGCGTGTGAGGATTACCCGCAGGCCGGAGTCGTAAAGCGCGTCGAAAATCGGCAGTACGACGCCTCCGGGAATACCGAAGATCACTTCCACGCCTTCTGCTTTTAAACCTTCAATAAGTGCATAAGACCCTAACATGATTACCCAACCCTTATATGAATTTTAGTTTACGGCCTCTTCCCGGACATCTTCATAAGTATAAAGATTTCCGAGGAGAGCCCAAAAAACCGCTGAGATGATAAAGAGGGAAACGGGGATAATGAAGGCGCGGCCGGGGGCGATCAGCCGCATCGGCGGGAGCATTGCGATGCCCGCTGCGCCGCAAATAAACGATGCTATAAACAGGACGACGACGGCTGCCTGAACACTGAGGCCGAGATTGCATAACCTGTGGGATGTGTGGTCTTTGCCGCCGTCCGTTATTTTCTTTCCGTGCGTGACCCGCATTATGGTAACGAGTCCGGTGTCGAATATGAGGAGCCCGAGGATGACCCCCGGGAAAAGTATCGATATCGCGTGGGGAAGCCCCGATCCGGGCGACATGAAAAAGAGCCCGAACGATGCGAGCATGGACCCCATGAACATGCTTCCGGCGTCGCCTGAGAAAATGGTGGCCGGGTGGAAGTTGTGAGAGAGGAATCCGAGACAGGCGCCTGAGAAGACTGCGGCGGCGATTGCGATGTCCGTGCGGCCCGTAATTGCGCCTGCTAGGAAAAAGAAACCGCCGGCGACGGCCGATGTGCCGCCCGCGAGTCCGTCGATGTTGTCCAGCAGATTGAGGCAGTTGACGATGCCCGCGAACCAGACAATTGTGAACACCCAATCTATCGGGACGATGCCCGTCATGTTCAGGCGTAGGCCGCACGCGAGAAGAATGACGGAGGCGGCGAACTGGCCCGCAAGTTTGACTTTCGGCGAAATGGTTCTGAAATCGTCGATCAGGCCGAGCATGAGCATGACAAGCGACGCCGCTATCGCGCCTATGATTTTTATGCCCGGAATTCCCTTTATGACGAGAAGGTATGCGATGAGGAATGCGGACGCGACGGCGAGGCCGCCCATCATCGGCATGATTGTCAGATGGAATCTGCGCGATGAGGGATAATCGATGAGTCCGGTTGCGGCCGAGATGCGTCCGAAAACGGGGGTCAGGATGAGGCCGGCAGCGAAAGCCGCCCCGAACCCGGCCAAGTATTGTATGTCCATTCCGTGCATCATATCTTTACTATCTTGCAGCCTTTAGGCGGTTTGAGCCCTTTGCAGATATTTTTCGTGTCAACGACAAGCTTCGAGTTGCGGGCGATGAACGGCGGGTTGAACGCTTCGTGATCGACGAGGATGACAACGCAGTCGTACTCCTTCAGTTTCCGCGCGTTGATCGAGACCGAGTACATTTTTCCGATGCCGCTCTCGACGTCGAAAAGTTCGCTTCCGTTGCCGATGGCGGCAATGTGCGGGTCGTGGTAGTCCACGCGCGCGCCTTTGCGGATCAGCTCCTCGATTACTTTCAGGGCGGGAGAGTTGCGGGCGTCGTTGATGTTCTTTTTGAACGCGACGCCGAGAGCGAGAATCTTCGATCCGCGTACAGTCCTGCCGCCGTCGTTCATCGCGTCCATCACTTTCGACACGACATAGCGCGGCATGCTCTGGTTTATCTCCGCCGCCAGTTCGATGAACTTCGAGTAGAAGTCGTACTCCCGTGCTTTCCACGAGAGGTAGTACGGATCCACCGGAATGCAGTGGCCGCCGACGCCGGGGCCGGGGTAGAACGACATGTAGCCGAACGGCTTCGACGATGCCGCGTCTATCACTTCCCATATATCGATGTTCATCCTGTCGCACAGGAAGGTGAGTTCGTTGATCAGCGCAATGTTGACGCTGCGGTAAATGTTTTCGAGAAGTTTTGTCATCTCTGCGATGCGTGTGGACGAAACGGGCACGACGAGCTGTTCCGCGATCATGCTCGAATACAGCTTCTTCGCGAGTTGCGTGCTTTCCTCGCAGACGCCGCCGATGACTTTAGGCGTGTTGCGGATCGAAAAATCGCGGTTGCCCGGATCGACGCGCTCGGGTGAGAAAACGAGGTAAAAATCACGCCCGCATTTCTTGCCGCCGCTCTCGATTATCGGAAGCACTACTTCCTCAGTGGTTCCCGGATATGTCGTGCTTTCGAGTATAATAAGCTGTTTCTTTTTAAGGTGTTTAAC
>CAYPEK010000012.1:0-62706 GCA_964409645.1 uncultured bacterium | reverse complement strand
AAGCTGAGTGCGGAGCAGGCGTCGGACATATTTGCGCTTGCGGCGCGGGCGGCGGCCGCCGGGGAGCAGCTTTGCGGCGCGGAGAAGTATTATGTCGTGGCGATCGCGGACATGGTGAGGCATTTCCACATCCACCTGCTGCCGAAGATGCCGGGCGAGCCGCCAATCGGGCATCATGTCATGGGCGACGACGGCTGGAAAGGCGAAGTCGGGAAACCGGTTTCGCAGGAAGAGATAGAGGAATTTATCAGAAAATTCCGAGAACTAAGGCTCAAACCCTGACGAGGGTCATGCCGCCGGTGAAGGGAATGGCTTCGCCAGTGATGTAGGAGCCTTCGTCGGATGCGAGGAAGGCGGCGAGGCCCGCGACATCTTCCGGAGCGGCTATTCTGCCGAGTGGTATCTTTTTCTTTTCTTCTTCAATCACATCTTCGATTGATTTGCCGCCCGCGCCGGCTTTGAGTTCCCAGCCCCAGCGTTCCATGTCGGTGTCAACTTTGCCCGGGCAGATGGCGTTGACGCGGATGTTATAGTGCGCGAGTTCGAGAGCCATGACCTGCGTGAGCGAAATGACCGCCGCTTTCGACGCGCAATAGACGCCCATGAACATTGCGGGCGCGAAACCGCGCCACGAAGCCATGTTGATGATGCAGCCGCCGTTTTTGAGTTTCGTCATGTACTGTGCGGCGGCGCGTGAGACGATGAATGTGCCCGTGAGGTTGATGTCTATGGCTTTTCGCCAGTCGGCGGGGGAGAGCATGTACGATAGGTTGATTCCCGCGGCGGTTCCGGCGTTGTTGACGACGATGTCGAGGCGGCCGAATTTCTCCTTGATGCCGTTTATCATATCAGCAACCATTTTTTCATCGGTGATGTCAACGTTGAAGGCCGCGGCTTTTCTGCCGAGCGATTCGATTTCCGCGACGCGGGCCTGAAGGCCGTTCCATATCTGATCCTTCTCGCCCATGTCTTTGCATAAGTCCGCGACGACGACGTCCGCGCCGTCTTTCGCGAGTCGGAGGGCGATTGCGCGCCCGATGCCGCGTTCCTTTGATGCTCCGGTTACGATTGCTGTTTTTCCAAGTAGGCCGCTCATGGTTCCGCAGGTTCCATCCTTTCGCTTGTTATTCGGCTTCCACCTGCATTGGTGAGAAATGCAGGCTGATTCCTTTTGTCTCAGGAAGGTATTTTAAAACAATAAACGCCGCGATGAAAGGCGCAATCGAAAGAAGTGCGACGGCGTTGCCGATGCCGCCGGCGAATGTACTGATTAATGCGACGATGGACGGCGCGGCGACTTGAGCGGGTCGGCCCATGAGAAAGTTACACCATGCGGAGGCGTCCGCGCGGAGTTCGGTCGGAAAAAGTTCGGCGTTGTAGGTGCTGCAAACCGGCAGCAGCGCGAAGATGAAGAAGACGGCGGCGATGAGTGTCGGCATCATCATAGACCCGTGCGCGGTAAACGCGGTTGCGAGCGACACCGCGCTCATAAGGAAGAAGAAAACGCCGGTTTTCCGCCGCCCGATTTTGTCCATCATTGCCCCGCTTACAATATAGCCGAGCATTCCTAATGTTGACGCGACGAACATCGGGAATCCGACCTGTGCGTGTGTCCAGCCGCGCTCGGTTGTGGCAAAAAGCACCCAGTGATAGATGAGGCCGGCGTAGCAGATGTAGCAGAGGAACCAGAGGGAGCCGGCGAGGAGCGCCTTCGGGGCGCTTGGTGTGGTCCAGATATGAAACAGGGCCCGTGCGCGATTCTCGCCTTTTTCTTTTATGTTTATGAAGTGGAGTGTTTCTTTTAAATAAAGGAATGCAAAAGGTGCGACGATGAGGGGCGCGCCGCCGATCCAGTACATGCCGCGCCAGCCGTGCGCCGCCAGCACGTATTTACTGATCAGCATTGCCGCGCCGCCGCCGAGGCCGCCCGCCACTTCGAGGACGCTTACGGCAGTCCCCCGGACGTGCGACGGAAATTCCTCGGCAACCATCACAATCGCGATGTTGAACTCGGTTACGAGAAACATTTTGGTGACGAACTGGAGCGCAATGTACATGTAGAAGTTGGCGCTGAAAGATGTTGCGAGACTCATCAGGCCGAAGCCGGCGAGTCCCATTACAAACAGAGGCTTTCTGCCGATGCGGTCGCCGAGGCGGACAAGGAAGAAACCGAGGATCGCGCCTATGTTTATGATCGCGACGCCGAAAAGTGCGGTCTTGTTCGAGATGCCGAAATCTTTTGAGAAAAGGTCGATGATGAGACTGACGATGAAGAAATCGAAGCCTTCGAGGAATGTGGCGACGCAAAGGAATGCCATCAGTCCGGCGAGGTATTTTTTCTCCCTGTTTTCAGCGACCAAGGTCAACAGTCCGAGTTTTTTTACGCAAAAAATTCTATGAATACCGAGGATGCATTCGCAGAGGTGATTAAGGAATTATAGCATTAGACGAAGAAAAAATGAATAAAAAACACCCGGATGATTGGATGTTTCCTTGACATAGGGAGCAGTCTTAATAAAAATAGTTCAAATGATTAGTAAATAATAAATAAGGAGAAACTCATGGCTGACATTGCGGGCGGAGAACTTTTGATGGAATGCCTTGCCAATCAAGGGGTCAATATCATTTACGGTATTCCCGATGGCGGGTTCAACATTATGTTTAAGTGGACACACTTTCACGGCGAGGAAAGAAACCTACGATTCGTGACCATGAGGCATGAGGCGGCCGGAGCGCACATGGCGGACGCGATGGCGCGCATGACGGGCAAGCCGGGTGTTGTGATAGCGGGCGCGGGCCCGGGCGCGGCGAACCTGATTTCAGGTGTGATAACGGCACATGCGGAAAATATTCCGATGATAGTACTGACGACATCGCGCAGGACGGACCTGATAAGCCCGGCGCGCGGCGGTATGCAGGTGTACGATCAAGTGGCGACGTTCAAGCCGATAACGAAATTCAGTGCGTTGGTCACGAGCTGGGAGCGCATACCGGAGCTGGTAACGCTTGCGTTCCGGACGGCGCTGAGCGGGATTCCCGGTCCGGTGCATCTGGATTTTCCGGAGGATCTGCTGAACTCACGGAAACCTGAAGGAACGGTTGCGCCGTGTGAATCGGTTTATGAAACGCTTGGAATGTGCGGAGCGCTGGAAGCGGACGTCGCCAAGGCGGCGGAGATGCTTGTGAACGCTAAGGAGCCGATGATACATGCGGGCGCGGCGGTGTGGAAGAGCGACGCGACGCCGGAACTGGTGGAACTCGCGGAATATCTCGGCATACCGGTGAGCGAGTCGCCGACGGCAAGGGGCGCGATGCCGGAGGACCATCCGCAGTGCGTGCCGCCGGTGGCGATGCTGGCGCGCGCGGCGCTGAGCCAGTCGGATGTTGTGTTCGCGGTGGGCTGCAAGTTCGGCGAACTGGACTTTTTCGGGAAGCCGCCGCTGTGGGGCCCGAAACAGAAGCTGATCCACAACCACATTGCTTCTGAGTGCATCAACGTAAATAAGAAGGCGGATATGGTGCTGTTAGGCAACTGCAAGGTCGTTCTGAAGCAGATGCTGGAGGCGGTGAAGAAGCTGACACCGAAACGGGCGGAGCATCCGAAGGTCAAGCAGTACCGCGACCTGATTATGATGGGAGAGATGGACCTGAACTCGAAGTTCGTGACGGGAAAGTCTCCGGTCGTGACGGGTGAGCTTGTTACGAGGCTGCGCGCGTTTTTCCCGAAGGACACGATATTCTGCCACGACGGCGGGAACACGTCGCTGTGGAGTTCGTTCTTCAACAGATTTTACGGCCCGAGGACGCTGCTGTGGACGGGCGATTTCGGACATCTCGGAACGGGAGTTCCGTTCGCGATCGGCGCAAAGCTGGCGAAGCCGGAAAAGACGGTGTGCCTGATAAGCGGCGACGGAGCGTTCGGTTTCAATATGCAGGAGCTCGAAACGGCGAAGCGGAACAATGTGAAAATAATCGTGGTGGTCGCGGTTGATACGGCTTGGGGTATGGAAAAGACAGCCCAGAGCCGGTGTTTCGGAACGAATGAGTATTATGTGAACTGCGAACACGCGCCGGTGAGATACGACAAGATCGCGGATGCGATCGGGTGTTTCAACGCTTACGTTCAGAAGGTGGAAGAACTGGAGCCCGCGCTGAAGGCGGCTATGGAAGCTGATGCGCCGGCGGTGATCCACGTGGTTGTCGATGCGGAAGCAAATGCAGCGCCTCCGGGGTCGGATGTGTGGGCGGCGACGCACTCGACGAAATAACTGTCGCGGCGTTTGACGGGACATAGGTTTTAATGTTCGCTTATATAATCGCGCCGGTGTTGGCGTTCATTTCGAGTATTATAATTTTCCTTCCGTCGGAAGTGATTTTACTCGTGCTCGCCAACATGGACAAGGTGCCGGTGCACCTGTTTGGGCATACCCTTAACATATCGAAATACGCGACGAGCTTTCCGTGGCTGCTGCCGGTGGTGATGGCGATCGGGAGCAACGGCGGAAGCACGATATATTACTATATGGGAACCGGCGCGCTTAAGGTTAGCGGGAAGCTCAAGAAGAAGATCGACGAATTCGATTTTGAAAAGTTCAACAAGGCGAGGGATGCGGTTCTTCTTCTGGCGTGCATAACGAGCATACCGCCGGTCTCGGCGGCATCGATAGCATCAGGCATGACAAAAATGAAATATTCAAAGTTCTTTTACATAGCTTTGGCGGGAAAAATTGTCAGGTATTACATCGTACTCATAGTCGGCAGATTCGCGATAGAGTTGGCGTTGAAGTGGTTCGCATAAGGTAAGTTGTATCTGTAGCGAAGCCGATCGAATATATTTAGCAAAATTAAATTTTGACCGGGGGTGTTCCCATGAAGCACTCGATCATACTCACCTCAGTGATCGCGTTTGCGGCGTCCGTATTTTTCGGAACTATTTCCGCTACGGCGGGTGAACTGAAGTTGTACTACGCGTCGCCCGCTGGGAAATGGGTGGAGGCGCTGCCGATAGGCAACGGGCGGCTCGGGGCGATGGTTTTCGGCGGCGTGGAAACGGAACGGATTCAATTTAACGAGAATACGCTTTGGTCCGGCGGCCCGAGGGATTGGAACAATCCCGGTGCGAAGGAAGCGTTGGAGAAGGTTCGCAAACTCGCGTTCGAGGGCAAGTTCGCCGAGGCGGATATCGAGTCGAAGAAGATGCAGGGGCCATACACGCAGTCGTATATGCCGATGGGCAACCTGAATATTAAATTTGACCACGGATCGGAATCCGAAGTGTACAGCAGGGAACTGGACCTAAACGATGCGGTTGCGATTACGAAGTATGAGAACAAATGGGTCAACTACACAAGGGAAGTGTTCGCGTCGTATCCGGATCAGGTTATAGTGGTACGCATAAGCGCGGACGTGCGCGGGAGTGTGAATTTCGATGCGACGCTGGACAGTCTGCTCAGATACAAGACGAGCGGCCGGGGCGACACGATTATCATGAAGGGGAAAGCACCGAAGAGTGTTGACCCGAACTACCGGCAGGGAGGCGAGCCGGTGACTTACGCAGATGACGAAAACGGCGAGGGAATGAATTTTGAAGTTCGCGTGAAGGCGATACCGGAGGGCGGTTTTGCGAAGGCGGACTCCAACGGAATTCACGTGAGAGAAGCGGACTCTGTTGTGTTGATTCTCAGTGCGGGAACGAGTTTTAACGGATTCGAGATGTCCCCCGGGCTGAACGGAAAAGACCCGTCGAAAATTGCAAAGAAATATCTCGATAGCGCGGCAAAAAAAAGTTATGCAAGTCTGCTTGCCGCGCACGTGAAGGATTACCGGAATCTGTTCAACCGAGTGGAGCTCGATTTGGGGAGTATGTCGGAACAGTCAAATGAGGTGCCGACCGATTGGCGGGTTGCGCAGTTCGGTGCGAAGGACCCCGAGCTGGTGACGCTGATGTTCCAGTTCGGACGGTATCTGCTGATATCGAGTTCGCGACCGGGCGGGCAGCCGGCGAATCTTCAGGGTATCTGGAACGATTTGTTGAGGCCGCCGTGGAGCAGCAATTACACGACGAACATAAACACGGAGATGAATTACTGGCCGGCCGAGGTGGCAAATCTGTCGGAATGTCACGAACCGCTGTTCAGGTTTATTAAGGAGCTGTCGATCGAGGGCGCGAAAACCGCCCGCATAAATTACGGCGCTCGCGGCTGGGTTGCGCATCACAACAGCGACTTGTGGAGGCAGACGGCGCCGCCGGGTAATTTCGGCGAGGGAGACGCGGTGTGGGCGATGTGGCCGATGTCAGCGCCGTGGCTCACAACGCATCTGTGGGAGCATTATCTATATACCGGAGACGAAAAGTTTTTGCGTGAGACTGCTTATCCCCTGATGAAGGGTGCCGCGGAATTTCTTCTCGACTGGCTGATAGACGACGGCAAGGGGCATCTTGTCACGAACCCATCGACATCGCCGGAGCACAAATTCGTGCTTCCGGGCCAGAAGAAGCAGAAGTACATTTTTGTTACGAACGGGCGTCCGGCGGCGGCGATCAGCGTGTCGAGCACGATGGACACGGAGCTGATCAGCGAATCGTTCGCAAACCTGATCGAGGCGTCGAAGACACTCGATATAGACGCCGGTTTCAGAAAGCAGCTCGAAGAAGCGAAAGGCAAACTGTTGCCGCTGCCGCTGAACAAGGAGGGCCGTCTGCTTGAGTGGAGTCAGGATTTTGAAGACGACGAGCCGCAGCACCGGCACATATCTTTTTTGTACAGCCTTTATCCCGGGCGCTTGATAAACAACAGCACGCCTGAGTTGATGGACGGGGCGAAAAAGGCGCTTGAACTGCGTGGCGACATAAGCACGGGATGGGCGCTCGGATGGCGGATATGCTCGTGGGCGAGGCTCGGCGACGGGGACCACGCGATGACGCTGATAAGCAACGATTTGAGAATAACAGGCACTGAGGGCGTAAATGTGGGAGGTGTTTATCCTAACCTGCTTGGTGCGCACCCTCCGTTCCAGATCGACGGAAATTTCTCGTTCACGGCGGGAGTCGCCGAGATGCTGATGCAGAGCCACGAAGGGGAAATTTCGCTGCTGCCGGCGCTGCCGAAGGACTGGCCCTCGGGGCATGTGAAGGGACTGCGTGCGCGTGGCGGTTACGAAGTTGACATCGACTGGCGTGAGGGAAAGCTTTCGAAGTCGGTGATACGAGCAAAATACGACGGGAAGTGCAGAGTGAGAGTGAAAGGAACGATCAGGGTGACGGACGACCGCGCGCCGGTGGAGATCAGGAGGGATGATAACGGCGCGATTTCATTTAATGTGATCGGCGGACATTCGTATGTCGTATCGCAGATATAATCTTTTCACATAAGCGATACGCGGTTATAATCATCGCGACGGGCCGGAATTTTAACAAGGGGGATGGATTATGGCGGATAAGAACATTACTGACAAAGACCGTGAGATGGCTAAGAAATGTCTCGAATGCCCGGTTTGCAGCAGGGCGCGTGTGAAGCAGAAGGGATTCTCATTCTGGTTTGTTAAGACGATTGAGGGCGGGATGTGCCCGTATTGCAAGGCGTACGAAAAGGTGTACGGCCGTAAGGCGCACGAACCTGTACCGGCCGGAAAAAGAAAATAACTCGTATTTTTATGCGGATTGACCGGCGAAACGCCTCGTTATGCAGCCGGTTGGACAGGCTCCGCGAATTCATGGAGAAGCAAATGAGCAACAGAATAAGTCGTCTTTGTAATGTGCTCCTTGTTTTTGTGCTTTTAAATGCGGCTACTATAAGGTGCTTCTCGAATGAGATTAAGCTGGAACCGGGCGATTCGAGGGAAGAGGTTACAAAAAAGGCGGTGCAGGTGGTTCCATCGCCGCAACAATACGCATGGCAACAGTATGAAGTCACGGCGTTCATTCACTTCACGGTGAATGCGTTCACCAACAAGGAATGGGGGGACGGGACGGAGGATCCGAAGATTTTCAATCCGGTGAAGCTGGACGCCCGTCAGTGGATGAAGGCGCTGAAGGACGCCGGGGCGAAACTGGTGATACTGACGGCGAAACATCATGACGGGTTCTGCCTCTGGCCGAGCCAGTACACGGAGCATTCGGTCAAGAACAGCCCGTGGAAGGACGGCAAGGGCGATGTCGTGAAGGAAGCGTCGGAGGCGGCGCGCGAATTCGGTTTGAAATTCGGTGTTTATATTTCTCCGTGGGACAGGCACGAGAAATCGTTCGGAACAGCTGCCTATAATGATTACTACAAGAATCAAGTGCGCGAGTTGCTGACGAATTACGGAGAGATTTCAGAGGTATGGATGGACGGCGCGTGCGACTGGGATCACGACAATCGCTGCAAGGATATGCCGTACGATTTTCCGGGGATATTCGAGCTGGTGCACGAGCTTCAGCCGAACGCGGTGATTGCGATTTACGGGCCGGATGTGAGATGGGTCGGAAACGAAGGTGGAAGGGGCCGCGCGAGCGAGTGGAGTGTTGTGCCGGAGAAGTTCGAAGCGACGGCGCAGGACATCGGAAGCATAGATAAATTGATGGAAGCCGCAGCGGAAGGCAAAAAAATAAAATGGTATCCGGCGGAGACGGACGTGTCGATTCGGCCGGGCTGGTTCTATCACAGGGCGGAAGATTATATGGTGAAACCGCCCGAGAGGCTGCTGGACATATATTTCGATTCGGTCGGGGCGAATTCGGTATTGCTGCTGAATGTCCCACCCGATACTAACGGGTTGTTCAGCAAATTCGATGTTAAGTCGCTGAAGCAGTTCGGGACGTTTGTCGGGAAGATATTCGAAAAGAACCTTGCGAGTGGCGCGGCAGCGGAAGCGAGCGCATCGGCCGGCGGCGGTAAGAATCCGGCGGAAAATATAACGGACGGTGACAACGAGACTTACTGGACGACGGACGACGGTGTGGAGTCCGCGAGTGTGGTTTTCGACCTCGGGGGAGCCAAAACATTTGACGTGGCGATGATTCAGGAATATATAAAGGACGGCCAGAGGGTCGAGGAGTTCAGGCTCGAATCGCAGGACGGATCCGGCTGGAAGGAGATAGCGCGCGGGACGACGGTCGGATACAAAAGGCTGCTGAGGTTCGAGCCGGTGACTGCTACGAAGGTCAGGTTGACGATTGACAAATCACGAATAAGACCGACGCTGAGCAGTTTCGGCTTGTACAACTCGCAAAAAGAAGGCTGATATGTGGGTATGACGGCCGGCGGGGTGACTCGTCGGGAATATATTTAAAGAGAAAAGGTTGGAGGCGCCGAGAAATGAGAATACCGGACAAGGGAATGGCGAAGGAAGAGATCCTTAAGACGCTGGAATCGTACAAGCAGAAGGATCTGGACTGGCGGACCGGGAAGGTGATGGGGTATGTGTATCATCCCGGAGACGATGCGATGGACATCATAAACAAGGCTTATACGATGTACCTGACGGAGAACGGGCTTGACCCAACGGCTTATCCTAGTGTGCTTAAGCTGGAGACGGAGCTTGTAGGCATGATGGCCGATCTGCTTCGCGGTGACGATAAGGTGGTCGGGAACTTCACGTCCGGCGGCACGGAGAGCATCATGATGGCGGTGCTGACGGCGCGCAACCGCGCGCGGGCGCTGAAGCCGCAGATAAAAGAGCCGGAGATGATTATTCCGCACACGGCGCACGCGGCGTTTTTCAAGGCGGCGCACTATCTGGACGTGAAGGCGGTTGTGGTGCCGGTTATGGACGAGACGTTCGTGGCGGACGTTGAGGCGATGAAGGCGGCGATCAACGAGAATACGGTTCTGATCGTCGGCTCGGCGCCGAGTTACGCGCATGGTGTTATCGACCCGATTGTCGAGTTGGGAAAGGTCGCGCTTGAAAAGAATGTTTTGTTACATGTGGATGGCTGCGTTGGCGGGATTCACCTTTCGTTCATGAGGAAACTCGGGATGAAACTTCCCGATTTCGATTTCACCGTTCCGGGTGTGACGTCGATATCGGTGGACCTGCATAAGTACGGATACGCCGCGAAAAATGCGTCGTTGATTCTCTACAAGGACAAGTCGCTGAGAAAATATCAGATATTCGCGTGCTCGAGGTGGCCGGGATACACGATAGTGAATCCGGTAGCGAGCAGCAGCAAAACAGGCGGGCCGATGGCGGGCGCGTGGGCGATCCTGCACTATCTTGGGAACGAAGGCTACATGAAGATAGTGAAGGAAGTTATGGACGCGACGAAGCTGCTGGTGGACGGAATCAACGGGATCGAGGGGCTGAAAGTCAACGGAAAGCCCGATATGTGCATGTTCTCGTTCATATCGACGACGGACAAATTGAATGTGTACAAGCTGGCGGACGAGATGAAGTTGCGCGGCGGTTGGTATTTGCAACCGCAGTTCGCGCGCGGCAACTCGAAGTCGAACATTCATATTTCGATGAGTTATCTGACGGTGAAACAGGCGGCGGATTTGCTCGAGGATTTGAAGAAAACAGTTGCCGATCTGCTAAAGGAAGATAAGCCGGCGGCGAAGAGGCCGGATTTCAGCGCGATGCTCGCCGGACTGGATGTATCGAAGATCGATGAATCTGCAATGGAGGGAATGTTACAGATGGCGGGTGTGACGGGCGATTCGGCTCCCGAGCGAATGGAGGAAGTCAACATGATTCTCGAATCGCTGCCTTTCGATCTTTCGGAGTTTATCCTGACGATGTTCATCAATAATATGCACAAGGCCGGCTGATAGAAATAAGAAAAAGGGAACGAGAAGGCCGGGTGAATGTGTGATTGTTACCCGGCCTTTTTTATAGCGGGTGCAGTGTCCGCATTCGGAAAAGGAAGGAATGGAATATGACGGGAAAAGGTTATCTGAGCGCAACGGTATTCTCGCTTTTTTCCATGGTGATTATTATGGCGGCGACATGCAGGACGGCTTTTTGTGAAGGGAGTTTCAATATTATTCCTAAGCCGGTGAGTGTTGTTGCGGGAGAAGGCTCATTCACGCTGGCCGCAGACGTGAAGATTGTGGTGGATAAGGATGCTGCGCCGGTGGGTGACTATCTCGCGGATTTGATCGGTGCGCCTCTTGGGGTGTCGCTGAAAGTCGAAGCGTTCGACAAGAAGGCTGATTATAAGAACGCGATCGTGTTGAAAATAGACGGCGGGCGGAGCGATCTCGGCGCGGAAGGTTATGAGCTTGAGGTGAAGCCGTCTGTCGTGACGATCACGGCGACCGACCCCGCGGGAGTTTTTTATGGTGTGCAAACGCTTAGGCAACTCCTGCCGGTACAGATCGAGAGCAGGCAGAAGGTGGAAGGTGTCGAATGGAAGTCGCCGGCGGTGAAGGTGATCGATTATCCGAGATTCCCGTGGCGCGGGATGATGCTCGACACCGGGCGGCATTTCTTTCCAAAGGAATTTGTTATGAAATACATCGACCTGATGTCGAGGTACAAGCTGAACAGATTCCATTTTCATCTGACCGAGGATCAGGGCTGGCGGATTGAGATAAAGAAGTATCCTGAGCTGACGACGATCGGATCGAAGAGGCCGAAAAGTTCATCGAAGGATATGTTTATGGGCCCGACCGGGCCGGCACATTCGGGATTCTATACGCAGGACGACATTCGCGAGATAGTCGCGTATGCGGCGAAGAGATTTGTGACTGTGGTGCCGGAAATCGAGATGCCGGGACATTCGCAGGCTGCGCTGGCGTCGGTGCCCGGAATTGGTTGCCTCGATCAGAAATATAAAGTGATGACGCACTGGGGCGTGAGCAGGGAGGTCTATTGCGCGGGGAAGGAAAAAACTTTCGAGTTCCTGCAGGACGTAATCACGGAAGTGACGGAGTTGTTCCCGGGCGAATACATCCACATAGGCGGGGACGAAGTGCCGAAAGAGCGCTGGAAGGAGTGCCAGTTGTGTCAGGCGAGAATAAAAGCAGAGGGGCTGAAAGACGAAGAGGAATTGCAGAGTTATTTTATAAAGAGAATGGAACGATTCATCAACGCGAAGGGTAAGAAAATAATCGGCTGGGACGAGATATTGCAGGGCGGACTTCCGCCGCGCGCTACGGTGATGAGCTGGCGCGGAATGGACGGCGGGATAGCGGCCGCGCAGTCGGGCCACGACGTTATTATGACACCGACAAGCAACTGCTATCTTGATTACAGCCAAGATCCAGTTGACGAACACGGTGCAATTGGTGGCTCTGAAGGCGCAAGGCAGCCGTTGTGCAAGGTTTATTCTATCGAGCCGGTTCCAGATGTTTTAACTCCGGACCAAGCGAAGCACATACTCGGCACGCAGGGAAATCTCTGGACGGAACATGTTGAGGATTCTAAATATGCGGAGTATATGGCGTACCCGCGCGGGGAGGCGATTGCGGAAGTCGGATGGACGCAGAAGAACTTGAAAAACTGGGACGACTTTCTCGCGCGCGTTAAAGCAGACGGCGCGCGACTGGAGCTTCTCGATGTAAATTATCGGAGGCCAAAGGATAACGAATCGTTGCTCTGCGGGAAATAGTTAAAAAGCGTCTGAATATTAAAAGGGCGGCCGTATGGGCCGCCCTTTTTGTCTGTGATGGTTTATTTCTTTTTGATCGCAGCCGATACAGGCTCGATCTTGAATGAATATGAATATTCCTTGTCAGGTAAAATCAGGAACTCATTATGTGGGGGAGCACCCCAACTGTCGTCGCCTCCGACTCCCATTTGCAGATAATCGAGATTAACCGTGATGTCATTTGACAGCAGCATCTCATAAGGATGCGGGACTCGTTCGAGCTCTTCCATCTTGTATGGCCATGCACTGAAATATATTTGCGGCTCACCCGTCGCGCGGATTCCGTTTCCTTTCGCATCGGTGAATGTCACCCAGCGAACGTCCGTCCGGTTGCCGTTCTCACCCGGTTCGACATAGTCGTAATTAAGGTCTTTGACTTTTGACGAGTAGATACCGATTGCCGTGCCCGTGTTTCTGTCCCAGTAATTTTCCTGCGGGCCGCGTCCGTAGTATTCTACGTTGTCATAGTCTCCGGGGATCGCGAGTTGCATCCCGAAGCGCGGCATGTCTGGAAGGTTTTCATCCGCGTTTCGGCCGGATGATTTGTAATCGGCTCTCACGTCGATTTTGCCGTTGCCATATATGGTGATTGTGTTCTGATAATCTGTCCCGCCGTCGAAAAGCTTTGACTCGGCGATAATCCGGATCCCGTTAGGGTTGATCTTTTGCGCCTCAACGGACACAACTTTACGGTTCTTTGAAGCGTCTTTCCAGATGCCTTTTTTATAAGGCATTTGATTGCCTCGATCATTGTCGGTTGGCGGCCGCCAGAAATTCGGTGTAAGCGGAGAGGCGACAAAATTCACACCGTTGTAAACGATGGAAGTGATCTCGCCGGTTTTCCTGCTCACTGACACGCTGAACGATTTCCCCTCGACGACGAAAGCATCCGAGGTTTCTTTCAGAGAAACGGGCGGCATTGTCGCAATGTTAACGTCAGCCGCGGGTGGTTCATACGGCATTTTCATCTGATCCCACGCGACGACATATCCCTTCGAGGCCCATATTGCGTCTTTCGAGAGTGCGAAAGAAACTTTTAGAAAATACTCCGCGCCGGGTTTGAGCGCAGGCTTTTTTATAGGGATCGTCACGTCGGAGGATTTCAGTGGCGGTGTTTTCAGCTTGGGAAGTGAGCCTGACTGAATCATTTTACCATTCTCGTCGAGTTGCCACTTAATGTCGTAGCCTGAAAGATCGACGAAGAAGTTTTTATTGTGAACGCGTACCTTGCCTTCCGCGAGATTTACAGATTCCACTTTAATATTCTGATAGACCTTTTCGACTTCAAAATAGTCGGGGTGGGGTGTTCTGTCCGGCGCGATGATGCCGTTGCAAACGAAATTGCCGTCATTCGGCTGGTCTCCGAAGTCGCCGCCGTATGCCCAGAATTCTTTGCCGTCGGCGCTTTTCTTTCGAATGCCCTGATCGACCCAATCCCAGATAAAGCCGCCCTGAAAGTGCGGGTTTGATTCGATCACATCCCAGTATTGCTGGAAGTTGCCAGTGCTGTTTCCCATCGAGTGGGCATATTCGATAAGAATGAAAGGCCTGTTTTTTCCGAACATTCGCCACTCGCTCAACATCTCGTGGGGCTTGGTGTACATCGGGCTAAAAATATCGCTGTGCCTGCTCATGGCGGGCTCGTAAGAGACGACGAATTCCGGATAGTTATCGTTTATCCATTTGCGCGCGGCGTCGAAATTCTTACCGACGCCCGATTCGTTGCCCATAGAGAAAATAATTATGGACGCGTGGTTTTTGTCGCGCTCAATCATACGGCTGACTCGGGCTATGTGAGCGGCTGTAAAATCGTCGCCGGTCGAAATGCGCTGTTCCACTCCGCTGTTGTAGCCGTGCGCTTCAATGTTCGCTTCGTCGAGAACGTAAATCCCATATTTGTCGCAGAGGTCGTACCATTCCTCGACGTTCGGGTAGTGGCTTGTCCGCACCGCGTTGACGTTGCCGCGCTTCATCAGGAGAATGTCTTTAACCATCATCTTCGTGGTCATTACTTGACCGAGGTCGGGATCGATTTCGTGCCTGTTTACGCCTTTGACATAGATCGGTTTGCCGTTGACGAGCAACTGGCCTTTTACTATTTTGACCGATTTGAAGCCTATCATTTTTGCTATTGATTCGATTGTTTTCCCGTCTTTGCTTTTCAGCGTGAGAACGAGCTTGTAGAGATAGGGCGACTCTGCGGACCATTTATTCGGATTCTTCACCTGCTGACTGAATTTCAACTCGGAGGCGCCGGCGGCGGCGATGTCGGCGCTTTGTTTGATTGCTTTAAAAACGGGTTTTCCCGTCGCGCCGAACAGTTCCGCGACGACTGCAACACCGGCAGACGCCGAGCTTGTGTTATACAATTTCACTTTCAGATCGAGGGTTGCGTTTTGATATTCGCTGTCCAGCACCGGGCGCGCGTAGAAGTCGAAAATGTATTGAGGCGCGCGAGAGATGAGCGATACGTTTCTGAATATGCCGCTCATGCGCCAGAAATCCTGATCTTCCATGTAGCTGCCGTCGCTCCATCGGTAATCCTCGACGGCAATCATGTTTTCGCCGGGTTTGAGATATTTAGTGATGTCGAACTCCGAGGGAAGGCGGCTGTCTTCGGCATAGCCTACCTTTTCGCCGTTGATCCAGACGTAGTATGCGGAATTAACACCGTCGAATCTTAGGAAGACGTTGCGGCCTTTCCACGATTGCGGGACGGTAAATGTGCGCCTGTAAGAGCCGACGGGATCGCGGTCTTTGTAGGCGGTCCAAGCCGGGTCGAAGGGTGTGTTAGTGACTTTTGGCGCGGCGGGCTGGAATGGATATTTCGCGTTTATATAGATGGGTTTGCCGTATCCGAACATTTCCATGTTGGACGGCACGATAATGTCTTTCCAGCCGCTGACGTCGAAATCCGGCTTGTAAAAATCCTTCGGGCGCACTGAGGGTTTGTTCACCCAGTTGAATTTCCATGTGCCGTTCAGCGACATTGTGAAAGGCGATTGCGTTTCGCCGTCTTTCATTGCAGATGTCCGATCGGGATATGGAGTCAGGGAGGCGTGCATGGGCAGTCTGTTGATTTCGATGACCTCGCCGTTTTCCCAATCCTGCTTTGCGCCTTCTGTTTTAGCGAAAGAAGTGGAGGCGGCAAGAAACAGAATAAATAAACCGATAAGCGATAAACGTGTAGAGACCTTAAGATGTTTCGATTTGATAGACATTCCGGCGCACCTCGATTCGTAAAAATTATGGTAATTATAATAGCCTAAATGGAGTATCATACAATAGAATGTAGAACTGACCCGGAAAATTCCGGATGTTAGGACAATACATTAATTTTATAGACTGGGAAAGGCGGGCTAACTTATGGCGACGAAGTGTTGTATGAAAAAGAATACGAAAAATATGTTTCTCATAGCTGCGGTAACATTCTTGTTTCTTTACGCGGTGGCTCCGGTTCGCGCGGCGGCGGCGGGGATCGACGCTTGGCTCGTTTCCGCATCGTTGAAAGTTTTTCCGGACGATAGCGCGCCGTCGGAAAAGGTAAAGTTCGCGATGATTGCCGTGCGGAACGAGTATTCGCCGTTTCAGGTCGCGGTGAGGTCTGAGTCTGCCGTGAAAAATGTAAGCGTGAAAATCGGTGATTTCAAAGGCTCCGCCGGGACGATTCCGGCTTCGGATATCAATTTGCTGCTTGTCAAGACAGTGACAATCGAAAAGCCGTCAACAAATGCGACGAGGAAAGTGTGGCCGGACCCGCTGCCGCCGTATCACGATTTCGACCTCGAAGCAGGCGTCACGCAGCCGGTATGGTTCGACCTGTTTGTACGCGAAAGTGTGAAGCCGGGTGTGTATAACGGCGTGGTGACGGTGGAAGCGCCGGGCTCGAAAAAGGTTGAGCTGCCGGTGGTATTGGAGGTCAGGAATCTTGTTGTGCCGGTGATGCCACATGTGAAAACGGCGTTCGGGCTGGGATTCGGCGGTCCGATGAATGCGCACAAGATAAAGGACGGGACTCCGGAAGCAAGAAAGCTGAAGGATGCGTACTATTGGTTTCTCGTCGAACACAGGCTGTCGCCGTATCACATCCCGGTCGATTTTTTCAGCGAGGAGGCTGCGAATTATCTCGACGACCCGAGGGTGACTTTTCTGCGTGCGCCGCTTTCGTGGGACAAAAACAAGATGCGCCAGATTGCAGAACGGCTGAGGACGACCGGCTGGATCGAGAAGGCGTACTATTACGAAGTAGATGAGCCGACGCTTGAAGGAATGCAGGAAATAAACAAGATAGGGAAGTGGCTGCACTCGTATAATCCGAAGATCAAGTTATTAGCAACAACAGGCCATAATGTTAACTTGAAGGAGGCTGACGTCGATGTGTGGTGCCCGACGCTGACGTTTACGCTCGATTCGAACAAGATGAGCGCTTTGCGCAAGGACATGGATCGCGGGAAAGAGTTCTGGTGGTACACATGTATCGGGCCGAAATGGGTTGGCACTGATTATTTTATCGATGAAGAGGCAACGGCGCCGCGCGCTCTGACGTGGATGAATTTTCTTTACGGCGTGACGGGTGTTTTGTACTGGAATACGACAACGTGGGGCCGCGTGGACGACAATCCTTGGAAGAAGACGGAAACGTTTCCTGCGGGCAACGGCGACGGAAGCCTGCTGTATCCGGGCTCTGAAGTCGGATACGACGGGCCGGTGGCGTCGATAAGGCTGAAGATTATTCGCGAGAGCATGGAGGATTACGAGTTGTTCTATCAGCTCGGCGAAAGGCTGCGGATGGCCGCCAACACGCTGGGCGGTGCGGCGCTTGAATACGAGCCGTCGATGCGGCAGTTCGAGCATGCTTATGCGATGATCACACCTGATGGACGCACGAATCCGCTCGGCCGGAAGACGCCTTATCTAATGTTCGTTTCGAGGGATTACACACAGTTTGAGGCAGAGCGGGACAAGATTGTCGATGAGATTGAAAGGGTCGCCGCAGAGCCGTTGCTGATTGTCGATACGGACCCGTGCGACAATTCGATTACGCCGAAAAGCAAAGTGAAGGTGACCGCATACGCACGTGAAGGAGCGGAGGTCACGGTCAACGGCAATGCTGCGAAAGCTGAAGGCGTAAAATTCATATCGGTAGTTGAGATTAAAAAAGGCGAGAACAAGATAACCGTGACGGCGAAGCTCAACGGCAAGGAAAAAACAGAAACAAGGACAATCTACGGAAGATGAATACAGGGAAAATATCAGTCGGGAAATTAGTCGGGCTGATTGTGGCGCTTGTTCTGATTGGTGGCGTGCAGGGAGTCGGCACGGACGCGGCGGCACCTGCGAAAGGGAAGTTGATCCCCTCAGGGAAAATCGGACCGATCGCGGAGAATCTTTATCACGTTCAGGGAGTGGCGGTCGCGACTGATACCGTATTTATTACGTCAGTGGATAAAGTCAGCGGTTCCGGTTTTTTATACAAAATCGACCGGAAAACGATGAAAGTGGACAAGGTTGCAAATTTCGGAAAGAGCTTTTTTATTCACCCGAGCGGCTTGCAGTTCGACGGCAAGTATGTATGGATGGCGATTGCTATGTACTCCGAGAAAAGCAAGGCGGAGGTTTTTAAGGTGGACCCGGTGACGATGAAATCATCGGGTCGGTTCAAGGTTGACGATCACATCGGATTGGTGGTCTCAGATGACGCGGGGAAAATAATCGGCGCGAACTGGGACGCGAGAAAGTTTTATTTCTGGGACGAGAAGGGCAAGGTTTTGGATGTGAAAGACAATCCGACGTCGCACGGATATCAGGACTGCAAGCTGTATGGGCAGACTCTCATCTGCTCCGGCGGCGGTGCTATTGATTTTATTGATGTTGATAAGTGGGAAGTGACGAAAACTATCGACGCGGTGCTGGTGCCCGGAGGAGAAGTGACGCGCGAAGGGATGGACTACCACGACGGCGTGTTCTATTTTCTTCCGACGGACGGCGCCGGCACATACGTTTATATTTTTAAAGAAGGCTGAATTCACTCGCGATTAATCACAACTTAAGTTCTATAGGAGAGACAAGGGATGTTTTATCGGCTGCTCACGGATATTTTCGACATGGGGTCGGAGTTGTATCAGATGCGGATGAAGGCTGCGGTGACGTCGCCGATGCCGGACTTGTCAAAGGTCGAATACGGTCATCTTGTAACTCCGCAGGAAAAGGCGGATTCGGAGTTGTTTTATGCGCCGGTCGAGGAGACGCCGGACATAAAGTTCAAGCCGGTGATAAAACTACCGTTCATTGAGATTCATGATGGATCGTTCCGCAGCCCGATGGTAACTCCGTTCGAGGAGAACAACACGGTGTATGTCACGCATTTCAGACTGCCGCAAAACGGGATCGGCGGGCCGACGGTGGTGATGATACACGGTTGGAAGATGGACGATTACACTTACTTCGACTGGTGGTGCTGGAGGTTTGCGGCGTGGGGGCTGAACAGCATTCTTGTAAATATGCCATATCACATAAAAAGGACGCCTAAGGGGACGTTCAGCGGGCAACTCCTGCTGACGGACGACACGATGTGGAACCTCGCGACTCTGAAGCAGTCATACGTTGACGTGCACTGCGTGGTTAACTGGCTGCGCGCGAATGGGGCCGGCCCGATCGGAACATTCGGGGTGTCTTACGGCGGTTTCATGGCGGGGCTGTATGTGTGCCGCGCGCGAAACGCTGATTTTGCAATTATGGGCATGCCGCCGATGGATACGATTGAAGTGCTTAAGAGCACCGAGATCGGCGAGATGTGGATGAAACGCGAGGCCGAGGGGAAGATGTCGATGCTGACCGATCCGGATGTCCCGAAAATTTACAACCTGAATGAAACCCGGCCGCTGGCGCCGCTCAGCAATATATTTATTGCGATGGGCATATACGACAAACTTGTGGATCCGGATTCAATCAGAGATACGGCACGGGAGTGGGGCGGGCTGCCGTGGCTGCGTGAATACCCCACGGGACATATCAACACGTTTGCACTGAATTTAGCGTTCATTAACGACGCGCACAAATTCATTCAAAAAGAAGTGCTGTGATTGCACATATAAAAACACCCTCAAACAAAGCTTGAGGGTGGCACATTATCCATAAAAAGTCAGTGAGATGTCAGACGCTCATCAGGCCGGAGAGTCTGTCGTCGTCGTCCGGGTTGTCGTCTTTCTTATTCGGGTCTTCGCGCGGGCCGGCGGGTTTCGGCAGTACGTTCTCGAATCCGGTGACAGTCGGCATAGCATTATAGAGGTCTTTAACAACCTGATTGACTTTTTCAGTGAAAGCCCTTACGGCATCGCGGTCGTCCGGGTCCGCGCCTTCGGGGCATGGGATCGGTTTGCCGACGTTGATGTGAAGCTTCTGATACATGCAGCGGTCTTTGATGTACTGCATCTCGATGGGATAATCGAGCATTTTTCTGACGAATGGCGGGAACGGCTGCACGCCGCGTTTTTCCGAGAGGCCCATCATCGCGAGTGGAACAACCGGCGAGCCGGTTCTGAGCGCGATGCGCGCGAAGCCGGTGTTGAAATCCCCGACGCTCCAGTCGAACTGGTTCGCGGCGATGTAGTCCCAGCCTTCTGGGAATATGCCGACCGGTTGTCCTTTTTTTAGTCGCTTTTCGGCGGCTTCAAACGCTTCGTTGATGTCGCTTTTGTATTTCGAAATTGGGATTGCGCCGAGCCAGTTGAGGAACTGCCCGACGAACGGGATGTTCCACAGATAGCTTGCGCCGAGCCAGTTGATCGGCCTCTTGATGTTGCACATGATGATGAAGGGGTCGAGGTCGCTTCTATGGTTTGCCACGAGTACGAACGGACCGTCCTCGGGGACGAACTGCGGATTCATTATGCTGGTGTCGATTGTGACATCATAAACAGGCCGCATTACTTTTTGAAACAGTTTGTAGTTGAGAATATTTTTTTCGTTCAAACCCATCACCCCCGCAACACCGCGTCTTGCCCCCGGTCTGAATCCGACCGGTCATATAGAAACTTAATTTTAGCACAATGGAAAGAATTATCAAAAAATAGCATTTTAAATCCGAACAGGCCGGCCGGCTTATTTGACTTTGACGATGTAGTAGTTCTTTTTGCCTTTACGAATAATCATCAGACGGCCGTGGAGCAGATGTGTTGCCTCCGGCCTGTATTTGATGTCGCTTATGCGGTTGTTGTTCACGTAAAGGCCGCCGGATGTGATAAGTTTCTTCGCCTCTGATTTCGAGCTGCTGACTTTGAGGTCGGCCAGAAGTTGGTCGATGGCCGGAATCGCATCCACTGAATCAACTTCGAGCGTTGGCGCGGCGGATACCGCGGATTCGAGCACGGGAAGGCTGATCGCCGAGAGGTCGCCTTTGCCGAACAGCGCCTCGCTTGCGCTGATGACTTCGTCCACTGCGGATTTGCCATGCACCATACTGGTCATTTCGTATGCGAGAGCTCTCTGCGCGGGGCGAGTGTCCGGATCGTTTTTCTTTGCTTCTTCAAGTTCGTCGATCCGTTCCTTCGAGAGGAACGTGAAGTATTTCAGGAACCGTATGACATCCTGATCAGTGACATTTATCCAGTACTGATAGAACGCGTACGGGCTTGTTTTTTCGGGGTCGAGCCACACCGCGCCGCCCTCGGTTTTTCCGAACTTTACGCCCGCCGAGGTTGTGATCAGCGGGAATGTTACGATGTAAGCTTCTTTCGCATTCTTTTTGCGGATCAGCTCACAGCCGGCGGTCATGTTGCCCCACTGGTCGCTGCCGCCGATCTGCAACATGCAGTTGTGGTGTTCGGCGAGGTACTGGAAGTCGTATGCCTGAAGCAGCATGTAGCTGAACTCTGTGTAGGAGAGTCCGGATTCCTCGCGGTCGAGCCGGCTCTTTACGGAGTCCTTCGCGAGCATCCAGTTTATTGTGAAGAACTTGCCGAGGTCGCGCAGGTATTCGACCGCCGACATTTTTCCGATCCATTCGTAGTTGTTGAGAAGTTTCGCCGGGTTTGAAACACTGCCTGAGAAATCGAGGAACTTTTCGAGCTGCCCGCGCAGCTTTTCCGAGTACGTCTCGACCGTTTCAAGAGTGTTGAGGGTGCGTTCCGAGGTACGCCCGCTGGGATCGCCGATGAGGCCGGTGCCGCCGCCTACGAGGGCGATGGGGGTGTGCCCCGCGAGTTGGAATCTGCGTAGCGCGATGAGCGGAACGATGTGTCCTATGTGGAGGCTGTCCGCCGTCGGATCGAATCCGGCGTACACGGACTGCGGTGCTTCGGTGAGTTTTTTGAAACCTTCTACATCGGAAACCTGAAATATAAGTTCCCGCCAGTCAAGTTCGTCGAAAATGCTCGGGCAAGCCAAAGTTGACACCTCTTTCAAATTTCGTGCGTCTTGCGAAATCATTCCAAGCGCAAGTGATATTTATAGTCCGAAAGGGACGAAAACTCAACTTGCGTGCGCACTAATGGTATATAATGGTCGTGTGAGAGGAGTGATCCCGATGAACGCGAAGGAAATTATAAGGCTGCTGGATTTGAAGCCGCTGCCCGAGGAGGGCGGATTCTACAGGGAGACGTACAGGTCGGATGAACTGATTCCGAAGGGTGTTCTGCCCGGCCGTTATATAGGGGACAAATGTTTTTCGACGGCGATTTATTATTTGCTCACGCCGGAAATCTGTTCGGCGATTCACAGGGTGCCGTCGGAGGAGATTTTCCATTTTTATGCCGGCGATCCGGTGACTATGTTGCAGTTGTATCCGAATGGCGGATCGAAAGTAACGACGATCGGGTCCGACCTCGCAGCGGGTAACGAGCCGCAGGTGATTGTCACGCGCGGAGTTTGGCAAGGGTGTTTTCTTAATGAGGGCGGCAGGTTTGCGTTGATGGGCACGACTGTCGCGCCGGGATTTGATTTCTCCGATTATGAGAACGGAATCAGGAGGCAGCTTCTGGAAATGCACCCGGATAGAAGTGAAATGATAATCAGGCTTACGCCCGGACAATGAGGTGGCGGATGATGGCCGACGTTAAGAATCACAAAATCGGAGAAACGGGCCGGATGGAGTGGTGGCGTGAGGCGCGGTTCGGAATGTTTATTCATTGGGGGCTGTATTCCTCGCTTAGCGGCGAATGGAAGGGGCGGCGGTCGCGATTTTTTCCTGCGGAGTGGATAATGCGGGAAATGATGATTCCGAAGAGGGAGTATCGGAAGCTCGCGGGCGGTTTTAATCCTGTCAAATTCGACGCGCGTCGCTGGGTTGAGATCGCGAAGAACGCTGGTATGAAGTATATCGTTGTGACCTCAAAGCACCACGAAGGGTTCAGTATGTTCCGGACGAGGAAGTCGAGCTACAACATAGTGGAGGCGACGCCGTTCGGGCGCGATCCGCTGAAAGAGTTATCGGCCGCGTGCGCGGAGGCGGGGCTGAGGTTAGGTGTCTATTATTCGCAACTCGACTGGAACTGGTCGCCGCTGCCGCTGGCGCTCGGACCGGTGCGCGGTTTCGCCAAGTATCTCGATTTTATTAAGGGGCAACTGGAGGAACTGCTGACAAATTACGGACCGGTGTCGGTGCTTTTTTTCGACGGCGATTGGATGCTGCAATGGACGGAAGCTGTGGGCCGTGAGGTGGAGGCGTTCTGCCGACGGCTGCAGCCGGATATTGTGATAAACAACCGGGTGGGAAAGAGGATGCCGCTCGCAAATTTGTATGTGGGCAATATTTTGGTGTCGGAGCTGATTCCGGCGCTCGGTGAGAAGGCGATGGAAAAGAAAGCGGGCGATTATGTGACTCCGGAGCAATTCATTCCGGCGCAGGCGGACGCGATCGACTGGGAAACAAACATGACGATGAATCGGTCGTGGGGTTACTCAAAGTTCGACAACGACTGGAAATCGGGGCCGGAGATGGTGCGGATGCTGTTGGATATTATATCGAAAGGCGGGAACTTTTTGATGAATGTCGGGCCGGATGCGGATGGCGTTATTCCGGAACCGAGTGTGGAGAGGCTCGCGGAGATCGGCAGGTGGATGAAGACAAACGGCGAGGCGGTCTATGGATGCGGCAGGTGGCGGGAATCGCCGGGAAATCCGCAAATCAGATACACGGCGAAGGGCACGACGCTTTATGCCTCGTGTTTCGAGCGCCCGGCTGGAGAACTAATTCTTAAAAGCGCGGGGATATTGGGATCGCCGCGGGTGGAACTGCTGGGCGCGAGGGGGGCTAAATTGAAGTCCCGCAGGAAGGGCGGAACACTCGCGGTCGATGTGGCTAATATGACGTATGGCAACTTATTGGAGGGCTACCCCGTGGTATTTAAAATTGACTGACGATGTTTATGAAAGGAAATGGCGAGGATATAATTATAGAAATTAAAGAAGTCCGGAGGATGGGGAATGAGAAAGATCAGCGTGGTGCTTATTGCTCTGGTAATGACTGCGGTCATGGTCGCGTCGGGATGCGCGAAGAAGGAGTCTTCGAAATACAATGTTTTCGTTGCGCCGGATAAAAGCTTTTCGATCGAGCTTCCTCCGGATTTAAAGGAAATGAAGAAAGAGTCGCAGCAGTTGCAAACCAACAATGGGCCTAAGACGATGGATATATATTCCGTGTACGGCAAAGAAATTGTATATACCGCGGCGGTTATGAAGCTTGGCGTGGAACTCGATGTGAAGCACGCGCTCGAAGGAGGAGTGATTGGGACTGCTAATGGAGGGAAAGTTTTGAGCCAAAATCTGGATGCAAAAGTGGACGGTTATCCCGCCGCGGAGGCGAGGATTAAGAAGAATTCCGGCGGCGCAGATATTTTTATTCAGTCACTTCAGGTTTACGCGGGCACAACACAGTATCAGGTTCAGGTGATGTCGCAGAAAGAGGCATCGCTTGATGAAAAGGACGCTAAGCATTTTATAGAGTCGTTGAAGATACTTGCGGCCGAACCGGCAAAAAAGTCTGCGGAAAAGCAAGCGGATCCGGCGGCTAAATAACAGATATATATTTTTATTTTTCTTGCGAGACAATCGATTTAGCGCCGTAATATAATTCCCCAGTCAGATTACGAAAAAATGTTTTATATTGCCATATAATGACGAGGAAATTAGTTGCGGAGGAATAACATGAAACTGTTCGGATGTAAAAGCGCAAAATGGACGGTAGTGATCTGCACGTTGGCGCTTGCGGTTGTAGCGTACGCATCGCCGCCACGAATGATAAATGAAATCAAGTATCCTTTATTCAGCAATCCTACTTTTGTTAAGGCTGGCGACTCATTCGATCTCGTGATGAAGCTTGAAGGGAAGAAGCCGAGGATGGCGTCGCTTGTTGAGGTGGCGGACGAATACAAGGCGGTGAAATTGACGCTTACTGAATCTGGCGCAACTGACGAAGGTCCACTTTTTAAGGCCGCGACGCCAGCGGATGCGCCGGTGGGACTGTACGACATACGCGTTTATTTCTCGGACGGCACGTCGGACTATCAATTGCACGCGGTGCAGATTCTTAAGGAGTTCAAAAAGGATTTCGATTTCGTTCATCTTACGGACATTCATTTCAACGATCCTATCTTTTCGGATCAGGACAGCAATCTCGTCCGCATCAAGCAGTTGTACGAAATTCAGAAGGTGAATCCGGAATTCATTCTTTTCGGCGGCGATCTTGGGCTCAACCCGGTGACGTACGACAGGGACTTCCCGGCGGGCTATGAGATTCTGACGACCTATGTGAAGGCACCGATTTTCATGGTGCCCGGAAATCACGAGCAATACACGGACGGCCGCCAGAAACCGGTGCCGGACGGACGCACGTACTGGGAGGCGATTTACGGTCCCTACTACAAATCATTCACATACGGCAAACTGCATTTCATAGGATTGAACACATTTGATTTCACCGACCGATGGCGCGACCGGTTCGATGAAAAGCAGATCATGACGGGCGCTGCGGGTAACGGATGCATTGGGCCGGAGCAGTTCGAGTGGCTGAAAAAGGACCTGAAGGCGGCTGCCGACGCCGGGGATACGTCGATTGTATTCACGCACATTCCGATATTCATGCTTCAGGGTGGAAAGAAACTCGGTTACGCGCCCCCGGAATTGGTCAAGGGGCCGAACCCGGCGGAGTTTTCAAAGTTGATGGAAGAATATAAAGTGCCGTATGTGTTCGTCGGCCACATGCATGTAAATTACGACGACAAGAAACTTAATCCGATAACGACTGAAATCATGACCGAAGCCGGCGGAACGGGAACACACGAGAAGGAAGACGACCCGTTGTGGGGCTTCCGAATTGTTCATGTGAGGGACGGCAAGATCGTCGGCACTGAAATAAGGCAGATCAGCCACAAAAGCGCGCAGCCATAGGCACTTGTTAAACCGCTTCGATTATCTTTCTTATTATTCGATCGACTTCGACACCGGCTTGGCCGCGCGCGATGAAAGGCTTCTCTTCCTCGGGCAGCTCTCCGAGCGCATCGAGAATGAAATTATCAATTTTACGATAGTGCGGTATGTTGCGCATCGGGTGGATGTCGGGTGCGACGAACTCACGTCGCCTGTTACCGAACAGCCCCGCGCCGGTTTCAACAGTCACCTCCGCCGGGAAGAACGACTGGCGGTTTGAATGCGTTTCGAACAGCACGTTGCCCGATTCGCAGTGAAATAGGCCGTCCTCACGCTCCCATAGTGAGAGTGCCCGGCTGCTCATTGTGAGAAACACATCCGGCCCGCCGTCGTATTTCAGGAGCGTAACGCCATGTTCGGGTTTCTTTGCTTCCGGCGATACTATTCGCGCGTCGCCCGTCGCGCCGTCGGGCGCGCCGAACATCCATACTGCGATGTCGATGATGTGGCAGAAAACTTCGAGGACGCCGCCGGGGATACGCGGGTCGCTCAACCGCCAGTCGGGGCTCCAGCTTTCGAGAGATATCCCGGCGCGCCGCGCAATATCGAGCGCGTGGTTGATTACGGGCACGTTGCCCATTGTCGTCAGGCCACGCCAGCGGAACTCCGCGTGAAAACAACGACCGAGCGCGCCGCCCGCCGAGACGAGGTCGCGAACGCGGCCTATTCCTCGGTCGTACCGCTGGTGGAAACCGACGTGAAGCACTACTCCGGCCTTGGCGCATGTTTCGACCATCTGCTCGCCTTCCTCCGGCGATACCGCGAAAGGTTTCTCGCACAGGACATGAATGCCGCGTGACGCCGCGGCTTCAGTAAGCTCGGCGTGAGTGAATGTCGGAGTGCAGATGCTGACGGCGTCCAATCCCGCGCGGCTAAGCATTTCCACGGCGTCGGAATAAACATCGCTCACTCCGTAACGGGAGGCGAGCTTTCGGGCTGATTCCTCTTTCACGTCGCATACGGCGGCAAGTTCGCTTTTAGGATTCAGTTTGTAATGGAGCGCATGGCCCGGTTCAGAAAAACGGCCGCAGCCTATTAAACCAACGCGTAGTTTCTTAGCCAAATGTGTTTCCTCCGATTTTCAGTTCTGGATCGCCAGTTTCGCCGGGCCTTTGAGACCTTCGATAATTAGAATCTTCAAGGCCGAGTCGTATTTGAATTCTGAGTGTTTACGCCCGTTGACGAGCACCGCGCGCGACTTTTTGCCGATAAGCGATACGAGCACCGAATATCTTTCGCCGCCGAAGCCGGCGATGCTGAACTGCGCGTCGCGGGTGTCTTCTTTAACGCCGGAGATTTTGCATGGGGCGCTGATGTGCCAACCATGTTTTGCAAGTCTTGTGAAATCGTAAAGTTTACCCTTCCCGAAAAGCTCGGTAAGGTGCGCCTGAACGGTGCCGGGATTGATGTCCGGGCCGTTGCGCGTTTGCGTTTTCAGGTTGTAACTGTCGGGAAGCAGTCCGCCGCGTGTTGCGTCGTCGGCCGGATAGCTCATGAGCAGTCCCGTCGCGGTGATTCCCTCAGCGACTTTTGCCCACGGGCCGCTCGTGTCATATTTCGCAAGTTGATGCAGCGCGGAAGCATAAACAAGTCCGCACCACTGGACCGGAAGTCCGATCCAGTTCGGAGATTCCCAGCTTGTCGCCCCGTAAACGGCGATTGTCGAGTAATCGCCGACAGCGCCTTCCGCGGGCGGCCTCAAATAAACGAACGGCAGTCCTGTCCATGCCCAGTAGCGTGCTTCATCGAGATACGTTTTTTTGCCCGTCATCGCATAGCCGAGAACGTAGGCTTTAACGAGATATGCGGATGCGAGGATGTCGGGTGTATGAAGAGGAATTTCCCAAGTCTGAGCGCCGCGCGGCTCCGCGTTTTTATAAAGGGTGGTCTGCATATCGAGAAGTGAGAGTGATTTCTTTGTGAGCGCGGGATCGCCGGAGAGCCATGCGGCTTCGAGCATCGGGAAAAGTGCCGCGGCGCCGTAGCCGGATGCGTGGTCGGCGAAGTGGGTGGAAGAATAATCGAGCCGTCCGGGCGAAGCGACATATCTTCTGATGCCTTGTGCGTCGAACTGGCCTGCAATCGTGCTCTGACCTGCTGTGTAATCTTTAAGGAATTCGGATATATTGCCGAAAAGCATTTGCTCCTTCGGCAAACGAACATGGCTTACACCGGAGCGGAAGTTCGGGTCCTGAGGAGTCGATACTTCCAGCCCGCGCGCCGCGCCTGTCCGAAGCCGCTTTGAAAGATCGGAATCGCCGGTGAGGTTGGCGAGTTGTATCATCAGCGCCGCCGATTCGGCTGAAATCTGCGGAGGGAAGTTGCTGCCCCAGAGCGCATGGCGCCACTTGCCGTCCGCGCTGATCCCGGAGTCGAGCCAGCCGTGGGCGAGCATTTTGACGGCTTCATCGAGGCCGCCGGGGAACTTCGGGACTTGAGGCAGTCCCTTTAAGGCAACATATTGTTTTACTGCCGGGACGATACTGTCGCCCGCACCCGCGATAATTGTATATTTTACGGCAACCGGTTCGTTTGCTTTAAGAGTGAATGAATCGAAGGCGTAAAGATCGTTCTCGCGCCGGACAGCGCCGACTCCCGGCGCCCAGAGAGCGATCAAATGCGACCCGGAGCCGAAAGCCCTGTCCGGCGAGTCGAAAACGGCCGCCACGTCCGGCGATTCGTTCCATATAACACCGACGTATGCGCCCTTTGCGCAGACTGTCATGAGCGGGAATGTGATCTTCACCTTGTCAGGTGCGTGCCGGTCGGCCTGTGCGCCACGGAGATCGGCCTCGCTGCTGCTCGGTTCGTCGGCAAGGTATTCGAGACCGGCGAAGAGAGCCTGCTTTTTGCTTCCGCCGAATGTGCCGAGTCCGGGCAGGAGAGTAAGCCATGGGACATGAACAACATCGAGGTCGCTGTCGGATTTTAGAGTCACGGAAACGTCGAAAGATCCGGGAATATTACCCGGAGAAACGTGTCTTGTGAGTGTAAGCCGCGCGCCTGTGGATTCGTCTAATACGGCGACCGCATCGATGGAGCTTTTTGTTTTTTTGACAGTGAATTTTGCTGCCGACAGAGGAAGCCATTCGGGCGTATCGCCGATCAGCAAGCCTATTCTGTCGGCGCGGCCGCCTGATGCGGTTTCCTTGCCTGCCGCAATAACCGCGAACGAATCGAATTCGTCCGCGTATTGGACAAAAGCCGCATTTCCAGACTTAAGTCTCGCGGCCTCTTTTGTCCCCGGTTTCGCGCGTGAAGGTTTCGTGCCCACGGGCGGTGTGATGGCTGTTGCATCGACGATGCGAACCCATGCTATTGTCGCTTTGCCGTCGTTTCCGAACGGTGCGATCCAAAGTCGGGGATTTTCGTCGGCCGGCTTGAGAAAGAGGGAATACTCATGCCATTCGCCGTCGGGATTAATCGCAATGCGTGTTCTTGATCGCTCGTCGTATTTTGAACCGAGGAATGCCGCGCCCGCCGTGTCGCCTTTGGATTTCATTTTGAACGAAACGAGGACGTATCCGTTTTTCGGGCATTCGATTTCGGGGCTTGAAAGCAACGGCCCGATTCCGAGCCCTACTAGTTTCAATCCGTCCGGTGAAATGCCGGCTTTCTGAAGGAATCCGTTGCCTTTCCATCCTTGATCGCTTTTTGAGAAGTCATTGAAATAGATAATTTGGGCTGCTTCCGCGCCCGTGGAGGCGGAGACTATGGCGAACACTGCCGCAAATATCGCGTATTTTAGCAAGTTGCTGATAAGCGTTACATATCTCATGTTTGCACTCCAGACTATAATTATATGGCCCTGTCGGCGCCACGATGATTATCATAACATAAAAAAGAGCGGCCGTGAGGCCGCTCCGTGTTGATTGTATCTTATGAAGATCAGAACGATGTGGACATCGGGTCGAGGCGCGGGATGATGTCGCCGGCGATAATATCAGGCGACAAATGACGCGCATCGCCGTACTGGCCGTGAATTCTGACCATGACGGGCTCGGGATATTTATCCGGATTCTTAACGACGTCCATTAGTTTTTCCGGCGAGAAGACGTTGAAATAAGCGTACATCAATGTCGGCTCGGCGGGGTTGTTGAAGCCGAAGACGGCTGTGATGACTTCTTTTAGATATTGTGTTTTCTTTTCGTGTGAATAGTCCTTAAGCGGGTCCGGGTTGATGCTGAGTGCGACCGCGCTGCCGCCGGACATAAGCGCGTAGTTCAGTTTCGCTTGTGAAGCGACTCGCGCGAGGAGTCCTTTTCTTCCGGATGTGATTTCGGGGTCGAGGCCGTAACTCATGATCTCACGGGCGAGGCGGCCGTTGGGCGTTGCGCCGGTCCAGTATCCGTAGAGCATATTCGTGCTCGGCGTGCTCCAGTCGGCGGAGAAGGCGTTGCCGAGCGGGTTCTTCTGCGCGTTGACCATCCGACTCACACGCTCTTGAAGTTCGAGTGCTTCGACATCAGCTTCGTAGTCGTTGTTTCCGAATTTCGGAGTTTTGTTTCTAAGGAAGTCGCGCATTTCTCCGAAGCCGTCGAAGTTGGCGCGGAGCGCATCAACAAGTTTCGACGGATCGAATCCGAGCGCCGGGCCTTCCTTGAAAAGATGTTTGATCGCGAGCAGTGAATCGGCAACCGTGCCGAGGCCGTGGATGAGACAGCCGGAGCCGTTGTATTTAACGCCCTGTTCGCGGACATCGCGCATGTCGGCGCCTGTCTGACGGCCGCCCATGAAAGCCGATTTGAAGGGAACGGGGAGCAGCGCAAGCGCTTCCGTGCAGCCGTTCGCGGCGGCAACCATTTTTGCGATAAAGTACTCGATGTATTTGTAATAGGCCAATTTGATTTCGTCATAAGATGACAGGGGCGATCCGTTTATTCCGATCTCGGACCATGCCGGCGCGATCTGATTTCCGGTGATGAGAGATTTGCCGTCGTTGAGCGTAAGTTCGAGTATCTTCGCGAGGTTGAGCCAACTGTTCGTCGTGTTCGCGGATTCCATGCCCATGATGAGGGGCTCCTGACATCCGGCGGCGGCGTACAGAGGCATGTCCTGTTTTTCGATATGCTTTGTCGCGAGCGCGCTGAAAATAGTCGGATCGCTGAAGAATGACGGTGTGCTGTGCCCGAATTTGAACATGAATTTCGCTATTGTCGAATAAACGGAATCGGGAGTGCCGGTGTGCACTTTCACGGACAGGTTGGGCTGCGAGTAGTTCGAGAGGTCGAACGCCTCCATGACGACATGTGTCATCTCGCTTGTAAGGTCGTTGCCGTTTTCATCCATGCCGCCGACCATGATGTTCTGCGAGATCGCCCAGTTGCGGTCGCCGACCATGAAGAAGGCCAGCAGGTGGCGGGTAAGTTCGACAGCGAGCTCGTGGGACTCGCCGCCCATGTCGAGGAAGGGCTGAAGGATGCGGTCGAGATTGCCGATCGAAAACGCGAACGGGTTCGGAAGCTGTTCGAGGTTCATCATCTGCCAGAGAATGATAAACGACTGTATGCCTTCATAAAGATTCCGAGCGGGCTCGGCCGGTATGCGACTGCATGTTTCAGCGATAAGTTCGAGTTCCGCCTTGCGGCCGGGGTCGCTTTCGGTTTTCGCCATATCGGCCGCGAGATCGCTGTAGCGTTTCGCCAGTTTGAGGGATGCGCCGAGGGCGGCTTGCATCGCGGAATAATAGTCCGCGTGCGCTGCGTCGGCGGCTTTCTTCTGCTCGATTTCCGCGATAAGGGCATTCACGCCTTTTGTCATTCCGTCGCGGAAGTCGGGAATTGTATGGCCGGTGACGCGCTCGACGAAATAAATAACCTCGCGGGTTTCTTTAGCAGTGTTTTTGTAGATTTCAGTGAGGCTTTTGGCGAACGGATGCTCGCGCCAGAAAACGCGGACTTTTTCTATCCGCTCGGCAGTGACCTCCGTGCCGTCGGGTTTAATGTCGTTGTAAACAGCGTCTTCGTCGCAGTAGCCTTCGAAAGTCTGGATTTTGAAGTCGGGATTGATAAGAGCGTAGCTTCTCGCGAAAGCGTCCGCTTCGGTTCCGGCGAAAATCTCTCCGCTCCGAATCGTAATTGGTAGCTTTACGGCGACCTCGTTGAGGAGTCTCGCCTGAACGGCGGCGGGGCTGCCCGAAGAATCCTTTTGAAGACTCTCCATCATTATTTCCTTCGCGAGGAACCATCCGTCGAGCCGCGTCATTTCGTTATTCTGATCCGCGATATTTTTAATGTAGCCGCTTAGTCTTTTCGGATCGAGTATTTTTTTGTGATCGCTCATTTGCATCTCCTTGGAAGTAAATACGATCAGCCGGCCGGATCGTATGTTTTAACGTAGTCGAAACGCCCATCTTCAATCTTTGCGATATTCAGGCCTTCGGCCGCGACCAGCGCCGCACCGTAAACCGCGTTCTCAAAATCAGTGATCTGGAGCGGGAGGCCGAATTTCATCGCGGCTATCCTACACCAGATATCGCTTTTGACCAACCCGTTTCCAGCGCCGGTCATCCGCGCAGCTTTTACACCTTCGAAATGATTATAAAAACCAATCATTTCGTCCACAACACCTTCCATCACCGCTCGCGCCCGGTGCCCGAGTGTGAAATTCGAGTGCCCTATGCCGGCGAAGGCCGCACGCTTCTGCGGCTCGCGGCGTGTGCCTCGCAGGAACGGCTCGAATTTCAGGCCGTCGCATCCGGCGGGTACCTTGTCGGCGAGCTGGTCGAGCAGCGAGAAAAGCCTGTCGCCGCTTTCCATTTTCGCGTTAATCAGTCTCAGGTCGTCCAAAATCAGATTCCTGAGCCACGTATAGCATATTCCCCCGCTTATCCCGGGGCCGACGAGCAGGAAATTGCCGCGTATGAAACTCCGCGTGTCCACGCCGTCGATTTTCACATACCTAGATATAACAGCGTTTATCTGCCCGCTTGTTCCAATGTTGATAAGAATAGGCGAATCGGTGGAGAAAACGCCGCTTCCAATGACGGACATCTGATTGTCGCCGCCGCCGACCGTGACCGGGGTTCCCTGTCGGATTCCGGTCAGTTTCGCAGCGACAGGGCCGACCGGGCCGGCGACGTCTCCCGGTTGCCGGACTTTCGGGAAGATCGAAAGCGGCAGCCCGAGCCGCCTGATGCATTCCTCGTGCCACTTGCTTTCTCTCGTGTTGAAGACGCCCGTGCTGAACGCGTTAGTGACATCTGTTTCGTATTCGCCGCCGTCGGTGAGCCTTAGCCGGATGAAATCCGTGGGCAGCAACGCGCGACTGACTTTCGCGAAGATATCCTTTTCAAGTTCTTTGAGATGAAAAAGGGTCGCGCCGAAAAAGCCGCTCGCCATGACGTCGATACCGAGATCGGGGAATATATCGTTGCCGATCAGCCCTGTCATTTGTTCGGTGGTGGTTTTCCAGTCGAAGCATTCAGAGCGGCTGTTGGCGCGTTCATCCTGCCAGTTGATTATCGGGCCGATTATGTCTCCGTTAGAATCGTACAGAACTGTGCCGTGCATTTGGCCGGAAAGACCGATGCCCTCGATACAGTCGCCGCGGCCGGATTCGGTGATTTCGCGGAGTGCTGTACATGTTGCTTCCCAGATTACGTTCGGATCCTGAAGCGAACCGCTGGGGTAATCGCGCGACGCGACCCGCTCGATCGACATATCGTTGAGGTTGATAAGGCCCGCTTTAACACTCTGGGTTCCGACGTCGATTCCGATAATATATTTCATTTTAATCTCCTGCCTATAACACACGAAGAATGTTAGCTTATTATTTCTTTTTTTTCATTTTCATTTGCGTTTCCGGTTGTGGTTGCGGAACCCGGCCAGCTACTTCGATAAGGAGGCCGTCCGGGCCAATCTCGACAGGAGCGCCGAGCGAAAGAACGAGTTCATCGAGATTGCCGCTCGAAAGGCGGTGCAGGTCGAGGCTCGCCTGACTCCCGTCCGGCGCGGTAATCTTAACTCCAGCTTCGAGGCCCGCGCGCGGCGCGTTCACAACTATTTCGCGTACAATCACGGGCGAATCAAAACTGATCCTTGTGGTTTGGAGCGATGTTTCCTTGCTGTTTTCTTCCGAGTAGTCGAGACGGCCCCACGACTTTGGAGTCCGCAACGGGGCCGAGAGAGTTTCCGTGTGTGAGGGAAGTCGTGGAAGGATGCGTATCGACTGTCCCGGTATGTCTATGCTGAAACCTTCGAGCGCGAGCAGAACGTGCCAGATGCCCGGCGAAGTCATGTATCTGTCCGCTCCCCAGCCGTAAGTGCCGTTTTTCGTAAGGTCCCATCTCAGAGGCTGATTCCAAGGCAGTCCGTAGAGTTCGTGTACGTTGTCGTAAACTTTCTTGACGGATTCGAGGCCGTTGTCCGTGTGGCCGTTATAGATCGCAAGCGACGCGTAATGGCATGTTTCGTAGTGCGGCCAGCCGTTTTCAGATTCCGACCACCAGTTTTCAGACGTCGGATTCGGCACTGGAGATCCGTCCTGATTTAGCCCTTTGGCAACTCCGTAATCGCGCTGGTTGATTTTGCCGATGGACTCGACCGTCTTGTCGATGTGCTCCTGCGGGAACAGTCTGCCGAGATAGAGGAAATCGGCGTACCACTGGCCCGCGAGTTGGCCGTCGTGGGAGGCTCGACTGATCGAAGGTATGTCGCCGCCGTCGGGGAGGGCTTCATCGTTGAAGAGAATGTAATAGCCGGCGTCCTCGTCCCAGAGTTTGTCTTCGAAAAACTGGGCTGCGAGCGGAGTGATAGATCTGTATTTTTCCGCCTCGGCCGGATCGTCCATTATATCCGCAATTAGTGGGTACGCCTGAAGCGCGGCGAGCCACAGACCGGAGGAGTAACTGTTCGCGCCGTAGAAAGCCCAGTCGTCGTAGGTTGTGGAGCGGCCGTGCTGGTCTGGCAACAGATCCCCGTCCTCGTCCTGATTGAGTGTGAACTGCATGACATCCTTGAGCTTCGGGTAGAGCCGGACGAGTTCGGCGCGGTCACCGGTCCATTCGTAATTTCTGAGTGCCATCAGTACAAACTTCGGGTTGAGGTCTGTCCATCGTTTTTCGGTAGTGCCCGTGCTCGGCTTGTCAAAGCGCGCGCGCCCGAGGTCGTGATAGATTCGTCCCGCGTCGTTCGGGTTGCGCGTGTCGGCGAAAAGATTCATTTCGGCGGTTTCGAGTTCCGGAAAGAAGAGCAGGGTGGCGATAGAACTGTAGAAACGCTGGTCGAGCGTGCCCATCATCGGCCCGTACGGAGTTTCCATTATCGAGTATCTGCCGTCATTTGCCCGGAGCGTGTTGGTCGTGAATACATACAGGTTGTTGATCAGCATCTGTTCGAGCCATTCCGGCAGGGTGGAGTCGGTGACTCGCTTGTGCCAGCCGTCAACTTCGGCGAGATATTCTTTTCTGTTTCTTAAAGCGGTCGAGGCGGTCTCAGCGGCGTTCGGCCATATCGTTGAATAGTAATTCCCCATGTTGATGCCTTCCAACACGTTCCCGGCGTAATAGTCGGGGAAATGCCACGCGAGCGAAAAGGCTATTTCGGTGGACTCACCGGGCTTCAGGGGCACTTTGCATGAGAGTGCGCCGGAAAAAAGGCCGGCCTGCGGGTCTATGTCCTGATCGAGAGTTCCATCGGCGGTGAATTTGTTCCAAAGCGTGGTTGTGCCGTCCGGCGAAGCGGGGTCCCACATCAGCGCGCTTGTTGTGCCGCCGGGGCAGTCCGCTACGATTGCGTAGCTGCCCCAGTAGGATTCCATCATTTTTTTGGAGTAGCTCATCTGAATGCCGGAGACTGCGCCACCTGTATTGTCTTTCAGCAACTTGGCCGGATAGCGACCGGAGCGTTTGATTTTGCCGAAGCAACCGTTGAGGTTTTCCCATGAGAAAAGCATCGAGACGTCGGCCGAGTCGTCCGAAGGGTTGGATACGGTGAACGAAAAAACGGCGGCCGGCATCTGGGACGAGTCCATATCACCCGGAATTACGGGCGAAAATGCTTTCAAATTGATTTTTACCGGAGTTACGGGGATTCTGTAATTGATATCCGCTTCCGGATAGAGACCATTGTATAAAATTGTGTCTTCCGGCATGAGAATTAAACGCGGATCGCCGACGGCAGCGGAGATGTCGAGATTGGTTTTTGTCTGAAGGAGCCGGGCCGTCGAATCTCCGTTTTGTTCAATCCTGACAGCAAAAAACGAGCCCGTTGCGAAATCGATTCTCTCGTCGGTTGTTCTGTTGTTATTAATAGTGATGTTGGCGAATCTGCCGTCCGGCAGGATTTCAACCGCGCCGGCGCCGATTCCGCCTAATGGGACACCGTTGTTCTGGCCGGATTTTGCGTTGAATGCCAAAGACGAGGTGGAGGCAAAGATCAGAATGGTTGCAAGGATGAAACTGATTTTGCGCATCAACATCTCCATTATCTAACAAACAAAGCGAAATTATATCAGCCGCATGGATAGTTGGCAAAAAAACGGAGAGGTCAGGATTTATATATATAGAAATAATAAATCAGAGCGTAAGTCAGAGGCAGGACGAAAAAGATACCGTCGAACCTGTCGAGTACCCCGCCGTGCGCCTTGAACAGCGTTCCGGAATCCTTGACCTCGAATCGTCGTTTTATACTGGATTCAAAGAGGTCGCCCGCTGTACACAAAAGAGGAAGCGAAATTCCGAGAACGACGATGAGTGACAACGGCAGATTGAGCATTTTGCCGAAGAAATAGGTCGCACAGAAAGAGGCCACAACGCCGCCGATCAGTCCCTCGACTGTTTTTTTCTCGCTGATCGTGGGCGCGAGTTTGTCTTTACCGACGAGGCGGCCGGTCAGGTACGCACCTGTGTCGGACGCCCACGCTCCCGCAAATGGGACGAGAAAGAGGTAGTCGTAAGGGGTGAGGCCCTGAAATTTCATCTCGTTCATTTTTCGGAGCCCTATGGCAAAGCTGAGCGAGCCGCCGATGTAAATCGCTCCGAAAACAGAGATCAGAATCATTGTTAGCTGCTTTTTGTAGGGCGATTGGCGGGACTGGATCGCTTTGAGCAGAAAAACGCCGAGTATGCTGAATACGATTATACTGTTGTATGTTTCGAGGGAGCTGTGATATGCAACCGCGAGAAAAAAAAGAGCTATTCCGTAACCGATAATTTTGTACGGCTTGTAGCCGCCCCGCTCGACCATGCTGAAAAATTCCCAGAGGGCAATTATGGTGAAAAACGCGAAGACGAGCAACAGCGACCAGTCGCTGTACCACGCCAGACCGACGCAAAACGCGCCCGCAACAAGCGCCACGATAAGTCTTGTGAGGAAATCATTTTTAAAAGACATATTTAGCGAGACTCGATGCTCCGAGAAGCAGTAATTTTGCCGCGTAAATGAAAAATACTCCGGCAAGCATTCCTATGAAACACGAGAGGATGTATCGTTTGACCCGTTCTACATACTCGGAATCCGACTTGATGAGAAGTCTTATTATTGAGATGGCGGCACCTTCTTTCTTGATAAGATTCCGGCCTCCGCAATAGCCGCCCAATATGGTGGCAGGTGCACATTCATTGTAGAAGATTAAATATTTTACGGCGTCATTTGTCAAGCGTGGACGGACGAGTACGGCCAGATTGTTGTGGAGAAGGGGGGAGTTGGTTCATAATAATTCCTATGGTTGAAGGATTGCAGAATAGCTCCGGGCGGTTGAGATTCGATTGTCTGATGTGTGGGACATGTTGCGGGTCAGGACTCGATATTTTCGTTAACACGATGGATGTGTGGAACCTCAGAGGGTGTTTCGGAGCGCCCACGGGCGAAATTATAGAAAAATACCTGACAATCGAAAGACGGCCGGAGTTCGGGTCGTATCCGATATGCACGATAAGAATGCCGGAGGAGAGATGTCCTTTTATGGACGGGACGCTTTGCGGGATACATCCCGCGCGGCCGGCCGGGTGCAGACTTTTTCCGCTTGCGCAGTATTACGACGAAAACGGGACGGCGAGATTTACTGTTTTTCCGGAAAACGAGTTCTGCAAGGGAGAGATCAGCGGTTCCTCGGAGGATATTACAGAGTGGCTTGTCGAGAACGATTTCGACAGCTATCGGATGATAATAGAGATTCAAAAGACATTAAGACCACTCTCGATTATGAATTTGAAGCAGTCTGATTTCGATCGGATAAGTGGAATTCTTTTCGATTTCGATTCAGCGGACGATTTTTGTTTCAGAGGTGAATATCCGAAAGGCAAAGCCGCCGCTGAAAAGGCAATCGAATGGGTGTTCAGGAAGACCGAAGAATTTATGAAATTGATTAAACTGTAAGTCATTATACCTTTTAAACATTAATAAATGGGAGCGAAACGATGTATGAGGTGACGCTGGTAAAAGATATTTTTTCTGTGGTGATTCATGGAGAAGGAGTTTTTACAGACCCGAGAGAGAGTGAACGGCGGGTGTTTGTCTGCGGATCGCTGATGGACCCGAAATTTGTCGCAGGGCTTTTAGGACATGAAATAGCGATGGCTCCGGCGGTTGCGAAAGGGTTCAGCCGCGGTTGGGGCGAGGCGGATGGGCAAAAGTTTCATTTTCTGAAGAAGGATGAAATGGGAATGACTACGGGGATGGCGCTGCTCGGATTGACAGCGGAGGATATCACAAAGCTGGAGGAATTCGAACGCGTACCGGAGGTGCGGCGGCGGGAAGAATTGGAGATGATTATCGGCGACACACGGTTGCCGGGTTTTACTTATTTAAAAAAAGAATGATTGTTATGTGGAAAAGTTTCGTTGACATGCCGGAGAGCATGGTGATAGATTAACCATTATGTTTAGGTACGTACGATGTTAAACGAATGGAGAGGTAAAATCAGATGAGACAAAACAAGGGAATTCTGATTGCGGTGTCGGCGGCTGTTTTCGCGGCGGCGTTTTTCGCGGTGTCGATGAAGTCGTCGGCACAGCAGAAAAAATATGTTTTCATTGCACCGACGGTTAAAGAGCTTGCGGATTCGAGCCTCGGCAAGATGCTCTCTGAAATAACGGTGGCGCTCAGCCAGAAGGTCGGGATGGACATACAGATGCAGCGGCCCGTTTATTCGCATGGTGGAAATGCAACTAAGATGACGCTCGATGCGATGAAGGCAAACAAGGCTCAGATGGGATATGTGAACGCGATCGAGTACATAATGCTTGAAAAGAAATATCCAAAAGTGTTTGATCCGAAATTCACATTGACATTTGACAACAAGAAGAACAAAGACACGTGTTTTTATGTGAAGAAGGACAGCCCGGTGACGGATGTTAAGGGAACGAAAGGCCTCGTATGGGGCGGGGAAGACACGTATCAGGCAAGACTGCTTCTGCATGAAAACGGATATGACGGAGCATTGTCCGGGTGGTTCAAGAAAGTGAAGTTTGTGAGCAGCAGCCCGGTGACCAAAGGCGTTGAAGCGATTATGAATGGCGATATAGACGTTTTTTCTGCGGAGAGAGCAATGATGAAGATGAGCGGCGGAATGAGCTCGGGAGATGCGAGTGGTAAGCAGGTGTCGCCACTGAATCTTGTTAAAGAAGTCGGGTGCGCGTTATATGAGAACACATGGGTTTTCGGGAGCCGGGGCGATATGCCTGACGAAGACAAAAAGAAGATTGCCGCAGCTATGATTGGGGCGAACAAGGATAAAGCGTTCCAGAAGTTTCAGTTCATGTTCATAGCGATCAAGGGGAGCTTTGTGCCGTTCAAAGACAGTGATTATGCGCGCACACGTGAGATTGTGTCGCTGATCAATAAGTACGGTTGGGAGAAGGAAAAGGATGCGTTCAACAAGACCGTAAAATAAGGGAACGCGAAGAGATGTATTTTAAGCTCCATGAGGATGGCGCAATATTAAATTGATATTTAACCATTATATATTGGGATAAAAACATAAAGGCGCGGATGAATATGTTTCACGATAGCGTTTATTTTGGTCTCGTGCAGAATCTGCTTACCTTCCCCGGATGGAAAGGGGAAACGGCCGAGGGACTCGAACTTGCTCACAGGCTGCTTTCCGATCCGTTTTTCGAGGCGGTTGAGGTCGGATGGATAACCGACCCGGAGATCAGAAAACAGGTAAGGAAATGGGTCGTCGGCAGTGGCAAGGAAGTAACGTACTGCACGGGGCCGGTGGCGTTTGGTGAGGGGCTGGACATAAACTCACGCGACGAGGGCTTGAGAATAAAATCGGTTGAGAGACTGAAGCAGCTCGCTGACGACGCGCTTGATTACGACGCGAAGATACTTGTTATATCGAGCGGAGCGAATACGGAACCGACGAAGCGCGGAGAAGCGTTTAGGATGTTGACGGAATCGATCAATGAGCTGTGTGCTTTCTGCCGCGAGATCAGACGGGACAAGCCGATGATTGTTTCTGTCGAGTTGTTCGACTGGGAGATTGATAAAAAACTTCTACTTGGTCCGGTCGAGGATGCGGTGCGTTTCTCGGAGCGAATTGTCAGGGACAACAGTAATTTTTCTCTGACTCTAGACCTCAGCCATCTTCCGCTGATGGGGACCGCGGCCGAGAAAGCGGTGCCGCTTTGCATGCCGTATCTGCAACACATCCATGTCGGTAACTGCGTTGTTAAGGACGCGAACCATACCAAATACGGGGATAAGCATCCGGTTTTCGGGATAGACGGGGGCGAAATCGGCCGGGCGGAAGTGCAGAATTTCTTTAAGGTGCTCGACAGCAATGGCTACACGAAAAAACGTGTGCCTACGAGGAGGCCGGTGATCATGACCGAGGTAATCGCATCGCCCGGCGACGATGTGATGAAGCTTGTCGAAACAATTAAGTCGGCATTGAAGAAGTAGTCAGTCTGCCGGGTATTTGCTTCAGCTTCTCGAAATCAGAACAACTCCGAATATGATTACGGCAACGCCAATCCATCTGAGCGGCGTAACATTTTCCTTATAGAAAACTTTCGAATAGACGAGAATTATCGCGTAGTTTAGGCTGACCATGGGATAGGCGAGGCTGATATCGAGCTTCGAGATCGCTACCAGATAAAGAATCATACTGAGAAAATAGACAGCCATTGCAATATAGAACAAAGGGTATCGAAGCAGTTTAATCAGATGCGAGGCCATTTTTGAGGACGCGAAATCCACACCTTCAATATTTGTGACGGTATTCTTAAGAAGCACCTGACCCGAGACGGCGCAGAGAATCGATGTGAATAGAAAAACAAAGCTCATTTTTTTGTTCCCGATGCGGTGTCGGCGTTGTTTTTATCAGTCCTCGATATCATCACGACGCCAACCATAATGCAGACGATGCCGAGGACTCTTACTGTCGCTATACGCTCGTCGAAAACAAATTTGCCGAATAGCAGAATGAGAACGTAACTCAGCGCGACGACCGGATATGCGAAGCTGAGTTCAAGCTTCGAGATGACAGTCAGCCAAAGAAGGACGCCGATGCCCGCACACAAAAGTCCGCAGATGATGTAGGGACAAGTGAAGATGTCGATCAAGCCGGGAATTAAGCCCGCATGGAACGAGACGCCGCCGAGGCTTTTTGTGCCCATTTTCATGAACAACTGTCCACATGCACCGACGAAAATCGACAACAGAAGAAGCAGCTTGTATTTAATGTTTGACGGCGAGTTTTTTTTGCGCCGCCAGAAACTATTTGAGTTTGGGTCAATCATTTGCGGGTTGACAAACGATCGAAAAACGGGGCGATCAGCTTGCGGCGGCCTGTTTCTGACCGGTGGCGCACGCCATGAGTTTTTCCTGCGTGGCTTCCGCCCGGGAGAATTCGCCCTTAATCTCGCCTTCGTGCATTACCACAATCCTGTCGCTGACTCCGAGAACTTCGGGAAGGTCGGACGATATCATGATTATGCAGACGCCTTTTTCGACCAGTTTGTTCATGATCTGATAGATTTCAAATCTCGCTCCGACATCCACGCCGCGCGTAGGCTCGTCGAGAATGAGAATCTTCGGGTGATTGGCTAGCCACTTGCTGATTACGACTTTCTGCTGATTACCGCCGCTGAGTGTGTTCACGACGACGCTCTGCGATGACGTTTTGATGTTGAGTTCCTTTATGTATTCCTGAACCAGATCGCGTTCCTTTTTCGCGCTCACGACTTGCAACTTGGCAACTTTTTCGAGCGACGCGAGAGTGACGTTTTCCCTCACGTTCATGATGAGTACGAGGCCGAACCGTTTCCTGTCCTCAGTCACAAGGCCGATCCCATCCTTGATAGCGCGGATCGGGCTCTTTGTGGCGATTTTCTTTCCTTCCACATAAACCGTGCCGGAAGTATCTGCCGGGAACGCGCCGAAGATTGCCGTAACGAGTTCAGAGCGGCCGGAGCCCATGAGGCCGGCGAAACCGAGTATTTCACCTTTCCTCGCTGAGAAATTGACGTTATTAACGATCTTCTCTCCGGGAAGGAACGGGTGGTTTACGCAGAAATTCTCGACGCGGATTGCTTCCTCACCGATCTTAACGTCCCGCTCCGGATATAGATTCGTCAGCTCGCGGCCGACCATGAGCGACACGAGTTTGTCTCTGTCGAGTTCCTTGCAGCCGTAACTACCTACAGTCTCGCCGTCGCGAAGAACCGTGATCCGGTCGCAGATTTCAAAAACTTCCTCTAATTTGTGAGAGATGTAAATCAGCGAGACTCCGCTTTTTCTAAGGTCTCGGATGATTGTGAACAATGCCTGAACTTCTTTTTCCGTGAGCGCGCTCGTCGGCTCGTCGAGCACGAGAACGTCCATTTTCTTGGCGAGCGCTTTCGCGATTTCGACCATCTGCTGTTTGCCGACACCGAGGTCTTTAATCGGTGTCGCAGGATTAATATCGATTTTGAAAGAATCGAGAAGCCTTTTGGCTTCTTCGTTCATTTTCTTCGAGTTGATGAATCCGATGCCGCTGACGGGCTCGCGACCGAGGAAGATATTCTGCGCGACCGTAAGTTCCGGAATCAGGTTGAGTTCCTGATGGATAATTGCAATGCCTTCTTTTTCAGCTTCTTTCGTGCCGGAGAATTTGCAGGATTTGCCCTTGATAACGAGTTCGCCTTCGTATGTCGGGTAAGGGTGAACGCCGGACAGGACTTTCATCAAAGTCGATTTGCCCGCGCCGTTCTCTCCGACCAGCCCGTGAACTTCTCCCTTTGCGGTGCTGAAAGTTACATTTTTGAGCGCGATAACACCCGGAAACTTCTTTACGATCCCCTTCATCTCAAGCGCTGTTTCCATTATCTCCTCCAAATGACCATAATAACCCCAGACTCAACAATGCGAAATTCTATCACAGAATTTTAGTTTCAACAAATGTGAATAATCGAGAATTACTTTGCGGCTTTTTGAGGCGCCAATGAGTTGCGTTCCCAGAAAACGCCTTCCGAAAAGCCCTGAATCTTCGAGTCGTGCTCCGCGATTTCGAGTCTTTTTTCGGCGGTACAGGCGTATCCGGGGTCGGCTTCTATGCCTACGTAGCGTCGGCCGAGCTTTTTGGCCGTGACGGATGTCGTACCGGAACCAAGGAACGGATCGAAAACGATGTCGCCCGGCTTTGAGCTCGCGAGAATGATCTTTGCGACGAGTTTTTCAGGTTTCTGGGTCGGGTGGTCGGTGTTTTCCGGCATGGACCAGAACGGGACGGTCAGGTCGGTCCAGAGATTCGAGTGGCAGGTGAGTCGGAACTGTCCGTCGCTTTCGTTCATCCAGTCCTTCGGTTTACCGGATTCGGTGGTGTATGGCGCAACCACGCGCCGTTTGACCTTGACGGCTTCGGCATCGAAATGAAAGTCGTTGCCGACAGTGCAGTACCAGATGTCTTCGAGGCAGTTTTTCCAATTGGATATCGCGCCACGGCCTTTCTCTCGTTCCCATGTGATGCGATTGCGGATGACGAAATATTTTTCAAGTACGCTTTGGAGTGCTCCTGTGGTGCGCCAATCGGAGCAGATGTATATCGATGCGGTTGGTTTCAGTATGCGCGGCAATAGCGATACCCATGACTCGAACCAGTCTGCATATTCGCTGAGGCTGCGCCGTTTGAACTGCATGCCGTTGAAGTTCTTAGTGAGGTTGTACGGCGGATCAACAAAGCAAAGATCGATGAACGATTCAGGCAGAAGCGGGATTGCTTCGAACGCGTCCTGACGTATGGTTTTATCGACCACGTCTTCTACAGACGCGGGCTTCTCGAGATTGATTAGCCGCTGGGAGCAGAGTCTCTTGTCTTCTTCGGAAAGAATTAAGGTTCTGTTGCGTCCCGCCCTTATTTTTTCTGACATACACGACACCAAAAGCAGGTTAAATTAGCCTTTGGTATCCTGACTGCACCCTGTTTTTACCGCTCCGCTTGCTAAAAAGCAAACTTCTACTGTCCGGTTTGATGGTTCCGAAAACCGGCCCTGTAAATAATATCCAAAAAAAAGCTACATCATTGACTGGGGATGCACATCTATTGCTATCAGGCGTCTCGTATCGGGGTCGAATGAGTTGTAAACCGACTGCGCTACGGAGAGGAGTTCTTTGAGGGCTTCGCTGCGGATGAGCACGAAATAGCGGTACTTGTTATGGAGTTTGAAGAAGGGCGCTTCGGCCGGTCCGAGTATTCCGAAGTAATGTTTTTCGATCATTGGAGTGAACGCTTCTTCGAGGCGTGCTGCGAGGTCGTTCGATAGTTCGAGCGCCTGAAGCTGGTTGTCGGACGAAACGAGGAAATTTATGAGATGGGTAAAGGGCGGGTAGAGCGCATCTTTGCGGACTTCGAGTTCGTAATCGTAAAATTCCTGCGAGTTGTGGCTTGCGGCTGCGCGGATGGCGGGGTGGTCCGGATTGAATGTCTGGATGATGACGGTGCCGGGAATATCCCTGCGGCCCGCGCGTCCCGAGACCTGCATCAGCAACTGGAAGGTGCGCTCCGAGGAGCGGAAGTCGGGCATGTTGACGATGCTGTCCGCCGATACGACACCGACGAGTGTTACGCCGGGGAAGTCGAGTCCTTTCGCGATCATCTGCGTGCCGACAAGAATGTCTATCTCTTTCTCCTCGAAGGCTGTGATTATACGGTGGTATTCGCCTTTCCGCGATGTTGTGTCGCGGTCCATTCGCTCGATGCGCGCGCCTTTGAGGCCCTTCGACAACTGATTGAACACGCGCTCGGTGCCGAAACCGTAGTATCGGAGTTGGCTCGAATTGCACGACGGGCATTTCTCGGGAATCGCCTGAACGTACCCGCAGAGGTGGCATTTGAGCAGGTTTTCATCTTTGTGGTATTTCATCGACACGGTGCATTGCGGGCAGGTGAGCGAATCGCCGCACCGGAAACACTGCATGTACTGCGCGAATCCTCGGTGGTTGAGGAAAACCATTGTCTGCTCTTTCTTTTCGAGGTTTTCCTTTATGGTGTCGATGAGAAGCGGGCTGAATAGTGACGTCGTGCGGCTCGCTTTGATCGTCCGCATATCTACGACTGTGATTTCCGGCAGTTTGCTTCCGCCGACGCGGTGCGGCAGGAAGAGGTATTCGATTTTTTTCGAGCGCGCCAAATGTATGGATTCGAGTGAGGGGGTGGCGCTTCCCAGAACGACCGGGCAGCCGATCAGTTTTGCTCTGTGAATCGCCGCCTCGCGGGCGTGATAGCGCGGGTGGCTCTCCTGCTTGTATGCGGCCTCGTGCTCTTCGTCAACGATTATGAGGCCGATGTTGTCGAGTGGGGCGAAGACCGCCGAGCGAGCGCCGATGACAATATCCGCTTCTCCGGATGTGATGCGGTTCCACTCGAACAAACGTTCTGTCATCGAAAGTGAACTGTGCCACACCGAGATTCTGCCCGCGAAACGCTTCAGGAATCGTGATATTATTTGGGTGCCTAGGGCTATTTCCGGAACGAGAAGAATCACTTTCTTTCCGTTTTCGATGCAGCAGCGCACGGCGTGCATATAGATTTCCGTTTTCCCGCTGCCGGTGACTCCTTCTAGTAGAAATACTTTGTGTTGTTGCGGGTTGAGGACAGTGCAGATTTCCTCGAATGCATTGTTTTGAACCGGGTTCAGCCGGAAGTGGTCTTCGATCTCGTCGGCTTCTCCGGCCGGTTCCATGTCGCGCGGAACGTAATCAACGGCGACCACGCCTTTTTTTTCAAGTTCCTTAATTGTCTGCATTGTTGAGCCGGTGATTTCGATGAGACTATGAGCGCTTAGGCCGCCGCCTTCATCGAGGAGTGCGCGGAGTATCCGTCGCTGCGCCGGCGAGTTCTTGAACTCGGCGAAGTTGTTTTCCTCCGCGTGTTTGAGTCCGTCTTCAAGAATGACAACATATTTTTCGAGGACAGTACGCTTTTGCAGATTCTGAAAAGACTGATTGTCGATTCCATGCTTGCTCATTTTTCGGTGGAACGGGAACGCGGCGTCCAGAACGTGATTCAGCGGACAGAGGTAAATACGTGAAATCCAGAGGCAAAGGCCGAGCAAGTCGCGCTGGATGGTTTTAAAGTCGTTGACGACGCCTTCGACGGATTTAAGTTCTCTGTCCGGCTTCTGGTCGGTGATTCGCACCACCATGCCGAAGATGCGGCGTTTGCCGAACGGCACCAAAACCATCGAGCCGGCGGTGACCGTTTCGTGTAGATGCTCAGGCACCGCGTAGTCGAAAGTTTTTTCGACCGGCACTAGCAGCGGGCTGACTGAAACGTATCTTTCTTTTGACATTCTTATTCTTCGAACGGCGCGATAGCCTGTGAAAATGCCGTTGATTGTTACATTATACTATTTTACCGAACAATTCGTATTCGCCTGCGTCTTCGATTATCACGTTTACAAAATCGCCTTCACGAGCAGTACCTGTGAAAAATATCTGCCCGTCGATCTCGGGCGCTTCGCGCTGCGATCTTCCAGTGCTGACTTTCTTTTTCTTCATTTTCGCGGTGATGTCGCCGTCGAGACGGATGTTTGTCTCTTCGACAAGCGTCTCTATTGTTTTTCCAATCATTTCGCGGTTCTTTCGTATCGAAATCTCCTGTTGAAGTTCCATCAATTCATCCAAGCGGGCCTGTTTCTCTTCTTCGCGCACCTGATTCGGCATCGCCGCCGCAGCGGTTCCTGCTTCCGGCGAAAACGCGAATGCGCCAAGCTTGTCAAACCCTGTTTCCGCGACGAATTTCTTAAGACGGTTGAACCGGCGTCTCGTTTCACCGGGAAATCCGACCATAATCGTTGTGCGGATGCAGATATCCGGCACTGCCGACCGCAGAGTATCTATTGCGCGGCGTATTGCGACCTCGCCTCCACGCCGATTCATTGATTTGAGAATCTCGTTGTCGATGTGCTGAATCGGAATGTCTATATAGCGGCAGACCTTACGTGTTTCGCTGATGGCGAGGGCGAGTTTTTTCGTGATTCTCGAAGGATACGCGTACATGAGCCTGATCCAATGGATGCCGTCGATTTCTGAAAGCTCGCGTAAAAGGGAGGGTAGTTTTTCCTTAAGGCCGAGGTCGGTTCCGTAGCGTGTGGTGTCCTGCGCGACAAGGATAAGTTCTTTGACGCCGAGGCCGGCAAGTTGCTCTGCCTCGATGAGAACCGACTCCGGCCTCCTGCTGCGGTATTTTCCGCGCAGGCTCGGAATCATGCAGTATGCACAGCGGTTGGAGCAGCCTTCGGCGATCTTAAGGTACGCCGTCCAAGGCGGAGTTGATACAAGCCGCGGATGTGTGTGGTCGTAGAGAAAATCGAGAGGCGCGAATGATGAGCGTGCTGATTTTTCGATAAGTTCCGGAAGAATCGCCGATGAGGATGTGCCTGTTACGAGGTCGATTTCAGGGAATTCGGCTCTGAGATTTTCCTTTTCGCGTTCGGCGAGGCAGCCGGTGGCGATGAGCGTGAATCTGTTTCCGGATTCTTTGAGCATATTCATCTCTGCGAGCACATTTCTCGATTCTGCAACGGCGTCCGAGATGAAGCCGCACGTATTGACGATTACGATGTCGGCGTCGGTGGTGTCGGCGGTTAGAGAATAACCGTTAGCGGCGAAAGCCCCGAGCATCACTTCGGTATCGACGCGATTTTTAGGGCAACCTAGGCTTATGGCGGCGACGCGAACCTGATCTTGATATGCTTTTGGTGTTTTACGTTTCGACATGATACTCCTGCCCAATAAGTGCAATGCATTTTAGCGGTGGAGTGTGCGGCGGTCAAACTATAGTTAATTGCATGGAATAAATTCTATAGCTTTTTTTCTAAAATAACGAGCGTTCCGTTTTCCGTATTTTCACAGGTTACTTTAGAGAGCATTTGCTTCATGAAGAATATGCCGCGGCCGGACGGCTTATTGAGCAGGTCAGGCTCGCGGGGATCTGCTATTCCGTCGGGATTGAATCCGGCGCCTTCGTCTTTAACTTTCATAATTATTCTGTCACCGGCGTTTTCGAATGTTACTATAACGTTCTTTTTAGGATTGTTTTTATTTCCGTGGTTAATTGCGTTGATCACAGCTTCTATGAGGCAGAACACCAAGGTCGCTCGATCCTTCTCGAGAATGGGAACATTTTTCAATTCAGACTCTATGAAACTGCGCACTATCCCAATTTTGCCAAGAGAACTCTGAATCGTGATTTCAGCGGCCATTGTTTTGTGTTATCGAAATGTATTATCGCAACAAAATGAAATATATCAAAACTGCGATTTCGGTATTTTACCCCCCGGTTGAAATAAAAAGCAATAGAAAATCAGGCTTTGGAAAACCGTAATTTGATTTTCCGCAACAAGTGCCGGATGTTGAACACGATAAACTTGATTGCGCTGCGGGTTTCCGTCATCGGAGAGGGCAGTTTGAAGAACAGCGGCACCCAGAAAAGAAGTTTTGCCGCGCCGCATGGACATCCTTTTACTTTTTTGACGCGTTTCGCTTCGATCCGCCCTTCGACTCTGGTGCAGTCGCCGATCAGCAATACCGACTGGCCGGGATGAATGACGTCGCCGGTGTATATCCCAGTGACGATGGCGCCTGCGCGGCAGTTTTTAACAGAGCCGGGACGCCGTTTGTCTATGGTGCCGAGGCAGCCTTTCAGAGCGGTCAGGCAGCCGCCGAAGCAAAATTCACCTCTTTCCGGCGCGTTTCCGCAATAGAATTTCAGAGGTGTGTCAACTTTGTGAATGTCCTGATATTCGCTGATGATGTGCTTTGTTTTCGAGGCGAGTTCGTCGAGAGGGTAATCGCCGCCGATCTCGATCTCGGAGAGGTCGATAGTGCCGTATCCTCTTTCGTGAGCCCTTCGGAGATGAATGATCTCCTCCGGTTTGTAGTTGAGCGCCGCACCTGCGACGGCATCCGCGGCGAGAGGATTATTCGCGACGAGGATCAGGCCGAGCGGGAACCCTTGCGGGGCGCTTTCGAAACCGTGGCCGATTACAGTGGCATCCGTCACGACTGCGTCCGGCCATCCGATCTCGAGCAGGTCAACTATCTTGTCGTTCAGCCGGTCGTCGTGACAATGCATTCTGTCTCTGTGCTGGAGGATGCCGATGTTGAGTTTGAGCGCGTTTGTGATTTCGCAGCAGATATGGTACTTGAGTTTCGGCGCCCAGATTTTGAAGTCAGCCTCCATGATACTCTGTGCGACGTTGAATCCTTCATGATGCATCGACTTTTTCAGATCGATCCAGTTCGACTTGTCTTCGTTAAAATCCACGAGCCTGATTTTTAGTTTTGCGGCGAGTTCTTCATAGCCGGCTTCGTTCATGAAGAGGCCGGGAGGAATTCCGAACGCGCTCGATTCGCCCAAGGTAATCTGCGTGACCGAATCATTATTCTTGAGTTCGCGGACAAGGCCCTCTATGACGCCGGGATGAGTATATGAATGGTGTATATAGACTTTGTTCGCGGTGACGCAGTTGGGTTTTATCAGAACGCGTCCGATGGGCCTGATTCCGAGATCCACGAAACATTCGTGTATTATCTCGTGCACCTTGTCGGGATCGGGTTCGCTGCATCTTCTAAGAATTACTCTTGGTCTGACTGTGTTAATCATCGGCTGCCTTTCAGAAGGTAATATCGAGCGAAAATCCTTTCCCGGTCCGCTCCGTCGTTATTATAAGGAGCCCTTTTTCCGAATCGTACTTTTTTGACGGTTCCTTATCAAGACCGGTTGCGGTCACAGTTCCTTCGCCGGTTGCGTGGTGTATTACAATCTCGTACGCCCGCGTTTCCGGCATTCCCGCGTAACTACCTTCCGGCGCCGCGAGACGAACTGAAATCGTTTTTCCTTTTTGTTCGGCTTCGATGGCGGTTATTGCTGACTCGCCTTTCTCGTAGCCGCGTGACTCGCCGTCATCTTCGTAAAGTTTGTACTGTGACAGCGAGTTGGCCGGATAGTAATGGATCGTGAGGGGATCAACGGGCTTTTCGCGGGTGTACTGCATCACGGGCGCCATCGGTATGATTGCTCCCGAGCGGACAAAGATGGGCATTGTTTCAAGAGTAACCGGCACCGAAATGCGCTTCGCGCCCTCGATCACCTGTTCGTCCCAGAAATAGGTCCAGTTGCCTTCCGGAAGGTAAACACTCTTTTTCGTCGCGCCTTCTTCAACAACCGGAGCAATAAGGAGTTGCGGTCCGTAGAAAAACTGACTCGCGATATCAATGTCGGCGCCCGGGAACTCTACGAATGTCGGTCTCATGATCGGCGCTCCGGTTTTACTCATCTCATAAAACAGCGTGTAAAGATAAGGGACGAGTCTCATCCGCAAATCGATGTATTTTTTGCAGATTTTTTCAGCCTCTTCTCCGAACGACCACGGCTCGCGGACGGTGTGGTTTCCGTGCGAGCGGAAAATCGGAGAGAATGAGCTGAACTGAATCCAGCGTGTGTAGAGTTCGGGGGAAGGTTGGTTGTGAAAGCCGCCTGTGTCCGAGTTCCATAGTTGGATTCCGGAGAGGCTCGTGCTGAGGGCGATGGGTATCTGCGCCTTAAGGTGTGCCCAAGAGGCGGTGACGTCTCCGCTCCACACGCTCGAACCGAATCTCTGGATGCCGGAGAAACCGCTTCTGCTCATCATAAAGCAGCGTTCGTTTGGCAACTCGGCGTCGTACATGTCGCGAATCGATTTGTTCATGAGAAATGCTTCGAGGTTGTGCGCCGCCTCGCGCTTACCAATGTAATATGTAGTATCTTCCGGTTCTGTTTCCGGTTCATTCAGGTCTGTCCACCAAGCATCTACGCCCGTATCGTGGATCGCTTTGACTTTCTCGCCGAACCATTTCTGCGTGTCGGGATTCGTGAAATCCATGAACGCGGCTTTCTTACCTCCCCAGAAGGGGAAAACCAACTGCTCGCCATTTTTGCCTTTCGTAAAGAGTTTCATTTTGAGGCCCGGCTCGAAATTCTTGCTGGCCTGAAAAACGTAGGGCTCAACTATCGTTATAGTTTTAAAGCCTTTTCCTTCGAGTTCTTTTTGGAATTTCGGGCCGCTGGGGAAGTTAAATTTGTTCCAAGACAGGTCGCCCATCAGCCCGTTGCCGAACCAGTCCAGATCGAAGATAAGCGCATCGCATGGAATTTGGCGTTCCCTGAAATTCTTCATCAGCCAGCGGTAGTCTTCTTCATTTTTGTAGCCGTATTTGGACTGCATATAGCCCGCGGCCCAGCGGGGCGGAATCGGTGGTGTGCCTGTGACGCTTGCGAAGCTTTCGAGCATCTGCATGACATTCGATCCGTCGAATATATAGAACTTCACCGGGCCGCCATCCGCGTTGTAGCTGAATGTGCCGCCGGTGGTGAAATCGAATTCGGCTTTCCACGGGTTCTCGATGTACATGCCGTAACCGACAGGGTTGTAGAAGAAGGGGAGTCCCATATCGGAGGGGGGAATGTGTCGGTTCCAGATTGGCCTTATCGTACGTTTGCTGTCGAGCACTGTGTTTGTGCCGAACGGGCCCGGGGGCATTTCGCCGAGGCCGTAGAAGCCATCGCCTTTTTCGCGCAGGAATGACAGCTTGTACGATCCGTTTTCTTTCCACTCGATCCCGTCCGGGTCGAGCCTGACAAGTGTTTTGTCGCTTTTCTTCAACGTGAATCCGAACGGTTTTTCGGTCACCTCAATTATTAGGTCGCCCGAAATGATCTTTTTCATCTTGCTGTCCATCCGGACGCCGACTGATCCCGGCCCGTGTTCGATCGAGAGGGGCGTCGGCTCGTTGCCGGGCAGATTTTCAGAGAGAACTTCGAAGCGAATGATGCCGTTTGTCATGAAGCTGATCGCAACATCTCCGCCGTCGCACTGCAGCACGATTGCGTTTCCGCCTTCACGCCAGCTATTTACGTTTCCGAGGGTGGCTGCTTCCGCGGATTGCAGACTAACGATAATTGCAATTGCGGCTATCGCGGCGAGGTATAATTTTCTCATCACTTTCTCCTTTTGTTGATTATATATGAAGCTCGATGACGTCTTTGTCGTGAACTATATAATCCCGCTGAACTTTTTGCCCCTCGAATTTCTCCGAGCCCCAGATGCGGGCGTATTTTAAATTATTCGCGAAGTCGTTGTGCACTGTCTTTGCAACGTCCATGATGGAACTGCCCATCGGAAGAACGAACGGCGCGTCCATGTCGGGCGGCCGGCCCGGCAGTTTCGAATAAACTCGGATCACGTTGAGTCCGTCGAATATCTTCCGTCGAAGTTCTTCCAGTCCCGTCCCGGTTTTGGCCGATACAGGCGCGACCGGCAGTTCCGTTTTAAATGATTCAAGGAATGAATTTATAAGAATGTCGTCTTCATCGAGATCGCATTTGTTGACCAGAATCAGTGCTTTCTTGTATGCGACGCCGTATTCGGTGACTTCTTCGGGAGCATCGCCGAATCTGATTCTTTTCGACTCGAATAAATCTATCATTAGACGCAACGATGCCGCCGGATCGGAGTCTCCGAGATCGATTGTGAGAAGAACGAGATCGGAATTGCGCGTAAGATTGGAGTGGTATTGTTCGAATCTGTCCTGAGTGGCCGGACCGGTGTCGATAAGTTGAATTTGAATGTCCTCGAAATCCATCATACCGGGGATCGGCCGAGCGGTTGTGAACGGGTAGGGCGCGACTTCCGATTTCGCATTTGTCAGTACGGAAAGTAGCGACGATTTACCGGAATTGGGTGGCCCGATGATGACAACCTGCGCGGCGCCTTCACGTTCGATCCGGTAAGGGTCGGTGCGCTTGCCGCCCGACCTGTCGTCCATGTCGCGGAGTTTGCTGAGGCGTTTTTTGAGGTCGCCCTGAAGGTGGTCTGTCCCTTTGTGTTTGGGGATGACCGCCATCATGTGTTCGAGCGCCGCGATCTTCTCTTCGCGTGTTTTCGCGGCTCGAAAAGCCTCTTCCGCTTTTTTGTATTCGGGCGTCAGATTCGCCGGCATGAATGCTCAACCCCTGCGGTTCCGTGTCAGGGAATCTTAACACAAAACATATCCCGCGGTCTATTGCACGGGACGATGTCAGCGAAGTAGAATTCATAGGAATGTCAAAGAGGAACGATGTTTATGAAAACTGATGTATTGAAATTAAAATTGAGTGGCGGGAGAAGTTATCCGATATATATCGGGCCGGGGACGGTGAAGGTCGCGGCCGATGCGTCTGGCCTTAAAAAAGTCGAGAGCAAGGCGTTGATAGTTACAGATAGGAATGTTGCGGCGGCGCATTTGAAAACGCTGGAAAAGGTTTTTGCGGCGGCAGGCGTCGATTACAGCGCGTTGATACTCCCGCCGGGCGAAAGGCAGAAAAATTTCGGGACGTATAAAAAAATAGTCGGCAATCTCGCGGCGATGGCCGACAAACGTGACCTGACAGTAGTGGCGTTCGGCGGAGGAGTTGTCGGCGATATGGCGGGTTTCGCAGCGGCCACATACAGGCGCGGCATTTCACTGGTTCAGATTCCTACGACGCTTCTTGCGAATGTGGATTCGAGCGTGGGTGGCAAGACAGGCATCGATCTGCCGGAGGGGAAAAATCTTGTAGGCTCGTTTTATCAGCCGAAAGCCGTGATAATCGACACGGATTTTCTCTCTACGCTTCCAATGCGGGAACTCAGATGCGGTATGGCTGAGGTGATTAAATACGGATTCATTATGGACGCAAAATTCGCGTCGCATCTCGATAAGAGCATTGAACGGCTTCTCGGTCTCGACAAGGGTGAACTGACGAAGGCGATATATCGATGCTGCGAGCTGAAAGCAAAGGTCGTGTCGGTGGATGAGAGGGATGAGAAGGGCGTGAGGGCGATTCTTAATTTCGGACACACGTTTGCTCATGCGATAGAAACGGCTTGCGGATATGCGAAGTACAGACACGGAGAGGCGGTAGGGATTGGGATGGCGTGTGCTGCTGATTTGTCCGCGAAGCTCGGCTTTCTGGACGGCGGCGCGGCGCGGCGGATCGAGGATTTGATAATCAGGTCCGGTCTGCCGACGAGTATTGAGGGCGCGAAAGCGGATGAACTTATGAATATAATGCTGAAAGACAAAAAGACACGCGCCGGTAAGATGAGGTTCATTCTTTTGGACCGGATAGGTCATGCGTTTATTTCCGATCTGCCAAAGGCAGCGGATGTGCGCGGCGTTCTTAAAAAGCGAATCAGATAGAATTTCAAGGATAAAGTATTACGTCTTTTTTTCCTTCTTCCGCATGGAGGGAAAAAGGACGTTGTTCAGTATCAGCCTGTAGCCGGGCGAGTGGATAAAGCGAGTGATGTCGGTCTGCTTTTCACCGACGATATGAGCGAAGTCCTCCGGGTCGTGGCCGCCGAGGAATGTGAAACTGCCTTTTCCGACATTTCCGTGGATGTATTTGACACGGTCGGTTCCCGGTGTTTCCGCAAGTGCAACTACATCGTCTTTTATCTCGTCGCGATTGAAGGCTGTTGTCTGGCCGAGAAAATCATGGAAACGTGGCGAGTGGTTCTGTACGAAGATCGAAAGCGCCGGGTCCTGTTTTGCCGAAAACTCGAACAATTCCACATCGGGAATTAGTTCCGGATTGTTGATATTAGGCGGCATGACATCGATATCCGATATTTCATAAGTGTAAGCATCTTTGACAAGCTTGAAATCTTTGAAGGCAAACGTCTTCGAAAAGTCGAGTTTCTTATCCGCATCGGGAGTCATGGGCGTGCCGTCTATTTCCGGCGAAACGATGTCGAGGCCTGTTGCTGAAATTGCGACGTCGAGGCTGTCCGGCGCTGAGCACATCGCGAAAAGGAAACCGCCGTTATCGACATATTCGCGTATTGCGAGTGCAACCGATCCTTTGAGTTTCTGAACAGAATCGTAACCGAGTTGCTTGGCGGCATTTATAGAGTCTTGAACCATGCGGACGTACCAGTCGGCATTCCTGAACTGGCCGTAGAATTTTCCATATTGGCCTGTGAAATCTTCGTGATGGAGGTGGAGCCAGTCGTAATCTTTAAGTTTGCCGGCGAGCACCTCCTTGTCCCATAGCGTGTCGTAGGGGATTTTCGCGTATTCGAGTGTCATTCTGACAGCGTCGTCCCACGGTTCGTTGCTCGGCGGGACGTAAACAGCAACTTTCGGCGCTTTTTCGAGAATGACAACTTCCGCGTTTATGTTCTTAATTTCGTCGTATATACGGTTGATCGTTTCCGGACCGAGTGCCTTGAAGGAGACGCCGACAAGGGTCGCGCGGTCGCGTATTTCCTGCGTATCTTCGACGAGGAACGAGCCGCCCCGGTAGTTGAGCAGCCACTGTACTTTGTAGTTGCGGGGAGCCTGAAGACACCAGTATGCCAGACCGTAAGCGCGCAGGTGATCTGTCTGTTCGTTGTCCATGTAGATGAGGATCATCGGACCGGAGGCATGCCATTCTTCGGAGCGGGCGGAAAGCGAAAATGTCAGGATTGCGACCAGCAGAACTGCTGTAGCGAGAAATATGTGTTTTGCATTTCGATTTCGCATGCCTGACTCCCTTAATTAGTATAGACAAACAAAAACCTTATAAGAAGCAGTTAATTTTAATTCGCGCTGCAGCATAAATGGCAGCTTGTAAAAAAGGGACATTCACAATAATATAAACAACTAAGATGACAAACAATTATAAGACAACATTCGCTTTGATGCTTGCGGTTCTGGTTTCTTTGTTTTCGCCGATGTTTGCGGTCGCCGCCGATAAGGATTTCGAAGGGTCGATAACTGCGGCTCGTGAGTTTACGGCACAAAAGAAATATAAGGAAGCGCTCGCCGAACTTCTTGAGGCGTCGTTATATGCAAAAGGTGCGGATGTGGCGCGCTTGCATGCAGAACGAGGCGCGGTTTACCGGGCGGCGGGCGATTTGATGAGCGCGATTGTCGAGTATGAGGAATCAGTGAAAGCGGCTGGGAGTGATCCGTGCGGAAGAGCGGAACAGGCGCTTTTTTTCGAGAGTGTCGGAGAGATGGGGGCGTCTCAGGCGAGTGCGGGAAAGTCGCTTGATGCAGGGTGTGTACAGCCTCGGCTGATGAATCTCATGGGAAGAATTTATATGTGGCGGAGTGATTCGCTGGACGCGTTGGATTATTTTTACGAGGCGTTGAGTGATTCGGAAGAGAGACCGTCGGCGCTGAAAGAACTCGGCGCGGTTTTTATGACGTTCGGTTTCACGGATCCCGCAATATCATATCTGAAGGAAGCAGACAAACTGGACAAGAACAATTCATCAATTCTGTCGCTGCTTGCGGATGCATATTCGATGTCGGGCCGGATGGAGGAGTCGCTCGATTATTACAGGCGCGCGCTGGAGATCGAACCGAAGAACAGTGTTGCTGCGAATAACTACGGCTATACGTTGTTTATGATGAGGCGGGCGGACGAAGCGATGGCGGTGATGGAAAAGCTGAACAAGGAAGCGCCGTCGTCATATTCGATCTGCAACGTCATGGAGATCAGCTTGTATAAGGGTGATTTCGATACAGTCAGAAAGTCGGGACAGACTTGCCTCGAAGCAATTCAGAAAGATCCGGGGTTTGCGGATTACGAGCGGTATTATTTGAGTGCGGCACAGCTCGCAGTGAGACTTGCATACGAGGATCAGCAGCAGCTCCATCCCCAGACTCTTCTCGACCAGATGAGGCAGAATGAAAAGGGCGGAGACCTGAACGAAGCGCTGTCGGATGCGATAGTCGCTCTTATGCTTGAGCCGGACAATGCTGAAGCGCTTCTCGAAGCCGGCCGCATGTATATGGTTCTTGGAGAGCATGTTAAAGGCGCTCCGTTCCTGACGCTTGCGATGGCACGCGGGGGCAGGAACAGCGAGATTGAACGGGAAGCAAGAAGGTTGCTTAATAACAATGCATTTACAGACTTCGGCGCTGAAGACGCCGGCATGAAATGGTTCAGCGCCGCAAGTAAATAAATTTGGCTCGTATATATCAAAGCTAATGGTTTACGAACCGTACGACATCGGTCCAATCAGGCCGCCGAGTGAAGCGGGAAGTCTGCTCATTCGGGTGAACCGGAACTGCCCTTGGAACAAGTGCGAGTTTTGCAACGTTTACAAGGGAACCCGGTTCGAAAAAAAATCGGTCGATGAAGTGAAGATCGATATCGACAAAGCGGCTGCTTTCTACGGCGACAGAATTGAAAGGGTAAGAACGGCATTTCTTCAGGACGCAAACGCGATCCTCGTGAAGACGCCCGATCTGATAGAGATCATTAAGTATCTAAAGGAAAAGTTTCCGAATATAGAGCGAATTACGACATACGGGCGCGCACAGACGGTCGCAAAGAAGACTGTATCTGAGTTGCGTGAGCTTAAAGAAGCCGGATTGAGCCGTCTGCACATGGGGCTTGAGTCGGGATATGGTCCGCTGCTCGATTACATTAAGAAGGGCGCGACACCGGAGCAGCTTATCGAATCGGGCCGGAAGGTACGCGAGGCGGGAATATCGCTGAGTGAGTATGTGATGCCGGGACTTGGCGGGAGGGCGATGTCGCGCGAGCACGCGATTGAGACAGCGAACGTCCTCAATGCAATCGATCCCGATTTCATCAGGCTGCGGACGTTCACGATCAGGCGCGATGTACCTATGTATGACAAGTACGCAAGTGGTGAATTTCAGTTGCTTTCCGACGATGAAATAGTCGCGGAAATCAAATTGTTCATCGAGACACTGGATGGGATTACGAGCACGATCGTCAGCGATCACATGATGAATCTGATTCAGGAGATCGAGGGCGAGTTGCCGAAAGACAAGGCAAAGATGGTAGCGATAATCGACGGCTACCTCGCTATGACGGACGGCGAGAGGCAGTTGTTCAGGATCGGGTCGCGGCTCGGAAGAATAAGGGGTATAAGAGACCTCTGGGATCCGTCCAACCGGGCATGGGCGGAGTCGGTTCTCACACGGCTGAAAGCGGAAGCCGCAGCCATGGGAACAGATATGACGGTGGACGATTTTCTGCGTGAAGCAATGATGGAAGTAATTTAAATACGACGACAAAATATTCAAATGAACTATTCGATAATAATTCCGGCGCTCAATGCAACAGGTACTTTGGGTGAGTGTTTAAAGGCAGTCGGCGCTCTTGAAGGCAGGGTAAATGTCTGCGAAGTAATTGTTGTGGACGACGGGTCAAATGATGATACAAGTAGAATTGCACAAGATTTTGGAGCGAAAGTGATCAGGAACGAAAAGCCGCTTGGCCCGGCTGCTGCAAGAAACGCTGGAGCGAAGGCAGCGACTGCTGAAATACTTCTATTTGTAGATGCGGATATCATACTTCCACAAGAAGCGTTAGCTGAGTACGACAAGTTTTTTGAAACGAATCCATCCGTGACGGCTGTGGTCGGATCGCGGTCGCCGGTTTCATATTACAAAAACATCATAAGCCGATATAAAAGTTATTGGACCGCTTACAACTGGTCGTGTAGCGCCCGGTCGCGGGTGTTGAACTCGTCGGCGCTGGCGTGCAAGAAAAATGCTTTCGCAGAACTCGGCGGATTTGACGAGAGCATCAAAGATGCATTTTACGAGGACGACGAGCTCGGCCTGCGAATGAGCGATAAAGGATATGAAATCGGCGTAGCGGTGGGTGTTAAGGCAGTCCATATAAAGCATTATTCGTTCAGGACACTTTTAGCAAGGGATATGAACACCGATTTCGCGAAGTACGAGATGCGTAGCGGAAGGCTCGCGAAGGATTTGAGGAAATTCAGCTATTCGAGCGTTGCGCCGCATATTCTGATCAGTTTTCCGTTCATGCTGCTGGTGGTTGTTGCTTTGATTGTGATGCTGGCTGCGGGCACTAATTCGCGAGTCACTGCCATAACGTTGATATTCGGTTTTTCCCTTATGATCGGTTTGAACCGGCCGTTCTGGGATTACATTGCGGGAGCGGAGAAATCCAAACTGAAGACGCTGTTGTTTGTCCTGATTTTCTTTGTGCACGTTTTTTGTGTGGGGATCGCGCAGCTCGTCGGTTATGCGAAGGGAACTCTGGAAGGCTCACGAAAAAAGCAGAGTTAGAATCCCCTGAATGCCATCTCTTATTTTATAACGGTTGAGATTCGCCTTGATTTGTTTGACTATCTCGCCGGGACGCAGGTAGAAGCGCTTGAATGCGGTTGTCTGAAGGCCGACAAGCATGTCTTTTGTCATTTCTTCCGGGATGTACGACGGCGCTTTCATGTCGAACGGTGCGTCTTTCAGGAGCGTTCCCTTCTTCGATTCGCTGATGGTTTTATTTAATTCGGTCCCGGGATAGGGAGTGAAATAGACGAATGATGCGTGGCTAAGGTTCAGGCTGCGCGCGAAATCAATGGTTTGCAGCGCTTCCTCATAAGTTTCACCGGGGATTCCGAACATGAACATACCAAGGGCGAGAATTCCCGCATTGTTGGCTTTCGAGACCGCAACGCGCACCTGATCGATGTCAAAACCCTTACATAAATAATCGAGATTCTTCTGAACTCCGGATTCGATGCCGAAAAGCAATTGCCTGCATCCGGCGCTCCGCATGAGTTTGAGTATGCCGGGCTCGACTTCATCAACTCTGGCGTTTGCCGTCCATGTAAGATCGACTTTTTGTTCAACCATTTTTTCACAGAGGGCTGCTGTTCTTTCGGGTGAAATGAGTATCGACTCATCCCAAAAGATGAGGTCTTTAATGGAGTGGTATCTTTTCAGCCATCCGATCTCTTCGAGCATGTTGTCGGCGGAGCGCAACCTGACCTGAGAGGCGGACGGACAAAAAACGCAGGATTGTTTGCAACCGCGCGATCCGATGAAAGACGCGTGCGGCAGCCTGAAATAATCGTTTGGCGCGGGTCTGTAGTTTTTCAGATTCACAAGTTCCCATGCGGGAAAGGGAATTCTGTCCAAATCGGCCGGAGGCTTTCTCTCTCCTGTGAATGCGACCTGATCTTCACGCCGGAAATAAATTCCGGGCACGCTGTCCCAGCTTTCCGGGGAATCGTAAACTTTTGCCCATTCGCGAATTGCTTCTTCCGCCTCGCCTGCAAAAACCACATCAGGGGCCGGTTCTGATGCGAGTGAATCCGCCCCTATCGAGCTGGCATGAAAACCACCTGCGATGAAGACGGTTTTCGGCTTGATCGCTCGCATCTCGCCGATAGCCGATAGAGTCTGCCTCCAGTTTGCCGCGTAGCTTGTCATGCCGACACAGTCGGGGGAGCCCGAAATGAACGGCTTCATATAGGTTTCGGACCGCTCGCTTGTCGCTTCGATGTATTCGACTTCATGTCCGTCGATCTGAAGGCCGGAAGCAAGATAAAGTAATGACAGACATGGCCTGTTGCTGACGATGCCTTTGATGCCGAGTTGCGCGAGCCTAGGTGCACGCATGAACTGATGGCGACGCTCTGCCGGGGGAAGACCCAGATGTATCAGTTGTATTTTCATAAAAAGTCTATTTATTTCTGAGGTCTTTAATCTTAGAGATCAATCCGCTGATCGAAATACTCGACCGGATCTTTAAGGCCGGCTGTTTTAAAACCGCTGAGTCTGAGTCGGCAACTGTCGCATCTCCCGCATGAGCGGCCCTGTTCATCCGGGTCGTAACAACTGTGCGTCAGTGAGTAATCGACACCAAGTTCGGTTCCCTTCAGAATGATTTCGCTTTTCGAAAGTCCGGCGATAGGAGCGTGAATGTGGATCGGATCGTTCTCATCGCCGCACTTGGTGCCGATTGCGGCAGCTTTTTCGAGCGCTTCGATGAACTGCGGGCGGCAATCCGGGTAGCCGCTGAAATCGACAGCGTTCACACCGACAAAAATATCCCTTGCGCCTATACTCTCGGCATACGCAATCGCGATCGAAATGAAAACGAGATTTCTCGCGGGAACATAAGTAACCGGAATTCCCGGTTTGACTCCGTCTTTTGGGACTTCGATATCTGCCGTCAGCGCGGAGCCCTGAAAAGGCGCGGTGTCGAGTTTTATTACTATGTGGCTCACGGCGTCGAGATGTTCCGCGACTGCTTTTGAGTGATCAATTTCAGTTCTGTGGCGTTGTCCGTAGTCAAACGTCAGCGAGTAGATTTCGAAGCCTTGAGAACGCGCGATTGCCATGACCGTGGTCGAATCGAGGCCGCCGCTGCTCAGAACAACAGCTTTTCTCATCGTCCGCGCTCCTCCGGCCCCCAGAGGATTTTATGAATCTGGAGAGAGAGCCGCGCCAGCAGTTTGTCCTCGAGCATCCATTCCGAGAGTTGCTTCGGGTCCATTTCTCCGTACACCGGCGACATCAAAACGGACAGGTATGATTCGAGGTCGTATTCGTCGATCACATTCAGAGCCCATTCATAATCCGTCCGGTCTCTAATGACAAATTTCACATTGTCGGGCTCGGAAAGGTAGTCGATGTTGCCGAAGAGGTTTCTATGAGCTTCTCCGCTTCCGGGGCATTTCAAGTCCATTATTGTGATGACGTCACCGGAAATTTTTTCGACGCCGACCGATCCGTTCGTTTCGATAAGGATCAGATGATTCATGTCGAGCAGTTTGTTGATGAGGTCATAAACGGCGTCCTGAACGAGCGGTTCGCCGCCGGTGATGAGCACTGGCGCGAGGTTGAATTTCTTGACAGAGCGGGCCACCTGATCGACTGTCATTTCAATGCCGTTATCATAGGCAAATTTCGTGTCGCAGTACGAGCAGCGGAGGTTGCATCCCGCCAGCCGGACAAACGCGCACGGTATCCCCGCGTATGTGCTTTCCCCTAGTATGCTTGAAAAGATTTCGTTGACTTTCAGCACATTGTTTTCCATTTTCTTTTCCCCTCTGCAGGGATTATCATGATTATAGCTTAAAAATTCTCAAAAGCCACGAATGCGAATCCCAATGTCGATTGGCGACTCAATGAAGCAAAAAAAAGAGGGCCGTTGCCGACCCTCTTTCGTAAATCTTTTTGATTAACGGATCAATACATTCCGCCCATTCCGCCGCCGTGGGGCATCGGAGGGGTCTTTTCCTTTTCCGGGATGTCCGCGATGAGACATTCGGTGGTGAGCAGCATGGAGGCGATACTCGCGGCGTTTTCGAGCGCCGAGCGGGTGACCTTCGCCGGATCCACGATGCCGGACTTGAACATATCTTCGAACTCGCCTGTGAGGGCGTTGTAACCGATGTTCTTTTTCATGCCTTTGATCTTCTCGATCACAACCGCGCCTTCGTAACCGGCGTTGGTGACGATCTGTTTCATCGGGGCTTCGAG
>CAYPEK010000011.1:8238-63028 GCA_964409645.1 uncultured bacterium | reverse complement strand
ATGGGGCTCCGTGCGTCGAACACCGTCGAATTGATTCTCGAGGACTGCAAGGTGCCGGTCGAGAACAGGCTCGGCGAGGAAGGCGAGGGCTTCACCGTCGCCATGCGCGCGCTCGACAGCGGCCGCATCGGCATCGCATCGCAGGCGACAGGCATCGCGCGCGCAGCATACGCCGAGGCGGTGAACTATGCGAACGAGCGCAAGCAGTTCGGACGCGCGCTCGCGTGCAATCAGGCGATCCAGTGGATGATCGCCAACGCGTTGCGCGACATCGAGGCGGCCCACAACCTCAACCTCAGTGCTGCAATCTCGAAGGACGAGGGGCAACCGTTCACGCTCGAGGCGTCGATCGCGAAACTGTTCGCTACCGAAGCGGCCAACCGCATCGCGTACGACGCACTCCAGATTCACGGCGGATACGGCTACACAAAGGAATTCAAAATAGAGCGACTGTATCGCGACGCCCGCGTCACCACAATCTACGAGGGCACGTCGGAAATACAGCGAATCGTTATCGCCAACCACGCGCTGAAATAATCAGCCGCTTATATTCGCAACGACTATCGAAGGGCGGGATTAACATATCCCGCCCTTTTAAGTTGTATTTGCGTCTATCTTGTTTTATGATGACAATAAGCTATTGCATTGCACGGTGTAATAAATTCATTGGAGAGCGAAACGTGTTTTTCGGGAGCGCGGGCGGGGCGCCCGCGCTCCCGGGGAAATACGTTAAACTAAAATTATAAATCAGCAGGAAAAATCTCTATTAATACTGTGAGGCGAGGGTGCCGGGATATTTCGAATAATTAGCCGCTTGTCACCATTCGATTTCGCGGGCGCGTTCACGGGGCTCTTTTCTTGTCAGCATGAACATGACGAAGTGGGGGATGAGCACGAACAGGATAGAGAAGTAAACGATGAAGTAGTGCCATTTCGTATTTTCTTTAGCGACCGCCGGCTCGCGCACGACTTTCAGATCTATCGCCGCCGCCGTGCAGTGGAACTCACAGAGCCCGCAGCCGACACATTTGCTCTCATCGACGACTCTCTTTCCGTCGGCAACGGAGATCGCGTCTCCCGGGCATAATTCCTCGCATTTCCCGCAATTGGTGCATGCTTCCATGTCGAACGCGGGCGCGTATTCGCTGCTCATCACCCCGCTCTCGATGCCGCGCTCGAACCTGAGCTTGCGCGTGACACAGCAGCACTCGCAGCAGCAACAGATGCAGTAGGTGTTCGGCTCGAAGCACCACTCGACGGTCAGCATCAGGCCGTCCTTGTACGCCTGCTCGACGATCCTGATTCCTTCCTCGATGTCGATGCGTTCGCTCTTGAGCTGTCCCTTTTCGAGTTCGACTTCCGCGCCGGTGTTGATCTTCAGGCACGTGCGTGTCGAGTGCGAGCATTTGTTGAGGCGCACGCGGCATGCGCATTCGGACACGACGAGCGACTTAGCTTCCCGCAACAGCGGAACGATGTCGCGCAACGGCGTTGCACGGCCGGAGTGGTACTGCGCGCCGTAGAGATTGATTATCGGCTTGAAAAAATACGGGCCGAGGATCGGAACGTATGCGGTTTTCGAGAGGCTCTCGTAGAAATCGAGCACGTCCATCGCGCGGTTCATGTACGAGCCCATAAAGAGTATGCGCAACGGGTCTGGCCGGTCCAGCAGCCGCCACGCAGGTTTGCCGTCGCCTGTTTGCCTGACAGCAACGTTTTTTTTCTCGAGTTCTCGTTCCGGTTTCGCCATCGCCGCCTGTCGCGCCACCTCTTTCCCCCCCGGCAACGTCAGCGCGGGGCCATATCGAGGGCGAGCTGGGTGAGAGTGCGGACGCCCATTCCCGTTGCGCCTTTCCTGAAGTAGCGGTCTTTTTTGTCTATGTACGCGGTGCCGGCGATGTCGAGATGCGCCCACGGCGTATCGTCGGCGAAGAAGCCGATGAAGAGCGCGCCGGTTGTTGCGCCGGCGTAGCGACCGCCCACGTTCTGTATGTCCGCGATTTCGCTCTTAAGCAATTCCTTATATTCGTCGTCGGTGGGGAGTTGCCACATCTTCTCGCCGCTCTTGTCGCCCGCCGCCGTGATGTCCGCGATCAGTTTGTCGTCGTTGCCCATCAGTCCTGTCCGCACGGAGCCGAGCGCGACCATGCATGCGCCGGTCAGCGTTGCGACGTCCACGATCGGCGACATCTTCTTTTTCACCGCGTAACACACGGCGTCGCATAGGATCAGACGGCCTTCTGCGTCCGTGTTGAGAATCTCAACTGTTTTACCGTTCATCGCGCGAACGATGTCGCCGATCTTCTGCGCCGCACCGCCCGGCATGTTTTCGGTTGCGGGCACGAGCGCCGTCACGTTGATCTTCGGTTTCAGTTCGGCGATCGCGGTCATCGCGCAGATCACCGCCGCCGCGCCGCTCATATCTGTCTTCATGTCGTCCATCGCGCTCGACGGTTTGAGCGACAGGCCGCCCGAGTCGAACGTGATTCCCTTGCCGACGAGGGCGAGCGTTTTTTTCGACGACGGATTGCCCTTGTATTCGATCTCGATCAGCACGGGCGGGTTGTGGCTGCCTTTTGCAACGCCGAGGAAAGCTTCCATTTTCATCTTCTCGATTTCGGCCTTCGAGAAAACGCGCACCTTGAGCGCGCCGCTTTTGCACATCGCCTTCGCGCGGCGTGCGAGTTCGGCGGGAGTGAGTACGTTTGGCGGCTCGTTCACGAGGTCGCGTGCTCGGTTCGCCGCGTCCGCGAGAACCGTTCCGAGCTTGATTCCCTTGTTCGCTGCTACCGCGTCTTTCGCATCGAGCACAATGACTGTCAATTCGGCGATGTCCGCTTCCTTATCGTCGCCATTATCTTTTTTCGAGCGATATTTATCGAATTTATAGAGACCGAGGATTGCGCCTTCCGCGACTGCCTGCGCTGCTTCTTCCGGAGATGCGCCGCCCGCGCCCGCGCCGTGCAGAATCGTCCCGATGTGTTTAGCCTTGATCGATTTCGCCTTGTTCAGAGAGACGCTCGCCGCGAGTCTGATACCGTCCGCGTCGAATTTTTCTTTCTTGCCTAGACCGACCACCACGACGCGCTCCGCGCCGATCGATTTCGAGCCCGGCAGGTCCGCGCACGTGCCGCGCTTACCTGTGAATTCGCCGCGCTTTATCAGCTTCGTTATCGCGCCACCGAGCGCCTTGTCCACCGCGCCCGCCGCGCCGCCCGGCTGCTTAACGCCTTCAAACAGATTGACGATGAGCACATCACCTTTGTATTTCACGACATCCTGCGCAACCGCTTTGATTTTCATAACTGTTCTCCCGTCGATTGTCTTTTCCGCGTCCGGCGCGGCCTGTCTTTATTTCAGAGCTTCAATAAAAAACATTATAAGAAACAAGATTCGAAGCGACGATAGTTCCGCGGCGATCACACCTGCGCGGTTCCTATGCCGCGCTGCGCCTGATATTTTCCCTTCCTGTCCGCGTACGACACGCCGCACGCCTTTTCCGCCGCTATGAAAACCACCTGTGCGATGCCTTCCTCCGCATAGATACGCACCGGCACCGGTGACGTGTTGGCGATGCTGATCGTCACATTGCCCTCCCACTCGGGTTCGAGTGGTGTGATGTTGATGAGCACTCCGCAGCGGGCGTATGTGGACTTGCCGGTGCAGAGCGCAAGCACGTCCCGCGGAATTCGGAAGTACTCGAGGCTGTGTCCGAGAACGAAACTGCCCGAGGGGAGCAGGAAGCACGATGTCTCGATGTCCTCAAACTCAACGCTTCCCGGGTTTTTCGGGTCGAGTTCGGTGCGGCCGCTGATAACCGGCGCCTTGAAGTTGCGGCTCAGCCTCATATCGTATCCGTAAGACGAGACGCCGTATGAGATAACGCCTTCGCGCACCTGACCCGCCTCGAACGGCTCTATCAGGCCCGCTTCCTTGGCTGTCTTAATAATCCATTCGTCATTCTTTACCATCTGTCTATTCCCCGTTCCAAAGTTTATGAAGTTTAACAAAAACATAACGCGCGTGTCAAAAGAGGTGGACGGAGCATAGAGACGACCGGAGGAATTCTTGTTAAATCGCCGGGCTTGTGTTACTCTAGCCAAAAACCGGAGGCGCGAATATGAACTGTACACGCTGCGGAAACGAATTGAAAGAAAACGCAAAGTTCTGCCCGAAATGCGGAGGGAAACTTGACGGGTTTCTCGCGCAGCAGTCAACGCCGGCGGCGGCGAAACCGTCTGCGTCCGCCGCGCCTCTCGACGAGAGATTCAAGCTCGATAAGTATCTGTTCAACCAGAAGTTCCTGAAGATAAGGCAGACTTACCAATTATACGACGAGAATCAGAATGAGATATTCTTCATCCAACGGACAACGTTTGCTCTGAAGCGACACATTTCTATTTTCAGCGACAGCACGATGAAGATAAAGGCGCTCACGGTGCTGCAGGACAAGGTTTTTGCGATTCTGTTTCGCACATTTACGCTGCAGGGGCCGGACGGGCAGGTGCTCGGGAGTTTCCGCAGGCGGAACATGATAAGCATACTACGCCGCACGTGGGACATCCTGTCGCCGGAGGGCGCGGTGATCGCACAGGCGTTCGAGGACTCGTGGTTTAAAGCGCTGCTCCGCCGTTTCAGCGAGATAGGTGATTTTCTTAAGACGGATTTTATCATTCAATCGGGAGGCGCCGTCATAGGAAAGTTTATACGCAAATGGACGGTTATGGATAAATATGTATTAGACCTGACCGGCGATCCGCAACAGAAATTCGACCGACGGCTCGCGGTAGCGCTCGGCGTGCTTCTCGACTCGGCGGAGCATAGATGATCGGAAGAAGGCGGGATGAAAAACGGTTGCTTCATTAAAATATGCGGCGTGACGAGACTTGAGGACGTCGAACTGATCGGCGGATCGGGCGCGGATTATATAGGGCTGCTTGTCAACATGCCGTCGCCGCGTACTCTCGATCCGGAGAAGGCGTCGGTTTTCGCGTCGCGCTCTAAGATTCCGGTAATCATTTTGTTCTTCAATCCGGAGGAAGGGCTTGTCGTAGAATGCGCAGAGCGGATCAGACCCTCGGGCGTCCAGCTTCAGGGAGACGAAACGCCGGAGTTCGTCGCGTCGCTCCGTGCGCGGCTCGATTGCGAGATATGGAAGGCCGTGCACATCCCGGCGGATGCCGGGGCGGATCTCGACGCAGGCGCATATAAGGAGCGGATCGCCGCTTACGCGGAAAGTGGAGTCAACAAGGCGCTTCTCGACACGATAGTGCGGAAAGGCGACACACGTCTGATGGGCGGCACGGGAGTGACGTACGACTGGAACGCGGCGCGGGTCATCGCCGCGGAGTCGCCGCTGCCGGTGATCATGGCGGGCGGGCTGACGCCGGAGAATGTGGCCGAAGCGATTCGCACGGTGCGCCCGGCGGGCGTCGATCTCGCGAGCGGCGTCGAGTCGTCGAAAGGCATCAAGGACCCCGCGAAGGTGACCGCGTTCGTGAAAAATGTGCGCTCGGCGGAAATCTAATAGAATAATCCATATTTTAAATACTTCGTTTTTGCTATAATCGTTGCTTATGAAGGAAGAGCCGACAGAAAAGGCGGTCGTTGCGGGTTTTCGAACCGCGCATGTCGAATGGGGCGATACGGACGACCCGTACATTGAGCTTGCACGGCTCGCGGAGACGTCTGGCGCGCGCGTGGTCGCGGTCGTAACGCAGAAGGAAACCCGGCCTACGGTGCAGTTCTATATCGGACCGGGCAAGGTGGCGGAGATTCGCGAGGCAATCGAGGAGATGGAAGCGGACCTCGTGATATTCAACAACGAGTTGTCTCCGCTCCAGTTCCGCAACCTCGAGAAAGAGCTCGGCGTAAAGGTGATCGACCGCACGCAGTTGATACTCGATATATTCGCGATGCGGGCGCAGAGCAACGAGGGCAAGATACAGGTTGAGCTTGCGCAACTCGAATACCTGCTGCCGAGGATCGTGGGGCGGGGTGTGGAACTTTCGCGGCTGGGTGGCGGCATAGGCACGCGCGGGCCGGGCGAAACGAAGCTCGAATCCGACCGCCGCCGCATCCGTGACCGCATTTCCACACTGAAGAAGAAGCTCGAAAAAGTTGAGAAGAACCGGCTGATCCAGAAGCAGCGGAGGGAAAGGGCGCGCGTGCCAGTTTTATCGCTTGTGGGGTACACGAATGCCGGAAAGACGACGCTCTTCAACGCGCTGAGCAAGGAGAAGGCGTTTGTCGAGGACAAGTTGTTCGCCACGCTCGACCCGCTGACGAGGAAGATTTACATAGAGGGGGTCGGCAACGCCCTGCTTGTCGATACCGTAGGATTCATAAAGAACCTGCCGGTGCATCTCGTGGAGTCGTTTAAGTCCACACTTGAGGGTGTGCGTGACGCGAGTGTTCTGCTGCACGTTGTTGATGTCTCCAATCCGCAATATCAGGAGCAGATGGACGAGGTGGACCGGATCATATCGGAACTCGGGGCGACTAAGGTTCCGTATCTGCTGGTTTTTAATAAAATCGATCGGGTCGGGAATAGTGAAAGACTAGATCACTTGCTCAGGCTGCATCCCGGCGCGGTTGCGATCTCCGCAAAAAAAGAGAGAGAGTTCGCGGATTTGAAGAAGGCAGTGAGGCAAAAGCTGACGGAAATAAAATATTAGTATTATCCACATAAAAGGAAATAGGAATGGATGGAGCGACTGGTATAAACCAAATCGGTTGTTTCGATTATAATTAATGCAATGGCGGAATCGCTCTACATTTCGATAGGCGGCAGCCTGCTGATGAACGGCATTGTAATGCTGTCGGGCTGGCTTGCGGCAACGCGGCTTGCCGGGCGCGGGCGCGGCGTGGACAGGCTTCCGGCGGCGTTCGCCGTTTCGATGTCGCTGATCGTCATAATTTATGAAATTCTAAGCGTGCTGAATTCGATGGATTTCAGGAGCACGGTCGCCATGCATGCGGCGGCGCTGCTTGCGATATGGCTTGTTTACAGGCGGACACGCGGGCGCGGGGTACGCGTGGCGGGGGTGCCGGAAACGTCGGTCTATGGGCGTCCGCTGGAAAAGAAATCGCTGCCGAGATCGATTATACTCTACATATTCATCTTCTATTTTTTAGTGTCGGCTTCGTTTGCATTGATTATGCCGCCGTCGCCGGCGGATGCGTTCCTCGACCATCTCGTGTTTCCCGCCGAGTGGCTGCGCGCCGGAAAAATCACGCTCGTGCAGACGCTTAGCCCGGAACAGGCGACGACTTATTATCCGTCGAACGGCGAGCTCATCTATCTTTGGCTCATTATGCCGCTGAAGAACGATCTATTGTCGGGGCTGTTTGAGGCGATGTGTCTGCTCGTGTGCATGGCCACATCGTTCAGAATTGCGAAGCGCGCCGGTCTCGGGGACGGGAATGCGATAGCGGGCGCGGCGGCGGGCGCGGCTGCGCCTCTGGTTCTGCGGCAGGTGCAGCAGTTCGGGGTGGATCTGTTTTTCGCGGCCTCTTTTCTGACGGCGGCGGCATACCTGCTGCCGGACTCTGAAGGGCGAAGGGCGAGAGGCGAGCTTGTGGTTGCCGGTCTTGCCGCGGGTCTTGCGGTCGGCTCGAAATACATCGGAGCGGTTTTTATCGCTCTGCTTTTTCCTCTGGTGTTCGCGGCGAAAAAGGACAAGTCGAAAGTTGCTTCGGCTGCGATGTTTATTGTTGCGGCAGCCGCATCCGGCGCATTTTGGTATGTGCGCAACCTCGCATTGACCGGCAGTCCGTTTTATCCGCTCGGCATGAGCGTGTTCGGCGTTAAAATTTTCAGTGGGGCATTTGAACGCGGCGCAATGCTCGCGTCTCACATGCACGTTCCCGTTTCGGATATCGTGTCGCTGAAAAGCGTGTTCTCAAACTATGTGGCCGGGCCTTGGCTGATCGGCGGGATTCCGTTCATACTGATCGCCGCTATGGGCGGTGCGGCCGCACGGAGCGAACAGCCGTGGCGTTCGGCGAAATCAGGCGCGCTCGTTTTGATGCTTGCGGCGGTAGCGGGAACGGCGGCGGTGTCGTTCTGGAGGATAGGCTCCGCGGCGGCGATCGTCGCATTTTGCTTCGCGATTCCGGCGGCGGCGATGTTTACGTTTTCTTCGGGCCGTTCGTGGGGGGTGAGATATCTGTTTGTTCTGGCCCCGGCGGTCATGTTCGTTTTCTGGTGTGTGAATCCGTACAACATTGCGAACAACGCCCGCTTCGCGATTCCGGGCGTCGTGCTGTTTTTCGTGTTTGCGGCGTACGCGATAGAGGAATCAGGTTGGAACGCGCTCTGGCTTGCAGCGGCGCCGGGTTTGCTTATCGGCAATTACGACACGGCGCGCCGGTTCGGGCGGTTCGTGGCGGATATGTTCTCGGGCGGGAGTCTCGCGATGGAGGGAGCGCCGACGGCTGTCGCGGCGCTGCTTGCGGTGATGTTCGGTTCGTATTTTCTGGGGTTGCTGGTCGGGAGGCGCCCGAGGCAGGCGCTGAAGCTTATCCCGCTGCTCGCGATCGCGGCGCTCGTAGTTATATCGCTGAAGGCCGACTTCATGAAGAAACATCGGTACGAGTGGTACGAGGGCCATTATCTCGCGGCGGGCTGGAATGCGATGGAGAGGATAACGGAAGGAAAAGCGGCAACTATCGCATACGCGGGGAACTGCGCGCCTTACGGATTGTACGGAGACAGGCTAAAAAATCGTGTGCTGTATGTCAATATAGATGGTTCGCGCGACAGAGTGTTCCACAGCTACGAGCGCGGGCGGAGAACCGAAGAAGGTTACGCGCCTCAGGCGGATTCGACGGACCTTAACGGCATTTTCCGTGCGGAAGGCGACTATGAAGCATGGCGCGGGCGGCTTGCGTCGGAAAAAGCTGATTACCTGTTTGTGTCGATTGATTACCATCCGAAGCGAGGCGCGGCGCAGCCGATCGAAATGAAGTGGGCGCTCTCACATCCGGACGATTTTCAGCTCGTGTTCAGAAGCGGCGACAATCTGATATTCAAGATAAAGCGGCGCGGGAGATAGTTGATTTGGCGCCGGAAAAGGCGGAAAATAACTGCAACAAATTGGCGGGTGGCAAAATGAGAATCGGAAAAAATGTATTGGCGGTGATGGCGGCGGCGGGACTGTGCGCTGTCTGCGCGATTTCAGCGCCCAAGACGGCATCGAAGACGGCGAAGAAAACGGAGACGATCAAGCTGCTCACGGCGAACATAGGCAATATGAGCATCTCGGAGGCGGCTTACAACAGGAAATTCAAGGCGCCTTATTTCGACCTGTCCGTGATCAAAACGAACCTCAATAAGATTTCGCCGGACGTTATTTTTATTCAGGAGATCGACCGCGAAGGGCTGGACTCGGAGAAGGTAACGTTTCCGGGAAAGTATTCCGTGCAGTGTTCGGGCGAATTGTGCGTGGGGCTGAATAAGGACAGGCTGGAATATATCGAGGACTGTGAACTGGGCGACGGCTACTATTTGTGCACGGCCCATTTGATAAATAAGAGTCCGGTGAAAGAGGAATGTAAAAAAGAAAAAGAGGATTATGTATGCACGGCGAAGCGGACGCTGAAGAAGAGTGAGGCGATCAAACTGTTCAACGTGCATACGGCGAGTCCGTTGGACGATAAGGACTTCGCGCAGCGGCGCGCGCAGATATGCGGAGCGCTGGAAAAGATAGCGGCGTTCGACAAAGAAGGTTACACGGTGCTGATGGGAGGCGACTACAATTACGACCCGTCGCGCGACAAGAGTTCGAGTCTGATGAAGAAGGGCGTGATCGACGAGCTGGCCAACCTGAACCAGTGCTGGGACGCCACGTTCTCGGACCAGAGCGGGAATAAGTTGCGTGTTGTCAATTCATACGAGCCGACGTGGGGGACGCGAGAGGTGAGCATGCTCGGACTTGTTAAAAAGAAATTCGAGAAGTGTCTCGATCATGTTGTCTCCAACATGCGCGCGGAGAAGTGCACGATCATGAAGGACGACAAGAACCGTCTCGATATGACCCCGGAAAAAAACAAGGGATTCATGGATCATAAGGCGGTCGTCTGCGATATGATCGTTAAATGAAGTAAAAATATAAAATACTCTGATTATTATCAATATTTCGAAACGGGCACATCTTTGCCGTCGGCTCCGTACGGCCACTGTTCGAGCGGAAGCTTTTCGGGTTGCTGATTCGGGATGGAAAGCACTTTTACGCCTCCAGCCTCGACGATCGAGCCGCCGCTTTTTTCCACTTCCTTCAGCGCCTGAGCCTCCATCGCGATCAATGCCGTCCGCCAAGTGTAATCCGTGAAAGAAAACTTGCTGTTTTTCATTGAGTCGAGCGCGAGGCTGAAGTTTTTGGGCAGCGCCTTAAAGCCCTTCATCGCTCCGAGCACTCCCATCGCGGACGATGTGTTGCAGTCGTTGTCGCGGCCGCTCATGACGGCGATTTTCATCGTTGCCATCGGGTCGCCGTTGCCGTAGAGAAGCGCGATCACAACGTATGCGCCGTTGATGTTCGCCGCGATACCGAACGGGAAGCCCGGCTTCTTGTCGTTGCGTGTGGGGCAGTGGCCTTTTGGCGCCCATTTATCCTCGATGAGCTGCCACGCCTTCCGCCAGTCGGACGGGTCCTTCTTATATGCGTCGAGGACGTCCGCGACTGTTTTTGCATAGTTGCTGTCGGCAGATATCGCCGCAAGTCCGGCCTCGACCACTTTCACCGGGTCGTTCTCGAAGTATGCCGCCGAGTACATTGCGGCGATGAAAACGCCGCCGTAAACGCCGTCGCCGTAATTCATGACGTGGCCGACCCGCCATGTGAGAGACTGCGAGGAGGCGGGCATGCCCGGCGTGATGAGACCGAATACGTCGGCCTCGATCTGGAAGTCGATGTCGTCCGCGTGGGAGTTGCGGCTTGGGTGGCCGGAGAGCGGGGGCATTACACCCGCGAGGATGTTTTCGCGTCCCGATGCGTTCGCATGCCAAAGCGGATACTTCGATTTGCCGAATTCTTTTCCGAACGTCTCCATCGATGCGTCGAGTCCGTATTTCTCGATTGTTTCGAGGAAAGTGAGCTCTACGTAAATATCGTCCTGAGCGATTGCCCCCTGAAGGACGACGGGCGACCACGGCCCGACGCGTTCCTCGGGGACCATCGTGCCGTCATACTGGAACTCGAACGGGGCACCGTATGTGACGCCGACCATCTGGCCGACGAAGCCACCTTTCAGCTTGTCCCTGAAATCGTCGAGAGTGATGGTTTTTGAATCCGCGGCGGACAGGCTCCGGCCGATTGCGAAAAAAATGACAAAAATCAACAAGAAGACGGACGCTCTTTTTTTCATAGGTTCATCTCCGCGGCGGCGCATTCACGAAAGCGCCGGATTGCATAAAACAATTATACATCGTGAGGCTTGCGAGGTGAAAATGCGAAATAATTGTGTTTTTCGCAGGCAACCCGTCGTTCAGACAGTGTTGTGCTACATCCGGCTTCGGACGGAAGCGTCTATGTCGATCTCGAAAAGTCTGAACCACGGTATTTGAATATCGACGCGAACATCCGTTTCCGTATCGTTGCTGAAATACAACTTATAGAATTTGCCGCTTTCCTCGCGCAGGCTTTTCACCAGCGCCGCGCGCATTGCTGTATAGCGTTCTCCCTCGTCGGCGCCCGGAAAGTTCTGCCGCTGTATGCGCGGCCGCACTCTTCCCATGAAAAGCGCGTCGTCCGCGAAACGCTCGAAAAGAAAAGCGCCGCCGTCGCCGCCCGCGAGAAGCATCGCGGCCGCCGTACCGATCGAATTTGCCGCCGTGTTCCAGCCGCCGTATCCCGCGAGCCTGTTGAGGTCGCCTAAGCCTCGCCCGAGTTCTTCCGCGAAATCCGCGCTCGCCATATTGACCGCGCTCACGTCCGCAACACCGACTCTGTATCCGGCATCGACGAATTCCGCCGCCATTCGCGCATCCGCCGCGCTGTTTTTATCTGCCGTGTGCACAAGCAGAACGGCGTCCGCGCCGTCCGCGCTTGCGGCGCGCGACGCACCCGCGAGTGTGAGCGCCAGATCGAGCGACTCGTTGAGCGGGCGGTCCTCGAACGGAGGAATCTCGCCTAACGCGGATGGGTCCGATGTCGCGATGTAAACTTTCGGTATTCTTCTCTCCGATTCGAGTTTTGCGCGTGCGATCAGGAGTTGCGCGAGTTCGTCCGCGCCGGGTTTGATTATGACTTTTTCGCCGGCGCCGAGTCTCGCGATCTCCTTTTCGAGCGTTGCGAGTTCTTTTCGCTCCGGCCCGTACACGGCGTTGTCGTCCATCCCGATGACGAGGAGGTCGAACACGCCCGCGGCAGCCATTTCTATGGATTTAATGTTCGTAAAATGATTTCTCCGCCTCGCGTTCATGTATGCTTCGAGGTCGGTCGCCGGTATGCCGCTTTTGAGCATTTCCGATTTGACGGAAAGCGACTTATTATGAGTAGCTTCCGCTTCATCCGCTGTTTTGAGGTACAACGCCATCTGCGCGGTGACGCTGTCTTCCTTTTCGCGGCCGGTTCCCGTTCGGGCGATCCGCTGCAGGATGCCGAACGCCCATATTTTCATGCCGGGATTCTTTTCTGCGATGTCGCGAAGCCTTTCGAGGCGGCGGCTGACTTCATCTGCGGTCGCGGTGTCCGTGCGTGAAGAGACGAGGCCGCCCGTCGCAGCCATGTCGATCGATAGAATCAGAAGGTCGGTTTGTGGGGCCTCGCGTTCGATCCAGTCGAGCACCGCGTCGGGGTCTCCGGGGAAGACGTAAGCGCCGACGGCGGCGTAAGGAGGATGCTTAATGGCAACACCGGCGCGGTCAGCTATTTTGACGGCGTGGGTGAGGCACACCGGCCTGTTGTCGAGAGGGACGAGCGCAACCCGCGTTGAGGCCGCCGCGCGCGACGCGCACACCACGGCAAGAATGAACGCAAACGCGATTGTGAGCTGTAATTTTACGGTTGCCGGTTTGTCTGTCATGACGCTCCTTTCGGAAGCGTTACTTCGCGGTATAGCAGTATTGCGATGAATACATGTAATGCGGGATTTCAAATGCGTAGCAGGCCGACTCGCCGGGTTTCAGCTTGTCTCCGAATGAAAAACTGAAGTCCGTATATCCTTTCGCGCCTTTCTTTCCGCGGACAAAAGACACAGGGGTGGACGGAGCATACTCTTCGCCGTTTTTATAGAGGATAAATTTCGCTTTAGGTCCGCCGAGAAGCTTTATGTCTATCGTGCCGCTAACGGAAAACGCACCGCCGGGCGCGTCGTACGGCTTGAACGCGGGCCGCGCACTGAGAGACCTGACTTTCGCATTGAACGCCGCAAACGTATGTCCGGCGGCGAACGCGGCGACGACGGAATCTCTGGTGAGTTCGTCCGGAAACACGTATGTAAAATAATCGCCTATCTGAGTTTGCATCATCGTGTGCATGTCTATACCCGAAATGACGAAGAGTTTTGTGCCGTTTTTGAGTGCGGCGAGATAATACTTTCGCTCAACGTCGTAGCTTGCTCCGCTGGCGAAACCGGGGCCGACGTCGTTGAAAAGCTCTATGCCGTTGAAGCGGCTGACGTAGGGTTCCCACTGGCTGCACGCCCACGGATGGTTCCAGACGTAGAACGCTTTTTCCGTGTCGAGTTCAGAGAGGATGTTGTCGAGTTGTTCGGCTTCGTATTTGTGGTCGAGCACGGGTGGATTTTCGGACGGACTTACGGCGTTGATATGGCACATCACGCGCGCTTCATCCTCTGAAACGGCGCCGGCGATTATCTCGCGTCCGGTGATTGTGATGAAATCTGCCGTATTCTGTTCGTCGGCTGCTTTCTTGAAGTCGGGAAACGAAAGGCGTTTGGAGTGGGGGGTGAGCACAACGCCTTTGTAACCTTTCGATTTCAGGTAGGCGGCGATGCTCGCGGGGGTTTCGCCTCCGCCGTCGCCGTAGAAGCTGGTATGCACGTGGAACCAGAAGGGCAGTATCAGGAAATCGTTAGCCTGTGAGGTCTCATTAGCTGACGCGAATTGTACGGATACGGCTAATACGGAGACTAATAATGCTGCAATGGTGAGTTTTTTCATAAAATTTCCTTTCCAAAGAGCCCGGCTGTGCGGATTATTGATTTTAATGAATATAAGCCCGGCTGCAAAGGCGAATTCACATATTCGACAAATTCACAAGGGTCGATTCCCCGGATGTTGCCTCGTTATAAAAATGAATAATGGAATAATAAACTTACTCTATCAGTCTAAGTAATATCGTTTCAGCGGAAGCGATGTTTTTTTCAGTGCGAAGCAGTCAGCGAAATGAAGGGAGGTGATAAACAGTTAATACAACTCCAATTTAATTGTCGGAGAATTTTCATTCAAGACAGAGGCGGATTCAGAAAGTCATGCGGGAAATACGGCGCGTCTGTATGTCCCGCAGTATTTTCAAATCGGGAGGAGCATTCCGAAGGACTTCGGACCAGTGAATGGAGAGGGTCGAAGGAACCAAACGTCGCGGCGGAAGCCCGCGGCGCCGCTCCACCCTAATTACTAAAACCAGTCTGCATTCAGAGGCCTGCCCGTAGAGGCGGGTTGTGTGTTTATTTGAGCGTGCGCAGAAAGCGCCGCTGCCGCCGGAAGGCGGAATATTAAGGGGAACAAGAGGCAACATAATGAGTATATCCGGAGTAAACAGCGGGATCATGGGAAGCATGATGATCCAGATGAAACAGGCGGTCGATACGACACTGGAGACTGCCGTAAACAAGGCAAACGCCGATTACGGCAGCCCGATGGGTACGGCCGTCTCGTTTTCGAATCCGTCCGAGCTTCTTTCGCAGCTCGAATCGCTCAAAAACGAGGACCCGGAAAAGTTCAGTGACATAATGCAGGAGATTTCGGATCAATTGAGCGCGGCCGCGGAGTCGGAAGATGTGGACGAATCGACGAGCGAGTTCCTGAGTATGCTCGCGGATAAGTTCGCGAGCGTCGCGGAGAGCGGCGATCTCTCCGAGCTTCAGCCGCCGCCACCGCCTCCTCCTCAGGAGGGCACGCAGGCGTCTCAGGTCGCGCAGTATGATTCGAACAGCGGCGACCAGCAGACCGTCATGGAGCTTTTTCTCGAACTGTTGTCGCAGCTCGCGAGCGGCGAGACCACCGATTCCACGACCGCGTCTGCATCGACGACGTCAACCACATCGACTACCGACACGACGGATGCAACTGCGGCGCTCGAAAAGGTGAAAAGCCTTCTCGCACAGGCGATGCAGCAGTTGGCGGAGCTGAAAAACAACGCGTAAAGTTCGCCAAAGGATTCCACCAATCAAGTTTGGGGTGGCACATACTATTAGTTTCGTAATTTGTTCGTAATTTGAATGATTTGACAGGCCCGGAACTGGTATCTTCTCGCCGTCCATAATACTAATGTCGATCCGGCGTAAGGAAGAGGGATACCTCTCTCGGGCCTTTTTATTTTAAATCGTGCATAGGATTTTATTTCAAGCCGTTACGCGCGTCGCCGACGATGTTCACGCCGAGCCCGATCTTCGACGCAACCGCGGCAAGCTCCTGCAAGATGTCTCCGTAGCATATTGTTATGTGATTAGACTTGTGGCTGCTCATTAGCTCGTCCCTGCCGTAGCCGGGTATGTGCACGTTCGCAATCGGCCATTCCTTTGTCGTGCATTCGAGCCGTCTTTTGACTTCGTCCGCGGGCATCTCGACGACTTCGCCCGTCCCGCAGTCGAGACATATTTGACCCTCGTAATTTTGGTAAAACCGCGCCCATGTTACCGTGCCGGGTTTCGAAACACCAGCGCAAGTGCCGCCTCCTTTCGGGAAGTGCATCTGGTGCTGGCGGTAGATTTCCGCTTTCTCCCAGCCGCCGAAATGCGCGGGCGGCGCCGCGCCCGAAATCTCGAACACCCACACGAAGCGGCCTTTCCATTCGTCGCCCCAGCGCACGTCGTGCAGCGTCGTCTCGGGCGGCATTCCCTTCTTAACAAGAATCTCGCACATAAGCGCCTGAGGCAGCCCGGAGCCGATGTCGCCCTCGTTGAAGTGAGGAATGGGTAGTCCTTTGGCAACAACCTCGCCCGTTTCCGGATAAATGATGTCCGGCCGGTCGCAATTGTTCAGCATCGCCTCCGCAAGGTCCGACGCGCTCACGCAGCGCACAAGCCCGAGTTGGTAGGGAATGCCGATTGCGCTCAGGCCGTACCGCCGGAAAAGAATCCCCGCGGCGGTGTACATCTTCATCTGTTCCAGAATCTGCGCCTCGGTCAGTTCGGTCGCGTCGTCCGTACCGAAGTGGAATGTCGCGCCTCGCTTTTTCAGCCAATCGAAATTCGCGCGCGCGGTTTCGTCCGGCACAAGTTGCATCTCAGCGACAAGGTCGGACTGATTGAGGAACTCGACGGGCATTCCGACCGCGGCGAGTTTGCCGGGACTGAGAACAGCGTTGAGCATCCCCATGCAGCCGGGATCGAGCTGGCCGAGTATCCTTTTATTTTTTAGAATGTCGGCGCCGAGCTCTTCGCCGAGTGCCAGCGCCTCTTTCGAGAGTTTCAATTCTTTCAAATCAGTGATGTGGTCCGTCGGATACTCGACCGATCCGGTGTCGATCCACTTTTTGAGGTTCTTCATGAATGCCGGATCGTCCGCGAATTTATCCGTCCAGATGCGTGAGTTGGGAATACGCATCCTTTCGAGCGTCGCCGATAGGTTGAGCAGCGCGACAAGTCCCGGCCACGTTCCGTCGAAATTCGCGAGTATCAGAATCGGCCCGCAGTGCAGCTTGAGTGAGGATGCCACGTTGTGCGAATATGCCCAGCACGACAGCACGATCACCACCGGCGCTTCAGGATCGAGACCGGCGAATATCTTGCAGCCTTCGGTCTGCGTTGTAATGAACCCGTGTCCTTTTTCCTTTTTGAACGGGTGCGCCCGGAAGGTTTCGACGCCGAGTTTCCCAAACGCCGCCTCCACCGCTTTAAGCGTCTCCTCCTGCATCGGCCAGCTCTTTGCGCCCGCCGCGTCTCTGTAATCCCCGTTTGAAATCAGCGCCGTTTTTTTCATCTTTGCGCCTCTCACGCTGAGATTGTCATTCGGCAAAACTATTTCTGAGGTTTTCGTATTTTTCGAAAGCGGCGTCCCAAGCGCCGTTTTTCGCCGGTTCGTACTCGCGGATCTCGAACGAGCTGCGCACTATCGAGCGCGCTTCTTCGAGCGACCCGATGTGACCGAGTGCCTGCGCCTGAACGATTATGTTTCCGATCGCCGTGGCTTCGGTCGGCCCGGCGAGAACCTGCAGACCGGTGGCGTCTGCCGTCATTTGATTGAGCAGTTCGTTGCGCGAGCCGCCGCCGAGCACGTGGATACGGCCGACGGGCGACGACTGAACCTGCCGGAGTTCGTGCAGTACAACGCGGTAGTGGAGCGCGAGGCTTTCGAGCGCGCAGCGGACGAACGCGCCCGTTGTGTCCGGCGTGGGCTGTCCGGTCTGCTCGCAGAATTCCGCTATCGCCTTTGTCATGGAGACTGGGTTCAGAAATCGGCTGTCCTGCACATTGATCAGGCTTCTAAACGGTTCGGCCTCTTCCGCAATTTTCATAAGTTCCGCATAACCGATGCTGCTGCTCTGTTCGGCGCGCACGCGCTGCACCGGCCACATTCCCATCAGGTTTTTGAGGAATCGGTACGTGCCGTCGACACCGCCCTCGTTCGTGAAATTGAATTTCTCCGCCGCTTCGGAAACGACCGGCTCCTTTATTTCGATTCCCATCAGTGACCAAGTTCCGGAGCTTATGTACGCCCAGTCCGCGCCCGAAGCCGGAACCGCCGCGATGGCGGAGCCCGTGTCGTGCGTCGCGGGGGCGATGACCGGTATGCCGCCGAGGCCGGTTTCCTCCCGCAGGTCGCCCGTCAAGCGGCCGACGACAGTGCCGGGCGGAACGATCTCCTTCATCAGTGATATCGATGCGCCCGCCGCGCCGATCAGTTCGGCGTCCCATGTTTTCTCGTGGACATTGTAGAACTGCGACGTGGTAGCGCTCGAGAACTCGGTTTTCTTTTCGCCGGTGAGCAGGTAGTTGTAGTAGTCGGGTATGAAGAGCAGTTCGCGCGCGGTGGCGAGCTGAGGCGATTTCTGTTGTGACATAGCGAATAACTGATAGAGGGTATTGAGTTGCAGGAACTGGATGCCTGTCTTTTCGTATATGCGTTTGCGGGGAACGCGCTCGAAGAATTTATCCATCATGCCGTCCGTGCGCGAGTCGCGGTAGGCGACCGGCAACCCGGTCGGGAATCCGTCTTCCGCGAGCAGAACGAAATCGACTCCCCACGTGTCAACGCCGATGCTGTCCGGCGGAAGCGACTTATCGAGCCTGCCGAGAGCGCCGGTGATCTCGCGGTACATCCCGGTAAGGTTCCAGTGCAGGCGACCGAGTATCCGGATCATTCCGTTGGGGAACCTGCCGGTTTCTTCGATGGTGAGCCGGCCGGAATCGAGCGTGCCGCGAACGAGGCGGCCGCTTTCCGCACCGAGGTCGATTGCTATGTAGTTGGGCATGTTGTGTCTCCTGCAGCGCCGGGTCGGTTTGCCTGCCGGCGCCAGCCGTTGGTGTTGTGTGCAAATATTTTATTGTAAATTTCCTATCTGTAATAGCCTTTCAACGGCCAGATGCTGATGAATACAACTGATTTAATATAACAGGGTGGGAGAACATGCAAGTGTGGCGGCCTTTCGACGTTGTATTTAAATGTATTTAAAAGAATGCCGGGCGGAGAAGAATTGATATCATGGAATGTGTATTGTTGTTTTGTCGAATGGAATAAAAACACCGCTTTTTTTTGAGAGAAAAATGTTAAAAAAAGGCTTGAAATAATTGTTTTTTGTGGGTTTATTGGCATTCTAAATCTGTAACCCAAGACAAATTAGACATAATAATATAAAAATGTTGATTTTTGTTGTTTTTAAAATGCGAATGATTTAAATTTAAACAATTGAAGTTGACAAGAGGTTGCGGCTAATGAAGCAAAGCACAAATTTCGAGAACGGAAGAAACAAAGGTTTCACAATGCTGGAAGTGATGATGGTTGTCTTGCTGATCAGCATTCTTGCCGCGATAGTTATTCCGCGCTTTTTCATATCGACAATGAGAGCGAAAGTGCAGTCGTGCGAGATGAACCGCGCGATTCTCAATAAGCAGGTGGAAGGTTACTATTATCTCGAAGCAACATGGCCGCTCGACGATCTGAGCGACATCAAGACGAACGCAGCGTATTTTCCGGATGGAATTCCCACGTGTCCGGTTGATCAGACGTCGTACGTGTTGCGCCCCTCGCCGTATCACCGCATATCGGGGCACCGCGAAGGCGACGGCACGCACGTATTCTGACACGGCATAGCCGCCCGATATTCCTGTCACAATTCAGCTTGAAAATTCGAAAAGGTTTTTACGCGCTCATCAGTTCGCGCGCTTTTTTGACCGCGCCGGTGGCGTCCTGCGAGTATGCGTCCGCGCCGATCTTGTTCGCGAACTCCTGAGTCAGCGGAGCGCCGCCCACCATGACTTTTACCTTTCCGTGCAGTCCTTTTGATTTCAGCTTGTCCACGATTCCGCGCATTTCGAGCATTGTTGTCGTCAGAAGCGCGGACAGAGCAATGATATCGGCTTCGCTCTTCTCCGCCGCATCGACGAATTTCGCCGCTTCGACATCCACGCCGACGTCGATGATCTCGAATCCTGCGCCTTTCAGCATCGCGCTCACGATGTTCTTGCCGATGTCGTGAAGGTCGCCTTTCACGGTACCGATTACGACGACGCCGACCGGCTTCGCCGACGAGCCTTCGAGCTTCGGTTTCACCAGTTTGAGGCAAGCGTCCATCGCGCGCGCGGCCACCAGCAGCTCCGGAATGAAGAACTCGAACTCCTGAAATTTCACGCCCACAACGTCCATGGCCGGTATCAGGCTTTCGTCCACGATCTTTTTCGCGTCCTCTCCGGCGGCGAGAAGTTCCGACACGAGTTGTTCGGCGGATTCCATGTCTCCGTAAATGACTTTTTCTTTCAACTGCCCGAAGCGTTCGTCCATGGCGCACCTCCAGAAGTTTCAAAAGCAGCACGGTAAACGGCCCGTAATGATATTGACATATAAGACGCCGGATTGTCTATAGCGGGATCGCTTCACTTCGGTTATGTTAAATGTTACTATAAAACGATGTGTTCGCGCGAAGGTCAGTCAGACAGGCTTCCCGCGGACGAGTTCAACACTTCTGGGGGATTGGCAAATGAAGTTCAAAAAGGTGAGGCAATACGATTGCGATGTGGAGAAAGCGGTGGAATTCTTCATCGAAAAGGAACTTGGGTACGACCTGACGAATCTCGAAAACGTAACGACATTCAAGAGGGTCAAGAGGGAGGATGACGGCGCAATCAGGAACGACGTCGAGGAGTGGTGCGCGCACGCGCAGCTTCCTCCGGCGCTCAGGGCGGTGATACCGCCGAAAGCGCTCACGTGGTATCAACACGCGAAGTGGGTCCGGGCGACGAAAACGCTCACGTTCCGCATCGAGCCTATAATCCTGAAGGGGAAGGTGGACTGCACGGGGCGGACGATTTTTTCGAGCGCAGGGCAGGGAAAATATGCTCGCGATTTCGAGGTGGAGATTGTTGTGAAGCTTCCGCTGATCGCGTCGCTCGCCGAGAATGTGATTGTGGATCTGCTCAAGAAGAACGAGCAGCAGGAGCATGAACTGGTGCTGAAGACGATCGACAGAATAAAACAGTCGTAAAACGATATAAAAAGTTGTGGCCGCACGGTGGCGGCGGAACGGACGGAGCGATGCGATGAATAAAATGACGTCGAGGGAACGCGTGTTGGCTGCGGCGAGGCATGAGCCGGTGGACAGGCTGCCGGTAATGCTGTGGGTCGAACCACACGCGATGCTTAAAATGTCGCAGGGGGCGGTCAGGCCGTCTAACCCGGCGGTGAGGTTCTTATTCGACGGAATTGAAAACGTGAAGAACGCTCTTCCGGAGGGGCAGGCGCGCGGCGCGACGCCGTTTCTGACGTATCTCTGCGCGGTGGATTATCTGTCGCAGCTCGGCACGGACATTGTAGAGTTCTCGTGGTTCGATCCGCTGACTTACATTAAAGCGGTGCGGCTTGACAACGGAAAAATTGTGGCGAAGGACGTCTATGGTGTGGAGCGGAGCATGATGGGGCTTTATCTCGAAGTTTCAAAGGTTCCGTGCGCGACGCCGGAGGAACTCGACCGGTACAAATTCCCGCATCTGTCGAACCGCGGCCTATACGAAGGAATAAAGCTGTTCAAGAAGACGCATCCGGGGCTTGCGGTGGCTGTGGACGTGCCGGGGATTCAGGATGTTTCGCAGTGGTTCATGGGGATGGAAAATCTGTACATGTGGATGGCGCTGTATCCGGATGTGATAAAGCGATTCTTTGAAAAATTTCTTCTGCACACGATTGAGTTGACAAAAGGCATCATGCAGGCGGGGGCGGATATTATAACGATTCTCGACGACTACGGCGCTCAGAAACGGATGCTGATCTCGAAGCGAATGTGGGAGGAATTTTCGTTCCCGTGTCTGAAGAGGCAGTGCGAAGAGGTGCATCGCCGCGGCGGTGTCGTGATGCTTCACTCATGCGGGTATGTGCAGCCGCTGCTCGGCGGGATTGTGGATGCCGGCGTGGACATCATCCAGTCGTTTCAGCCCGCGGCGGGGAACGATTTCAGGACGGCGAAGGCGGAGTTCGGCGACAGGATTTGTTTCGCGACCGGGATCGATTCGCAGACGCTCGGCGGGAAGACCCCGGCGGAGGTGCGCGAGTCGATCCTCGAGAGCGTGAGTATCGGCGCTCCGGGCGGCGGCTACATCCTCGCGACGAATCACGCCCTGCAGGTGGACGCGCCGGATGAGAATATCAAGGCGCTGTTCGACACGCTCGAAGAAATAAAAGCAAACAGATACTGATACAATTTTCAACGGATTTTAAATGCGTAAATGGAGTCGTCGAGACTGCCGATGACGACTGTATTGTCGAATGCGAATGGGCCGGATTCGTCGATGTCCCAGCCGGTGAGAAAGCGCCAGATGAGTTTGCCGTTGCGGGCGTCGATCGCATAAAGAAATCCGTAGTGGCAGCCCGCATAGACGACGCCTCTGTAAACGGTGATGGGGGCCTCGATCCAGCCCGCGCCGCTGAACTTCCACCTTGTTTTTCCCGTGGCCGGGTCCAGAGCGACGATGTCGCCCTTGTGGTCGCCGAAAAGCACCATGTTCTCCGATTCGCCGACAGATTCCTCGATCCGTCCACGCATGTCTTTCTTCCACACAAGCCGCCCGTCGGCTGCGTTCAGGCAGTATATGTGACGCCGCTTGGATCCGGCGTAAACGCGCCCGCCGTTGAACAGAATTTTTCCTTCTATTGTGCCGTCGCCGGCGAAACGCCATATCTGTTTCCCTGTCCCGGCGTCTATGGCGTACACGTCGCCGCCGTTGCTGCCGACGAACACGCGACTGCCGTCTATTGTCGGCCACGACTCAACCGGCGAGCTCGTTTTGAACATCCACGCGGTTTTGCCGGTTTTCGCGTTGAATGCGAAAACACGCCTGTCGTTCGAACCGGCGATGACGAGGCCGCCGTCAGGATAGTAGGCGGGCGAAGATTCCGCCCAAGCCATTTTGTGGAACCAGAGTTTCTTCCCGGTGTCTGCATCAACGGCGAACATTCCGGGGTGCGACGCGACATACACCGTGCCGCCGACGATAAGCGGCTGCGTCTCGATCTCTCCGTCGGTGTAGAATTTCCAGACTACTTTTCCCGATTCGGCGTCGATTTTGTAAAGGTTGCGATCGTTGCTGCCGATATAGACCGAGCCTGATGCGTAAGCGGCGAACGATTTCACGTCGTCGCCGGTGCGCACCGTCCATTTATGCCGTGTTTTCCAGACGTGGGCCGACTCGCGGATGCCGCGAACGAGATCGGCGCGGCCGTCCCTTCCGGGCGACGTATAAAAAAACGGTTCTTGGACAACCACACGGCGCATTAGAGCGACCGCTTTTTCGGTGTCGCCCGCGCGGAGTGATTCGTGCGCGGCGCGGTAGAACCTCATATTCGTCCGGTGGAGCAAGGCGAGGAGCGCGACGATTACAAGCGCGATTATCCGGATGCGTGAGCGCGTTCGTTTTCTCTTTTTAGCAATCATGGCGACGTCTCGCCCTCGGCTGTGTTTATTAAGGATTCTACACAATTATTATCCTTAATGGAACCGAAGGCCGCGTTGATATTATGCGGGTATGTGATAGAATTGTTTTGTCGGTCATACTGTGAAAATCCTTCCGAGAAGGAATCCCGCGGCTGAAAGCGTGCACGGCTGATGAACAAAGTCTTCATCCCGATAAAAATAGTTATCACGGCGGCGGTATTAGCCGGGCAGTTTCTGCTGATACGATATGCGCGCGACCTGATATGGTATTTGTATTTCGGGAGTTGCGCCGCCGGCACCGCGTTCCTGCTGCTCGCAGCGCTTTTGAAAAGAAGCGGACGGAGAAACGCGCATGGGATGTTGAAGTGGACGGGATATTCGCTGCTCTTCCTGCCCGCCGCGTATGCGGCGATAAGCGCTTTCACACTCTACTACATGTTCGGATATAAGGTGCTGATTGTCGTTGTGCCGCTGGCGGCGCTCTGCGTTTTTGCGACGGGTGGCGGTTCTGTGTCGGCGATAGCGCTCGGGGCGATCCCGCTGTTTTTTCTTCTTTCGTACTACAGAAACGTTCCGCGCGAGGCCGCTTATGTTTTAGCGGCCGCAGCGGTTATCGCGGCTTTTTTTGTTAGAAAATTAAAAGCGAAGGTTGGTCTTCTATTTCGGTTGTTTTTCATATCGCTTTATTTTTTCTTTCTTTACGGGATGTTCTGGTATCTATCGCCGATGACGCGCTTGTCCGCCAAGGTCGTTGACGACGATGTCGTCCGGCACATCGCTCCGATTGAAAAACGCATTTCGGAGTCGCCGTATCCGAGAGGTTTCTACGCCGTCGGCGAGAGTTGCGACGGAAAAAGCCTGTTCGTGTCGAATCTGTTTCATACGCCGGGCGTTCTGGAATGGCGGCGGGGCGATGCGGAGGCCGTTGCGCATAATGAGATTGACGGTTCGGCGGAGCAGATAGCGTTCGACTGCGCGAAAGATGATGTGCTGATCGGCGAATACAACACGGGCCGGATTCTGATGTGCGGGGGCGAATGGCCCGGGGGAAAATGCCGCCGGCTTCCGGCGAGAGTCCCGAAGCCATGCCGTATTTCTCACTATCCGGGATCGAACCTTTACTACGTCAACAGTGATTATGCGACGTTCCCGTGGTATGTTGTGGACGGGAGCGGGAAGGTTCTGCGGCGGATTGTGATGGGGCAGGCGGAGGAGATTGTGCCGCTGGAGGACGATACGTTTCTTACGGTAACGGAGGGGGTTGTGTATCGGATGCGGATCGGCAAGAATGGCGGACTTAGAACGTTGAGCGCGGCCGCGTTGCCGGGACTGGGCATGAGTTTCGGGCCGCTGTATCAGCATCTGGCATTTAACGAAAAGCGGCGCTATCTGTTCGTATCGGATTTCGACACCGGATTTATCTTCAGGGTGAACCTGAAGACGATGGGGGTTAAAAGATTCGGAAGGTACGGCCGGGGGATGCGGCATATAGCGTGCTCGCCTGAGTACGGCCTGCTCGCAGCCGGAAATTATTTAAACGGTGATTTAATGCTGATAAGCGAAAGCGACGGAACGATTGTTTACCGGAAGAAAATCGGCACGAGACTGAGAGGCGTCACCGTGTCGCGCGACGGCGAGAGGGTGTATGCGGTGTCGCGCGCTGGGGTGTTCGAAGCGCGTTTGAAAATGGCGCACGGCACTGGAAATCGAAGAAAGGGCGATCTACTGCGTTGAATCATCGACTCGAACTCGGTTACATACGTAACAGTATGCGCCCTCGTTCTCGCTCGATTCGTCTTGTATCTCATCCCTTTTTTCGATTTCTGCCTACACTGGTGAAAAGTACAGGGTGAAGGCAAAGATAAGCGTACCGTTACATAGATTATTCAGAAAAATTTACACTGTTTTGCCGCCGGGCTTATATCCGAGCAGCTTCAGCATGTGGGAGACGAAATAGAAGAACACCATTCTCACGTCCGCTATCTTGAATACGTTTCTGATCTTTCGCGGCCGGAGATAGTATCTGTAGTATGCCGCTCTTTGGAGACTTTCGAGTTTTTTGCGATTGAGCGTTTTTGTTTCCATCGCGAAGCCGAGTTGTTTGCCGTAAAGGCGCCAGTCTTTTGTCAGCAGAACGAGTCCTTCTTCTCCTTTTTCCGCCATCTCCATTACCTTTGTTCCCGGATACGGGACGAGGATCGAGAACGTGGCGAAATCGCTGTCCACTTTAATCGCGTTGCGTGCGTTTTGCTTCGCCGATTCCACGGTGTCGGTCGGCAGCCCGAGAATGTACGCCGCCTGAGTCAGCAGGCCGTGTTTTCTGCACATGCGCACGGCTGTGTAGATGTTGGCGGCGCGCGCATTTTTCTTAAGGTACTTTAGGGCGGAGTCGTCAGTGCTGTCCGCGCCGAAGCAGAGGAAGAAGCAGCCCGCTTTTTTCATCAGCGCGATCAACTCTTCATCGACCATGTCCGGCCGCGTGTCCGCGATCCAAGACACTTGTTTGTTCAGACCTTCGCGGATCATCGATTCGCAGAGCTCGGCCACGCCGTTGCGATCGACTGTGAACGTTTCGTCCGTGAAGAGTATCTGCCGCGCGCCGAAATCGCGGATGTCACGCTGTATCTCGCCGATCACCGACGAGACCGACCGTTTTCTCACGCGGTCGCCCATAATTTTTGAGCAGAAGATGCAGTTGAACGGGCAGCCTCTGTTGATCGACACGCAAAGCTCGCGGATGCCGGCTGATTTAAGGCGGAAGCTGGCGCAGTAGGCGTCGAAGTTGAAGTGTTTCCATTCCGGGAGGGCGAGCGCGTCGAGGTTGTCGATGTAGGGGCGGCCGCCGCCTGTAACTGGTTTGCCGTCGCGCAGGGAATAGAGTCCTTTAATATCGGATGTTTCGCCGTTGTCCCGCAGTGCGCGCAGGAGTTCGGCCGTCGTCTCTTCGCCTTCTCCCGCGATAGTGAAATCAAAGCAAGGGAACTCCTTCAGCGTGTCCACCGGGTTGCGGCTCGCGTGCGGGCCGCCGACGACTGTGATTGCTCCGCCGCTCGACTTGACCGCTCCGGCGACATCGGCCGCGTCATTGATCTGGATCGTGAGGCAGGAGAATGCGAGCACGTCGGGTTTGAAGTCCGAGATTCGTTTCAGAGTCTGATCGAGGGAGAGTTTTTCAGCAAACGCGTCGAGGAAGCCGATCTCCGGAAATTCGGCCTGAATGTTTCCGATAATCGACGAAATGCCGACGAGCGGGACCACCTGAGTGGCCGCCGAGTCTCTGTTCAGCAATGTGGTTTGAGGAGGCACGATGAACAAAGTGCGTATTTTCGATGAGAACTGACCCATACCGGGAATATAACACATCGCCGCACGGCGGTTCAATATCGGCGGGAGCGCATTTTGAAGCGTGTATTGAAATTTTGGCGCTGCGCGACGGGGTCCGCAAAACGTCAATCGTTTTTATTTCGATGTTGGGTTATTATTTATGGGATGAGAGTTCTGCTGATATTTCCGCCGCCGAGCAGCAAGTACGCGCACGATTATAAGAACACAATCGGCGTGGGGATTCCACTCGGCATTGCGTATCTTGGGGCAGCTCTGGAAGAGGCCGGTTTCGAGGCCGACGTGTTCGATTTCCAGCTCGAAGGAAACACGCCGGCACGACTGGCGGAAACGCTGAAAAAGGGGTACGGGCTCGTCGGAGTGTCGTGTTTCACACTGTCGGCGCCGTCGGCGTACAGGATAATCGAGATGGTGCGGGAAGCCGCGCCGGGCGTACCTGTCGTGATCGGCGGGCCGCATCCGACCGCGCTCGGGCCTGCGGTACTCGATGAGTGCGGCGCGGACGCCGCGGCGCTCGGCGAGGGTGAGCGGACGATCGTGCAGCTCGCGCACGCGGCGTCGGCGGGAGGCTCGTTCGCGAATGTGAAGGGAATTGCTTATCGGCAAGATGGAGCGACGATCGCTGCGGAGCCGCAGCCGTTGGTGGAGGACCTCGACGTGCTCCCGCCGCCCGCGCTGCACCTGTTCGACGTGAGCCGTTACGCACAACCCGGCGGCGCGTCGCGATATTTTCCGTCGATCAATATGTTCACAAGCCGAGGGTGCCCGTACAACTGCATATTCTGTTTCAAAAAACTTTGGGGCCGTGAGTGCCGCTTCAGGAGCGTCGAGGGAATCATGGGCGAAATCGCGACGCTGAGGGACAGGTACGGTGCGGGTGAAATCGCATTTTTCGACGACACGTTCACGTCGGACCGTGAGCGGGTGGCGGCGCTGTGCGAGAGAATGCTCGCGGAGAAGAAGCGGCTGCCGTGGCGGTGCAACTCGCGCGTGGACTGCGTGGACGGGGAATTGCTGTCGCTGATGAAGCGCGCCGGGTGCTATTCGATCGGTTACGGTATTGAATCGGGGAACGCTGAGGTGCTGAGGCGTTGCGGGAAGGGGATCACGCTGGAGCAGGTGCGGAAGGCGATTGCGGAGACGAGCCGTGCCGGGATGGAGAGCCGCGGCTATTTCATATTCAATCTTCCCGGTGACACACGCACGACGATGGAGGAGACGACGCGGTTCGCGCTTTCGCTGCCGCTGACGGTGGCGAATTTCACGATAGCGCAGCCGTACGTCGGCACGCGGCTCCGGGAAATGGTCGGCGGCGGTACGGAATTCAGCATCGACCGCGGCAAATGGGACGATTGGGCGGCGTATTCCGACAAGGAAGTGATCTACACGCAGGGCGATGTCGGCGCCGAGGAACTGAAGAAAATAAACGCGCGGGCCTACATGAGGTTCTATCTGCGGCCCGGATATGTGATGAGGGTGCTGAAGCGCATCAACTCTGCCGAGCAGGTGAAGTCGTATGCGTTTGCGGCTTACTGGGTTGTGAAGACGAATCTTGAGGCGACATTCGGCGGCGGCCGGAGCGGAGCGCCCGAAATCTGACGCCGGTATTACTTCCCTTTCAACTCGAAAACGCCACAGGCTGTTGTCGCGAAATTCTTTCCGGTTTCATCGTCCACGCGGACGCTTCTAACGAGCTTGCCGACTTCCACTGTCCGGATTTTTTTCCACGAATCGGTGTCTATCATATCGACAGTGCCGCTGCTGTAGTTGGCGACGAGCAGGGTATGCTGTTTAGCGTTGAACGCGAGCTTGCGCGGGAATTTTCCGGCGAACATTGTCTTTGTGATATGAAAATCTTTTCCGTCCGTCTCGAACACGAGTCTGAGGAACGGGCAGGTGAAATAGAATTTGTTTTTCGAGTTATCCGCCGCTATGCCGAATGTCGGGACCGGGATTGCGATTTTGAGCCCGCCGGGCAGCCGTATGGGGAGGCGCATCGGTTTCTGTTCAATTTCCATGTAGCGACCGCGCGGCTCTTTGACTACATACACGTTGAAAAGTCTTTTCGGGTCGAGTGACGGCGATACGATCTTTTTTCCGGCCGGGTCAAGTGTGAAATAGTCGGCGTAACCGAATTCGCCGAACCGGATCGGGTTGTCGGGCACGAGTGTTTTTCCGTCTATTGCGACGATGCGGCTGTCGGGCGGCCCGAGGAAGATAACGAATATGTCGCCTGTCGATGTGTCCGTTTCGCAACTTGTCACTTCGTAATTCGGGAATTTTATTCTTTCGGCGAGGCGGAAGCCGCCTTTCGAGTAATCGAAGTCCAGAATCTGAAAGTTGTTCATACTCTTCGTGGTGGAATAGAGCCGTTTGATTTTTCTGTCGATGCAGAGCCTTTCGGGATACAGCATTTTTCCGGGGAATCTGTCGTTACTCGTGATGATGTGCTTATCGATTTTTTCGGTGCGCGTGTCTATTTTGACGACCGCGCCGTATCCGGAGAGATTTTTAAAGGTGACAAACAGCGCGTTTTCGCTGTTGTCCATTATCGTGTCGTAGGGAAGCGCGCCTGAGAGATATTCGATTTTACCGTACTGCTTCATGGGCAGCAGGCAATGTCTGTATGAGTTATCGGTGAGTTTTGAGCATGCCGACGGCGGCGGCGCCATCCGGTTGTAACTCTGAACGTAGGTGATGGATATCCAAAGAAGGAAGATGTATGCGACGAAGATGCCGGGCCGCATGAAGGGCGGGGCCGATCTTCGCAGATATCTGTGAAAAAACACCGCCGCGGTGACACCTGCGACCGCGACTGCAAACGAGACCGGATTCAATGTGTAGAACATCAGAATAAAATAGAATCCGTAGATCATGAAGTACATTTTGATGACTGGAACGGCAAAGAAGTTGAACCAAGACCTGAATTTCGAGCCGCGCGGCAGGTCAGGATGCGCGGCGTCGCGCTGGTTGCGGATTGTCTTCCAGTAAAGGTAGATTATTATAGTCGAAATGACGGAGACGGCGGCGACCAGAAAGAAAACGGATGCCTGATGATAGGCGCCCGAAGTGTACGTGAAATATGAAAGGGCGGTGAAGGTGGCGAGGATGGCGGGGACCGGAATCAGCCTCGCGGGCGCGAACGGTTTTCCTTTCCACCACGGCATCAGTATGTAAGACAGTGAGAAGAAGACGCCGAGGACGAAGAAGCACCAAGAATATTTATCGTATTTGAAGAGCCCGGCGTTCAGAAGCCAAATTATGTACAGCATTGAACCGGCGCCCCACGCTCTGTTGTATTCCTTCGATATATCGACGTCGTCGATGTGGCGGCCGGTGTACAGATGTTCGAGGTCGAACGGGATAAGGATTCTCAGCAGATAGATCGCGGCGATGAAACCGCAGTAAAGGACGGCCATAAACTTAATGAAACCGATTATCGGCTCGAAGCCGTAGATGTCCGGAATTTTTTTGATAATTTCGATGGGGAGTATGCAGAGCGCCAACTTGCCGAAAAGCAATGAACTCTGGATTGGGAAGCCCGCTTTGACGGCTGACGGTATTCTCTGAATGCACGAGATGAGCCACACGAGTGACATAACGATCGCGTATGCCGCGCCGATTGCCGCACCGGTCAGTTTGTCGGGTAACGCCATTACAGCCTGAGGTTCGCCGGAGAGTTCCGATTCTTCGGCGGAAGAGCCGACAACCGTACCGGCCGATATTTTTTTCTCCGCCGCATCTATGGCGAAATCGTCTTCTGGTTCCTCGTCATCCAAGCCGTCGGCAGGCAGTTTCTCGATTTTTCGGGCGAGTTCCTGTTCCCTTTTTTTCTCCGCCTCGGCTTTTATTTCCTGTGACTTTTCGGCGACTTTCTTCGACACCGTGCCGTAAGTGAGGGTCACTGTTTTATTTATGTCTTCACCTATCCAGCCGAAGACTTTGAAGAGGTGCCCGAAAACTCTAAAGACGAAGCGCAGAAAGAAGAACGCTATAAAGATGAATATTAAAAGTCCGATAACCGACATTCTGTTTCCGTTTCTTAGCCCGCGATCGGGTCGGCACGCAGCCGTTGCCGTGCGGTTTATTTCTTTGCTTTACGTCCCCTCAAAAACTTATCCACGTCAACGCCGACGACTCCGCAGTTAGCCCCGATTATAACATAGCCGTCGTCGGACACGGCCATTCCACGCGAACCGTATCCCGTAAACACTTCCGCGATCAGTTTATTCGCGTCCGGGTCGATCACGTAGAACTTACCGGTGAAGAAGCCTGTTGCGAAGAGATATTTGCCGTCTTTCGAGAACTCGATCTCCCGCACGCCGGGAGGGATGACGAGTTTTTTGATTTTTTTGAGATTATAGTCGAGAAGCCAGCCGCCGCTCGGAAAGTTTCTGCTTGCGGCGAGTTGTGCCCTGCCGGGCCGTTTCTCAATATCGAATATCCCGACCGGATAATCTGAAATCCAGCCTTCGAGATTTCTGGTTTCGAGATTGAATTTGAGGAGGTGTCTCGAGCCGAAGAGCCTGCCGATCAGCGGCGAAACGGACGAGGTGCCGTATAGATAAGGCTTGACCCACGCGGTTCTATAGACCGGCGTGCCGGTATTACCGCTGATGTTGAATTTTTCTATCCGCCCGTCTTTCCTGTGGTAAGCGTAAAAATTCGACTCGATCGTTATGTACAGCTTATCGGGCAATATTGTTATGCTCGCGCCGTAGAATGTGTTGCGGTTCAGCCCAAAGTCTTTCCGCCTTAGGATTTTTCCTTCCGGGTTGAATGTGATGAGCTGGACGTTCGGCGCTGTACGGGATCGGTAGTTTTTCTGGACTATCGCGTAGATGATTCCGGTCTTGGGTTCTTCTCTTATCGCGAGAACGTTTCCGCGATCGAGCCATACGGTCATCATGCCGGTTCTGGTGTCGAGCCTGTTGATGGCCTGCTTAACCTGAATGTTTTTTTCGTAAACGTAGATGTGGTCGCAGACGAGGATGTCGCCGCGGCTGGGGCGCGGGATGAAAAAGCGCGGAATTGCAGTGTGTGGAATTTTGTTGAAATTGTATTCGCCGCTGTTGATAATCCTGACGCCCGGCACGGAGTCTATCATGTTGCAGCGGTTGGCCGGGTTCCATATCTCGCCGCTCTTGATGACGAAACCGAGAAGGACGACCGGTACGATCAGGAGCTGAACGGCCGTCATGAAATCGGGCCATTTAAATGTTTTTTTGACTGCGAGCAGAACGACATAAATTATCCCAAGTATTATGACGATGCTTTTGCCGTAGGAAGCGTTGGCGGCATAGATGAGCGCGACGACGAAATCCATCGACATTACGATGCCGATCCAATACATTATGAAAACGATCTTGGATTTTCGCAGCTTTTTATTGAGACGGACGAAGCCGAGTATGAGGCCGAGAACGGCGAGCGGCGGAACGCCCGTGTTGTTGAAGTAGCCGAGGCCGCCGAGCACGAAATCGGCGAACACCTGACTGCCGATTTTGAACGCTCTTATCAGAAAGGCTTCGGATGCCGGTTTTCTGGCGCTGTCCATATTTCAACAATTATATATAAATTGAAATACAGGCGCTACAGAGGGCCGGGAGTCGGTTCAGCCGGGACGCCCGGATCGGTCGTTTTTGCTTTTTTGCAAGACAGTCGATATAATTGGCGTACCTGATGAGAGTTCTCTTTGTATATATCGGGGTGGAAAGCATGGGAGTGGAGTACCTCGCGGCTACGGCGCGAAAAGCCGGCCACGAGGTGAGCCTTGCATTCGACCCCGCGATTTTCGGCGGGCATCTGATGTGGGATATTCCGTCGATAGCTAAGAAGTTCGACAAGCGTCCTCAGATACTGAAGAAGATTCTTGAAGACAAGCCGGATGTGGTTGCGTTCTCGTGTGTGACGGCAAACTATATCTGGTCGCTCGAACTTGCCCGCGAGATAAAAAAGCACGCGCCGGAAATTCAGACGGTTTTCGGCGGTATTCACGTAACGGCGGTTCCACACCGTGTCATAGAGGAACAGGCTGTTGACAACCTGATAGTCACGGAGGCGGACTTATCGTTCCCGGCGCTTCTGACGGATATGGAGGAGGGGCGTGTGGAGCGGAGGCCGGGGGTGTGGCGGAAGGCCGGCGGCGAGCTGGTGTGCGAGGACGGATGGATGGCTGTTGACGATCTCGACGCGTTGCCGTTCCCCGCGAAGGACCTTTTCTACAACAAGGCGCCCGTGCTCGAAGAGAGTTACACGATAATGGCGTCGCGCGGGTGCCCGTACATGTGTTCGTACTGCCATAACAGTCTCGAAGTGCGCCGCGCAACAGGGGCGAACAAAATCCGGCGCAGGAGCGTCATAAACGTGATCGAGGAACTCGAGCCCGTAGCGGCGCGCGGCAGAGTGAAGATCGTAAAATTCTTCGACGACGTTTTTTCGATGGACAGGGATTGGCTGGCGGGTTTCACGGCGAAGTACATTTCACGGATCAAGCTGCCTTATTTCTGCTTTTCGCATCCGAACTATCTGAGCGACGAGGTGGTCGATCTGCTTGCCGAGGGCGGCTGCAAGTTCATCTCGATAGGGATACAGTCTGTCGATGAAGGCCAGCGCAGAAACGTGTTGAACCGAAAGTACGACAACGAAGTCGCGCGGCGGTGCGTTCGGAGGCTCAAGAAGCGCGGCGTTTCGGTTTTTCTCGATCAGATTGTAGGCATACCCGGCGATACGCACGAGATGATGTGCGAGGCGGTGACGTTTTATAATGAATTAAAACCGGCGCGGTTGCTCACTTACTGGCTGACGTATTTCCCCGGCACCGAGATTCTGAAAAAAGCGACCGAAACCGGACTTATGTCGGAGGAGGAGATGGCGCGCATAGAGGACGGGAACATTGATTGTCTTTACGACAACCCGTTGAAGGGAGCGATCCCGCTGATGGAAAAGTTCCGGGTTCTGTTCGCGCTGATTCCGATTCTGCCGGCGGGCTGGATCAGGTTCCTTCTGAAAAACAATCGGTTCAGGTTTCTTCCCGGCTCGTATATGGCGGTCAACATAGCGTATTTTATAAATGCAATGCTTAAAAGTGACGCATTCTTTCTCAATAACGTAAAATATCTGATGTCGAAGAAAAACGTGCCTTGAAGGCGGGCCCTCAGTTCCCGGAAGCGCTGCGGCAGCAACGGAAGCCTATTCTTTTGAGGTCGAGCAGCTTTATCTGTTCATCGAAATAAACCGCCGTCCAGTCGCAGCGGCGGCATCGCTGGCAGCCGTTGTTTTCGCCCGGTCCGGCGAGGCCGGTCATTCCGCTTCCACCCGGCAGCGACACCCATTCCCACAGGTTCCCCATCATGTCGTGAACGCCGTAGGTGTTTCCGCATTTCGGATACCGGCCGCATTTCGCGGTGAGAAGCGGTTTGTGGTTGCCCCACGAACATGATTTGAATACGAGGTTGTACGATTCAAGTTTCCTTTTGTCAAGATAATATGCGAGGTTGTTGTCGCCGGACGCGCACGCGTAAGCCCATTCTTCGGCGGTGCAGAGCCGCTTTCCCTCCGCTTCGCACATTGCCGCCGCTTCTCCGGGCGTCACGTTGTTTGTCGCCACCGCGCCCTTGCGGTTCGGATGCTCGTAAACGTCGATGAAAAATGAGTTTTTCGGGCTCGACACGAGCACTTCGTTGCCGCGCTGTTCGCTGCTGAATCCGGCGATCTTTTCCGGCAGATCGAATCCGGGATAAAGGTCACCGGCTTTCGCCGAACCGTGGCTTCCGTGGGATGTCAGTGTCCATGCGGCGATTATCACCGCGACTGTAACCACGGCGATCGAGAAAACGAAAACGCGCCCTGATCCGGCGGGTTTCGGACTCGCCATGCCGGGCATCCGTGCTGACACGAACTGTCTCAGCCCGAACAGGTTGTCGAGAATTCCGAGCACGAACATGGCAAGCAGGAGTTCGTGAATAATAAACGAGATGATGAACAGCAACAATAGAAACGGTTTTATGGCGGCGGAGCCGCTCGTGAATTTATATGTCAGAATCATGCCGTGAATTACATACAGGAACACGATCGCCGACCATACAAGTCCCGCCGCGCCGAGCGGCATCCCGTTTCCGGGCGGCAGCACCGCCGCGGATCGTACAAGTATCGTAAAGAACGCGCCGATGTAGAAGACGATCAGGAATTTTCGGGACGGCCTGCGTGCGCCCGCGTAGTCGTAGAGGAATACGACGAAGATAGTAAGCATAAGCGCGGCTGCTGCGATCGCGAATATGTTGAACAGAATCACTCCCGGGGTCAGTGACTTGAATCCGAATTTTCCAAAAACGTGCATGGCGGCGTATGCGAAGAGAAGAAGAAAGACGGAATTACGCGGCATTCTCAACGCGTCCGGTTTCGGCGGCGCGGGTGTGCCGGGGACCGTCGCTGCGATTGCGTACTGGAATAAATACGCATACACCCCGCAGAGGATCAGCGCCGTGCCCGCCTTCGTGTAATTGAAAAGGAATGTACTCTGATCGGACACGAAATCGTTGACGATTTTTCTCAGCGCCGGGTCGGTTATCCCCATTACGCGCACGAAATACTCCATCGGCATTCCGAACATGTTGTTGTACATGAACATCCTGATTATCGGCACCGTGAAGCCGCAGTTGAGGAAGATCAGACAGGTGATCATAAAGAGCAGAATCGAGAATAGGAGGAGTTTCGACGGCGGGTTGGAACAGAATCGTCCGGGTGCTATCACCGCGATTACGAAGAACAGCATATAGGGGATTATGCCGGGCTGGCTTATAACGATCAGCGTCGAGCAAACGACAAGAATTGCTATTGCCGCGTAGTCATTCCTTTTGATTTTCAGTCGAAAGTAGGCGAAGCCGATGCCGAACATGCACAAATTGATGACTATTACCGGGAGTATTACAGGGATCAAACCTTTATCCAATCCGCAACACCCCCTTCCCGGTATCGACTGTCACACGGTCGCCGTTTGCAATCCGTCCCATTATGCCCGAACCGCCGATCAGTACGGGTATGCCCGCCTCCCTCGCGAGAAGAACAAGATGGGACAACGGGCTTCCTCTCTCTATGACCAGAGCCGAAATATTTCTTATGACCGTTCCGTATATTCCGTCAGGCCGCGCTATGAAAAGAACCGGCTTTTCTCCATTCGTCACGCTCGCCGGGCCGTCGGCAATTAGCGCGGTCCCTTCAACAATCTCATTTCCCACGCCGAGACAGGATATTGCTCCGCTTTCGCGTTCGTCTTCCTGTGAATCGGGAATGTGAACCACTGCTCCGGGATGCTTCCCGAGAAAAGTGGTGTGTTCGGATTTTCTTTTCACGACAACCTCGCCGCCCGGCGCGACGTTTTCGATCTCAGCGATCGTCATATAAAAAACGTCTTCGCCGAAATTCATGGATAACGCTTTTTTTCTTATTTCGGACATTGTTCTGTTGAGGGTATCGCGGACTTCTTCTCTCAGAGTCATTATTTTCATTTGCCGCCGATACATGATATGGAAAATTAGAAGTCCGGTATTGAATGTACTGCGCGCCCATTTGTTGCGGAAAGCCTGCTCGACTTCCGAAAGGGCGACGGAATGTTTTTGCGACGCGACAGCCCCCGCATCCGGAACGGCGTTCAGCCATGGCGTGATGTCGTCCGCGAGTCTCGGTGCAGCGATCTCGGATTCCGGATTTCCCCAGTGTCCGAATTTCTGCTTGAAAGCCGCGACTTGGCTTTCGTCCGAGGTATTGATATTCCTGAGTTCGTCGAGCATCCTTTTCCACGGCGAATTCTCAGGCGCTGTTTTGAGGCTTTTCGCCTGTGATGCACGCTCGGTCGAATTGCCGAACACTCTGTCTATAAACGCGTCGTATCTTCCGCCGGTCAAGTCCGAGAATTCAAAAAGGTCGAGTTGCAGACGGAACAGCGGCAATAAGATGCCGTTGCGCAACACGCTTATTTTTGCATTGCTTTCGTTTTGCAAAACTTCAAAACGCTTCAGAATTTTTATATATCTCCTTCTGAATGTGCCCGGCGCGGCAAGCCGGATCGCCGCGCGCATCGAAGGAACGAGAGATCGTACCGCGAAACGCGGCAGAGCAAGATAGTGCGGGTTCAGATATTTGTGTACCGTGCTGTAATTAAGGTAAATACGGCCCTGATGCTCCGTGAATGCGGAAGCGCCGCCTGTGAATCCGTACGGAGCGAGTCTTTTCGACATCCTTTCCCCGAGGCTGCCGGGCAGCCCGAACAGGTCTTTTGAAAGCGGCGTCAGTGGTGTGTCGGCGATATCCACAATGAATGAGTTGACAAGTGTCTCCACCGGCCTGAAGCCCGTCAGAGGCCGTACCTGATATAAATACAGTGTGTCTCCGGACAATCCCGCTTCGATCTGAACAGGCTTGTCGTATCTTGCTTCAAGCCTATTCAAAAGGCTTGCCAGAACGGTGATTGTATCGTTGCCGAATGGATAATCATCCTGACCGTCTATCGCGGTGATGCCTTTTGTGAACGTGTCGAATTTGACGACACCCGCGCCGCCCTGAGGCGTTTCATACGAAACGACCATTTCTTCGAGCCGTCCGTTGAAGTAGTTCACCGAGCAGCCGATGAAAAAAACATCGTGCCGGATTCTGCGCTGGACGATGACCGGCAGGAAGAGTGGCGCGGGAGGTTCCTCGCCGGATCGCGCGGCGGCGGCGCGTTGCGAGAAATGCGATGCCCATACTTTTGCGAGGGCTGCCAACGTGTTGTCTATGCCGGAGTCCGATCTGACGGACTCGAACACGCCCGCCATGCTCGTGTTTTTTCCGTCTTCGCCGGGGAATGATGATCTGAGAATGATCTTGGCGCCGCTGAAGGCGCGGAGCGCTTTTTTCAGCTTTCGTTTAAAAAGGAAGGGAGGCTTGGTTGTCCTGAGCAGCGCTTCGATCCTTTTTTCCGCGTCTTCCATCGCGGCGATTTTTGCTATCATTTCGCCGAGCTTGCGAGTTCTGACCCATTTATTAAAGACGGAACCGTTGATAATGAAACCGTCCGGCGTGTTTACGTTCATTGCGGACAGAAGTCCGACACCGTTTCCTTTGAAGCCGGTGTGCCGAAGTCCCGACGACGCCGCGGCGTTTATAGGGATGATCGCGGAGAATCGGCGCATGAATTTGAAGCGGAATTTTGCGACGGCCGCGTACACCGCCCAAACGGCTGCGAGCAGGATAGCCGCGCCCAGTGCGAATATTCCCTTTCCCGAAGACAATCCGAGTGCCGCCGTTATCGGGACGAGGAGTGCGGCGATCAGTATTGTCAGGACCGCGGCGATGAATGCGCCGATGGCGACCGGCATGGAAAACAAGCCTGCAAAGAATACGTCGAATCCGTGCCGTAAAAAGCTGCTGTCGATTAATCGCAACAGATATTCCGCGGCGGCGGGCAGGAAGTTTGATATGTCGGGAAGAAAAGCTGTCATGTCGTTTTATTCATGAGTTCAGCCGGAAGGAACGCCTGACTCCGGCTGTGTGAGAATCAGTATATGAAAACGCCTCCATAAACGGGATATGTTTTTCTCCCGTTTTTATATTTGTCGATTATTTTGCGCTGAATGTCGAGTCTTTTTTTCTGGAGCTTCACGTTGTTGGTGAAATCCGCGTTGTCGGAGAGCCATGAGTCGGCGGGCGGCACGGGCACGAACGCCGCCATATTTTCGGTGATGTCGGCGGCGGGCGCTTTCGACAGCGATGAATGTTTGAAAAATACGCCGAGTGTTTTGAGCGTGTCCTGCGCCGCTGGGCCGGTGTTTTCCACGCTGAGGTTGTATCGTTTCTCAGCCGGAAAACGCTCGACGGTCAGCTTGCTTTCGATAACGCTTAACGGCGGCGGGTTATTCATCATCGGCGAGAATGTTTTGAACATCTGATAGAAATGACAGACACATATCGCTGCAGAAAGGATGATGAGCGATGCCGTTCTCGGAAATCCGGGCCGGGAGAGGAAAAGAAACATGAATACGAAGAACAAAGCCAGATAAACCGGAATTCCGATTGCAATACTGTGGAATATGCCGTTGATGGTTTTATACAACGGTGGCGCAAACTCGAAGTTGAATCGGCCCGAGAGAAAATAGTCCGCGAGGTTCAGCTTTCCTGTCGGATAATTCCTGTAATCATTTAAAAAGGAGTCCAGCCTCGACGGTGAGATTTTGAAAAGGTTCACTCTCATGCCGTGTGCGACGGTGTCCGCGAACGGAAGGTCGGGGAACCTGTCGCCACGCCAAGGTGTTGCGAATACGAAGTATTTCGCGTCGTACTTTTTTACGACTTTCGCCACAGTGCTCATTGGTCCGTAGGGCAGGGGCGCGGTGTACCGGTCGCAGATGAAGTGGGTCGAGAAGAACGGGTACGTCATCACGACGTCGCCGGGTTTCGTGTGTTTTTTGATATAGCTGCACGTGGTTTGCATCTCGGTGTAAACATTTCTGCGCGGGTTCCCCGCCATGCGGGAGATGTCGAAGATGAGGAGTCCGGCCGACTCGGTGAGGATGACGAAAGTGATAACACCGGCGGCGAATCGCGGGTCGGCGAGTCTGGGATGCTTATTCGCAAATATCGATCTGAATTCGCCGAAACCGGCGGCGCAGAGCATGAACGCAAACGGCGTTATGCAGAGAATATAGCGATCCGTATAAGTAATCATAACGATGTGCATGATCGACTGGAGCACAATGACGATGAGCAACAACGCCGTGACGGGTGAGCCGCGCCCGGCACGTATGCCGAGAATGAGGAACGGGAGCATGAGCAGGCCGAGTGCCTGAAAGATGCCGGGGATGTAGAGTATGTCCGACTCTTTTCCGAACAGAGCCATTTTCATGTTCGCCTTTACGATCGCGGCGAAGTTTGAGGCGAAGCCGGGGCCGTTCCCATCCTTGCGCGCGGACGGGTTGTGGTATGCATCGTAGTTGAAGACGACGCCGAACATCCGCGCGTGCTCGAAGTGGTCGCGCAGCGTGCCGTCATAGACTTTCGACGCGCCCTCGACCTGCTCGTTGTACGTCGGGGAACCGAAGACGATCCAGCTCCGTATCAGGAACGGCAGTACGATGACGAATGCGACGGCGAACATTTTGACCGCCCCGGCGCCGAACAATTGTTTTCTTTTAAAGAACAGCATCCACAAGATTGCCGCCGGAATCAGCACGACGCTGTTCTGGCGGAACTGATACGCGAGACCCATCAGAAGCCCGGCGGCGGCGTATCGTTCTTCGAGTAGGAATCGTGCGAAGAGCATATAGAAAATCATCTGCCAGACTTCGGGCAGACCGGGGTCCGCGAGGTAATACACTCTGAGAAGCGCCGGAAGGAACAAGGTTATCAGCGCGGCGTAAAAGCCGATGTCGTCGTTGTTGAAGATGCGGCGTCCAGTTCGGTAGGTGACGAGCGGTAAAAGAAACAAGCCGATCAGCGACGGGACGAGGAACGACCAGTAGGTGTCGCCGAAAACCGCGTAGAACGGGACGAGGAAATAGACGTAGAGGTTGGCTCGCTGTGACGGTGGGTGCGGAAGCTGCTGGTTGACGATTGCATACGAGCGGAGCAGGTCTTCGCGCAGGCCGCCGGTGCGGAGGATGTTTCTCGCGATTCCCGCGTATTCGAACGAGTCGCCGTCGTGAACCGGCTCTTTGTTGTTAAGGAATATGTTGAAGAGAACGAAGATGGCCGATAATACGATGAGCTTCTTCCACCTTCCGGCCGAAACCGGAGTGCGCCGATTCATATTTGCCGAGAGAGCTTCCACGCAGAGATTTTAGTTCAGGCGGGGACATATAATCAACTCGGAATTGCGGCCGGACACCTGCATTATTGCGAAAAATACAGAGCGCCGGTATCATTCCTGTGAGCGGCGGGTTGCGATCAGATGACAAAGACAGCCGGTATAATTTTTTACCTTCTGCTATTGGCGCTGATTGTGTACGGGGTGATAGCGGCTTCGAAGGGACTGCCGTCTTTCGCGACTAATATCAAAAACAAGCTGACGAAGCTGGCCGGATTTTGTGTCCGGCTCGCGCGGCTGATTCATAAATTATGTATTTTCTTTTTAAAAGTGGCGGATAACAGGCGGATCGAACCCGGCGAGGAAAAAGGTTTTTTATTCATCGCGGGGCATTTTATCGCACTGGTGGCCGCGCGCAGCGTGCTTCTGCTGCCCATCATTCTTTATTCTCATTTTCCTTCGGTTACTCCCAACCTGTCGGTGCTGCCCAAGCCGCTCGTTGTTTTCTTCGGCATTTTCTGCATCATGGTTTTTGCCGTCTGTAGTGCGTTTGATGCGATCGGATATCGGCGCGGACTGTTTGTTCTGAAATTCATTTTTTATTTAATCATCGCATACACGCTGCTGCTGTGGTATCCGATGTTTTATGTGGTCGCGTTTATGTTCAAGTGGTTTTTCCCGCTGCTGGCGATTGCGGCGGCGGCGGCGGTATATGCGGCGATTAAGACAAAGCGGCCAGTGTTCAGCGTGGCGCTGCAGGCGCTTGTCGTCCCGGCATGTCTCGCGTTTATTCCTGCGATGGAGGTGTTCACGATACTCCAGCCGTGCGGCGGGGAGAAAGACAGGGCGGCGTATGTCGAGTATTACCTCAACTACTGCGACGAAGGGCATCAGCTTATTCCGAAGGGCAGAATAGAGTCGCGTTTAAGCAAAGAGGCGCTGGATACGATGCGCGCGAAGCACCGCTCCGTTATTCAGACAGGCAGCCGGGTTTTTATTGGGGCGAGCATGGAGCATTCGTTTGTGTACGATTTCGACGGCGGTGCGGTGACGCCCCTGAACTGCGGTTTTTTTTCGCTTTACGAGGACAAGCCCACGAACCGTACGTTCATCGCCTGTCCACAGGACGGAATGGTGAACGTCTATGAAACATCGACTTTGAAGTTGAAGGAATCTATTGTGTACGAAAAGTTCGGCGGCCCGTACTGGCTCGAAGCGGACGACAAATCGCGGCGGCTTTTTGTGGGGTTCGGCGAGACGATCGAGGACAGGGCGATAATCTACAGGCTGGACGGGCTTAAAAGGGAAAAAATGGAACCTATGAAGAAAGGGCCGGGCGGGAGTGTTGTGGAAACAACCATGTCGCGGGAAGACGGCATGATATATTTCATTGATATGTTCAATGGAAATTATATCGGCGGATACGACCTCAGGAGGGAGAAGCTTGTCGGAACTATGGACCTCCCTTGGTTCACGCTTGCTATATGCTACCGGCCGGAAAGCAAGTCGCTTTTTGTCACTTCGCCGCTTTCCTCGTTCGCAGGCGGCGCAGTGGTCGAGTTGGACTCGAAGACATTCGGCGTGCGCGGTCAGATGACGCTGCCGGTTGGCGCGAAGGATATTGTGTTCGGCGCGGACGGGTTGATGTATGTGTCGAACTATCTCACGGGCGATATTTACAGGATCGACTGGGCGCGGCGAAGAATTCTCGACACGGTGCGAGTTGGGCGTAAGATAAAGAGGATGGAGTACAGCGCCGAACTTAACTGTCTGATGTTTTCGTCCGAGCGCGGCTACGCGAGGATCGATCTCGGCAAATGGGTGCCTCGCGGGAATGGTATTTGATTTAACGGCCGGAGATGCGCCGTGCTTTCAGTTTTTCTATAACCTTTTTCAGATCAACCGAATAAACACCCGTCTGGGTTCCGAGGTAGAGCGTGTTTGTGCTCGCGTCGTAAGAGAGAGCTCTCGCGCCTTGTCCGACCTGAAGTTCAAGGAGTTGTTTTCCTGAGCGTACGTCGGTCACCGACAAGGCGCCCTGAAAGTGCGCGAGCGTGAAGAGCAGGTCGTTCGATTTGTCGCAGTCGATCTCGCGGATACCGAATTCCGCGGGTATCTCGCCTTTTCTTTTCAGGCTTACGGCGTCGAGGATATCCACACGCCTGTTGAGCGGCCGCGCGACGAGTACGCTGTTGCTGTCAGGCAAAATACACATTCCGACGTTCATGAAGCCGTTGAACGATTTCGTGACTTTTCGGTAGTCGGTTTGCTCTATGCGATGCACGTAGGGTGAGAAGAACCAGTCGCTGATAAAGAACGCGCCGAGCTTTTCGCTGTATCTCACGGCGTACATCCACGCCCATCCGAGTGGAAGCGTGATGTGCTTTTTCCTGCCGGTCGCGAGGTTGTAGATCATTATGTCGTTGACTATTTCCTGAATGAGGATGGCGCGGTATTCGCCCATCTTTTCGACGTCTATCGTATGAGATTTGAATATGCGTTTCGGATATGTTTTTTTCAGGTCGAGCGAGAAGGCTTTCGTTCCGTACACGCTGCCGACGAGAACTTTGTCGTGTTCGGGAAACACGGCTATCCTGCGCGGCTGATCGAAATTCTTCACTGCGCCGGTGACTTTACCCGACGCCGGGTCTATGCGAAGTACGTTGGGTTTGTTTCTCGACGTGACATATAGTTGCGAAGTCGCGGCGTCGTATTCAACGTCATATACTTTCCCGACGGGGTGGATTTCTCTCAATTCTTTCGCGCGGACTTTTTGGTTTTTCATCATGCCGAAAGTGAACGCGCATGAGGTGAGCAGGCAAACGGGCAGGGTGTAGGCGAGAAGTTCGCGAAAACCGAGGTTGAACGACTTTTTCCAGTCGCTTTTCGGGGAAAACATTGAATAAAGAAGGCCGCCCGCCGCCGTGAGGTATATGAATGTAAGAAGCATCCCGTGCAGTGTTTTGAATCGGTGCAGATATGCGTAAATAAGTATGGCGATCGCGGCTGTTGCGATATATGCGGGCAGACTTCGCGCGCGACCTTTTTTTCTGATTGCGGGAATTATTATGTTGACGAACGTGTGGACGAAAAGAAAGCAGAGAGCGCCGAGGCCGGTTGATCTCGGATCGATGACGAACCCTGTAAAAATGATGCCGAGTATGAGCGTGCGGATATAGAAACCCGCGATCGCGCGAAAGAACCGTCTCGCCGGCGAACGGCGCTTTGAATCATCCGGTTTCTTTTTCGAGAATACTTTTCGCGCGATAGAGTAAAACAGAATAAGAATCGCAAATCCCGCGAGGTAAATGCCGAAAAAGATGAGCGCAAGCAGCGAAAGAACGGCGATGCAGTACAGAAGGATGAACGCGAGCGGCGATGCGTACTCGATACTGAAGTTGTGCGCGGTTGGAATAATTTGTATAAGGATGACGGCTGCGATTGCCGATTTCAGAATGAAGAGCGCCTGCTCCGCGTTGATCATTTCCGGTGCTTTCCCATAGATGGCGAGAGCGATGAGCTGGATTACGGCGCATGAAATGATAATGCCGAGCGAGACGTTATCAAAGAAGAGGTGATTGAACGGGCCGAAGTGGCCGCTCACCTGCATTATCAGCGTCACGGCAAGCGCAATGGTCAGAAATTCGACGAAGAAAATTTTCTGATTCCGAGAGAACATCGACCGCACCTGTCATCGTCTTGCAGTAATACGGTTATTATGCTTGTTCTGAAATCTATATTCAATATAGCGGGCTGGCCGGCGGCGATAACTTATGTGTGCATCCTGTATTGGCGGAGGATTTCAAAAGGATGCGTGAGGAAATACGGCGGATAAAATCTGATGCTCGGCTCGGCGCTCCCGGTGTCGAAACATGGCGTCGCGCATTTCCGCACGCACGCGCGCTGCTTTCGGAATTGATCGGATTTGAGGATTTCGTCGAGTTGCATTTCTCGTATGTTTGCGCCGGACTGAAGTTCGTAGCACGGCATCACGCCGCCGAATGCATCCACCGTGACGAAAAGGCATCCGGCGACGCATGGTATCGGGCGTACCGGTTTGTACGCACATTCAAAGTGTTCGATGAAGAAGGTCGAATTTGTTTCGATTCCGCGTTTTCTCAACCTGCGGGTTATGTGTCGAAGCGAAACCTTAAGGCGCTCCGGTTCAGTTGGGAACAATGCTTCAAGTTCGGCTTTGTTCATTTCCCTGTGCTGGAGGTGTGAATGAATCGGAGTGAACTGGATTTTTGCGGCGCCGAGATTCGCGGCGTAGTCCGCGATTTCTCCGAGCGAGTTCTGATTCAGCCGGGATACTGTGATGTTAACACCCGTGGATATCGGACGCGGAAGCGAGCTGAACAGCCTGACCGCTTCGGACGCGGCGTTGAGCCCGTCCACGCCGCGAATTGATTTGTATCCCTCCCGTGTGTGGTGGTCCATGGATACATAAGCTACCGAAAGCCCGGAGTCGCCGAGCGCGCGCGCTTTTTCCTTGTCAATGCTCAATCCGTTCGTGTTTATGTGCACAGCGATTCCTGCGTTGCTGAATGACGACACGCAACTTTCGAGGTCTTTTCTTTCGGTTGGTTCGCCGCCGCCTATCGAGACGAGTCTTGTGCCGAGCCGCCCGAGCGCGGGAAGGAGTCCGGTGATCTCTTCGGTGCTGAGTTCGCGTCTGCCGGTTTCGTTGTTTTTCCACTTGTCGCAGGCGACGCAGGCTGAGTTGCATCTGTCGGTGATATCGAGATAGAGGACGGGAAGATTCCCGCAGGCTGTTCCTATGTACGCTGCGCTCCAAATCTCTCGGAACAGTCCCGCCGAGGCGAGGAGTCCGTGTACGGCTGCCTTTGTTTTATTATCTTTTTCGTCCATTGGAACCGAATTCCTTAAGAACCGCATCAATAGTCGAAAGATAATTTGAAAATGTGCGGTTTGAGAGGCCGGTCCTGTTCGGCAGGTGAAAGAGCCGTTCCGAAAAGGTTGAGCACTGGCTGCATTCCGTTCCGAAACCAAGGAGTTGGCAGTCCTGCATATATCGCATTTTGATGTCGATGCCGCGTTCAAAGAACGCCGCTGCGAGCCTGTCGGCGTCTTCGGTTATACCTGCGGTCATGTATCCGTTTGGCTCCCCGTTTGCAGCGACAGGTATGACCATCCCGGCGTTTTCGAGCCGCGCCTGAATCTGCGAATGCTGTTTTTTTAGAGTGTCGAGTATGTTGCTGAAAAGCTTCAAATGACACAAGCCCGCCTCAGCCTGAATTGCCGAGAAAGGTGCAACTTCCGCAGCCGCCGGCGCGCCGAGACCCTCGACGAGGAAGTCGCTGCCGCCGCGACGTTTGGATGCCATGAGCGCAGGGTAGAGAATAAGCGTGAATCCCCATCTGCCGGTCAGTGTGTATTCCGCATAACTTTTGATTATTCCTTTTATAACTGCGGACGCCTTGCGCGGTGGCAGCGCTGCGCGAAGGCCGAACAGTTTTTGCGCGAGGTTGCCATCCGAAGTTATTATGACACCGCCGCCGAACGTGTTGACCATTTTTGAAGTCTCGAAACTGATGAACGCTGCTTTACCGAACGTGCCGACATGCTTTCCCTTGTATCGAGTGCCGAGCGCGTGTGCGCAGTCCTCGATCAAATCGATTTTTTTATCGGCACAGAACTTTGTGAGTTCATCCAACGGCCCGGGGAATCCGAAATGGTGCGGCCAGATGAGAGCAGCCGTGGCGTTCGGAATGTTTCTGCTTAGCTTGTCGATATCTGGCCGTAAGTCGCGCGGATCGAGCGGAACCCACATCACTTTGTATCCCATCGCATTGACCGTCTTAGGTATCGCGGGATAGTTCAGCGAAGGCATGAGTATGGAGGCGTCTTTCGGGTAGTCGAGAGTTTTCAGCAAAGCCATGCAGGCCGCCCGCGCTGACGAAAACGATATCGCATGGCTTGCGCCGGTGAATGAGGCTATCTCACGCTCGAACGTATTGATCGATTCCGCAGGCGGCGGCGAGACAAGCATCTTTGCAACAGCCGGAAGCTGACCGGGGAAGTGTCGTGTTTGATTTCGGGGTATTGCCGGTATCATCGTCAGCTCCGAAACGCGTCGCGGTCGTCAAACGCGCTTCTTGGTTTATATTCAAGCGTTCCGGTGTTTATTATATCCCAATCTTACAAATTCGATCACACGGCGTAAGTCGTCATCGCCGAGATCGCAGTAAATCGGCAACGCAATCGCACTTTTGAAAACGGTTTCTGTTGGCGAGTCTTTCCCGGCGATCATGTTGTCGGCGATCTCCTCACGGATCGCGGCATCAATGCCGCGCTTTGCGAGGAACCGCCGCAAAGCGGCAACGTCCGTGCCGGTTGTTGCGACAACCATGTGGCAGGAACTTTCGTTACTATACGATGTGCGCTGAAATGATAGTATGTCGCTTAGTGTTTCGATGTATGTCTCGCGGATTCGTCGTCGCTGTTCGAGCCGCTTGCCGAGTGAAGGAAGGTTCTCTCTGACAGCACGCGCTAAAGGGCCGGGCAGACTCGCTTCGCGGATTTCCTTTTTCATCCCCGGCGCGGATTCCGAACTCTCGCCTTTTCGGTACAGTTTTACGAGCATGTCTCTTGTTGAGTTATTGCTGAATAGCATCATGGGGCCGCGCCACAGTGGACTTCCGACCAGTGCCGTCTCCGCAAATCCTTTAATAATCTCCGCCGTTGCCGGCCCGGGAGTGGGCGATCCGGTTATCCTTTCCCGCACCCTCGCAATCCAGTCCGCATTCCTGCCGAAAGCTACTCCGCCTCTTATTCCCTGCAATGGTTTGGAAATGTCGAAACTGGATATCGCGGCGTCGCCGAACGAGCCGACTCCAGCGCCGCCTCTGCGGGCGCCAAGCGCCTGCGCGCAGTCCTCGACAAGCAGAAGTTTGTGCTTTTCGGCAATTTTGACAAAACCCTCTATCTCGCACGGTTCCCCGAAAATGTGCGTGGCGAGAATTGCGCCGGTATGTTCGGTTACTGCGGATTCCGCTTTCGTGGAATCCATCTGAAACGAGAGTGGGTCGATGTCAACGGGAATAGGAGTAAAGCCCGAGGCCTCGATTGCTGGGAAGAGAAGGCCGAAAGTGTATCCGGGCACAAGCACTTCAGCGCCCGGTGTGAGACCGGAGGTTTCGAGCAGGAGGCGGAGTGCGATCCGGCCGCTTGCGGCAACCGCCGGGTTTTGCAAGCCGAGTTCTCCGGCGAGCGCGGCTTCGAGATCGGCCGTCTCGCGCGCCTGATCTGATTTGCCGCCGCGAAGTGAGGTGAAAAGGGCGGCTTTCGCACCCGGTGCGAAGTATGGCTTGCGCCTCGGTATTGTTCTCATCGGAAAAGAGATTCCGGCGTTTTCACGCCTGTGTGTATCCCGTGGTTTGTTCATCTATACGGTTTTCATTGATGCGCAGAAACAGCGACGATGCCGATTTCATTCTGATTTTCTGGCCGGTCAGAAAAAGAAGGAACGTGCCGACCTGCCGCATTGCCCGCAACGGATTGTGCAGATAGTATCCGACCCATTCGGAGATGTGGCCGCGAATGTATCTGAACGAAAAATAGTAATGCTTATAGAAAGCCAGCCGGAGTTTCCCGAGTTTTTCGGGATCAATCGCGCTGTAATCGGCCGACGGCGCTTCGAAGCGCTTCATGTGTGGCGGCCTGTTCGTAACGTGCAGCTTTGTGTCGGGATACGGTGTGCAGAAAGACATCTGAACCACCGTCGGGTTCAGTTCCTTTATGAGCGCGGCCGTCTTTTCGAAATCGGCTTCCGACTCGCCGGGAGAGCCGGTCATTGTGGTGTATCTTGCGGTAAAACCCAATCGTCCGATCGTGGCTCCGGTTTCTCTGATCCGCGACACGGTAGTTTTTTTGTTCAGGCGTTCGAGCACTATGTCGCTTCCGGATTCCACGCCGCATGTTATTCCCGCGCATCCGGCCCGCTTGAGGGCGATCAGCAATTCCTCGTCGAGGCAGTCGAATCGCGTCTGCATTATCCACGGATATCGCCAGTTTTTCCGCTTGAGCAGACGGCAGAATTCCAGTGTCCACTCACGGCTGCCGGTGAACAGGTCGTCTTCAACCGATATTATGTTTCTGCCGCCTTCCTCGATCTGGTATTTCATTTCCGCGTACAGCCGTTCCGGCGAGCATAGCCGGTATTTCTTTTCGAGCGACTGACGTGTCATCGCTGTACAGAAATCGCACGAGAACCGGCAGCCTCTGTTTCCGAGCACGAACCCCCATTTAAGCCGCCTGCCTGTCGATACGGGAAACGAGTTCTTTTCGTATCTGTTGCTTTTTAGCGCCGTCAGCGGCAAAAACGGCATCGAATCGGTGTTTGCCGGTTCGGCCGGTACCGAGCTTTTGAGAGTTCCGTCCTCAATCCATCTCACTCCGGCGGGCGGCTCGCCTGCGCGATCGCTTATAATCCAATTAACGAGAGCGGGGGTTACCGGCTCGGCTTCCCCGGCAACGCAAAAATCGACTTCGTATTCATCAAGAACTGATTCAAAATTTGTAGCGATGTACGGCCCGCAAGCGATGACTGAGGCGCCGCATCTCGATGCCGCGAAAGCGAGTGCTTTCAGTTGTTCGCCGCACCCGGCTCCGGTCTCGACAACCACTACCCGCGCTCCGTTTTTAATATAGCGCTCGTAGCGGTGTGTCGCGAGATCGTGATGGTTTAATTCGAGAAGCATAGAGCCACGGCCTGCGGTTTCGAGTATCGCACCACTCAAAAGAAGTCCGAAAGGAGGCGTTTTGTCACGCGGATGCAGCCCGGCGCCGGTTTCAATGTCGAAGCATATAAACAGAACTTCGGCCGGGCCTCCGAGGCCGCGCCCTATTACGATCGGTTCATTTTTTCTGAGTCTCATAGACCCGTCTCCGGGTGAATTCTTATTAATAGTTCATTCCGTATCGCGCGCCATCCGCGACATTTAAAGGATAGCATTTCGGACCATGTTTTTCCATTCGGCGTATTCGGGTGGTCAGAAGTATTTGTTGGACCTGAGAGAGACTTTAATGAAGGGCAGCCATCCGAGGCGGTTGATTTTTTTCACCGACAGGGCGTAGAAGGCTTTGTGGATAAGCCTGTAAAGAGGCGTCAGTGGAAGAGAGACAAGCAATTTTGCGACTGGCTCCGGCAAGTGAGTTTTGTTGAAGAACTGCATCAACATCCCGATATTGACTAGTCGCCTGTCCGTTGCGGTCGCGGCGCTTGGGATAAAGAAACCGTCAACTTCTTCCGTTGCGGGCGGTGTTCCATTCCCCGTTTCAAATTCGTCGTAGAGGTCTGTCCCGGGATAGTGATGGTAGAACGACACCCATGTGAAGTCCGACTTAATCTTTCTGTTGAAGTGCATTGTGTTCATCGCTTCCGAGACGCCCTCGCCGGGAATGCCGACCATATTGAATGTCTGTATCATTATCCCTTTTTCGCGCAGGAGGGCGGCGGCCGCTTCGATTTGCTCGTTGGCGACATGCTTTCTGAGTATCTTCCTTCTGTTGACTTCGTCGGCGGTTTCGACGCCTATGCGGACGGAAATGCAGCCGGTTCCGGCGAGCAGTTCCGCGGTTTCCGGATCGAGCGACGCCGCCGGGGTCTGGCAGATGTACGGCAGCCGTACGTCACGTGCGTACATCCCGGCGAACTCGCTCAGCCACGGTTTCGACACAACGAACGAGTCGTCCTCGAAGATGAATTTGCGGACGGAATAATCATGTTTGACTTTAAGCAACTCGTCGATAACATTGCCGGGGCTCCGCCGCCGCGTGTAGGCGCCTTTACCGGCGTGCAGTTCGCGGTATTTCTTGTTAAAGCAGTAGGCGCAACTGTGCGGGCATCCGCGCGACGTGATAACGGGGTAGAACTCCTGAACGTACTGTTTCAGGTACGGATAGTGCATATAGGGGATGATGTTCTGAAAGGGAAGAACGTCGAGATCGGCTATCAGATCGCGTTGCTCCGAAACGTGGAGTTTGCCTTCATTAATGAAACAAAGGTTGCGTATCGATTTCAGTTTTTCCGGCGGATCGCCGAGAGAATTCATCAATTCGGCAAGCGCTCCTTCCGCCTCACCTCGAATTGCGAACTCGGCGGGGATCTCGCCGACAACTTCCGGGACGAAAGTCGGATGAGGGCCGCCGACCACAAGTTGCGGCCGCGACGCGAGCGGCTCCAAGAATCTTTTCAGCCATTTGTCGCCGCTCGTAACGCAGTAGAAACCGATCAGGTCCGCTCGCGAAATTTCTTCAGTATGCCTATCTGCGGAATCTGTTCCCGCAATCAGAACTTCCGGTTCATGTCCGGCACGTTTCAGCACCGCCGAAAGGATCATCGTTCCGGCGTTGAGAAACGGCAGCCGCTGTATGAAGAGTATTTTCAATTCAGCCTTCGCGTCACTTGAATTCGTAGTCGTTAGTTATTCTGAAATACTCCGGCGGATTGCTCAATTCGATGAATCCTACCGGGTCTTTGCCGGATTTGAATGTGCCCGTGCCGCCCGCGCCGGATACGATGAGCTGTTCGAGCGCGTGATATTTCAGCGCGACTCTTCCTCCGTCCGCCTGTACCCGGTAGCATCTTATCCCACGCTGATCGGATATTGCGAATCCGCTTCCAAGTAGAAATAGATTGTCAACAAAAGCCGTGCGCTCGAAAACTTCGAAGATTCCGAATTTACCGATGCGGCTGTATGAAGCCTTGTCCGATGAGAAATATTTCTTGCAGTCACCGCTCCAACAGGAAATCAAGCGGATGTTGTACCTGTTCAATTCGTTGCGCATTTCGGCGTCGAAGAATCCGGTGAGCGGCTTATGCAGAAACTGCGCGTCGTGGAAATCCGCGTAATGGTGGACGAGAAAGAGATACGGGTACGGGCCTCCTATGAACTCGCGGCCGGTTAGGTCGGACATCACCGCCGGGAATTGGCTTTTCCCGTATTTCGGCGGTGCATCGTTGCGGATGCTGTCGCGGTCGTTCCAACCGGAGTCCTCGAGGAGCACGCGTCCGCCGCCGGAAATGCCGTCTCGGAGAAACGCTGTGAGCCGAAGCGTATCTTTGTCCGGTCGGGTATTCACCATCGACGTGAACACGACGTAGGGAAGCGCCGCGCCGATGAGGAGCACAACCGGCGCGAGTTTGCCTAAGCGCAACAGCCTGCTCGGCCCCGACGGTCTGTTCGAGTATGCGGCATAGGCGGATTGAAGACCTGCGGCCGCCGGAATCGCGAGCATGAGGTCGAGGTTTGAAATGTACCTCGTCGGGTACAGTTCCGCGGTAACGCTCCAGAAGGAGCCGAAGTAAATCTCCCCGAGAAATAACGCGGTGTGCGCGGCGAAGAACGCGGCGAGAGCTTTTCTGCCGGAGCGCCACCAGCGGACGATACCGTAGATGCCGAACGCCATCAGACCGTCGCGTATCACCGTGTTGAAGAAAAGAAAAATCGCGCTTCCGCCGTTCGGTTCGAGCGGCCGCGGCCCCATAATTTTGGACAGTGTGAAGTAATCCTTGAAAATACGGAGCGGATCAAGGCTCAGTCCGTGCGGCGCTTCCGCGAGCGGCACTTTATATTTTAAGAGATTAAGGAATGGAATAAGCCAAAACGAATTCACTGCTATCGTCAGTGCGGAGATGCCGGCGAGATGTGCAAGCCGCCTCGCTCCGGCGCTTCGCAGATGGAGCATGAACAGAAGTGCTGTGGGCACGCCGAGCATGACGAGCGCCGTTTTGTGCGCGATGAAGCACAGCGGGACCATTATGTAAAGTCGCGCGGTGATGCGCGGGTCGTCTTCAGTGAAAAATTTGTAAAACAGTGACAGCGTATAGAAACAAAGGTGCAGCGCGAGGATCGCGGAAGGCATTCCGAGAAGCAGCATCATCGCGGGCGATCCGCTCCACCAGTACGCGAGCATGACGATCAGCGCCGCGTTAAGAGCGGAACCTTTGAGCCCGAAGTTTTTCATTCCCGCCGTGAAGCACAACGGCGCGATCATCACGAATCCGGCCGTCTCGATGAGGAGAAGAATGTATTCCGGAATCGGATGGAAAAGCACGGCGAGGAACTGCAAGCCGAGGTTGCTGTTCCATGTGAAGTTGAGCGGAAATCCGGCGGCGAAAGACGGGTCGTATCCCCAGAGCGCGCCGAATTCGTTATACCATTGTGTCGCGCGCCGCATGAAATAAATCATGCACGCATTGTCGTTGAAGAAGAGCGGCCCGGAGGCGAACAGGACGAGCGCGAGCGGCACGAGGATGTGAGCCCCGCTGAATATCCGCATGTATGTTCTCAGCGTCTTGTTCATCTCTTGCCGGTGTTATCTCCTGAGCGGAAAGAAGTGATTTTATCCGCGACGGTTTTCTTGCATTTGACATCGTTGCCGCACGCTGAAAAAAGATTCTTTTTCGCAGTCCTCGCGCGTGTCACATCCCGTGTGTGGAAATAGCCTTCGAGCATTATAGGAGTAAATGTCGCGTCCTGAATAAGCCTCGCGGCTTTTTCCGTTTCGCCGTAATCGTTCACAAACAGGTCGAGCAGAATTCCGTCTTTAAAGTAACTATTCTTGAGTTCCAATTTCTCGATATTGAAGTATTTATTTTTGCCAGCTTGGATTGTGTTGGTGATGTTTGCCGACCAGTTTTTGAAATCTTTGTCTATGCCTTGCGCGGGTTTGCAATTGTCACTGAATAGAAGAACCTTGCTGGATTCGAGAAACAGTTCTTTGATGTCAGCCATATAAGGCGCGCCGCCGGGTTTTGCTTCAAAATCGCGGAACGACGGGCCGAGATTCAGCGAGCGGGGCCGCATATTCCCCGGCGAGATAATGAGGTGCGGGTTGTTCAGCCGCCCGAATTCATACTCAAACAGCCGCCGGTTGTCGCCGCCGCAGTTGTCTATGAAAAGAAAGCCCGCGTTTTTATTTTCTTCGGAATTTATAGTGGAAATAAGTTTTGCAGCGCCTGCGTCGGCTCTCGCTTTTTCCGCTGTGGCTTTGTATGTCGCAAAAAAGAAAACGACGCCTGCAACAATCAACGGAATGAGCAAAGGATTGCGTTTGTTGGGTTTGCTGTATCTCGCATTAAGAATGAAAAAAATGAACAGCGGGATGACGAGGATAATCAGCGTTGAGACGGCAAGATTGGCCGGTGAAAACAGAGCGTTGAATTCAGCGGCGGCGCGGTGAAGGAAAAATGCCGCAAGCGAATTTCCGCGCACGAGCACCGAATCATAAAACGTGTCGTTTTTAATTGAGCCGAGCAGCCGAAAGATTAGGCCCGGAATGAAGTAAATGAAAATTCGTTTGAACGCCGCCGGCGTGTGTTTCTTTCCTTCGGCGGAAGTTGCGTTACGGGCAATCGGCAGCAGAGCCGCGTAGAACGCCGCGGCTGCAAGTGAAGTATAAAGTGCGAGGGTCATTGCCGCCACGAACTTAGTTTCGCTTTTTTCCTTTTCAAAAAATGCCGAATGGAAATAAAGGCATGAAGCGGCGATCAGAAATGCGGCGAGCGCGAACGGTTCCGCCTTGGTCGAGGCTTGAAGAAGCAGCGGGGCGGGTCCGACGAGCAGAAGGGTGGCGTTGATGTGGTGTGTCGTGCCGTTGTCCCCTTTGCGCACTTTGAATGCGTTGAATGCGGTGATGATTGTGCCGAGAAACAGCGCGAACGAGAATATTCTCAGCGGCATTACTCCGCCGGGGATGAAAGAAACGAAATGCGCTAAAAGGTAGTATAAAGGCTGTGAGTTGTCATAAAGAGATTTGAGAAATGTTATTGTGAAGTAGTTGTGAGAGAACAGGAGCGTCTTGGCTTCGCCGGGCGAAAGCGGCGCGTTGAAGCCGCTTCCGGGCAGCAGCGCATTCACGGCGGCGGCCGCGGTGAGCAGGAGGAAAACGGCGTTAGCCGTCCTAACTTTGTTTTTTGCGTTTCTCTGTTCCATAAATATAGAACGTCTTGCATATATCCTTTAAATAATAAAGGTATCAAATAATTTGAAATACAACAACATTCGAGCGCCGTGCGCTCAGTGTTTGCGCGCGACGATCACGTGACGCCACGCAAGCGACGGAAATACTTTGAAAAGAGTGGCTTCGAGAATGGAGTCGGCAATCTTGAGCGGTGGCAGGCAGAGCAGGCGTAGAGTGGAAGCGACTGTTTCCGTGCGCGTTTCGACGATCACCGTGAAAAGGAAGAACAGTTCCGAAAAAAGATTCATTGCATGGCGGCCGATAATTTCAAAACCGGCGTGCTTCAACCTCTCCGCCATTTCCGCGGGCGGCAGCGCGTGCTCGTCCTCGCTCATTACCTTGACGGCTCTTCCGACTCTGTTGCCGATGCGCCGGAGCGGATGGCCGCCGTTCGGATCGGAGATGAAAAGTATTCCGC
>CAYPEK010000011.1:0-8138 GCA_964409645.1 uncultured bacterium | reverse complement strand
TCCCCCGCTCAAGGGGCCGCAACGAAAGGCGCTTCCGGATGAAAATTGTTTTCCTGCAGGACAACGGAATAAACGAATCGCTGGCTGTAACGGACATTTCCGGCTTGCTCAAAAGCCGCAGCCACGAATGCGACCTGTTCATAAAGAGGAACGAGAAGCAGTTTGTGCGTAAAGTTGCCGAGAGCCGCCCCGGACTTATTGTGGTGCCGATGGACATCTGGGGTGAGCGCGTTGCGCTGTCGCTCGCATCGAGCGTAAAAGAGGTGGTAAAGGCGCCGATCGTTTTCTGCGGGACGTATCCTATGCTGTTTCCGGAGATAATAAACGACCCGGAAGTTGATGTCGTCGTGCAGGGCGAATCGGAGTTTCCGATTCTCGATATTGTTGAACGGCTCGAAAAGGGCGAAGACTACGCGGACGTACCGAATTTGACAGTGAAGCGCGGCAGCGAGATAAGTACGAACGAGATGCGCCCGCTGCTGCAGGACCTGACTGAGCTTCCGCTGCCGGATCGCGGGCTTTACTTCAAATACTGGTTCATGAAGCAGATGAGCCTGAAGCGATTCACGAGCGGGCGCGGGTGTCCCAACGCGTGCAGTTTTTGCTATAACGCAAAATTCCGCGAGTTTTTCATAGGCAAGGGGAAATATCTGAGGCGCAAACCGGTCGCGAGGATAATCGAAGAGATAGAAGACATGCGGCGGATAGCGGCGTTGCGCAGCATCCATTTTTCGGACGACATTTTCACGCACGATAAAAAGTGGGTACTCGAATTCTGCGACGAATACGCGAAGCATTTCCGTGGCATTCCGTTCACGTGCAACACGACCGTCCACGACGTTGACGACGAGATGCTCGCCGAGATGAAACGGGCGAACTGCTCGGGCATAGCGATCGGCGTCGAGACAGGAAATGAGCGCCTCCGAATCGATCGGCTGAACAAGCATTATCTGGATACGCAGATCATCAACACGGCGGCACTGATAAAGAAACACGGGCTGTATCTGACGGCGTTCAACATGCTCGCGCTCCCGTACGAGACGATCGAAAACGCGTTCGAGACCGTGCAACTCAACCGGTTTATCAAAGCGGACAACGTACGCGTCACATTCCTGTCGCCGATCCCGCGCACGGCGATGGTTGAGGACGCCGTGAAGGATGGGTTGCTCGAAGTCAACTACGAAGAGACGGGAATGAGAATAATGACGCCGGAGATTCACACAAGGCGAGACCGCGAGTTCGAGACGCTTTACGCGCTTATCGACATTGCCTTATGGTCTCCGTTCTGGGAGAAGATGGTGCGGAAGATGCTGCATGTCAAAATTCCGAAACCGCTGCTTTTCTTTTTGCTTCTTCCGAGGATGTACAAAGAGAAAAAGTTTTTCAACATAAAATTCATTTCAGGCTTTATCTTTTATCTCCGCACGACGCTGCCCCAATACCGGACAAAAAACTTCAACAATTTCCTGCCGTAGATTTAAGGGTTGAGGCTCGCTGTATAATTTACTTTGTCGGAGTGCGTGAGGCAAGCGAGCGGATGATCTTCTCCGTTTCTTTGTTACCGATATCTTTTGAACGAAACCTGTATGAGAAAGACCAGTCGCCTTTCGTCAGAAACGCGTTTCTTGAGTCCGAACTGCGTGAGAAGAATATTTCGATTTTTTCGTTCGTGCCTTTACGTGAGATTGTGTAGGCCGTAGAGTCGGCAAACTTGCGCACTCCTGATACAACCCATTCGCCTGTTAATTTGTCTCCCGGCTTGGCAATGTCAGGGAGCCTGTTCGTGGCCTTCTTGTTTCTTCGTTCGGATTTCTGCTTTTCGCTCTTGATGTTCCTTGATTCTTCTCGGGCGGAAAGGATCAAAGCCTTGCATGTGGCTTTGTCTTTACTCGCAACCGGCTTCAGTTTGTATATCGAAAATCGTTCCCGGCCTTTTTTCCCGAACCTTGCCACAGGCGGCCCCTGCGAACGCGTCCAATCAACCAATTCCCGATATTGAACTTCTTTATCGTAATACCTCTCTACTGTGACTTCATTGAGAATAACCCAACTGACGTGCGCACATTTGAAATAATCCACTGAAAGTTCAGGGCGTTTCAGGTATGGACGGTCGCTCATAAGCACCTGATAATAGCCGGGAGTGTGCATGTCGATGGACGCTGCGGCACGAAGTATTTTTACGCTCTCTTGTCTGTTACCCCCAGCACTTCCGGACAGCAAATCCCGTATGTATTCTTGAGAGTATGCGAGTTCTGGTTTGTATTCCTCCAACGCAACAACCGAGCCATTCGGTATGTTTTCCTCAACCCATTCGCGAATTGCCTTATATATATTTGGCGATGATATGTCGCGACGGTTCTGGACGAAACTGAACGAGAATTGAACTACGACCGCGAGCGTCGCGATTACATTAAGTGTTTTCTTAAAGGCTGGAACCGCTTTTTCCGACTCAAGCAACCGGAAAAGGTATGTCGCGGAGAGCAGGCAGAGAACCGGAGATACGGAGAACAGAAACCGCTCCTGCTTGTTGCTGAATAAAGACATAACAGCAAGGAACGCCGCTACATACGCAAGCAGGGGGGAGGTCGAATCGCGGTCACGGCGGAATGACGTGGCCGCACCACCGAGAAGGACGAGGAAGAAAAACGGTCCAATGAAATCCGGAGTTGCCGCCATGAAAAAGTATTGGAGGTAACCGGCTATTCCTTCTCCCGGCGGAGTTCCGGTGTCGGCGCCCTTCATCATACCCCAGTGGAACGAGAAGAATTCGCGGAAAGTTCCACGGTCGATAAGGATGTAGGGGTTAAGTATCATAAACACGGCAATGACGGCAACTGCCGTCAGTAACGCATTGCGGGCGAATTTCAGGGAATGATTTAAAACCGTATCAGAGGATGAAGAATATTCGCGCTCCGCAAGCACGAAGAATAGCGGAACGCATAGTGATAGTGAAAGATAATCGGATGCCAGCGCGAGTCCGGTGCATGTCAGTGCAGCCACATACAAAGCGCGGGTGCCTTTTTCGCGGAATGAAATTATGCAGTAAAGCGCAAGTGTATTGAAGAACAGATTGGTTTCGTAGTAGGTAAAATAGCTGGCGTAATTCGAGAATGAGCGCATTGAAACGAACAGGAGAACAGCGAGAGCGGCGGCGCCGCCGCCGTGGGCTTTTTTTGCTGTCGCATACAATAGAACGGCTGTTCCGATTGCCATGAGAATCGAATTGAGTCGTCCGACAAGCAACAACGGCGGATGCGGCATTGTGTAAAACGTCGCCCAGTATTCGCTTAAATTCCGAACTCCGATATGATGCCGCTCGACTGCATAATAAAGGTAGTTCCAGATGATATTGATGTAATAGTGGAGAAGCGGGTGGGTGAAATCTTTGGGATTCATGTTGGATTCCACCATCCGAAGCATCAGCCAACCGGCAAAGTATTCGTGGTTGTCGTATTCGAGAAAGAGTCTGAAGGCGCCGGCAGCCGCCGCGAGCAATATACCCGCGATGAACAGTGCGCGTGTACGGCGTTCGGTTTTATCTTTCTTTGTTTTCACTGATTTTAAATTATCGTTTTGAGGTAAGGAAATCGCAAGCGGCGCCGGGCACGGCGCCGGAATTACTTGCCGCGCCCGCTGTGATATAATTTATCGCATGGCGGATTTAATAAAGAACAGGCAGCGCGCCGGCGGAGAATATGTGCTGGTTCTTCGGCCGCCTTCGTTTGAGGCGCATTCGAGAAACGGGAGTATGGTAAGGGATTTTATCTACGGCGCATGGTGCAATGGCCGACGCACCGGAGGCACGCAGATGCCGCCATTGAGCGAGCTTTATCTCGCGACGATTCTTAAAAGAAATAATATTCCGATTGTATTCATGGACGCAGACATGCAACCTGACGAGTTCTCGAAACTCGTTTCGGGCGGATTCGAGGGCCTGAAATGCGCGGTGATGATGGTTTCGACGCAGTCGTTCAGAAACGACGTGCTTTTTCTGGAATCGCTGAAAAGCAAAAAGCCCGATGCCGTCACCGTCCTTTACGGCGCGCATCCGACTTTCATGCCGGAGTACTGTGTCGAGCCGGAAGCTGTGGATTACATCGTTCTCGGCGAACCGGAGCGCACTGTGGAAGAACTGGTTGAACGTATAATGCAGGGTCGTTCAGCCGAGGATGTGATGGGGATAGGTTTCAAGACCGGCGACGGAGTGCGGATCAGCGAACGAAGGCCTTTTATCGACCTCGATACGCTTCCGGTTCCGGACAGGGGCTTGCTGCCCGCGGGAATCGACTACTTCAATCCTGTAGTGAGAAGAGTGCCGTACACCACGGCGCAGACTTCGAGAGGATGCCCGCACCGCTGCATTTTCTGCACGTCTCCTGCTTTCTACGGAAACAAGCTGAGGTTTCGTTCCACGGAAAGTGTCATGGAAGAACTTCGCGAGATCGAACGGATGGGCTACAAAGAGGTGTTTTTCAGGGACGAAACGTTCACGGCATTCAAGCGGCGCAACACGGAGATATGCGAGTCGATTATACGGGATAATCTGGATATGGTATGGATCGCCAACGCCCGCGCGGACGATGTCGATCTCGAAACGCTGAAGCTGATGAAAAGGGCTGGCTGCCACATGCTGAAATTCGGCGTCGAGAGCGGCAGCGATGAATTACTGGACAGTTACCGCAAAGACATAACAACGGAACAAAGCGCGCAAGCAATGGAGCTGGCGCGAAAAGCCGGGATTGAAACGCATGCCCATGTCGTGTTCGGCGGCCCCGGCGAAACGGCCGAAACTATAGAGAAAACGATACGTTTTGTGATAAAGATTGCGCCGACAACCGCCACATTCGGCATCCTGACACCGTATCCCGGATCGGAGTTGTTCGATCGCGTGGCGGCGGTGAAACCCGAAATCCGGGACGGAGCGGAATTGACGATGAGCAAAATTCATACGTTCGGCTTTTACTCGGAGACAATCTGCGGCCTGAGCGGGCGATTTCTGATGGAGAAGTGCGGCGAGGCGTACCGCCGGTTTTACATGCGGCCGGGATATCTGCTCGGTATGCTGAGAAACGTAACGGATTCCGGCAATTTTTTCCGTTTTGCCATTGCCGGGACCAATGTTATACAATTCGCAATGACGGGTCGCAAATGATGGATGAAGTAAACGGGATAAAATACGAATCGGTGAGCGTGATCGTTCCGGTTTTTGATGAACGGGACTCAATTCGCGAACTGCACGAACGCATAACGAAACAGATGGCGATGCTCGGAATGCCGTACGAAATCATTTTCGTCGATGACGGCAGCAAAGACGGAACAGACACGGTCATCGAAGAGTTGTGCGAAGCCGACGACGCCACGGGATACATCCGCCACTTCAGGAACAACGGCAAGTCGATGGCGCTGATGCAGGGTTTCGGGTACGCGCGCGGCGATATTGCGATAACTCTCGACGGCGATCTTCAGGACGAGCCTGAAAATATTGGGTTGCTGATCGAAGAAATGCGGCGTGGCGGTTTTGATCTTGTGAACGGCTGCCGCCGGAACAGACAGGACGATTTTTTAAAGAAATCAGTTTCAAAACTTTACAATCTTCTTGTGCGGTTTGCATTCAGGCTGCCGGTGAGAGATGTGAATTCCGGTATGAAGGCGTACTCCGCGAATCTGTACAAGAATCTGGACATCAGGGGAGATCTACATCGCTTAATTCCGGCCATCGCATATATTCAAGGGTACAGAATCTCCGAGGTAGGAGTGAGCAGTTCGCCGCGCAGGCACGGAAGATCGAAATACAGGCTGATTCGTTATAGAGGACTGATCGACCTTTTTTCGCTGATGGCGATCCATGCGACACATTTGCGGCCGTTTCGTGTGCTGGGCGGTCTGGGAGCGTTTATCGGTTTGGCCGGGCTTGGATCAACAGTCGCCACTCTCGTGACCTTCAGGCTGAAATTACATAACGGCGCGGGTCTCGCACTTTTTCTTATCAGCCAGACTTTGTTTCTTATCGGCTGTCTGTCGGTTCTGATCGGAGTTCTGGCTGAAACGCTGATCGCGCCGATGAGAAACGAGGGTTGGAGAAGCGGAAGGATAAGCGAAATACGGGAACCGAAAGGGAAGGGGCGGCTGAGCGGACGAGACTCCGGTTTGCGTAGCGGCGATGGAAAATTGCATGGGAAAATCACGAGGTTGAAGAGGCGATAGCCTGCATTAGACGTTTAAAAAAAAGCGGAGTTGTCGCCGGGAATGTTTGATTAGTTATTTCTGAGAGGCGGAGGAATGCACAATACGGTTCTGGTTGTTTCCTTTGCGCTTTCGCTTGTCTTAGGATATATCGTTTTCGGATTTAATGTTAAAAGGATTTTCGCCGTCGCCGGGCTCTGGCTTGCAGGGCTTGTTATTGCCTCCTGTTTTGTTTTGGAGGCGCCGCTGCACATTCAATACGACGACTATCAGCACTACGATTACGCATATTTCGCGAGCCATCCATCGGAAATCACGAATGATGTTAAGGGCCAAAACAAAAACTATATATATAAGGAAAACGAATTCATTTTTATTCCGCCGCTGAAGATACTCGGTTTCAGCTACGGAAATATGTTTTTCTACATGAAGTTCCTCTACATTCTGATGGCGCCGCTGGCGCTGATGTGCGCGTGGTTGCTGTTCAGGGACTATTTTGCTTCTGTGGCGACGGGTGTGTTGTTCCTTTCGTGTCCCGTCCTGATCCGATACGCGGGAAGCCCCAATCTTGGATTCCCGGCTTTGTGTTTGTATCTTGTCTCGGTTTTGTTCCTTTTGCTGTTTATCGATAGGCGGCAGCCCGTTTATATTTTTCTGTCCGTGCCGATATTGTTCATTGTTGCGAAAACTAAAACCGAACACTTTTTCTTCATTCCGGCCTATTTGCTTCTTGCGATCGCCGCCTCCAAAATGGCTGCGCGTCCCTCAAAGACCGTCAAATATCCGTTTATGGCTATAATCGCGGCGGCTTTTGTGTCGTGGTTGATTTTCCTCGGCCGTTTTCAGTTCGGGCTTCAGGGACTGTTATTTTCATTGATAAATGAGAGGGTGCACAGAATTTCAAGCGGGTACGATTTCAGAGGTTTCTTATCACATGAGTTTGTTTACGTCATGCGGCACGCATTTATCATACCTCCGGTCGTGTTTGTGAAGATCGTGGCGATTCGGACGTTGTTCTCGAAAAAACATCGCTTGGCGGCTCTCGCTCTTGCGGCACACGCGCTGCTTTTCTTCGGAGTTTACGTCGCTTCATACGCTGTAGAATCGAGCGAACAGTACAGGTTCGCGGTAATGTTTTGTTTCCCGGTATATCTTTGCGCCGGGCTTGGTTTTTCTCTGCTGAGAGAGAAGAAAATAGCATTCATTCTGCTTGCTGTTCTTACTTTCGGAATGCTGATTTATCAGTACGCGCTTATCCCGCGGTTTAAAGCTACACAGAAATACCGTGAGTTCGTTTTTCTTAAAAAAACACTCCCCGAAACAAAGGATTGCACGGTGTTGTATTTCAGAAAGGATTATGCCGACCAGTCGCCGGCATATCCGCTGTGGGCGCTCGGGAATCCGAAAAAAATCGTTCCGATACAATCGGTAGTCGAACCGAACAGCGCTCTGAATGCAAAACTTATTCTGTTTAACAAACATCGCGGGGCGGCATCTTTCCTGCTCGCAAACCGGAACACGGACTGGATAAAGGAAAGCAGTCTGCAAGCGTTTCTTTATTCGATTCGCGGGAGGGACCTTTCGAAAGAAAACATTGATAGGAATGTACACGATCGCTTGAAAGAGATTCAGCGGTATGTTGAGGTGAACGGAGCAAAACTTCCTGAGGAGTCCGACCCGGCCGGGGTTTGGAAAAAGAGTTTTGCAGACTCATTGAATGCCGGAAATTGTTACTACTTCTATTTCAGCAATCCCGAACAGATGGAGAATAGAGAAGGAGATGAACCGTTTAATTTCATACGTCCGTATTTTGAATTCGGCCGGAGTTACGGCAGTGGATATCTAAGTCTCAGACGAATCATCAAACTGAAAACACCCAAATAAACTTTATAAACATAAGGATGAGACCTCTGAAAAAAATAGTTTTTGAAAATCAGATTAAAAAAATCGATTTT
>CAYPEK010000010.1:60898-63113 GCA_964409645.1 uncultured bacterium | reverse complement strand
ATCTGACAAACAGCACTTCAGGCATGTGCAAGGACGAGGGCGCCGACAAGTGTCAGATCGAGCTCTATAACACCGACCACGTGGGCAACGTCGGAACCACCGTGACCCGCACATTCGGAATCGACTGGTCGCCGCCATCGGTCACATTCAACAACCCGGCAGCGAGCACGTGGGAAGGCGCGGGTTTCAGTATCGACATCTCCGACAGCGACACGGGCAGCGGACTGAACACATGCGATTATATGGTGGAGAGCTATAACGGCTCGTCATGGTCAACAACGCAGACGTGGACTTCTAGGACCTGCAACAGCACAACATCAGCAACGATAACCGTCGGTTCGGGATCGGGGTACATGTGCCAGAACGAAGGCACGGACACATGCCGCGTCACCGTCCGCGCAACGGACAACGTCAGCAAGGTAACGACACTTTCCGCACGCTATTTCAGCATAGACTGGACGCCGCCGTCGGTCACATTCACCAGCCCGGCCGCGAGCACATGGGAAGGCGCGGCATTCGACATCAACATAGCCGACAGCGACGCGGGTAGCGGATTAGCCACATGCGAGTACATGGTAGAAAACTACGACGGCTCGTCGTGGAATACGACTCAGGCATGGGCATCACGCACCTGCAACAGCGCAACATCAGCAAACATAACAGTCGGCGCAAGCGCATTCTGCATCAACGAAGGCGCGGACAAGTGCCGTGTGACCGTCCGCGCAACGGACAATGTCGGCAAGGTGACAACCCTTACCGCCCGCACGTTCAGCATCGACTACACCGCGCCGTCGGTCACGTTCAACGGCCCCGCCGCAAGCACGTGGGAAGGCTCCTCCGGTTTCGACATCGACATATCGGACAGCGACGCCGGCAGCGGACTCAACACATGCGAATTCATGGCCGAGAGCTACAACGGCTCATCGTGGACGACAACACAAACATGGACGTCGCGTACTTGTAACAGCTCGACATCGGCTAATATAGCAGTCGGGTCGGACTTATCCGATATGTGCCAAGACGAAGGCGCGGACAAGTGCCGCATCACCGTCCGGGCAACAGATAACGTCGGCAGAGTTACAACTCTCGCCGCGCGCACATTCAGCATCGACTACACACCGCCGTCCGTCACGTTCAACAACCCAGCCGCAAGCGCGTGGAAAAGCGCGGCGTTCGACATCGACATCTCGGACAGCGACGCAGGAATCGGACTCGCCACCTGTGAGTACATGGTCGAGAGTTACGACGGTTCATCATGGGTGGAAACTCAGGCATGGGATGCACGGACTTGCAACAGCGCCACCTCCGTAAACATCACGGTAGGTTCGGGAACGAGCTATATGTGCCGGGATGAAGGCGCGGACAAATGCCGCGTCACGGTGCGCGCGACTGACAGCCTTGGCAACGTGACAACTCTAACCGGCCGCACGTTCAGCATCGACTGGACGGGCCCGTCGGTCACGTTCAACAGCCCGGCCGCAAGTACTTGGGAAGGCGCTGCGTTCGACATCAATATCTCCGACAGCGACGCCGGCAGCGGTCTCGCATCATGCCAGTATCTGGTGGAAAGCTACAACGGATCGTCGTGGGTGGTGACGCACGCATGGACAGATTCGACACGCACATGCAACAGCGCGACATCAGCTAACATAACGGTCGGGTCGAGCACATACTGCCCGGATGAAGGCACGGATATTTGCCGCGTCACCGTCCGCGCAACAGATAATCTGAGCAATGTGACAACACTCGCCGCACGCACGTTCAGCATCGACTTCACTCCGCCGTCAGTTGCGTTCAACAACCCGGCCGCAAGCACTTGGGAAGGCTCCTCCGGTTTCGACATCGACATCTCCGACAGCGACGCGGGCAGCGGACTCGCCTCCTGCGAATACATGGTCGAGGACTACGACGGTTCATCGTGGTCAACTACGAAAACATGGTCATCGCGAACATGCAACAACACAGCATCAGCCAATATCACTGTAGGGGCGACCGACTACTGCCAGCACGAAGGAACGGACGTATGCCGCGTCACCGTTCGCGCGACAGACAATGTCGGCAAAGTGACGACACTCACCGCGCGCACGTTCAGCATCGACCGGACGCCGCCGGCCGTCACGTTCAACAGTCCCGCCGCGAGCACTTGGGAAGGCGCGGCATTCGACATCAATATCTCCGACAGCGACGCCGGCAGCGGTCTCGCATCATGCCAGTA
>CAYPEK010000010.1:0-60798 GCA_964409645.1 uncultured bacterium | reverse complement strand
GCATCATGCCAGTACATGGTCGAGAGCTACGACGGCTCGTCGTGGGTGGAAACTCAGGCATGGGCAGCACGGACCTGTAACAGCTCCACATCCGCAAACATCACCGTCGGCTCAGGAAACAACTGCCCGGACGAAGGCGCCGACAAGTGCCGCGTCACCGTCCGTGCGACGGATAACGTAGGTCAAATCACAACACTCACCGCACGCACGTTCAGCATCGACTATACTCCGCCGGCCGTCACGTTCAACAGCCTGGCCGCGAGCACTTGGGAAGGCGCTGCGTTCGACATCGATATCTCCGACAGCGACGCGGGCAGCGGGCTCGCCTCCTGCGAATACATGGTCGAGGACTACGACGGTTCGTCGTGGTCAACTACGAAGGCGTGGTCGTCGCGAACATGTAACAACGCGGCATCAGCCAATATCACTGTAGGGGCGACCGACTACTGCCAGCACGAAGGAACGGACGTATGCCGCGTCACCGTTCGCGCGACAGACAATGTCGGCAAAGTGACGACACTCACCGCGCGCACGTTCAGCATCGACCGGACGCCGCCGGCCGTCACGTTCAACAGTCCCGCCGCAAGCACTTGGGAAGGCGTTGCGTTCGACATCAATATCTCCGACAGCGACGCGGGCAGCGGGCTTGCATCATGCCAGTACATGGTCGAGAGCTACGACGGCTCGTCGTGGGTGGAAACTCAGGCATGGGCGGCACGAACTTGCAACAGCTCCACTTCCGCAAACATCACCGTCGGCTCCGGAAACAACTGCCCGGATGAAGGCGCTGACGTATGCCGCGTCACCGTCCGCTCAACGGACAACGTCGGACATACTACGACACTCACCGCGCGCACATTCAGCATCGACTATACCCCACCGGCAGTTACATTCAACAATCCGGCGGCAAGCGCATGGGAAGGTTCTCCTGATTTCGACATAGACATCTCCGACAGCGACGCGGGCAGCGGACTTGCATCATGCCAGTACATGGTCGAGAGCTACGACGGCTCGTCGTGGGTGGAAACTCAGGCATGGACAGGAAGAACTTGCAACAGTTCCACATCCGCAAGCATCACCGTCGGCGCAAGCACATACTGCCCGGACGAAGGCGCGGACAAGTGTCGCGTAACCGTCCGCGCGACGGACAACGTCGGCAAGGTGACCACCCTCACCGGCCGCACGTTCAGCATCGACTATACGCCGCCGTCCGTCACGTTCAACGGCCCGGCCGCAAGCACATGGGAAGGCGCTGCGTTCGACATCGATATCTCCGACAGCGACGCGGGCAGCGGACTTGCATTATGCCAGTACATGGTCGAGAGCTACGACGGATCGTCGTGGGTGGAAACTCAGGCATGGGCGGCGCGAACTTGCAACAGCTCCACTTCCGCAAGTATAACCGTAGGCTCCGGAAACAACTGCCCGGATGAAGGCACGAATGTATGCCGCGTCACGGTTAGAGCAACCGACAATGCAGGCATGACAACAACGCTTGCCGCGCGCACATTCAGCATCGACTATACGCCGCCGGCAGTAACGTTCAACAACCCGGCCGCAAGCGCGTGGGAAAGCGCAGCGTTCAACATCGATATCTCCGACAGCGACGCGGGCAGCGGACTTGCATCATGCCTGTACATGGTTGAAAGCTACGACGGCTCTTCATGGAATACAACACTTTCATGGACTTCAAGAACCTGTAACAGCACGACTTCCGCAGCGATCACAGTCGGCGCGTCATCCTACTGCAACACTCAAGGCGCCGACTACTGCTGCGTCTCCGTCCGAGCAACAGACAACGTCGGCAAGGTGACAACTCTCTCATGCCGCTCATTCAGCATCGACTACACGGCGCCGGTGATTTCAGCAATCACTCTGACATCGAGCAAAGAAACATATTTCTACGGCACATCGGATGCCCTCGACTGCTCGAACGTGGGCGCCTACCCATCCGTCACATGCACGGCGTGGTTCAACAGCCTTGCAAGCGAAGGCAGCGGGCAGACAATCACGGCGGCGGTAACGTGGACGGACAACGTGCAGCGCGCAAGCCTCGCGGGCGACGCTGCGTTCGGCGACACACCCGCTCCTGACACCGTGCCGCCCTTGTGGACGATCCAATATTCCGTCGAAGACAATGAGACGGATCAGACCGGCATAGACTTCACGACGTCGGACGGCGCCGGAAATACCGATGCTGTGAAGATCGATTTCAAAGTTGACAATACACAACCAACCGTAACAATCAACAGCCCGGCGGCGAGTTCGTGGCAGGGCGCGAATTTCACACCGAGCGTAACGGAATCGGACAGCGGCGCGGGAATTGCATCCACCGGATGCTACTACCGCGTAACAAGCAACAGCGTAGTAACTTTGGCTTGGGGTTCATATACCTGCTCTTCCGATCCGACAATTCTCGTCAACAACAGCAGCGGCTGCGACACGCAGGGCACGGACATCTGCCAGATTGATTACTACGCGGTCGATCGCGTGGGCAACACCTCAACGACCGCATCGCTCGTGGTCGGCATCGACTGGGAACCGCCGACGGTGACGATCAACAGCCCGGCGGCGAGCTCGTGGCAGGGTCCGGACTTCACCGTTGATGTTACTAACGCCGACTCCGGTTCCGGAGTTGACGTCTGCGAGTACAAAGTAGTAAGTAACAGCGTCACAACTCTCGATTGGACGGCTTATACCTGTTCGACCGACCCAATAATCACGGTGGGATCGAGCGAAAACTGCGACGTTGAAGGAACGGATATTTGTGAAGTGTCCTTCCGGGTAACGGACAAAGCGGGCAGAGTCTCCTCCACAGCCTCCCGCACATTCTCAATCGACTGGACACCGCCCATCGTCGTCACCGGCGCATATACGGAATCCAGCGACTATCTCTGGATATCGCCGTCGAATAACAAACTGTACTACGGCACCGGCATGGGTTCCGCGCAGCAGTTCACTGTAAACGGAACCGCGAGCGACGCCCGGTCCGGACTCGACTATGCGGCGTTCTCGACTTCTTACGGCGACTCGCCTGCGGACGACACCACCGCCGCGAACTGGACCGCGACGTACGACATAGACAGTTCGAACACAACAGCGGACACGATCACGGTTACCGTTTACGACGTTGCGGGCAACTCCGCGACAGCGACGTTCACTCCGATTCACGACAACACGCTGTCGATCGAATATCTCGACATGTCACCCACCGGCCCGCCGGCATATCTGCAATTCAAACTGTATTACCCCGACGGCGTCACTGAAATGACCACCGGCAGCCCGACCGGAATCTACCCGACCATAACCGCCGGCTCAGACGTCTCGAAGTTTTTCAGGATTTACAACCGGACAGCCGCGGAGATGACAATTTACGACGACGTGAACGACGCAGTTGACGGGACGTTCGTTATTCAGACGTTCGCTTATCAATCCGGTTGCGGTATGGCTTCCGGCACGGCATGGTGTCTCGAACTCTATACGGTGGGCTGCGCGAGCTGCATGTTGACGCCCCACCACCTGAGCGTCTCGACAACATCCGATATCAAACCCGACGCTTTCTACGTTTCAATACCGGAAGAAAAGACAATCGACGGCGACTTCGGGGCGATGCCGCCCGGCCGACCGCCATATATAATCGGCGACCCCGGAACAGTCGAGATCGGCTCCGGCCCGGACCACGTGCGGGTCGTCCCGCAGGACGATTCACTCGTCACGGCGGACTCGGTCGTATCGAGCTGGTGCAGTTGCGGCGTGTGCTGCCCGACATGCAGCGCGGGCTACTGCTCCAGCGCGCCGAGCATCATCGAGAAACCGGACTTCGTCAAGGTGGATTCCGGATCCGGCGCCAATCTGTTGACAAATGTCGCCGACAACACAGCGCCCGGATCGGGCGAATGGTCGTGGGACACCACGAATCTGAAGATCATCCTCGGGGACGATCCGTCGAGCTCGACCGTTTATGTTACTCTGAAAGACCAGAGCGAAGTGATCTGCGCCGAACTGATAGACGGCTGCGGCAAGCTGATTGACGAAGGCGGCTGGAGCGGCGCGACTGTGCGGCTGACACTCTCTCAGGCGCCGGATTCCGGCATGGACATCACACGCAACGACTCGAGTGCGACCCAAGGGTTCGCTTCCGTGAGCCCGGCCGATTTCACCCCGCCGGACCAGTTGCAGATAGAGGGCGATATCATTGACGGGAAAGCCTGTATGACGATAACTGCGGCATCTCTCCCGAGCGACAGCCCGCAAACACCCATTAAAATCACGCCTACCTATCTCGGCGCCACCCCGCTGTCGCACAAATCCGGCGAGGATATCCCCGCATACGTTCTCATTCGCGAAAGCACGGGCGTCGCGTCCGGCACTACATCTCTCGGCGGCACTACGAACGTTGACGTCTCGTTTATCTCAACACCGGACAATGCAACGAAAGGCATCGTGCTCAGCCCGACATGGCGACAGGACGGCTCAAGACTCGCGTTCGTTTCAAGACAGGCAAACCCGTGCTCAGGAAACGCCGCGACCGGAGATTCCGTCTATGAAAACTTCAATGTTTATATTATGGAGCAGTCAGGCGGAACTCTGACAGGCTGCACGAGACTTACCGCTAACGCCACGGACTTCTCGGACGACTATGGAGTAGCTCCGTACAGTCAGATAGCATGGAGCGAATCGAGCGACAGAGTGATCTTCGCCGCCTCCGACATGATGGGCACGGCGAGATCCAAACTCTTCTGGGTGAGCGCAACATCCACTTACTCAGGCGCGGCGACGGGCACTCAATTCGACTATCCGCCCGCGGGACCGCTTCTTGAAAAGATCGACGTCTGGGACGACATTTCAGCCGGAACAAGCTCGATCAATATTAATTACTCTCCCACCGTCCAATTCGGCGTCGGTAACAAGATTCTTGTTTATGAAACGGATATCATGACAGGAGCTATCATCAATCGCGAAATCAAGACAGTGACCGCGATTACTCAGGATCCGATGAATTCAATAACCAATGTGAGTGTCACTCCGAGCATGGTAAATTCATATACGGGCACTTTGTCGGGCGGAACGAGTTACGTCGAGTACCCGATCACACTCCGCTCTCTGAGCCAGAACATGGTATCGCTCGACGACAGCGCGGAGTGGTTCGATCCCGATATGTCAGGCGACTATGCGGAATGCGACGCATCCTACCGCAATAAACTCATTGCGGTACGTGCTCCAGCCGACATCTCGGAAGACACCTTGTGCGACCCGGCATGCGCGACAGACGGTTACAGTTCAACCAATGCGAACATCGTCATGATAGACGGCGCCACCGCGGACGGCGTCTATAAAATCGACGGCGTGACGTCCAACCTGTCGAGAATCACAGCATTTACTCCTTCGGACAACTCTATATGGCCGATGAAACCGAAGTGGTCGCCCGACTGCAAGATGATCGCGTTCCTCGCATGGGACAGAACGCCTAACAACGATTTCCCGACAGCGCCGTCGAAGACAAGCGTCTATATCATCAACCTCGACGCGACCTATTCGGGATTTGCAACAGCCACCCTGCCCATCCAGTCACTCAGCGACACCGGCGTTTACAAGATTTACGACTATTCGTCCAAGAACGCGCCCGCTTACTCGCCGAACTGGTCGGCGGACGGCAAGCTCGTCTCATATTCAATCGACAGAAACAATCTGCTCGACCTCGCAAGCATCAACTCCGGCATGGGTAACATAGTTCTGCAGATGTTTACTAACAGCAATTTCGATTCTTACCTCGAATACATACTCGACCAGCCGGAAGCCAATGGCGCGGTGATCGCGCCGCAGCTTGTCGGGCAGGTCTCCTCTAACGAGCTCGACCTCGCCCAGTGCCCAAGCAATGCCGCTTCCACCTGCACGAATAAGCCTAACACTCCGTACGTTCAGGTGGCTCAGATGTCGTCGGCGGAAGGCGCGTACCTCAGACTGCTCACGATGGACAACAACTCCACGGTCACATCCGATGGCGGCCTGCTCTTCCAAGACGGCATTGTTACCGCCGTGTTCCCGCCGAACGTGCTGGCAAGCGATACCGTGTTCTACAACACCGACCCGACAACATACTGCGGCGGCAGCGGCATCCCCGACTGTCCGGTGGACCCGACAACCGACTACATCGTTCAGGCGGGTGAAGCACGCGAGTACTTCCCGGACGGTACCAACTTCGAGTCGTATGTCAGGCTGATATTCCACTATTGCGACAACGACGACGACGGATATGTGGATGCCGGCACGGAGAATATCGTCTCCGCAACCTCGAACGGAACGAAATCGTTTAATTACAATTCGCTCACCGGCGAATGCACTGTTGACGGCGTGGCAACGAGCGGCGGCACAATCCATGCAAACGCGATCGGCGTTTACAATTGGGACACTACATCCTCTTCGTGGGTCAGAATGGACGGAGTTATCGACACGACAGCAAAGACGCTTACGGTATTCTCGAAACACTTCTCGCGATACGACACACTCGGCTTCAGGATGGGATATCAGGCATCCACACTCACCCCGCTCCAGTTGATCGATGTCCACACGTATCCCAACCCGTACGTCGCGGCGAATAATATCGCCGACGGGATCACGTTCACAACTCAGGACGTCATCGCCGGCACGGGCGAAAATGTGACCTTTGAGATCAAGGTGTACGATCTGCGCGGATCACTCGTCACCACTCTCGCGGGCACGACAAATGAGGCGGATACTCACGAGAACAACGGCCACACGCTCTACAAATGGCGGCCGGTGACGAACGCGTCCGGCAGAACTCTCGCTTCCGGCGTTTACGTTTACTACCTCGTGGCTCACTCGACAAACTACGAGGCCACGCACAAAGGCACGTTCTCCGTCGTAAGGTAACACGACGGTAGCTGTCAAGCAATTAAAAGGAGGCGGTTCTATCGCCTCCTTTTTCGTTTTATCACGATTTGTCCGTACACTATGTTTTATCATTATAATAACAATGATGTTATGAAGAGCTTGTGCCTTATGAGTAGCAAGAACAGACCTGCAATTATTCATTTAAAAACGCTCATTCCCGTTTGCGCGTTTATGTTTCATTTGCTCCTCGCGGGCTGCGGCGATCATATTGGCACGAAAGATTTCGATTCCGTACCGCCCGAGAAAGTTGTATCGCTCAATGTTCAACCCGGCGAAGAAGAGATTCTATTGAGCTGGCAAAACCCGGACGACCCGGAATTCAAAGGTGTCGTAATCCGGCGCGGAACAATAGGCAACCCGCAGAGCGCAAGCGATCCGCAAAGCGCCGAAAATAAAATTATTTATGTCGGTGCCGGCAATTCTTTTACCGATACCGATATGGCCGATGGTAAAAAATATTTTTATTCTCTCTTCACGTACGACGAATCCTCAAATTATTCGCTCGGCGTATCCGCCTCCGCGACATTCGCGTTCAAACCATTCACACTTGTCGCCCTGCCCGACACGCAATACTACACTCTCGATTATCCCGACCTGCTGACCACCCAGACCCAGTGGATCGTCGATAATCAGCTCACGAAAAACATCGCTTTCGTGATGCACGAAGGCGACATGACCCACAAGAACACAACGAGCGAATGGACAAATGCGTCGAACAGTTTCACGCTGCTGGACGGCGTTGTTCCGTACGCGATTGTGCCCGGCAACCACGACACGCCCACGACGAATATGAATATTTATTTCCCCGTGAGCAGATTCAGTTCGCAGACTTATTACGGCGGTGTTTATGAGCCGGACAAGATCGACAATGCATACTATCTTTTCAGGGCGGGCGGTACGGACTGGCTCGTTATGTGCCTCGAATACGACCCTTCGGATGATGCGCTTGCATGGGCGTCGGGAATCTTGGATTTATATCCGGACCGACGGGCTATTGTTCTGACACACTATTATCTCACCGGAGCAGGCACCCGTTCAGCGGCGGGAAAGAACATCTGGAATAAACTTGTGAAGTCGCATTCCAATGTTTCTTTTGTATTCAACGGTCACGTCACGGATCCGGTTGCGTCGAGACTCGTCAGCACAGGCGACAACGGAAATACCGTCTATCAGATGATGGCAAACTATCAGGATATGAATTTCGGCGGCACGGGATATCTCAGGATAATCGAAATTGACAGACACAACCGAAAAGTGTCGGTAAAAACATATTCGGCATGGCTTGCAATTTATATGACCGATGACGACAATCAGTTTGAATTTACGGACGTCGAGCTCGGCCCGCCCCAGTAAACTATTATTTTGCCGAAGCAAATCTGCGTGCGGCGGACAGCGTATTCCTCATCAGCATCGCCCTCGTCATCAGCCCCACGCCGCCCGGAACCGGAGTGACACACGCCGCATTCTCGCATGCGGCTTTGAACTCGACATCTCCCACGAGGCGAGTGCCTTTCGGCGCCGACGGATCGTCGATTCTGTTTACGCCGACGTCTATCACCGCCGCGCCCTTCTTGATCCAGTCGCCCTTCACGAACTCCGGCGACCCGATCGCGGCAACCACCACATCCGCGCGCCTCACAACGTCGGGCAGGTTCTTTGTCCGCGAATGGCAAATCGTTACCGTCGCGTTTTTCGCCATCAGCAGCATAGCCGCGGGTTTGCCGACGATGTTGCTGCGGCCGATCACAACGGCGTCCGCCCCGTCGAGCGGCACATTGTAGCGGTCCAGAAGCTCGATGCACCCGGCGGGCGTGCACGGCAGATATATCCCCGATTTCTCGATGTCCGAAAATTTCTTCAACGTCATGAACTTGCCTACATTTATCGGGTGGAACCCGTCCACATCCTTCGCCGGGTCTATCGCGAGCAGCACGGCATTCTCGTCGATATGCTTCGGCACCGGAAGCTGGCAGAGAATACCATGCACCTTGCCGTCCGCGTTCAGTTCCTTTATCAGCGAAATCAGATAGTCCTGTTTTGTGTCTTCGGACAGCGTGTGCGAAAAAGAGACGATCCCGCATTTCTCGCAGTCCAGCTTTTTGTTGCGCACGTAAACCTCGCTCGCCGGATCGTTCCCCACGAGAATCACGGCCAGCCCCGGAGTGATGCCTGTTTCGGCCTTCAGTTCCGCCGCCTCCTCGCATATTTCGCCTTTTATCTGTTCAGCAACTTTCTTCCCGTCTATGATTTCCGCCATTTTTGTCTCCTTTTTATTTCATCCCGCAGACGCAATGTCTGTTATCTTGTAACTTTTTTCGACACCGGGCGCGGTCCATTCCTGTGCGAGCTTAACCGTGACATTCCATCCTGATTCCCTCAGAACCACCGGGAGTTTCCTCAGCGCTTCCAAGAACATACCCGTCACACGGACACTCCGTTCCTTCTCGACAGCGCCTACAAGTCTTTCCAAATCCGGCGTCGGGTCTTCGAGTGTCGGAGGGTTCAACCGCACGCCGAACTCGATTGTTTCGCCGCCCGGCGCAACCACGTTATTAACCATCATCGCGCGCGTCTTATCCATATCACCGCATCAGAACAGCCCGGTCACTTTCCCGGTCTGCACGTTTATGTCTATGCGCCTGAACGCCGGGTCGGACGACGTTCCCGGCATCAGCTTTATTTCTCCCGCCACCGGCACGATGAATTTCGAACCGCCGTAGATCATTATGTCTCGTATCGGCAACGCCCAGCCCGTCGGCCGGCCCTTTAGGTCGGGATCGTGCGAAAGGCTGAGCTGCGTCTTTACCATGCACGTGATGAAATCCTGATATTGCGGGTCACTCTCTATCTGCTTGACCTTCTGCTCGGCCACTGTCGTATAGTACACGCCATCCGCGCCGTAAACTTTCTTTGCAATCCGTTCGATCCGCTTCCGCAGCGGTGTTTCGTACTTGTACAGGAATTTGAATCTTGGTTTTTCCTCGCACGCCTCGATCACGGCATCCGCGAGTTCGAGCGCGCCCGCTCCGCCGTAGCGCCAGTGGTTAGAAACCGCGCAGCGCGCGCCCGCCGCCTCCACCGCGCTCCGAATCAGGTCTATCTCGGCTTGGGTATCTGTGTGGAAACTATTAATACAGACGACCGGCGGAACCCCCGCCATTCTCACAGTTTCAATGTGAGCCATCAAGTTGCAAAGGCCATCTTCGAGAAGTCCGAGATTCTCCTCGCGGTATGCCGCGTCGAGCGGCTGGCCGGGCGCAACTCTCGGGCCGCCGCCGTGCATCTTCAGCGCGCGAACCGTCGCCACTATTACCGCGCAGTTCGGCACCATCTTGCTCAGGCGGCACTTGATGTTCCAGAATTTTTCGAATCCGATGTCCGCGCCGAATCCGGCCTCGGTGACGTGATACTCGCCGAGTTTGAGAGCGATCATGTCGGCAACGATCGAGCTCTGCCCGATGGCGATGTTGGCGAACGGCCCGGCATGAACGAATACCGGCTGCCCTTCGAGCGATTGCATGAGATTCGGGTTGAAAGCCTTGAGCACCCACGCCGCGATCGCGCCGTCCACTTCGAGGTCTTTCGTCGTGACCGGATTGCCGGACTTGTCGTACGCGACGATTATTTTCCCCATGCGCTCGCGCATGTCTTCGAGACTTGTCGAGATCGCGAGGATCGCCATTATTTCGGAACTCACGGAAATCGCGAAACCGCTTTCCATGAGGATGCCGTCCATCTTGCCGCCGAGTCCGATCACAATGTTGCGCAGCGCCTGCGCGCAGAAGTCGATGACCCATTTGACCTCGATACGGCGCGGGTCGATATCAAGACGCCTGAGATTCTTCTTGGCCAGAATCGCGTCGTCGTAGTTCAGTTCGTGCTGCATTCGCGACGTGAGCGCAATCATCATCAGGTTGTGCGCGTTGGTTACGAAATCGATGTCGCCGGATAGGCCGAGAGAGAACGGTGTGAGCGGCACGCACTGCGAGAGTCCGCCGCCCGCCGCGCTTCCCTTGATGTTGAAAGTCGGGCCGCCGGAGGGTTGCCGAATAGCGCCTGTTACGCGTTTGCCGCGCCGCGCCAGTCCCGGGATCAGGCCCATCGTCGTCGTTGTTTTGCCCTCGCCGAGCGGAGTGGGCGTGATTGCCGTCACCACGATGTACTTCCCGTTTTTCTGCTTCTTCACACGGTCGTACAGCGCCATGAAGTCAACCTTGCCGAGATGCCGCCCGAGCGGAATCTGCTCACGTCTCCTGATGCCGAGATCGTCGAACAGTTCCTCTATCGTTTTGAGGTCTTCCTCGCGCGCCTCGGCAATCTGCCAGTCCTGCATTTTCGTCGGATCAAGATTCTTCAGGTCCATCTGCCACCCCTCGCGTCACCAGTATTCCGGCAGCGAAACCACGGTTCCCGGCCCTTCGGGAATCGGCCGTTTTCCACACTAATTGTGATTATCGGGAAAAGAGGCTCAAATCACAAGCGGCGTTACTTATTTTTTCCGTTCCTGAGGAGCGACATCGTTTCCATGCGCGTCATCTCGCTGTGCCTGAATGCGCCCTTAACGGCCGACGTCACCGTGTACGTTCCGGCCTCCTTCACGCCGCGCATCGCCATGCAGAGATGCTCCGCTTCGACGACCACCATCACGCCTTTGGGTTTCAGCGCATCCATAACCGCCGACGCCACCTGCTCGGTGAGCCGTTCCTGAAGCTGCAAGCGCCGCGACAAAACGTGGATCACCCGCACAAGTTTGCTCAGTCCGGTGAACCTGCCGCCGTCGGGGATGTATGCGATGTGCGCCTTGCCGATGAACGGAAGCATGTGGTGCTCGCACATCGAGTAAAACGGAATATCGCGAACCATGATTATTTCGTCGTATTTTTCTTCGGGGAGAATCTTTATCAGTTCCTTCGGGTCCTTGCCGATGCCGGCAAAGATTTCCTCGTACATCTCCGCTACACGCGCCGGTGTTTCCGTAAGTTCCGGCCTGTCCGGGTTTTCGCCTATCGCCTCGAGAATGTCCCTTACCGCCCGCTCGATCTTTTCCTTGTCCATCTCAATACCGCCCTCTCCAAAATATGTTCATTCAATTTAATGCCAAATCGGGCGGCGGTCAATCTACTTTTGGACGAGGCAATAGTCCGGCGGCCTCCATGATCTCAGGAACTCTGTGTTCCCACTCGATCGCCATCAGGTGAATCCCGCTCACGCCGGGAATGCCGCGCAGCTTCTGTATCTGCTCGACGCAGATTTTGATCCCCTCTTCGGCCTGTTTCTCTTTGGGGACACCTTTAATCCGCTGGATTATATCGTCCGGGATCGTAATTCCGGACACCCTATTGTTCATGTAGTTCGCCATGCCGGCCGACTTGAGCGGCGTCACGCCCGCCATGATATAGACCTTCTCGTGCAGGCCGCGCTCGCGCACGCCTTCCATCCACTTCTCGAACCGGGGCATGTCGTAAATGCACTGCGTCTGGACGAAATCGACTCCCGCCGCCGCTTTTTTCGCCAGCCGCGGCACGCGCATCTCGAACGGGTCGCCGAACGGATTTTCCGCCGCGCCGATGAACATTTTGAATTCGCCTTCGATGTCGTCGCCGCTGAACACCTTCTTGTCGTCCCGCATCTTTTTCACCATCGAGATGAGCTGGATGCTGTCGAGATCGAACACGTTCTTCGCCATCGGGTGATTCCCGAAGCACTGGTGGTCTCCGGTGAGACACAGCATGTTTTTGACGCCGAGTGTGCACGCGCCGAACAGGTCGCTCTGCATGGCGATCCGGTTGCGGTCCCGGCACACCATCTGCATGACCGGTTCGAGCCCGAGATCGACCAGCGTTTTGGCCGCCGCGATGCTCGACATGCGGACGATAGCCGTCTGGTTGTCCGTCAGGTTGACGGCGTCAACCTTGCCGCGCAGAAACTCCGCCTTTTTTTCGATCACGGAGCGTTCGGGGCCTTTCGGCGGCCCGAGCTCGCCCGTCACCGCAAAACCACCCGATGCAAATATCTTCTCAAGATTCGAGTTTGACTTCACGTAAATCCTCCCTGACGATCTTTCTCACGCCGCCCGCGCCGCTCGTTGACCAGTCCTTCGCCGGCATGACCTCGTCCAGCAGGTCAAGCCGACCGATCTTCGCAAGCCGCTCGTAAATCAGGTGCCAGCCGCAGTCGATGCTTTTCGGATCGACTTCGCACTTGCCCTTTTCCGAGCCGCCGCACGGCCCGTTCAGCAGGCTCTTCGAGCATCGCGCTATCGGGCAGATGCCGCCGGTGAAACCCAGCAGACAGTTTCCACACCCGGCGCAGTATTCCGTGAAAACGCCCGGCTCCTTCGGCCGCCCGTAAAATGTCGTATTCAACCCCGGCAGCACAATCGCTTCCGGAAAAACTTCCACTATCGTCTGAACGCCGACGCCGCACGCGATCGACAGCACGACGTCCGCGGCTTTAATCTTTTCTTTGACCGTCTCGAAGAATTCGTTCTCGCACTGGCGCTCTATCGTCGCCTCGTCCACCTCGATCTCCTGCCCCGCCATCTTCGACGCCATCCTGAGCTGCGACGAGAGAATGCCGACTTCCTTCGAGCCGCCCGCGAAGCAGATCGTCACGCACGCTCCGCAGCCGAGCACGAGCACCTTCTTCGCCCCGCCGAGCATCCCCCTTATTTCTTCCAACGGTTTCTGTTCAGCAATTATCATTTCAACACCCCGTTGCTCAAAAGCGGTACAGGCACCGCGAAACAGCCGCGTTGCCAGTCCCTGCTTTTTACTTCTAAATGTTTTGTTAATCCATCCTTCAAAGTGACCGCTTGCTTTCTCGTGCGGCTCGGTTTGTATTAATGACCGGCGGGGTACGGCGACCCCGACCTACATAACCTTAAAAGTTGCTTCTTGTCTTTCGCTATATTCTATATCCTGTATTCTATATTCTCGTTTTTGCTGTTCCCTCTATCCTCGCTACTCACTACTGGCTACTCTTTTTGACCGGGCTCGGGCCAAGTCTTTTGATCCGCTCAGTCATCATCCTTGCGATCTCCGCGAACCGCGGCCCTTCGGACGACGACAGGTTAAACATCTCCACACGCTCCGGCTCGATACCGACTTCCTGCAGAAGTTTCTTCGCGTAATACACGCGCCGCTTCGCATACAGGTTGCCCTTGTCGAAGTGACAGTTGCCTTCGAGGCAACCGGCGACGAACACTCCATCCGCCCCCTCCTCGAACGCTTTTAATATCAGTATCACGTCCACCTTGCCCGTGCACGGCAGCCGCACTATGCGGATATTCGGCGGATACTGGAGCCGCAGCGAACCAGCAAGGTCCGCCGCCGCGAACGCGCAGTAGTGGCAGCACAGCCCGACGATCACCGGCTCGAAATCCGGAACGATCTCACGCTCCATAACCGGGTCGGGCGTCGAAAGTGTTGATCTCGAATCTCCCATTCTTATATATCCTTATAATTTCCGTTTCGGGCGTCCACACAGGGCTGCCCCTACATCATATTCGTACCGCTTATTTGCAGCCGCACTCGCAGGCACGGTCGATTATCGCGCACTCCTGAGCGAGAACCTGTTCGTCGCGGAAATGCTCGATCTGAATCGCCTTCGCCGGGCACTCGGACGCACAACACCCGCAGCCCTGACACGACACGCCATCGATCTGCGCGCGGTTGTTTTCGTTTATGTACGGAACCCCGAACGGGCACACGCGCACACACGTCAGGCACGCCGCACAGAGGTCTTCCTTTACGCTTGCAACCATGCCCGAAACTTCGAGATATTCCTTGCTCAGTATCGTCATCGCGCGCGCCGCGGCCGCCTTCGCCTGCGTGATATTCTCTTCGAGCGGCTTCGGCGAGTGCGTCAGCCCGCAGAGGAAAAGTCCCTCGCTTGCGAAATCCACCGGCCGCAGTTTCGCGTGCGCTTCGACAAAGAATCCGTCGGCATCCGTCGGTATCTTCAGAATGTCGGCCAGTTCGCGGTTCGTCTCCGACGCCAGCACCGCAACGCTCAGCGCGAGCACGTCCGGCTGGAATACAAGTTCCCTCTTCAGAACATCGTCCGTTACCGACACTCTGAGTTTTCCGCCGTCGAGCGTAACCGCCGGGTCGTCTCCGTCCTTGAAACGGATAAAGATCACGCCCATCTCGCGCGCCTTCTGGAATTCGAGTTCCTTGAAGCCGTACGTGCGGATGTCGCGGTAGAGCACGTAAACGTTCGCGGCGGAATTCTGTTGCTTTATAGCTATCGCATTCTTGACGGCCTGCGCGCAGCATATCTTGCTGCAGTATGGCCGTTCCTCGTTGCGCGAGCCGACGCACTGCACCATGACAAAAGTTTTCGCCGCCTTAACCGCCGCATCGCCCGCCGCGAGTTTCTGTTCGAGCTCGTTCTGCGTGAGCACCGCCGGGTTGTCGATATACGGCAGATCCGGCCTGTACTCCCTGCCGCCGGTCGCCACAACAACAACGCCGTGCTCGTACACGATCTCCTCCGGGGCCGCCCCGGAACCGTTTGTCGGCGGGAGGAGCCGCGTCGTATAGTGGCCGACGTGACCCGCGATCTCTTTTATCCCGTGTTTCTTGTATATCTTTATTTTCGGATGCGCCTCCACCCGCGCCGTCAGGCCCGCGAGCAGCTTTTGCGCGTCCGCGCCTTCGAGCGTGCGCCGCATCTTTTTCAGGTTGCCGCCGAGCGAATCTTCTTTCTCGACGATTACGACTTCCGGCCCCTGATCCGCGATCGAGAGCGCCGCCGTCATCCCGGCGGGGCCGCCGCCGATTACGAGCGCCTTCTGCATCACTTCCGACCTGTAGGCCGGGAGCTGATTGTGCATCTTGACCCTTGCGACCGCGCCCGCAACGAGGTCCTTCGCCTTCTCCGTCGCGTCCTCGGGAACTTCGCGGTGCACCCACGAGCCCTGCTCCCTTATGTTTGCCATCTCGAACAGATATTTATTCAGACCGGCCCGCTTCATCGTCATCTCGAAAAGCGGCAGATGCGTCCGCACCGTGCACGACGATATGATGAAACGGTTGAGCTTGTGTTCGTTGATTATCTCGACAATTTTCGCGAGGTTGTCCTGCGAGCACGAATAAAGCGCTTCTTCGGCATACACAACGCCCGGCAGCTTCTTCGCGAACTCCACGACCGACGGCACATCCACCACGCCACCGATGTTGAACCCGCAGCGGCAGATCATGATACCGACGCGCGGCTCCTCGCCTTCGACGTCCCGCTCCGGCGGGAACACGAGCGGAGTGATGCGCGTCCCACGTTCCTCCGCGAGGTCCGTCATCGCCGCGCACGCCGCGCCGCTCGCCTGCGTCACTGTGTCCGGAATGTCCTTCGGGCACTGGAACGCGCCGGCGACGTACACACCCTCGCGGCTCGTCCCGACAATGTCCAGCGGATCCGTTTCGCAGAAGCCGTGCTTGTTCAGAGTGATTCCGAATCTCTTCGCAATCGCCTTGTTCGTGGCCGTCGGTTGCATCCCGACAGCGAGCACAACCGCGTCGAACTCCGCCGTCGCCTGTTTTCCGTCGTCGCCCGCATAAGTTACAAGCAAATTCTTCGACTGCTGAAGTTCCTTGATTCCCGATATCACGCCACGTATGTATTTGACGCCGTTGTTCTTCTTGGCGGTTTCGTAATAGCGGTCGAAATTCTTTCCGTGCGCGCGCTCGTCGATGTAGAACACCGTGCAGTCGAGGCCGGGTAGATGCTCTTTGGCAATCACGGCCTCCTTCGCGGTGTACATGCAGCAGACCGCCGAGCAGAACTCGTTACCGATCGACGCGTCGCGCGAGCCGACGCACTGTATGAACGCGATGTTCTTCGGCTCGCAGTGATCGGACCTGCGCACAACATGCCCCATCGTCGGGCCGGACGCGCTGAGTATCCGCTCAAACTCGATGCTCGTGTAAACATTATCGAACACGCCGTAACCGTACTGCGTGAGCTTTCCTTTCGGATCGAACGTCTCGAAGCCCGGCGCGAGTATCACCGCGCCCACGTCGAGATCAATCGTGCGGTCCGTCTGCGTGTGGTCGATGGCCTTCGCCTGACAGTACTCGACGCATACCTGACAGCCGCCCGTCTTGAAGTGCATGCACTTTTCCCTGTCTATCGCGGGAATCTTGGGCACCGCCTGCGGATACAGTATCATCGTCGGTTTTCTCGGCCGCAGCGAGGCGTCGAAAGTGTTCGGCATCGTCTCCGGCTTGCGCCCGTTGATGAGGATGTGGTCGATCGCGCCTGTCGGACAGGTAAAACTGCACGCGCCGCACGTCATGCACGCCTCGGACGTTTTGCCAAACGGCGTTGTCACGCGCCTCTTGCCGCCCCGGCTCTCGAATCCGATCGCGCCGATCTTCAGCACGTCGTTGCAGAGCCGCACGCACGACCCGCACAGAATGCAATTGCCGTCACGCACTATTGACGTCGGCTCGGCGGCGGGTCTCCGAAACCGGCTCTCCGACACGCCGGCTTCGGCGGCGATCTTTTTCACCGCTTCGGACTCCGGGCAGCGCGCGAGCATGAGCTCGGCGAGCATACGCCGCGTCTTAAGAACCTTCTCCGAATCCGTGATGATCTCCATGCCTTCCGAAAGCGGAAGCGCACAGGAGGCGGTGAGCCGCTTGCGCCCGTTCTCCACAACTTCGACAACGCACATCCTGCACGAACCGTAAGGCTTGAGGTGGTCCGCGTAGCAAAGTCGCGGTATGACAACACCGTTGGCCTCGGCCGCCTTCAGAACCGTCAGCCCCGCTTCGGCCGCCGCCGGTTGTCCGTTCAATATGAAATTAATCATTTCCATTCCATTCGTCCGAAATACTTTTTATTTCTCCCGCTTCGCATCAGCCGAGGCTGCAACGCAGGCACCTGCCCGCCTCTTCCAGCGCCGCTTCGAGCGAGAGCACTCCTTCCACTTCTTTGAAACCGCATTTTCTTTCGGCGACTCCGAGTTCCGGAATTCCTATCCGTTTCTTTTCGCCCTCTTCAAGCTCCGGCCGCTTTCTTTCGATGCTCACCTTCGCTTTCAGAAGATCGAAGTCCTCCGTTTTTCCACCGCAGAACTCGTGGATCGCCGCCGCCGCGCCGCGTCCCGCCGCGATTGCCGCTATCGCCGATTCCGGGCCGGTGACGGCGTCGCCGCACGCGAACACACCGGCGCGCGATGTCGAATATTTTTCGTCCGCAGTTATTGTGCCATTGCGGTTCGCGTTCACACCTTCTTCGGGCTCGAATTTCAGGTCCTGCGCCTGCCCGATCGCGGCGATAACTGATTCGCAGCCGATTGTGAATTCGGAGCCTTCGACAGGAACCGGCCTGCGCCGGCCGCTCTCGTCCGCCGCACCGAGTTTCATTCTTATGCACTTAAGTCCGTTCACTTTCGAATCGCCCGTAACGCTTTCCGGCGCGGTGAGGAACTCGAATTTGATTCCTTCCTTTTCGGCTTCGTCTATTTCCCACGGGCTCGCGGGCATCTCGTTCCGCGTCCTGCGGTAAACGATCGTAACGTCCCCGCATCCGCTTCGCAAAGCGCTGCGGGCGGCATCTATCGCCACGTTGCCGCCACCGATCACGAGCGTTTTTCCACCCAGTTCCGGCGCATTGCCGAGGTTCAATTCCCGGAGGTATTTCACCCCGGAGAATACGCCTGCGAGTTCTTCGCCGGGCACTCCGAGCCTCATATCGCCGTGCGCGCCGGTGGCAATCAGCAACGCTTTATATCCATCTTTCGTGAGAGTTTCGAATTTCACATCCTGACCAAAACGGACACCCGTTTTGATCTCCACGCCGAAACTCTTGATTCTCTCTATTTCCTTATCCAGAACATCCTGCGGAAGCCTGTAGTCCGGGATTCCGACCCGCAGCATTCCGCCGGTGACATTCAGCGCCTCAAAAACAACCGGCTTGTAACCAAGCCGCGCGAGATAATAGGCCGCCGTCAGCCCCGCCGGGCCGGAACCGACTATCGCCACGCGAGAACCCTTTTGCGGGAGCGTGTCGATAACAGGCAGATAGCTCTTAACTTTATCGAAATCGCTGTTGTCGCCCGCGAAGCGTTTCAGCGCGCAGATCGCTATCGGCTCGTCCACGTCGCCTCGGCGGCATCGCTTTTCGCACGGATGGTAACACACGCGGCCGAGCGTACCCGGCAGCGGATTCGTCTCCATGACAACCGCCGCCGCCTCGTCGAACCGCTTTTCGCCGATCAGCAATATATAGCCTTCCGCATCCGTCTCCGCCGGGCACGTATGGTGGCAGGGCGTGAACACGAGTTTCTTGCACGTCGCCGCCTTGCATTTTTTATCTTCAATATGCGATAAGTATTCGTCCTCGAAATAACGCAGCGTGGAAAGCACCGGGTTCGCGGCCGTCTGCCCCAGCGCGCAGAGCGAAGCCTCCTGCATCATCGCCGCGAGTTCCCTCAGCAGATCGAGGTCGTCGAGTGTCGCGTTTCCCTCGCAGATGTCGGTCAGGATCCGCTGCATCTGCAGCAGGCCCTCGCGGCACGGCGTGCATTTCCCGCACGACTCGTCAACGAGGAAGTTCACGAAGAACCGCGCGAAGTCCACCATGCAGGTGTCCTCGTCGAGCACGATCATGCCGCCGGAGCCCATGATCGCGCCGGCCTTCTTGAGCTCGTCGTAATCCACGGGCATGTCGAGCAGGCTCTCAGGGATGCAACCACCCGACGGGCCGCCGGTCTGGACCGCCTTCAGCTTCTTGCCCTTCGGGACGCCGCCGCCGATGCCGTAAACGATTTCCCTCAACGTGATGCCCATCGGCACCTCGACGAGGCCGGTGTTGTTAACCTTTCCGACGAGCGAGAAAATTTTCGTGCCCTTGCTGCCCGCTGAGCCTATCCCGGCGAACCATTCCGCGCCGCGCACGATTATGTGCGGCACGTTCGCCCACGTCTCAACATTGTTGAGGACGGTCGGCATCTCCCAGAGGCCCTTGTTGGCCGGATACGGCGGCCGCGGCCGCGGCTCTCCGGCGAGCCCCTCAATCGAGCGCATCAGCGCGGTTTCCTCGCCGCACACGAAAGCGCCGCCGCCCTGCGATATCTTAATGTCGAAGCTGAATCCCGAACCCAGTATGTTCGAGCCGAGCAGCCCCGCCGCTCTTGCATCTTCGATCGCCTTGGTGACGAGCTCGACAGCCAGCGGATACTCGGCCCTGATGTAAACATATCCTTCCGAAGCGCCGATTGCGTACGCCCCGATTATCATTCCCTCGACCATGCTGTGCGGGTTGCCTTCCAGCAAACCGCGGTTGGCGTAAGCGCCGGGGTCGCCCTCGTCGGCATTGCAGATCACGTACTTGCACTCACCTTCGGCTTTCCTCGCGAGCCCCCATTTAGTGCCCGTCGGGAATCCCGCGCCGCCACGGCCGCGCAGACCGGCCTTCAGAACCTCGTCTATCACCTGCTCCGGCGACATACCGGACATCGCTTTTGCAAGACCGGCGTACCCTCCGATCCGGACGTAATCCTCGATGCTCGACGGATCTATCATGAAGTTCGCGCCGAGAAGAATGCGCTCCTGATTCCTGTAGAACGGAATCATGTCCTCGGTGCGGATTTTTTCGCCCGTTCTGCCGTCATCCATGAACAGCCGCTCGACCGGTTCGCCATTCATTACGGTGCGGCTGATAATCTCGTCCACATCCTCGGCGGTCGGCTGCGCGTAAATGAAGCCATACGGCCGCACGATGACAATCGGCTCCCGGTCGCAGTAGCCGAGGCAGCCTGTAACTGTCAGGCTGACTTTCCGCGACGGATCGACCTTCGCCACCGCCGATTCGAGGGCGGCGACCAGTTCGTCCGCGCCGCGCGACCTGCCGCACGTGCCGCGCGAAACCAGTATCGTGACCGCGGGCTTTTCCCGCGACAGCTCGTTCCTGAGATTTTCTATATCTTCAAATGACGATAGCTTTTTCATTAGGCCTTCCGGTTCCTCATCGCTCCGCCGCCGCGGCAGGCTCCGCCTCCGCCAAGCGCTTAATCATCTTGTCTATCCCGCTCAACTTCAGCGTCACGAATTTGCCGTCCACAACAACAGCCGGCCCCATCGCGCACGAGCCGAGACAGTTCACCGTTTCGAGCGTGAACTTCATGTCCTGCGTCGTATGCCCGGCCTTGATTTCGAGCCTGTTTTCGAGCGCGTCGAGAATCCTCGGCGCACCCCTCACATGACACGCGGTCCCCATGCAGACCTTTATCACGTGTTCGCCGCGCGGTTCGAGGCTGAAAACCGTGTAGAAAGTCGCGACATGGTAAACCTTCGCGAGCGGTATCATCAACTGCCTGCTGACATAACGCAACGACTCCGGCGGAATGTATCCGAACGCCGAGTTGATGTCCTGAAGCACCGCGATCAGCGGGCCGCGCTCGTGCCTGTGACGGTCGATCGCTTTGTCTATCACCGCGATCTGCTCCGGTTTCAGATCGATCGGCGGCTCGGTTCCGCGCGGGTCCACCGGCTTGTACTGAATCGGACATCTCTCAACGCATTCCCCGCAGCCGGTGCATTTGCTCTCGTCCACATACCGCGCTTCTTTCCTCACCACAACCTTAAAGTTCCCGGGCTTACCCGAAAACTCCTCTATGTCGCCCATCGTGATAATGTTTATGTTAGGGTGGTTGCCGACTGTCACCAGTTTCGGCGACACTATGCACATCGAGCAGTCGTTTGTCGGAAACGTCTTGTCGAGCTTCACCATGTTGCCGCCGATGCTCGGCTGATTCGTAACCATGTGAACCTGATAGCCGCTGTCCCCGAGATCGAGCGCCGCCTGCATCGCGGCGATACCGCCGCCCACGACCAAGACCACGCCGACCTTCCCGTTTCCGGCGGGCGCCTGCGCTCCCTCTCCGGAACCCTTTTGGTTTTCGCTGTCGCTCATTTCAAACCTTCCAGTCTCAATCTTTAACACCCTCCCCGTCGGCTGCGGAGGCGAACTTCTGAAATCATTAAATATTATTAAAGCAAATTAAGCTTCTGCAGCAGCGGCATCGGCGACACAAGATGCTTTAAAAGCCATCCGTTCACCTCGGGCAGTCCCATCGCGAGCGCCATAAGTTCGGTGAAATAGAACACCGGCAGCGGGTCCGCGCCCTGCCTCATATCCACATTCGCGTGACACATCGAACACGCCGTTACGATCGCGTCCGCGCCCGCCTCGCGCGCCATATCGTGCAGCTTGCCGACCAGCGTCGTGACAATATCCGAGCGCGCCATCGCGTGCCCCGCGCCGCAGCAATCGGTTTTGTACGCCCAGAATTTCGGCTCCGCGCCAAGCGCGCCCATCAAGTCGTCGAGCGACGTCGGGTTGTCCGGGTCCTGCGCCTTCACCTTCTTCGGCGGCCGCACCATCAGGCATCCGTAATACGAAACTATTTTCAGCCCCGAAAGGCTTTTTACCATATTCTTCTTCACCGTATCGAGCCCGATGTGCTCGTCGAGCAGGTCGAGGATGCTGATTACTTTTACCCCGCCGTTGTATTGACGTTCGAGCACTTCTTCCATTCGCTTCTTGGCCGCCGGGTCCTCGAGCACCGTGCTCTCAGCCACCTTCAGGCGGTTGAAGCAGCTCGCGCACGGAGTCATGACATCCAGCCCCGCGGGCTCGGCCAGCGCAAGGTTGCGCAACGGCAATGCAATCGCGAGATCGCGGCTGATCGTGTGCGCCGAACTCGCCCCGCAGCACGTCCAGCCGTCAAGTTCTTCGAGATCGATCCCGAGGCGGCCGAATACGACCCGTGTCGAGTGGTCGTACTCCGCCGCGGACGACTTCAGCGAGCAACCCGGAAAATATGCGAATTTTTTGGTCCCGACCGCTGTCCCGCTCATTTCTTCGGCCTCAACTTATCTATTATCCTCCGCACTTCGCGGTTGCCTTTCGCTTTGAACGAATACTTGATCTTTCTCTTCAGCATCATCTCTTTACCGAGTTCCATATCATCGAAATATGTTTTGGTGCGCAGCTTGTAATGACCGAACAGCATCGGCTCGTTCGTTCGGCCGCGCGCCCGGACCACCCCGATGAATGTATCATGGAACGTTTTCGTGTTCGGCTCGGGCGATTTGTACCCTTCTTCGACGGCAATTTCTTTTATCGCGTCCATCACGCCGGCGACGTCGATTTCCATCGGGCAGCGCGTCGTGCATGTCTCGCACGCCGAGCACAACCAGATGGTATGGCTGGACAGAACTTCCTCTTTCAGTCCGAGAATCGCCATGCGGATTATCTGAGTCGGGTTGTAATCCATCGCATAAGCAATCGGACAACCCACACCGCATTTCATGCACTGCATGCAGCGGTTAAGATTGCGTACCCCGCGCTCCTCCAGCTTGCCTCGGAACCCCGGGTCGGCATCAGCATTCACTATGCCGGATTCATATAATTTACTATCAGACAAAACATTTCTCCCGTTCTGTTGCCAATCCCCCGTATTATAAAAGGATTAGTTGCGATTTAAAGTTATATCACAAAATATATTACCGTTTTAATGACAAAAATACGGCAATATTGCCGTATATTCCTTTTTGACGGCTTTTTTGTTGCCGTTAAATTCAAATATTTAGATAACCAAATCAATAAAGATAAATTAATTCGCCGAAGATTTCCGGCTGCCGTTGAAAACCCGCGTTCGGTTCGTGTATTATTATTATACAATATATTTAAAGAAGCGAGCCGGCGATGCCGAACAAAAACGAAGAAGAACTGAAAGATCGTAAAGTTTGCGAGCAGTGCGGGCTGATTCACGAGACGCCTCTTTCGCCTGAAGATTCCAAAGGCGACGACTTCAAAATGATTATATTGTCAGTCGTCGGCATCGGGCTGATCGTCCTGATATGGGTGTGGGTGTTCAAGTGGGGCGTGCCGCTCGTTAAACACTTAACCAGCGGATAGACCGAGGCATTTCCCCCCGAAATGGAACTTCACGGATACGACGAACCTGTTTATATAATTTCCGTCGCGGCGGACCTTCTCAACGTGCACCCGCAGACACTGCGGCTGTACGAGCGTGAAGGACTGCTCGAGCCACAGCGCACGGATGCGAACAACAGACTTTATTCACTGCGCGATCTGGACACGGTGAAGGAGATACGGCGACTCACGCGGGAGGAAGGCGTGAACCTCGCCGGAGTCAGGATCATCATCAGCCTCCAGAGAGAAATAAGAGAACTCCGGGAGAAATCCGGAGAGATCACACAAAGACCCTGAGAACAAATGCTTAAGCGATACCTTTACTTTGCTTTTTCTTTGCTTGTCATTTTCACGGCATGCCCGGGTATCGCGCGCGCATGGACGGACGCGGTTCACGTAAAAGCGGCGACGGAGGCTGTGGACTACCTGCCGCCGTCGATCCGCGACATGATAAAAAAGAACATGAAATCGTTCATCGAGGGAATACAATCCGAAAAAGAACTCTCGGAACAGATCAACGAGTTCTCCGTCGGCGCTCTCAGGTCGAAAGGTTTCGAGCGATACGTGTATCACTTGCAGCGTATCAAGTTTTTTCTCGATAAGAACTCGAACGCGGCGGCACAGGCGGGCGAAATCGGGATGTTCATGAAGGCGGCGCTCGACCTGATGGAACCCTTCCCGGAAGGTAGCACCTTCAAGGCATTCGAGATCGAAGGCCACCGCATATTTTTCGATCAGGATTTCGAGGATAACTTCAAGCGGTTCGATTTCATCTACGACGGCAGCCAGTACATAAAGGACATCCCCGGCCGGGTGAGCAAGGACATCGATTTCGAGTCGTCGAAAGGCAGCCTCATATACGGCGCATACAAAAAAGGAGCGGGATTTCGCGCGATAGAATCCGACGCGGACGCCGCGATGAACAGGGCGGTCAACCTCGTAATCGACCAGATGTTCACGATGTACCAGAGCCGGGCGGGAGGCAAGATGCCGCCGTTCGATCCGTCTTCGTTTTTAGGGCTTGACAGATTCAAGAAAAAAAGCACGATTAAGGAGTCTGAAATAAAGAAACCGAAGCCGCCGGAGGCCCCGACGGTTCCAAAAAAAACGGAGATTAAAAAGGAAGATGACAGCAGCGCCGAAGAAAAAGACACCGAGTAACAACATCAAGCTGAGAAGAGCGGCCGTAAAAGACGCGCCGGAAATTCAGTCGCTGATCCTCTACTACGCGAAGAAAGATCAGATTCTCGCGCGTTCTCTGAATGAAATTTATGAGAATATAAGAGACTTCGTGGTTATCGAGTCGAAGAAAAAAGTAGTTGGATGCGGCGCGCTTCATATCTGCTGGAACGACCTTGCGGAGGTGAAGTCGCTCGCGGTTTCGCCGAGGAACCGGCGGAAAGGCTACGGCGCTAAGATCGTGAAAAAACTGCTCGATGACGCAGGCGTGCTCGGTATCCCGAAGGTGTTCGCGCTCACATATCAGGTCGATTTCTTTCATGCGATGGGCTTTAAGGATGTGGAGATGGAAAAACTGCCCAAGAAAATCTGGGTTGACTGTGTGAAGTGCGTCAGGTTTTCGAACTGTAACGAAAAAGCGGTTTTGATCGAACTGTAGGCCCTGACATTACAGCATAATCATCCTTTCGATCAAAAGCACAAAACGAATATGGAAACCGTGTTTTCGGTGTTTGTTTATTTTTGTCCGATGATATAACATTATGAGATAATAATGACGCCGCCGAACGGGAAGATGCCGAATAAAACAACGGATTTAAAGCCGGAGAAAACCGTTAAGCTCAAGCAGAAGTTTAACGAGCTTAAAGAGTTGCAGACTCTGACCGAGAAACTGCTCGAGGTCGGGGTTGCGATCAGCTCCGAAATGGACCTGTTCTCGCTGCTCTCCCGAATCATCGAAGAAGCAAAAGGCCTCCTCCACGCTGAAAAGGGAACGCTGTATCTCGTCGATCAGGAGAAGAACGAGCTTTATTTCCATGTTGTCGATATGGATTTTCTCAAGGAAATCAGAATTCCAATCAATGAAAAAAGCATAGCGGGTTATGTGGCGCTGACGAGCAAAGCCTTGAATCTGAAAGATGTGTACCACATTCCCAAAGCCCTGCCGTACAGCTTCAACAAAGCGATAGACGAAAAAACCGGTTACAGGACGCAAAGCGTGCTCACCGTGCCGATGGTGAACCACGCCGGCGAGAAGACCGGGGTGATGCAACTCATAAACAAGAAGATCGACGGCGAAGTGATAATGTTCTCCGAGCGCGACAAGCGGATACTGACGTCGCTCGCGTCGCAGGCGGCGGTGGCGATTGACAATGCGCAACTGTACAAGGAAGTCGCGGACCTGCTCAACGCGTTCGTGAGATATTCCGCAAGCGCAATCGACGAACGGGACCCCGCGACGGCCGGTCATTCGAGGCGCGTTGCGATGTATGCGGTATCGACGGCGCGCGCGATGAAGATTTTCACAGAGGAGCAGTTGAAAGAGCTCGAGTTCGCGGCGTGGCTGCACGACGTGGGGAAGATCGGCGTGCGTGAGCATATTCTTACAAAAGAGCACCGGCTCTACCCCGGCGAACTGGGAATAATCCGTGAGCGGTTCGGCTGCATCCGGCTCGCGGCTGAGGTTGAATGCTTCCGAAAAATGCTGGACTCCGAAAAACAAAACGGAGACGAACTTCTGAAAGAAGCGCGCGAATGCCTTGAAAACGAGAAAAACGAGATCGAGGCGGATTTCGCGTTCATCGAAAAGGTGAATAAAGCCGGATTCGTAAGTCCCGAGGATCAGGCGCGGATCGACGGTATTGCAAACAAAATTTACAAGGACGAAAAAGGCGCGGAACACTGTTATCTGACTCCGCACGAGGCGGAAGCGCTTAAAGTTTCGCGCGGCAATCTGACGAATCAGGAACGCGTCAACATGAACTCGCACGTGGACAGCACGTATAAAATCCTCAGCCAGATACCGTTCACAAAAAGACTGAGGCAGGTCCCTGAAATTGCCGCGAAGCACCACGAGAAGATGGACGGTTCCGGATATCCGAAGGGAATCAAGGAAGGACCGGAGCTTCCGCTTCAGTCGAAGATACTCGCGCTCGTGGATATCTACGACGCACTGACGGCGCAGGACAGGCCGTACAAACCGGCGATCCCCGTGGAGCGCTCGCTGAAGATTCTCGAAGACGAAGTGAACACCGGCAGGCTGGACAAGAAAGTGTTCGACACATTCGTCAATCACAAGATTTATATGCTCGAAGACTACGTAAACAAATCGGTCTGAAAAAAACACTGCTATACGGCAAAAAACAAGCTTGCTGAAAATGGTATTTGTTATCCACACCTACTTGATTATGTGAACAGCGCCACTCTCAAACTTGTTTTCTGATTATGCATGATTCACCGCTGTCACAGCTAAAAACAACAGAGTTACATGCCCTACTTTTTAGTCCCCCTTGCGAAGTGGGCGCAGGGGGATGTCGGACCTTAATATAAAAACAAAATAACTTTTTTTAACAACAATTAATATGGACTAACATCCCCCTCACCCCCTTCGCAAGGGGGATAAAACGATAAACGCTCAATAATAACCTTCCTTAGCATGATAAAAGTCACGTTTCTGTTTCTCTTGTTTCGTATAGACTTAAGAAACCGCGCCGTACAGATTTTAAGATGTGTTATATCGGCAGCGAAAAAATAAGCATAATCAGGAATAAAATTTGAGGACGGGACAAGAATTTTATCCGGACAATAATGTTAAAACTATTAATGGAAAGATTCCGCGCCGTTTATTTCGGCATGTTTTTGTATCTTTTTTCCCAGCCGTTCTTTACGCTTAGAGAGTAAATTCTCTTCCATGCGTCGAGGTCGCGGTCCGATACCGAAGTCCACTGGCCGGACGCCGTCTTGAAGAATTTCCTGTACCTCGTGAACTCCGGAGCGTTGTTCATCGATGTGAAGACCAGTTCCATAACTTCCTTCAATCGCTGGTCGAACGTATATCTGTAAACGAGCGTTGTGTTCGGCAACGGTTCCGTGCAGACGAGTTCCGCCATCAGCGGGTCCTGATCTTTTTTCGGCGGCAGATAATCGATGTAGAGCTGTTCGAGCACGATAGCGTCAATCGAGTTGTACCGGAGCGCCATCGCGGACGATTCCCGCGCGAGCCTCTTGAAACGCGCGAAGTTTTTCCCGACCCCCGACGCCTCGCCCGGTTCCGCCTTGTTCGCGTCGTAAATGTAATTAAACATCACCCAGCCGATTTCATCAGGATATGAGATCCGCTTTCCTTTCAGGTCCTCGACCCTTTTTATCGGACTGTTTTTTCTTACATAAATGCATATCGGCGATTTTATCGATCCGTTACCTTTGTAGATCACAAGCGGCCTTATTTTCGAGTTAGGATTCGTCGCCCTCACCCGCTCGTAATAATATGGCGGAAGCCATGCAATATCCGTTTTTTCCGCTTCCATCCGCTTTATTATGTCGCCGACCGAATCTTTGATATTGACGTTGAAATCGATCTCTCCTTCTCTTTTCATTATGTTGCCGAACGTTTTCAATTCACGGAAAAATTCCGCCGAACCAATGCCGAGAAGAGATGCGGGGAGGTTCATGTCGAAGTTGACCCGGTCAACCGCGGCAAGGATCGAAACAGACAGTAACAAAGACAAAAGAGCCGGCGTCGCAAGAGCTTTTGCCAATGCAACAACAGCCCCCCCGCGCTTTTTGCTCTTTCCACCGATCTTCACAACACTATCCGTTCTCTAAATTGCTAACCAGTGAATAGCAGCATTCATTATAGCATTTTACATTTAGTTTTAAAACATGTAAATTTATTTAAGATAAGAACCGGTTGCATCCGGTCGGAACAGTATTATTCTCAAGAGAGGCTTTTTGTTTCGCCCCGATGGGGTCCACATGCAAAAACCGGCCGAAGGAAAAAGGAGCGTCAAGTCAGGGATTGTAGCCCGCCTGTCGGCTGCGTTCGGAATCATAGTCTTTTCAACGGCGCTGATCGTATATGCGGGAAGCGAACTTAGAATGTCGAAACTGTACGAGTCGCAGCGGCATTCGAGGGTCATGTTTCTTGCTAAATCGATGTCGTTCGGGATAGAGAACCTGCTCGTTTCTTCAGGCTCGAAAGAACAGATCGCGCAGGTAGCCGACGACGTTCTGCGAAGGATTCTCGCCGGGGATTCCTCAGTGGTCGGCTGCGAGATACGAGACAGGAAAAATGAGATTGTTTATAGTTTTTTCAGAACGGGATCAGCGAGAATCTGCGACCTTTCTTCATTCACAACGGATGTCAAATCGGAAAACATTAAGATAGGGTCTATCACACTTTACTACGACATTCTACCGGTGTTCGAGAACGAGCAGATGAGGCAGGTTATAGCCCTCGGCAACACGGTCGCCGCCATGGTGCGCCACTATCTCATTTCATACGATTACTTTCAGGTGAAATTTCTATCGAGGCGCATCATCGAGTCGGACCCGGACGTGCTTTATGCGTCTGTCGCCGGGCCGGACGGGCGAAGTATTTACGAGTACCGCATCAGTGATTTCGACAAATACATAACGGATGAAGTCAACAGCCGCGCAAGCAAGGTCTCAACAATCCAGCCGATTCTGATTCAGGAAGTCGGCAAGTCGCGAAAATACGGGCACATCGTCGATGTGGCAATGCTGATTGAGGATAACGGCGAACAGATAGGCGTGGTGCGTATCGGCTACTCAACCGCCTCGATCGTGAAAACGCTCGCCCGCCAGCGGCTCGCGTTGACGCTTCTCATCATAGGAGTCACCTGCCTCGCGTTCGGAGTCGCGCTGATCCTCGCGCGGAACATCACGAAGCCGCTCGCGGAACTGACACGTCTGGCACGCAGCATGGAACTGCACCCGAATGGGCAGCAGCGCACGGTTGACATAGCCGAGCGTGAGCTTCAGAATCTCCGGAACGCGTTCGACAGCGTGGGAACGAAACTCACCGCGCGCGGCGACGAGGTGGCCGATCTCGCCCTCTCTTTCCGCGCAATGATAGATAACCTCGACCTGCGGATTCACGAGCTGAAAACGTTCTACCAGCAGATAAGCATGGCGGACCGTTTCTACGCGATGGGCCAGCTTTCAACGGGCATCGCGCATGAGATCAATAACCCGCTGACGATCATCTCGACAAACGCACAGATTATACTCCGGCGCTCAGGGCTCGACCCTGAGACACGCGGTGAAGTGCAGACTATTCTCGAAGAGATCGACCGCATTGCCGAGAAGGTGAAAGACCTGCTCTCGTTCGCTCAGGAATCTAAATTCGAGTTTGTTGCGTCGGACATACACGCATTGATGAAAAAGTCTCTCGATCTGACAAGGCACCAGCTTAAAAAGAGCGGCGTAACTGTCGTCGAACAATTTGCCGAAGAAGATCCGCTGATGCTCCACATGGACACTCAGAAAATACGTCAGGTTCTGCTGAACCTGATACTTAACTCGGTGCAGGCGATGGCCGACTGCGAGGATAAGAAGTTGTACGTCGGCACGCGCACGGACGGCGATCCCGGCAGGGTCGAGTTGTTTTTCAGGGATACCGGTTGCGGCGTGTCGAAAGAGAATCTCGACCGCATTTTCGACCCGTTCTTCACGACGAAGAAGGCGGGCGTCGGCACCGGACTCGGTCTCTCCATCTGCTATAATATCGTCACCGCCCACGGCGGCGAGATAAGCGTCGAATCGAAACCCGGCGAAGGCGCCGAGTTCAGAATCATACTGCCGCGCGGCAGGTAGAAGGTGCAACCGATGATTAAAGAATGCGATGTAAAACCGTCGAAGGTGATCGCTCTGGGGCTCAATTACCGCGACCACGCGGAAGAATTCAATATGCCGATTCCGAAGGAGCCGATTCTTTTCATGAAACCGGCGACGTCGGTGATTTACAACGGCGACTCGATCGTTTATCCGCGCGGCGCAACCCGCGTCGATTACGAAGCCGAACTCGCAATCGTGATCGGCAAAACCGCGCGAAACATACCCGCGGACCGAGCACTCGATTTCGTAATGGGCTACACATGCCTCAACGATGTCACGGAACGCGATATGCAGAAGCGCGACGGCCAATGGACACGCGCGAAAGGATTCGATACTTTCTGCCCGATCGGCCCGGTGATCACGGACGAGATAGACCCGGGCGCTGTCGATGTGCGCGCTTACCTGAACGGCGAACTGCGGCAAAGCTCGAACACGAAGAACCTCATTTTCGACGTGCCACACATTATCGAGTTTGTTTCGTCAGTGATGACGCTGCTTCCCGGAGACATAATCGCGACGGGCACGCCGTCGGGGATCGCACCGATGAAACCCGGCGACGAGATTGTTATCGAGCTTGGCGGCATAGGAAGTCTGAAAAACAAAGTCGTTGCGGCTGAATAAAATTATTTGCGCAATCTCCGCGACTTTGTGTTAGAATAGGAATTCCTCAACGTCCCCCGCATCTCTGTGGAGTATATCACTTTGAAAGGAGTGGGAAAGAGTTGGCGATAGACACAAAATTTTTGGGCAAGAAGTATCCCGCTTTCGTTTACGAGGTCGGGAAGGAAAAGATTAAGGAATACGCGCGCGCCATCGGGGACACGAATCCGCTGTACCTCGATGACGAGAAGGCGAAAGCCTCGAAGTACGGCAACATCATCGCGCCGCCGACTTTCTGCGTTGTTTACTGCGCGGGAATAATCGGCCAGTTGCTGCTCGATAAGGAACTCGCGCTCAACCTCATGATGCTCGTACACGGCGAGCAGGAATTTGAATTCGGCGAGGTCGTCCGATCGGGCGACATCATCACGTCCGAATGCGAAATCTCGCAGATCTTCGAGAAGAAGGGCAATTGGTTCATCTCCGGAGATACCGTGTCGAAAAACCAGAACGGCGCCATGACATGCAAGGGCCGCTGGACATTCATTGTGAGAGGCTGAGAAAGGAGACCTTAAAATGGATTTTGACAGCTATAATGTCGGCGATCCGATCCCGGAGAAAAAACATCCGGTCGGAAAATATCAACCGATCTATTACGCGGGCGCATCGGGCGATTTCAACCTGATTCACATCGACCCCGAGTTCGGCAAGATGGTGGGCCTCGGCGGAAACGTCCTTCAGGGCCTCTGCACGATGGCGTTCGCCGCGATAACGGTCACCGATTTCGCGGGAGATCCGGGCGCGCTTAAAAAACTTAAAGTGCGGTTCGCGAAGCCGGTACGGCCACTCGATAATGTTATCGTTCAGGGCAAGGTCGCGGCGAAAGACGCGGACACGCTCACGCTCGAAATGAACGCGACCACCAAAAAAGGCGAAGTGGAAGTCCTTTCACAAACAGTCGCCGTGATTGCAAAAGTATAATCTGCGCGGACAAACAGAAAAGCGCTCCGGCAACGGGGCGCTTTTTTTGTTGTCGCATGAAAGCCTTTAAATTTATTAGACGCACCCGGAAATCGGAATAAAATAGAAGCAGGCTCCGGTAAGATATAAGGAGCCGCATCGGCGAAAGACGGACCTATGGCGGCAAGACAAAAAAAATCGGCACACATCGACAACCTTCTTCGCCGCATCATGGAAACAGATGATTATGAAGATCAGCTTGTTTTTTCGCGCAAGTATCCGACACGAAGAGCAGTGACAGGCGAACTCGATCCGCCGCTCGGCGAACCGCTTGCGGGAAACCTCAAGAAAATCGGCGTAAAATCCCTCTACTCACATCAGGCGGAGGCTGTCCGCCTCGTCCGCGACGGAAACGACATCGTTCTCGCGACGGACACCGCCAGCGGAAAATCCCTCTGCTACAACATCCCCGTGCTCGAGACCGCCGCCGCCGATCCGCAGGCGAAAGCGCTCTACATTTTCCCGACCAAGGCGCTCGGACAGGACCAGACGCGGATGCTGCACGAACTGATCCGTCCCGGCGCGGCATACGACGAAAACAAATGTTTCTACTCACAGAAATTCGGCGGCAAGTTGTTGCGCTTCGGCACCTACGACGGCGACACGCCCGCCGACGACCGCTCCCGCCTGCGCCGGGAAGCACAGGTCATCCTCACGAATCCCGACATGCTCTCTCTCGGGATTCTTCCGAATCACGGCCGGTTCTGGGCCGACTTTTTTAAGAATCTGAAATATGTCGTCATAGACGAAATTCACACTTACAGAGGCGTGTTCGGCTCCCACGTCGCCAATCTGATGCGGCGTCTGGACCGAGTCTGCGCCAACTACGGCAGCAGACCGCGTTTTATATGCTGTTCGGCAACCATTGCGAATCCCGGCGAACACGCGGGCCGTCTCACGGGAAGAAATGTCACTGAGATAACGCACACCGGAGCGCCTTCCGCCGGCCGCATTTTCATCCTGTGGAATCCGCCGCTCATGAAAGGCACACGCGACATCCGTAGAAGCCCGCTCACCGAGTCGATCAATCTTTTCGCATACTGCATGGAGTCCAACATGCGGACTATAGTTTTCGCGCGCGCAAAGCCGACGGTCGAAATGCTGCTGCGCGCCACACGCGAGAAGTTGATAGGTAACGAACTTTACGAAAAAATCATTTCCTATCGCGGCGGCTATCTTCCTTCAGAGCGCCGCGCCATCGAGCGCGCTCTCGCCGAAGGCGAACTCCTCGGCGTCGCATGCACGAACGCTCTCGAACTCGGTGTCGATATCGGCAGCCTCGACACGGCAATTATCAACGGCTACCCCGGATCGATCGCGAGCGTCTGGCAGCAGGCCGGTCGCGCGGGACGCCGCGATAAACAGGCTCTTGCATTCTTCGTCGCATACAATGAGCCGCTCGACCAGTACTTCATACGGCATCCCGAATATTTTCTCGATCAGAATGTGGAACAGGCGATCATCAACCCGTCGAATCCATACATCATGGAATCGCACCTCAAAGCGGCGGCCGCCGAGATGCCTCTGCAACGCAGCGAGGAAAAGTTGTTCGGCGAAAACTTCCTCGAATGTGTGAGAGAGTTGATACGGCGAGGAGAACTCGCGGAGCGGCGCGGCGGCGCGTACTACATCGGTAAAGAATACCCGGCGGGACGAATCAATCTGCGCACAACCACCAGCGAGCGTTACGCGATCTGTAGGGAGAACGGCGACATGATCGGCCACATGGACGCATCGACCGCTTTCATCTACCTGCACCCGGGCGCGGTCTATCTGCACCTCGGGGAGTCGTACCTTGTCGATAAGCTCGACCTCGAACGCAAAACCGCGCGCGTCTCTAGAAAGCAACTCAATTACTACACGCGCTCGCTCTCGATGGAGCAGGTTACGGTCGATAAAACCGTAAGCTCCAAAAAAATCGGCCGCGCACCTATTCACTTCGGCTATCTCGACGTGGTGAGCCGCGTCACTCAATACAAAAAAATCCGTTCGCGCGATAACGCGGTGATCGGCCGCGAACCGCTCGATCTGCCGGAAGACCGACTCTGGACGCAGGGATTCTGGATCGTGATGCCGCCGGGCGTAAAGGCGGCGGTGATGCGTGAGGAACTCGATTACCTCGGCGGCCTGCACGCGGTCGAGCACTCGATGATCGCCATGCTACCGCTGCTCGCGATGTGCGACCGACAGGACGTCGGCGGTCTCTCCACGGACGGACATCCCGACACCGGCGGCCGAGCGACGATTTTCGTTCATGACGCTTATGACGGCGGAATGGGACTCTCCGAGGTAGGCTACAAACGCATACCCGAACTGCTCGAAAAGACACTGGACCTCGTGCGGGGCTGCGGCTGCGACGACGGCTGCCCCTCATGCATCCAGTCGCCGAAATGCGGAAACATGAACGAGCCGCTGGACAAAAAAGCCGCCATACTCATCCTTAAATATTTGCTGGAAATAGATTGACCGATGGCAATAAGAATGTCGGTAAATAAAAGGGGCGCGTGTAACGCGCCCCTACATATTATCTATGTTTCAGTTGGACACGCGATACGCGCCCACCCGCTCACACCACAAAAATATTACTTCTTCTTTTTCGCCGCTTTCTTATCCGCGGCCTTCATGTTCATCTCGATCTTCTTGAAATTCCTCATGAATTCCTGATTCGACTTCACACGCTTTGTCAGTCGCCTCGTCTTGGCTTCTAGACTTGCGTATATTCGCTTCAGGTCGCGCGGCTCCGCCGCCTCGATAGCGTACTTCGCAAGCAGCGGGAACGATATCGACGCGCAGGAATAAACCACCGCCTGATTGAGCGGCATCTTTTTTACTTTGCCCCACGAATGCGCCTCCTGCGGTGTCGCGCCTGAAAGGCCGCCCCAGTGCGGAGAGTCGGTCGTGAGCTGGATGAAATAGTCGTGGCCGCCGATGTCGTCTCTCAATATCTGCCAGAGAGTCGGCTGCGTCTGCATGTAGAAATTCTTAGGCGCTCCGCCGCCTATCATTATCACGCCGTTCTTTTCAGCCTCGCGCACGATCGCCGTGGTCTCGATCACGTCCTGCACGGGATCGATCAGAATTCCTTTGCCGAACAGCTTCGGCACAACCATGTTCATAGCGATCGACGAATCGCCGGGCGACGCGACAAAAATCGGCACATCGAGCGCCGCCGCCTGAGCGACAAACGATTTCTCCGGGAACGGTGCGCTCTCGAGAACAAATTCGCCCAGCAGCTTGTGCAGTTTCGCGGTCGATACAGGTTCTTTCACCTTATTCCTCAGCCCCGCCTCGACAATCGCCGCGTCCGTCGGCAACAGCGTTTCGTCGTCCCATATATACGTATCGTAAATTCTCGCGATACCTCTTTTATGCAGTTCTCCGTCGTCAACAAATGCATCGCCCTGAATGACCGGGTAATTAAAGGCGCGGTGAAAATCGTGATAGAGATTCGCACCGGTCGAGACGATAAAATCGATAAACCCTCTCTTCATGAGATCGATGATCGGGCCGCTCATGCCGATCGGCGTCATAGCGCCGGCAAGCGTGAGCGCCACAGTTGCGTTGCTGTCGAGCATCCGCGTATATACTTCGCAGGCTTCCCCGAGCCGCCTCGCATTAAAGCCCGAAGCGCGGAACACATTGTCTATGAAATCCTTGACCGACGACTGTGAAACAACGTCAACCGGCTCGATCATTCTTCCGAGTTTCGCGATTTTATCGCCCCTGTTTTTTGCCATGCCTATAACCTCCTTAATCGCGCGCAAAAAGCTGGCGCACTGCCCGAACCCTTGTTTTTCGCCGACGTTGGTTTCAGTCCGCGAGGCCCTGCAGATATTTAATGCTGTCCCGGAGCGCCTGTTCTTCCTGATCCACCTGCCAAAGCGGAAGATTGCACTCGACGGAATAAAGCCCTACATAATAGTTGTCTTTAAGCACCTGAACGATCGCCGGGATGTCCACTTCGCCCTGCCCGACCGGCACGCTGAGCAGCATCGGCCCGACGTGTTTCATATCCTTCACGTGCGTGTAAACCGTGTATGGCGCGAGTTTTTCAACCGTTTCAACCGGGTCCTCACCGAGGTAAACCGCATTTCCAGTGTCAAGTGTCACCTTAAACTTGTCCGAATCGATATGATGAATAATGCGCAGCATTTCATCGACTGTGTAATCGGCGTGGTTCTCAAGCGCGACCGTCAATCCTTCCAGCGACGCGTCGTACGTGAACTGCTTCAACCGCTGAGCGACTTCGTCCACTTCCCGCGATCTGTCGATCGTCAGATGAAACGGCCTGTGAAACATGTTCGGCACGATCACCCCGCCGCAGACCCGCAGTATCTTCGCCCCGAAGCCGTGCGCGAGGTCGAACATCTCGTTCTTTCGTATTTCAAGCACCTGAAATACAACATCCGGCAGCGCGAACGGAACACCGAAGCCGAACACCAGTTCGAGCCCGGAGGCCTCGATCAGCTCACGGTAACGGGCGGGATCCTTCCGCGCGTCTCTTGACATCATGAAATAGTCGAAGCCGATTCCCGAAGCGCCCATTTCGGATGCCGCCCTCAGCACGTCTTCGAGAGTCATCCTTCCGACGAGCATGGAGTTGTGGAAGCACCACTCGTCAATGCCGATCCGCATCGGTATTTTTTCTTCCTCTATGTCGAACTCTTCGGTCTGTATGTTTTGTTCTTCCATACATCCGCCTCCCGCGACGGCCCTTTCTTACTACTCAAGAGTATGTCCATGTTATCACATACGAAAAATTGAGTCAAACCGTATTTCGTTTCCCCGCGTCGCGGCAACAACGCGTCTTGTAGCCATAAGGCAACGCATATTATTTCAACTGCTCTGCCTGCCGACAGCATGTCTGATTGTGCATCGCCGGAATTATTTAAACGGTTTATAAATTATTTAAATGTATTAATATATGGCAAATGTTAAATTGAGGCTTATCAAATGCTGCACGACGACCACATACATCTGAGGGCTCACGAAAAGCCGCCTAAGCCGCACAACCTCGCCGCTGTGCTCGAATCAGCGCGCGAGAAAGGCATAATCCCCGGCATTCGAGAACACCATCCGATGCCGAAGAGGTATCAGATCGGCAAATTCAAAGACTACGAATACGGAATGTTCCTCGAAGAAGTGGACCCGTATATAAAAATGTTCGCGGACGCGGGCATCCCGATGGGCATCGAGGCGGACTTCATCGCGGGCGAAGAAGAGGAAATCAAAGAGATAATCGACGACATGCAGGAGCGCGCCCGCAAACTCGGCGTGCCCGTTTCCGGCGTGCACGGCTCAGTCCACCTGCTGCCGGGCAGAGTGAAAGACATCGACTGGCCGAAGGAAGGCATAGATTACATCTGCTGGGACCTCGACCAGAATGTATTCCTCGCGCACATTAAAGACCGCGGTCCGAAGCAGATACTGCACGACTATTTCGGACTTATGCTCGACCTCGTCGGGCTCGGAATCTACGACGCGCTTTCGCACATCGACGTGATACGCAAATTCGATATATTCAATTCTTCCGGGGAGAGCATATATTTCGGCGAGCACGAAAAGCTGTACGACAAGCTCGCACGGAGCGTTGTGGAGAAAGTCAGCGGCACTCGGATGGCGATTGAAATAAACACGGCGGGCGTATTCGGAATGCTCGGCAAGCCTTACTTTTCGCAGCCGCTCCTCAATTACGCGGTCGAATTAAAAGTGCCGATCAGCCTCGGGTCCGACTCGCACTATCCGGACCGAATCGGCGCCGGGTTCAATGTCGCGCTGAAAATGCTCGAAATCGCCGGCTGCGAAAAAATCGTCACCTTCAAAGACAGGCAACTTGTGGAGTACTCGCCATTTTGAGCGCATACGGTTATTCGGAAAACTAAAACCGTTTTTTAGCGTGGCCGATAGTTCATCCATCAATATATAATGTAGGAATATACTGAATCATCCCCCTTACGAAGGGGGCGAAGGGGGATGTCAGACCTTAATATAGAAGCTCAAGCGTCTTCTCTCTTAAAAGATAAAAACAAAACACTATATTATCGACGAACATCCCCCTTTCCCCCTTCGTAAGGGGGATAAAATAATATAAAAATCAAAAAATATTTAGTTAGATGCTAAATAGACAATTGTTATAGGCAGTAAAACTCTGTGAGCTACTTCCCGTTGATCAGTTTGTCCGCGAGTTCGAGTTGCTCCTTCATGCGTTTCTCGAACTGCGCGTAGTCAACCCGGTCGTAGCCGAGGAGCTTGGCGACATCGTCCGGATGCGGCTTGCTCCCAAGCGCCCATAGTGTATTCTTCAACACATCCCCCGCTCTCGGGTCGTCGAACCACTTGTCGCCGAACTTGCTCTTCAGAGATTCTTCGATCTGCTCGGACAGCAGGAATGCGCGCGCGTAATCCGCCGAATAGAAGAACGAATCCACGTCCGTGCGGAACCGTAGCGCGTCGGAGTCAGTGAGGTTGAATCCATACGCCGCGCTAAAAAGAACTTTGTACGCCAGATGCGGATTGTCCGCGGGACCGTCGTAGTAAGCTTTGTAATACGACGGATCGCCGCCGTGCAGAAGCGATTCGTAAATGAGCTTCGCGCCGTTATACCTGCGGACCATGTAGAGCTTCCAGAACACACGGTTGCGGATCAGTTTTCCCATATCGGCGTCCGTCATCAGCGCCGCCTGCTTGTTCGCGGGCTGAAAGCGGTTGTATTCCTTCACCAGTTCACGGTACTTGAGCAGCCAGTTGTAGTCGCCCCAGATATTCTCCAAGAATATCGCGTAGCCCTCGGTCACCGCGTTGCTGCCGAACTGCTGGAACTCCCATTCGGGCACGGTCGTGTTCGCGAAGTGCATCGCGTGGCCACCTTCGTGGAAGAAAGTCTCGAAATCCGGGATGCCGCCGGTCGGCTTCACCGTAATCCTCACGTCGTCGGGTACAGTCATCTGATAGCACGCCGCGCGGGGCTCCTTTTTCTCGCGTTGCTCGTCGTCAATCACAATCTCTGTTCCCGCCGCCGTTGTCAGGTTCAGCCCCATGCCTTCGAGGAAATACCTGAACGCCGGGATTGTCAGCTCCGCCGGAAAAAACGACTGGAACGCCGGCACCGAGGAGAAATATGAAATGTCCGCCCTTCTGAATTTCTCGACCGGGATGCCCATTACTTCCTGCACCTCGACTGAAAACAACTTCCTATAGTCCGCATCATATTTATTAATAAACACCTGCGTGCGCGCGATAAAGTCTTTCAAATCTATCTCGCGGAATTTCTCAGACAGTGAAACGTAATCTTTGTATCCGAGTTCTTTCGACAGTTCCTTTACCCGCTCCTCCTGCCTCGCGTAGATCGGGTTAAGCACATCCTTCCATATCTGCGCCTGCGCATCCTGAAGTTTCTGGCGCTTTTCAGGATCGCTTTCCTGAGATGCGAGCGGAATGAGTTGCCTGTACGGAACGGGGTCCGGCAGCCAGTCGATTTTCGCCGTGGCGCTTGCTTCCGCGTTATTGATCTCGTCGTCGAAATGCGCCGTGTCCAGCCCGACATACTCGAGCGTGAGCGAATTTCTGAAAAAGCCCGCCGCGCGCTTATCGTCCGCCGAGAGGCCGCCCTTGCCGATCAGATTATCAACGTATTTTATCGAATCCAGAGTGTAGAGCGATTCGTGGCCTTTGTAGCTTTCCTGAAAAACACTTCGCTCGCCCTGAGTGCGCGTAAACCAGCTCAGAAGCGACTGAACGAGATAAAGCGACTTCACCTCGTCGCGCATCGAAACATATTTTTTGTCTTTGATTTCGGCGGAGGACACCCCCGACGCGCCCAAAGCGATAAGCAGCGAAAACACCGCCGCCGCTAAAATTAAGATAGGTTTTCTCATCAGAACCTCCCGTAACGGCGTAAATTTAGTTGAGTAATCATTTTAAATATAATATATAAAGATTCAACAATCAGAAATTTGTCTTTATTTCGGGCGCGCGGGAAGCCGGAAATAATTTTATCAAAAACACGTTCCCTTCCCCGTTGACTCTGCCTCTTGTGTTTTGTTAGAATGAACAACCGGGATCGCCGACCCAAATTCCGTCGAACCGGAAATCTCATACGCGAGCGGTTTTTACAACATGAAGCAGCAGACATTCTTTACAGACCAAGACAAAGTGATCGTCCTCGACTTCGGCGCGCAGTACAACCAGCTTATCGCCCGGCGAGTGCGCGAGTGCAAAGTGTACTCGGAAATACATTCGTGCAATATCGAACCCGCGAAGCTGAAGAAAATGGCCCCGAAAGGAATAATCCTCTCCGGCGGCCCGTCGAGCGTTTACGAAAAGGACGCCCCGAAACCCGACCCGGGCATTTTCGAACTCGGCATCCCCATCCTCGGCATCTGCTACGGAATGCAGATTATGGGGCTGTTGCTCAACGGCAAAGTCGGCCCGACCGACCGCAAGGAATTCGGACGCACCGAGCTCAGGGTGGACAATCCCGGAATACTCTTCGACGGACTGAACCCGCAACTCATCTGCTGGATGAGCCACGGCGACGTCGTGCTCGAACCGCCTCCGGGATTCGAGGTTGCGGCACACACGATGAACACGCCCGTCGCGGCGATGTCGGACATGAAGCGCAATTTCCACGGCGTGCAGTTCCACCCCGAAGTCGTACACACTCCATGGGGACTCGACCTCATCCGCAACTTCGTGCTCAAGGCGTGCAAATGCACGGCCGACTGGACAATCGAGAACTACATAGAAACATCAGTCAAAAATATGCGGACGCAGGTGGGCAAAGGCAGGATACTCTGCGCGCTCAGCGGAGGCGTCGATTCGGCGGCGACCGCGGTGCTCGCCCACAAAGCAGTGGCGAAGAACCTGACGTGCGTATTCGTCGATCACGGCCTTCTGCGCAAGCACGAGGCTGAACAGGTCGTGGATACGTTCAGTTCGTTCAAAGTGAACCTGATACACGTCAACGCGAAGGAACGGTTCCTCAAGAAACTTGCGAATGTGACTGAGCCTGAGAAAAAGCGGCACATCATCGGCCATGAATTCATACGCGTGTTCGAGGAAGAGGCGCGCAAACTCGGCAAGGTGGATTTTCTCGCGCAGGGAACTCTCTATCCGGACGTGATCGAGAGCGTATCGAGCGGCACGGGCAAATCGGCGACAATCAAGTCGCACCACAACGTGGGCGGGCTTCCGAAGGACATGCACTTCGAGCTGATAGAGCCGTTGAGAAGCCTTTTCAAAGACGAAGTGCGAGCGCTTTGCACGCAGCTCGGCCTCCCGAAAGAGATAACATGGCGGCAGCCGTTCCCCGGCCCCGGCATAGCAATCCGCATCATCGGAAAAGTAAATGAAGAGCGCATCCGCATCGTGCAGGATGCCGACGACATCATCATGCAGGAAATACGCAACGCGAACTTGCAGTATGAAATATGGCAGGCGTTCGCGGTGCTTCCCTGCATCAAGAGTGTCGGCGTCATGGGCGACATGCGGACTTACGAATACCCGATCGTCCTTCGCGCCGTCACCAGTTCGGACGGCATGACGGCGGACTGGGCGAGACTTGATTACGAACTTCTCGAGAGGATCTCCAACAGGATCGTCAACGAGGTGAAAGGAGTCAATCGTGTCACCTACGACATCACGAGTAAACCCCCCGGCACCATCGAGTGGGAGTGACAGGGCGCTAAAAGTCATTCTGTCCGAAAAGGACATCAAAAAAGCAGTACGCAGACTCGGCCGCCAGATTTCCAAGGACTACGAGGGCAAAGAACTGTTCTGCATCGGCGTTCTCAAAGGCGCGCTGATGTTCATCTCCGACCTCGTCCGCGAGATTTCCGTTCCCGTGTCGTACGACCTGATGGCGATCTCGAGCTACGGCGCCGCGACGAAATCATCCGGCGTCGTCAGAATAATCAAGGACCTCGATGTGCCGATCGAGAGCAAGCACGTGCTCGTAGTCGAAGACATCATCGACTCCGGCCTGACGCTGAACTACCTCGTCACAAATCTGCGCACGCGGAACATCGCGAGCCTGAAAGTCTGCACGCTTCTCGACCGCCCGTACAGGCGCGTTGTGGACGTTCCGGTTGACTACAACGGGTTCGTCATAAACGATGATTTCGTAGTCGGCTACGGGTTGGATTTCAACCAGAAATACAGGAACCTGCACGACATCTACGCACTCGAATAAGAGGTCGTGTAACCCGCGAATTTGGGCCGAAAAGTTTTTTTTCGGCAAGATTGACAGTTTTTTTTTGAATTATTATCATAAAGTGTTGGTTGTTTTCGTATGCTTCTTCGCAGGAACCCCGGAAATTCTCGGGCGCCTTCCTGACACGCCTTGAAAGTTAAGAAGCAAAGTAGGTTATCTTACTGCGGCGCTGTTTGCACGAAATCTATGTGATTGTGAATCAAATCTGAAACCGGAAGAACGCCGCAAACCTTTATGGGCCTCTATTTCCAATAACGAAATAAAAAAAATGTCGATTTATATTTACCTTTAACACAGGAGGATTTATGGAACTCGCGGAACTCGAAGCAAAAACCGTAACCGATCTTCATAAGATCGCGAGCGAGAACGGGATCAAAAGCCCGCAGAAATTTAAAAAAGCTGATCTTATTTCCAAGATAATGGAGCTTAAGAACAGAGAAAGCGGCGTAATTCTGGCGGAGGGCATTTACGATGCCACGCAGGACGGATTCGGATTCCTGCGCCGGAACGGCTACATCAGCAGCCAGAATGACGTGTACGTCTCGATCTCGCAATCGAAGCGGTTCGGCCTGCGGCCGGGCGACATCGTATCCGGCCAAGTGCGGCCGCCGAAGGAAAACGAACGCTACTTCAGCCTTCTGCGCGTCGAGGAAATCAACCACGTGCGCCCGGAAGATCTCAGGGCGCGGAAATTTTTTGAGAACCTCGTCCCGGTGTACCCGACGCAGCGCCTGAAAATGGAGTGCGACCCGCACGACATTTCGACCCGCGTCATCGACCTGATCGCGCCGATAGGGCGCGGACAGCGCGCGCTCATCGTTGCTCCGCCCAAGGCCGGCAAAACCATCCTACTGAAAAAAATTGCCAATAGTATAACGACCAACCACCCGGACATGGTGCTGCTCGCCCTTCTCATCGACGAGCGCCCCGAAGAAGTCACGGACTTCCGCCGCTCGGTCAAGGGCGAAGTCATCAGCTCGACATTCGACGAAAAACCGGACAACCACGTGGCAGTCGCGGAACTCGTGCTCGAACGCGCCAAGAGGCTCGTCGAGAACGACCGGGACGTTATCATCCTCCTCGACAGCATCACGAGGCTCGCCCGCGCGTACAACCTCTGCGTTCCGCCGAGCGGCCGCACTCTCTCCGGCGGTCTCGATCCGAACGCTCTCCACAAACCGAAACGGTTCTTCGGATCGGCCAGAAAGCTCGAAGGCGGCGGATCGCTGACAGTCGTCGCCACCGCGCTCATCGAGACCGGTTCGAGACTCGACGAAGTCATTTTTGAAGAATTCAAAGGCACCGGCAACATGGAGCTTCAGCTCAGCCGCGCACTCGCCGACAAGCGCATATTCCCGGCAATCGACATCGTGAAATCCGGCACGCGGCACGAAGAACTCCTATATTCAAAGGAAGAATTGGACAAAATCTGGAAACTGCGGCGCATCATCAACGCCCTCGACGAACAGCAGGCAACCGAGCTCGTTATCGACAGGCTCACAACCATGAAGACAAACGAACAGTTCCTGCATGCGCTCCAGTATGTCTCGTCCTGATAAATATTTATTCGGGGATTGAACTTTTTGAGGAACGTTGCTAATATATTCAGCTTGTGGCTGTAAAATAAGATATGCCGAAAGGCGGGATTTGAAGTGAAACCGGAAATTCATCCTAAGTACTACGACGCCAAGGTCCGCTGCGCATGCGGTCACGAATTTGTTGTCGGATCAACCCAACAGGAAATCCGACTCGACATCTGCTCGAAATGCCACCCGTTCTTCACGGGCAAGCAGAAGTTCGTCGATACCGCCGGCCGCGTGGATAAATATTTCCGCAAGTACGGGGAAGAGGCTCAGCGCAAGTACAAGAAGAAAAAGAAGAAGTTGAAAATGACCGAAGAAGAGATCGCTCGCGAACTCGAAACCGGCGGCACGGAAGAAACAGTTGAAGTTGAAGAAGCCGTCGAGGTCGAGGTCGAGGTGGCGCAGGAAGCCGCTCCGGTCGAAGCCGTCGCCGAGGAAGCCCCGCAGGCCACTGAAGAGGCGCCCGCGGCTGAAGCCGCACCGGCTGCTGAAGAAGCATCCGAACCGACTCCAGAAGCGTAGCGGTAGGAATAATCCAACCGCGCCACCGCCGGAAACGGCAGCACACAGCGCAAAGAAAAACAGCTCCGCAACCGCGGAGCTTTTATTTTGTAATAAGTGTTTATGATGACAAACTAAAACAAACAAAAATCTGAACAACGACAATATCTATGCCTGTAACTAAACCCGAAATACTAAAAAAACTTGCGTCCGCGCATGAGAGATACGCGGAGATCAGCAACGAGCTCGCTTCCGGCGCGGCATCGACAAACATCGAACTCCTCAAAACGCTCGGCAAAGAACTGTCCGAACTCGAAGAGCCGAACCGGCTTTATTCCGAGTTCAAAAAAGCATCTGAAGAACTTGAAAAATGCACCGGGCAGCAGTCTTCCGAATCCGATGAGGAAATGAAAAGCCTGTACGCCGACGAGATCGAACGGCTCGAAAGCGAAACAGGGCGGATAATGGAAGCAGCCGAGGCGTTCTACAAACCGCCGGAGAAGATCGAAAAACGGCCGGTGATTATCGAGATACGCCAAGGCACCGGCGGCAACGAAGCCGCTATTTTCTCAGGCGACCTCTTCCGCATGTACACCAGATACGCCGAGAACAAAGGCTGGAAGACTGAAATGATCAGCGCCTCGCCCTCCTCTCTCGGCGGCTTCAAGGAAGTCATATTCTCGATACGCGGAGACAATGTCTATAACCGGCTGCAATACGAAAGCGGAGTTCACAGGGTGCAGCGCATTCCGGTAACGGAAGCGGGCGGCAGAATTCACACGTCCGCGGCGACGGTCGCCCTGCTCATCGAACCGGACGACGTCGAAGTGCACATCGACCCTGCGGAACTGAAAGTGGACACCTACCGCGCACAGGGCGCGGGCGGCCAGCACGTCAATAAAACCGACTCGGCGATCCGCATCACGCACCTGCCGACCGGCCTCGTCGTCGAGTGTCAGGACGAGCGCTCACAGCACCAGAACAAGGCTAAAGCAATGCGGCTCCTGCGAGCGCGGCTCCTCCAGAAATTTCAGGAGGAACAGCAGAAAAAAATCGCGGCCGACCGCAAGAGTCAGGTCGGCTCAGGCGACCGCAGCGAGCGCATAAGGACATATAACTTCCCGCAGAACAGAGTAACGGACCATCGCGCGGAAATCACGCTCTACCAACTCGAAACGGTGATAGCGGGCGAACTCGATCAGCTTCTTGAGCCGCTGACCCTCAAGATGCACGAACAGCAGAGCGAGGTTGCTTAACAGCAAATGGCGAGATTCGATCTCATAAACGCGCATCAGCGGATGACGGCCTACCTCGAACGCCACAACGTCGAGCAGCCGCGTCTCGCATCGGAGATCATCATCTCCAAGACGCTCGGCATCGACAGGATAAAAATATACGCGCATTTCGACCGCCCTGTGACGGACGACGAACTCGACGCGATTCGCATCAAAGGCAAGCGCCTCGCGGGCGGCGAACCTCTCCAACTCGTCGTCGGCGACACGCAGTTCCTATCCTACTTTTTCTCCGTGGAGCCCGGCGTGTTCATCCCGAGGCCGGAAACAGAGATACTCGTCGAAGTCGCCTCGGAGCATCTGAAATCGCAGACGGACCCGTCGCCGGAAAAGATTCTCGACCTCTGCACGGGAAGCGGCGTTGTTGCCATTTCGCTACTGAAGCTGTTCCCCGGAATAACGGCGGCTGCGTCGGACATTTCGCCCAAGGCGGCGGAACTCACCCGGAAGAACGCGCAATCCCTCGGCGTCGAAGACCGTTTGGAAGTCCATTCGGGCGACCTGTTCGAGCCGGTAACTCCCGGCACGCTCTTCGACGCGATTGTGTCCAACCCTCCGTACATTCTCTCCGCGGACATCATATCGACACCCGCGGTTGTTAAAGACTTCGACCCGCTGCCCTCGCTCGACGGCGGCGCGGACGGGCTCGATGTCGTGCGCCGGATCATCGAAGGCGTGCGAAATTATTTAAAACCCGGCGGACTTCTCGCCCTCGAAATCGGCTTCGGACAGGCGGAGGAAACTCTCGGCCTCATGGCCGCGGGCGGGCTGACAAACTGCAAGGCGACAAAAGACCTCGCCGGGATCGAAAGGATTGTATCAGGATGTCTTCAAAAAGAACTTTGAGCATAACCGCGGCGGAATGGCCGGAACGCCACGCGGAAATTGTGGAAAGAATCCTCGCGGGCGGCGTGGTGCTGCTGCCGACCGAGACTGTTTACGGACTCGGCGCGCTCCCCAACGAGATCGGCCTGCAAAAAATGATCGAACTTAAAATGAGGCCGAAAGGCAAACCGTTTCAGCTTCTGATATCCGAGATTGAAGAGTTGGAGAAATTCGGGGCGGTAGTCAGCCCGCTGGCGAGAAAAGTGATGGAGAAATTCTGGCCGGGGCCGCTCACGATCGTGCTCGACGTGCCGGAGGGCTCTTTCCCCGCCGGACTCGCGCCTCAGAATAACGTCGGGTTCAGAATGCCGGCGCACGAACTCTGCCGTGACCTCGTGCGCAAATGCGGCGGCGCGCTTGCCGCATCGAGCGCAAACGTGGCGGGACAGCCCGAGCCGCGCACGTGTCAGGACGGCCAGCGACAGTTCGCGATAGGCAGCCTCGACGCAGTGATCGACGGCGGCCCGACCGGCGACTCGCTCCCTTCGACTGTGATTTCCGTTCGAAACGGCGATATCACCGTAATCCGCAGAGAAGCGGTCAGCGAAAACGACCTGCTTGAACTTCAAGGCTGACGACAAACCGACAAAATCGCACGGCATCGGCGGTTTCGCCGAAAAATAAGCCATCGAAGCCATTTTTTGGTAACAAACCGGCTGCTTCAAGTAAAAAAATATTAAATTAAGTATTAGATATTCACATACATAATGATATTATTATTGGAATGGTGAAAAGACGCCGATCTGCGGCGGTTGATTTATTTTAAATAAAATTAACCGGATTCCAGCAGTATTGTGGTGTCTAAATTTTACGGAGACTGAGTTCTGTGCGCCTTCGGGCGCTCATCAAAGGTAAGACATCTATGATAGCGGATCAGATCAGACAACGGATTCTCGACGCGGTTAACAAATCCGGCATCGAACACGATGCTATGTCCATCAGCGGCATTAATCTCGAAACACCCAAAAACAAAGATTTCGGACACTATTCGACCAATCTGCCGTTCACGCTTGCGAAACAGGCGAAAAAACCGCCGCTCCAGCTCGCGCAACAAATCGCCGGCACTATCGAAAAAGACATCTTCGAAGTCGTCGAAGCGGTTAAGCCCGGCTTCCTGAATTTCAGGTTGAACCCGGAAACGTTGCAAGGCGTTATCGCGGAAGCCGTCGCCGCGGGCGAAAACTACGGCAAGACGGACTTCGGGGCTGGAAAAAAGATTCAGGTCGAGTTTGTGAGCGCAAACCCGACCGGGCCGCTCTCAGTCGGACACGGCCGTCTGGCCGCGTTCGGCGACGCGCTTGCTTCGACACTGAAAGAAGCCGGTTTCGACGCCTCACGCGAGTTCTACGTTAACGACACCGGGACGCAAATTGAAAACCTTGCGTTCTCTGTCGAGTTACGCTGCCACGAGGCGCTTGGCGAAACCATCGACGAAGAGCAACTCAAATACAAGGGCGAATACCTTATCGACATCGCGAAAGCCGCAATCGAAAAATACGGCGCGGCGGTGCTTGAAAAAGAAGAGAAGGAACGCCGCTCGCTGCTGGCGGACCTCGCGATCGACCTCATGCTCGACTCGCAGAAGAAAACCCTCGCGCGGTTCGGCATTTCGTTCGACGTCTGGTTCAGGGAGCGCACGCTCCATAAGGAAAATCTCGTCGAGAAAACGCTCGAACTGCTCACGTCGAGAGGCGAAGCGTACGAGAAAGACGGCGCGCACTGGTTTGCCTCCGCCGAGTATCAGGACTCCGAGGATCGCGTTCTCAAGAAATCGGACGGACGCCCGACATACTTCCTCGCGGACATCGCGTATCACAACAATAAATACCAGCGCGGGTTCGACACCGTGATAGATATATGGGGCGCGGACCACCACGGATACATCAACCGCATGAAATCCGCCGTCAAAGCGATGGGTTACAACCCCGACCAACTCGAAGTCCTGATCGTGCAGCTCGTCCGCTTCAAGGAAAGCGGCGAGTACGTTAAGATGTCCAAACGCGCCGGAAAAATGATAACGATCGACGATCTGATAGACGAAGTCGGCGCGGACATGGCGCGTTTTTTCTTCATCGCCCGCAGCCGCGAGAGCCATCTGGATTTCGACCTCGAACTCGCAAAAGAGAAATCCGAAGCGAACCCGCTGTTCTATCTGCAGTACGCACACGCGAGGATTTGCAGCCTTCTCGCGAAGGCGGCGGACGCGGGGCTGGCTCCCGGCGGCGCGGAAGACACGGCGCGCCTGACGGATGCCCGCGAGTTCAACCTGATGAAGATCATCGCCGACTATCCGTGGGAGATACAGTCGGCGGCGCTCGCGCGCGAGCCGCACAGGATAATCAGTTTCCTGACAAACCTCGCGGGAGCGTTTCACACGTTCTACCACGACCTGCGGGTAATCGCGCCTGAGGAGCCGGAGATGTCCCGCGGCCGTCTGGCGCTTTCGGAGGCGGTACGGATAGTGATGAACAACGGGCTGAGGCTGCTCGGTGTCTCAGCGCCGGAAAAAATGTAAGTTCGCGCAGGGTAGCATAGTTTGCTGAAAAGCAGTAGAAAAAAATACAGGATCGCGGTCGCGGTGCTCGTTGCCGCGGCGGCGGTGTTCGTCTTCGCGGGAATCTCGCGAGCCGCGTTCGAGGCGCAGAACATCTTCGGAATCGGCGCTGATTCGGCATCCTCCGGCGGAATCGCGGTGGGATCGCAGTTCGACACCCTCGATTACATCTATAACCCCGCACTCATCAATCTCTATACAGCGAAACGATACACGCTGTCTTTAGGGGACTACAAAGAAACCTCATATCTGGACAACGGTAATATGAAATATACCGTCCTGTCGTACGCCTATAAAAACAAGGCATATACTTATCTTTCCGGGTATGAAGCAGAGTTAAATCGCCAGATGGTTATCTACTCGCTCGGCAAGAAAACAAAGAAATATTTCTGGGGCGCTAACATTGCCGCGTTCAGGTATTCCACACCGGCGAGAATCCTGAACTTCAACAACCTGCCCGGCGACAACGGCTCCGGTTTCACAGTTGATATAGGCGGATACAAAGAATTTCCAAACAAGATGCGCGCCGGCGCTTCAATCCAGAACATGCTGTCAACGATGAGCAACACCGGCAACAAGGACAACGAGCGCGAAAAGAATGAAACTCTGCCGATCATAATGAATTTCGGCGTCTCTTACCCGATTCAGGAGCGAATAGATATTCTTGCCGGCATGAAAATTATTAAGTATGTTACTTCGGAATATTCGCTCAACCAAACAGATCACCAGATTTACATCGGGGCGGAATTTCACCTGCCCAACAAACAATTGGCGTTGAGATCGGGGTACCAGCAGAACAAAGTGTTCACCGGCGAGCAGGCCGACAAATCGGTAGCGATGGGCGCCCACTACCAGACGGACAAATATTCCGCCGGCATGGCGATGTACAACTATCTCAACGGCTTCAACACTCCCACGGTCCTGACCATTTCATACAAACCCGACGCCGGGCCGTGGAAAGACGCGTATCAGGTACAGGAGCCGGTGAAACCAACAGCCGCGGAGACGCCGCCGTCAAAACCGGAGTATCAGGAGCCCCTGCCCTCGCTTCCGCAGGACACGCCAAAACAACAGGCAAGCACAGACGAACCGAAGAAAGACAACGCCGGCAAGGACAGCGATACCATCAATGATAAAGAGGAGCTTGCGAAAAAGAACACTCAGGTGGCTGATTTTAAAGTCGAGCCGAAGATCATACTGATACCATCCTCATACCATGCGGAATTCTCTGACCTGAACGGCAGTTGGTCGAAGCAGTTCGTGGACAATCTCACAGCGGAAGGCTACTATCCGGACACTTCGCGGCTGGTTTTCGCGCCCAACACGCCTGTGAAACGCCTAGAATTCTACCGGCTTATGTTCCTGACTCAGCTCACGAAGCTGTTTAACGATCCGATAGGCGTTTTCTTCAAAACGCCGTATCCGGTTTCGGCGCAGGCATACCTCGTGTCGCCAAAGCTGCAACAGCCGGCGCTTCTTCAGGAAGGCACATACGAAAAAGCCGGCGCAAAACGGCTCGTTATAAACAAACAGATGATTAACGACTCGCTGAAAGATTTGCTTAAGGACACCGATTCGCCCGCAGGCCCATACAAACTGCGGCTTACGGTCGCCAACAAGGACTTACTGCCCAACAGCTTCGAAGACTACGTCACGGTGGTCGATACATCGATGGATTTCACATCGATATCCTCGAAACCGGCCGAGGAACGCGAAAAATATATAGACTCGCTGAAGAGCAGCCTGTCGGCGCTTGGTATTAACCTTGATTATCTTTCCGGATTGCTGAAAGAGATCGGCCTTACGAGAATCGAAGCCATAAAGAGTCTCTTCAGAATTTCGGACGTCACGCCGCCGAAGGAGTTCGACAAAAAGAAATTGTTCAAGGACACCGACAAGCTGTCCGACGAAGATCAGGCAACCGTTTTCCTCGCGTCACGCGCCATGAGATCGCTCGACGGCAAACCACTCATGGGCGGCTACTCGGACAACACATTCAGGCCGGATAAGGAGATATCAAACGCGGAAAGCGCGGCTCTGATAGACAGGTTCAGACGACTGGTACCGTCTGATTTCATGCCCCCGTATGACGAACCGGTGGTCATAGCCCAGACACCGCAGCAGAAGAATACTCTTCAGCAGACGGAAACACCTCCATCGAACCTGATCAAAGAACTGCCGCCGCCCATAAAAGAGCCCAGCAGTGGCCTGAAGTCACACGTGCAGGCGGCGACGAGCGTAAAACAGGTGCCTGCGTACTTCGTCATATCGGGCAGTTACCTGTCTAAGGAAAACGCGATGCGCGAGATACAGCGGCTCAGCGGCCTCGGGTTCAGTCCAACGATCGTGGCGGAGAGCATGGACGGGATAATCATGTACCACACGGCAGTGGGTGCATACGCGACACGCAATCAGGCGCAACTCGCGACAATGAACATCAACACGGACTACTTCATCCCGAAAGTAGTATCGATGGCGGGCGCAGCGGGATCCGCCGGCCGCGATGCCGTTCAGCAAAAACAGTCGCCGTCGGGCGGGAGCAAACAGGCTGCCGCAAAATCGCAGAAATCTCAGGCGGAAATCGAAATGAAGCTCAAGGGAGAGTCGTTCATCCCTTGGAATCTGATAAAAAATATCGACGAGTACGAGCCGGACACTGTCGAGCAAATCAGACGGTAAAACAGTTTCCAAATTCATATATTCTTGACGCATTCCACGCCGGATGATAATCTTCATATTGCATTTCTGCTCACTTTGGTATAGCTCAAATCACAACTAAAGAGAGAGCCAAAAATCATGCTCAACCCTGAGATTGCCCGCGCTAAAAGCATCCCTGAGGCGCTGATCACGGCTGCAAACGTGTTCGGTGACCGCGACTCGATGCGATTCAAAATTTCGCCGGAAGACAAATATTCGGGCGCTTATTCGTTCAAAGACCTCGCCCGACTGAGTCAGGTGATTGCAACGTCGCTCGTAAAAATCTTCGGGCTCGCTCCCGGCCAGACAGTTGGATTCATCTCCGAAAACAGACAGGAATACAACCTCGGAGATGCGGGAACCCTTTTCGCCGGCGGGATCGCTTGGGGGCTCTACGATTACGACCTGAAAACAACCGAAATCGTGGAATACAAGCTTAACGACAGCGGAACGGAGATCATATTCACCAGCCCCACGTTCCTCGACAGCATCAGACGGATTTATGCTTCAGGCAACACACCCCTCAAGAAAATAGTTGTGATGGACATGAACACAGAGGGCGTGAAATGCGGTGGAAACGAAACCCCTTTTTCTGAGTTGCTTAAAAGCGACATAGACGCGGAGCTGATAGAAAAAAGGCTCGCCAACGTGAATCGCGACACCGTCGCCCGGCTGATATACACCTCCGGCACCACCGGCAGGCCGAAGGGAGTAATGCTCTCTCACGGCAACCTGCTGTGCAATGTTGAAAGCTCGTCGAAGATGATGTCCATTGATCCGGGCGAGCGGTTGCTCTCTTATTTACCGGAAGCGCACTCTTTCCAAGGGTTCATAACCCTCGCCGCGCTGCTCAACGGCGCCGCTATCTGGTACTCGCACAAAAAGACAATCCTTTCGGACATGCAGATCGCCCGCCCCACCCTCCTGCCCGGAGTGCCTATGGTGTTCAAACGTTTCGCGGAAGGGATGCGCGCGAAGGTGCTCGGCATCACACGCGGATTCATCGACCTCAGCGCGGACTACTCGAAAAAACCGGCACGCGAGTTTATTCGCAGAAAAGTTATGGGGCCGCTGATCTTGAAGAAAACGGGGCTCGACGAACTCTTCCGCGCGGTGTCCGGCTCCGCGAAACTCGAACAGGAGCACGCCCGCACGCTGAGAAATATCGGGATGATCGTGCTCGAAGGTTACGGAATCAGTGAGACTTCACCCGTGATCTCGTGCGAAAGACACTCGACCCGGCGGCCGGGGTCTGTCGGACTGCCCATTCCGGACGTCGATGTGAAAATACTTTCGCTTACCGAGGGCCCTGACGGAAAGCGCACATTCCTTCAGCCCGGCGAAAAGGGCGAGATAATCTGTAGCGGCCCGAATGTTTTCAAAGGTTATTTCAACGATCCCGAAAAAACAAAGAAATCAATAATAAACGGCTACTACCATACGGGCGACCTCGGCCATTTCGATGAGGATGGGTTCCTCTTCGTGCATGGCCGCTGCGGCCTTCAGGTAAAAATGTCCAACGGCGAATTTGTCGATCTCGATGTTCTCGCCGCCGATATCCTCCGCCACACAACTCTGATCCAGTCGGCCGCGGTTGACGCGGAACAGAAAGAATTCTCGGTTGCCGTCGTGTCGCTGGCATGGGAACCGGAAGCGATAGAAGAAGCCGCCAAACAGATCGGCGTGGAGCTCAACGGCGACATTAAGGAATTCGCACGAAACGAAAAAGTGATAGCGGCTATAAAGAAGGAACTCGACGACAATGCCGCTTTTTTCGGCGATCCGCACAGCCCGTCCGTGCCGCGAAAGTTCCTGATCGTGTCGCCGATGTCGCCGGAAACCGGAGATATTACCTCCACGATGAAATTCCGTGTCAGGCAGATTCTCGAGAAGTACAGACCACAAATTGAGGAACTAAGAAAATCTGACGAGAAATACTTGATTTATATTAAATAGTTCATTATAAACATTATTAAATGGCTAAACTGACTTTTTTAGGCTCTTTTAAGGCAATTAACGCCCAAAAAAGGAAAATGCCCGCTTTCATATTGTTAGCTGGGCTCTTTTTCTTCCTTTTTCTCATCCAACCCCCGGTTGTAACTACATCGAAAAGCAGCAACAGGAATATCGCAAAGGAACAGGCGGACCTTCAGCAAAGAATGAAAAAGTTACGCTCTGTCCTTTCAAAAAAGAAGCGCGAGGAGATGGGTATCGCAAATGTTGTACGGCAAGTAGATATGGAGCGCGAACGGACAGGAAGAGCGCTGGACCAAAAAACCCGCGATCTTAAAAGAGCACAGGCACAGGAAGTTTATTATCAGAAAAAACTGGATGAAGCCACACAAAAATTCTCGGATTACAGAGGAAAATATAAATCTCGAATCATTTCATACTACAAAAACAGCCATGCGGGATATATTGAGGTTCTTTTTAATTCTTCAAGTTTCAGTGATTTCATAAGCAGACTTGCATACTTAAGAATAATAACCAAAAGCGACCTCGGCATCCTTGATGAGCTGAAATCGATACAAAACGAAGTTGCCACCAGAAGAAAACAGGTGGAGCAATCCCGGATAGAGATAGAAAACGATAGAACAAAATTAGCGCAAGAAAAGACATATTACACCTATATTTATCATGAGAAATCCAAAGCGCTGGCATCCGCGAGACAAGATAGAAAAGAACTTGAAGCAGAATACGCGGCACTCGAAAGAGAAAACCAACTGATCCAACAAGAACTGCGCAAAATGAAGGGCGGATATCAGCACGCATTCAGCGGATCGTTCGGGTCGCCCGTCTGCGGAAATCCGTTTGTTGTGACTTCCTCCTTCGGTTACAGGAAAGCGCCAAAAAGAGGAGCCTCATCAAACCACCACGGAATAGATTTAAGAGCATCTTATGCCTCTAATATATGCGCCGCGGCAGACGGAATTGTGATCGAAGCCAGATATCGAAACGGCTATGGAAATACAGTGATGATATCTCACGGAAAATCCAACGGGCGTCAAGTTGTAACCTTATACGGCCACGGACTTAGATTTTTAGTCGGCAAAGGTGAATTCGTGCGACGAGGGCAGGTAATAATGCTCGCCGACAGTACGGGAACTTCGACCGGAAATCACCTTCATTTTGAGGTCCGCATAGACGGTGTCGCGGTAAATCCGCTAAGATAACAATTAAAGCGTTTTTTTAGCCTGTTTTTTTATGTTTTTTTTACATTTTTCTTTTCAACCCCAAAAAAGCGTTTATTAAAGCTAATATTTATTTTAAATTATTTTTTAAAAACACTAAATGTTTATTTAAGTCTGCCGATAAAGAGTATAGAAGTCTGAGAAGGTGTGATTATGGAAATCGGGAATATTCAAAATCAGGGAGCGCCTAAAGCTGAAGAGCTTAAAGAAGCCAAAGCGCTTCGCAGCCGATCCATCAACGCCTACGCTAAGGCCGAGCAGGGCGACAGTGTTGACGTGTCCTCCAAGGCAAAGCTTCTCCACAAGCTGAGAGAAAGCTATGACAAGCTTCCCGATGCGAAAGGCGATAGCGATGTCGCTGTTGCGAAGGAAGAGCTGGAGAGCAGCACTGTTAAAATGTCCTCAGAGGAAATTGTCAGTTCAATTCTCAAAGGAACTCTCTTTGAGGTAATCTGACAGTATTCTCAGAAATTCAGCCGCAAGCTAGGCTGAGTTTTTGCGTTTAAAAAACGTCCCTAAAAGCAACGGCATAGTATTTAAAAATATTGCAAAGTGCGGTTTGCTTTGCGCAATTTTTTCAGACTAAAATACGTGACTCTGAATGATCTCGCTTTCATCCGCTTCTTTCCGAATTTTTCGTCTATATTAAGGCTATTCATTTTATGATGTGCATACCGGCAAAATCATGTCCGGCTTACCATCTAAATCAAACTTGTTGTAGCCGACAAATAATATCATTCGATATTCCACATTCGCATGGATTACATCAAAGGCTTTTCCCATGCGGAAATTAACTTAGCTCACAATAATCCCCATTGCTTTTTAAAATTCTCTCTGATAAAATGGATTGTCCATTTTGAGGTAAATGTAGAGACACTCACCGAATATAAAATGACCAAGGATATTTCAAACAACCGCTACGAGGTCAAAGGATCAACCTCACTCAAAGGTTCCGTAAGAATAAGCGGGAGCAAAAACGCAACTCTTCCCATCATGGCTGCGGCGCTGCTCACTGACGGCGAAGTATCGCTTCACAACGTACCGGACCTGAGCGACGTGCAGGCAATGAAGCATGTGCTCGAGGTAGTCGGGGCGAACGTCACGAGCGGAAACGGGTCCGTCGCCATCAATGCGAAGGACGTCAATAAATTTGAAACGCCGTTCGAGTTGATGAACAAGATGCGGGCGTCGATTTATGTGATGGGACCCCTGCTCGCCCGGTTCGGTCAGGCAAGAGTTTCGCTTCCGGGTGGGTGCGCTATCGGGTCGAGACCGGTTGACATGCACCTTACCGGACTCGAGAAGATGGGCGCTAAAATCACACTTGAACATGGAAACATAGATGCGAAATGCCCGAAACTGAAAGGCGATCGCATTTATTTGGATTTTCCGTCGGTGGGCGCGACCGCCAACCTGATGATGGCCGGAGTGCTCGCTGAAGGCGTGACGACAATCGAGAACGCCGCGGAGGAACCGCACATTCAGGACCTTGCATGGTTTCTCAAATCGATCGGCGGAAGAGTGAACGGCGCGGGAACAAAGACGATAACGATACACGGCGTCGCTAAACTGCACGGCGCGTCACACACGATGATACCGGACCAGATCGAGGCAGGCACGTTCATGCTCGCTGCGGCGGTCACTCGCGGCAATATAACGTTAGAGGGCGCGCAGATAAAAGACCTGCGGCCGATCGTAGTAAAGCTGATCGAGGCCGGAGTACAGGTCAAAGAGAGTAAGAACGAAATCAGGGTGACGGCGAAAAAGAGAATTAAGCCGCTGAGGATCATCACGCTTCCGCATCCCGGTTTTCCGACCGATATGCAGCCGCAGATAATGGCAATGCTCGCAACCGCTGATGGCGTGAGCATTATAAAGGAAACAGTCTGGGAAAACCGTTTCATCCACGTTGCGGAATTCATGAGAATGGGCGCGGACATCAAACTCGAGGGCAATTCGTGCGTGATAAACGGCGTGGGGCAGTTGAAAGGCTCGAAAGTGATGGCAACAGACCTGCGGGCGGGAGCGGCGCTCGCGATCGCGGGTGTCGCCGCGGACAACACGACCACAATCTACGACATCGAGCACATCGACCGCGGATATGAGAAATTCGACGAAAAGCTCCGCGGGCTCGGCGCGGACATCAAACGGCTGTAGAAACTTTCGGATATTACAATATTATCTGCTTGTAGAAATCTTCCGGTTTGACATAATCCAGAATAACAGGTTTCACATCGGCAACTTGCACCGATTTGAGTTCGCCCGTTCCGTATATCTCGGCGTAGTATCTCCTCATGCCGAAACAATAGCCGTCGAGAGAACACTCCGCGCAGCACGGAGCCTTCACCATGTCGTCGAGATAATCCGCCTCGGCCACCCGGTTGATGTCGGGATAGTACCGTAACTCACCGTCGAGGATACATGGCGGCAACCCGCACATACCCGCAAGTCCCGAAAACGGAACTTTGAGTTCGTAGCATTTTTCGAGCGCCTTAATGAGCACATCTCTGACTTCGCTCAACGGCGGGATGAGGCCCCTGTGCATCATCGCCCCGTATATCGGAGCGGCGTACGAGAACACAATCGGCACCCTTTCGAATCTTCGCGATATGAACTCTACAAAATCGGGAAGCAATTTGTAATTGAATGAGTTTATCACGTGGCTCAGAAAAACAACCGCTGAGCCTCGGATGAGGTTCGTGATCCCTTTCACCGTTCGGTCGAATCCGCCCCCCACCCCGGTCAGCATGTCCGAAATCTCCGGATCGTTCGAATGCAGCGATACGAAAGCGCTATTGAGGCCGGCAGCTATCAGTTCGTCCACACGGCTTTTGTCGTCGAGGAGCATGGCGTTTGTCTGGAGGCAGATTTCGTTCACGCCGACCGCTTTAACACGGGCAACATATTCCGCAAGATGAGGATTTAGCGTCGGTTCGCCGCCCGTGATGGATACCGATCTCGGAACCGCTCTACCTATTTCCTCGATCTTTTTCACAACTGCTTCGTGTGGCAGGTTGTCGTAATTGGGATCTATCCAGCAGAAGAGGCATCTCTGATTGCACGTATAATTAATCCGTAGCATCGCTTCTCTTACGAAACTACATCCGTTTTCGTCCATCGCGTTGAAGAATGTGCAGAAGTTTGCGTTCGCCTGTCTTCTTATGTCATCTTTAAAAAGGCTCCTCCTGCCCGGTCCGGGACGCAGTATTTTCCGCGCGATTGAAGGCGTTATTTTTTCGAGATTCCCGGCGCGGTCTTCGCGCACATACGCCGGATGGATTCCCGGACAAACCGATCCAAGCAGGCATTCCACACACGAAGAGACCGTTTCGTATCCCGGCTTGTCCGAATCGTCCACCGCCTGAAAATTGTAGAGCGGCGTAAGAATATCCGGTTCTTTGAGCAGACAAGGCGCCAAACCGCAACACGCCTTGAAAGACATCTTTATCTCCTTTTCGCGCGCGGCTTCGACAGCTCGCACGAGCTCATTCTCCAGAACGGCGGCGGGGATCACGTCTTGGCTTTCCGATCCGGGAGTTGTCATCCGAAGTTCTATCCGGTTCACGCCCGTGAAGCGGTCCGCGACAAACCGAACCGTTTCAGCAAGTCCGGAAATTGTTCCTTCAATCAGCGGAAGCTGAACGGTGACGTGCAGCCCACGCGATACGGCCCATTCGATGCCCTTGCACGTGAGTTTCCACGCGCCCGGCGTGCAGGTCAGCGAATCGGAAAGCGATTCGTCCGCCGAAACCAGCATTATCCTGACGTGGGTCAGTCCGGCATCCGCAAGGGCGTCAGCATATCGCCGGTATGACAGCATGAGTCCGTTCGTCTCAAGCCCTATAATATCGAAATTCAGGCTGTGCGCTTCTCTGACACTGTTCAGCAAATGCTTCGAAAGAGTCGGCTCTCCGCCCGCGAAAGTGACTGTCGAGATCATCCTTCCGTCGCGCAGCTCTCGCAATTGCTCGGCAATTACGGTATCCGGCGGATCGTCACCTGCATTGGAAACGGAATTGCAAAAGGCGCACTTCTGATTGCACGCACTGCTGATGCGCAAATAATACGGGAGGTAATCTTCTTTCCTGCGAGGTTCCATTTCAGTACATCTTGTAGATAAGCAACCTGTTTCTGTAACTAAGCGCTGTGAGGTGGCCATCCGTCGTCAATGCGTCGATCAGTGAAGGCGTCCGCAAAGCCGTCTTTTCCACCGGGGCCGAAATATCGCTTATATCTATGAATCTGAGGTCGGTATTCGCGCTCGTTTCCGATTCGGCTTTGTATGCCGCGAGAACTGGTCCGGCGGCATCCGCAAACACTTCCATAGTGTATTTGAAATCCTTCATCTCAGCAGTTACTTTCAACTCGTTGTTTCCTGAAACTGTTCCAACAACAAATTCACCGCCGAGGTCTTTTCTGCCGTAGCTGCCTGAAAAATTCACGCCCTTAACGTCTTCCCATGCATTTATTAAGTGGATCGTATTCTCTTGCCTGAAAGGGAACATGTATATTTCGGCTCTGTGTTTTACTTCCATCTCTTCGGGCGTAACCGCGGCGGCTATCCTGCCACCGGGCATCGGCGCGGCCGTTACCACGAACTTTTGAAATTTTTCGCTCCATTTCAGGCGCGGATTCGATGTGTTTGATATGTCGTAATCGTTTATAACGGATTGGGTTTTCTCAATATCGGGTGTCCATACGAAAAGATTGTTTCCGGACACGCCCATTCTCGCATTTTTGTCGCCTATCGGTATCTCACCGGTCAATTCCATATTCCCGCTTCCATCGATGCCGATTGTCACCAGTCGCACGTTTTTGGTTTTACCCTCTTTTTCAGCTCCGCCGCTCCTGACCAGAACGTACATCGTGCCGCCCGCCAGCTCAGCCTGCACAAAACGGCCTTCCATCGGCACGCGGTATTTCGCCTTTCTTTCGGGTTTTGCCGGATCGGTGATATCGTACACGAAAATTTCCGGATTGTTTTTGGAAAATACGATTAATTCATTTCCGTAAATAACGATATCGGCTGCCGGAGACTCCATTGTCGGCTGCGATATCAACTCCGGCGCAATGCCGGTCCCTCCCGTGACATTCACTTCCACGCCGCCGGAGACCGCTTCTTTCGACGTCGAAGCGTCGAATCTGAATTTGTATAGGCCGGGCAACTTCGGCACGAATGAAGCGACAGACTTGTCCGCGTTTTCAATCGTCGTTTCCGGGCCTTGCGTCTGCGCCCATGCGTACGCCGCGACCGTCCCTGCTCCCGACACGCTCCCTTTTAGCTCAACTTTATCCCCTGTCGCCGCTGCTACAGGCGCTATTACGCTGACTTCAATTGCGGATTGCCCGCCGGACTCTTTCCTGCTGTCTTTTAATAACGTCACAATATTTGTCACTTCGGCGCCCGCCGCCTGTTCGACATGCGCATCCTCATCCAATCTGGTGCTCATCAGCGTCGGCCGCTCGAATTCCCGCTGCGTGACTTTCAACCCGTCCGACGGGTTCGACGGCAAAGCAATTGCCGTCATTTTGTCGCGCGGCACTGTGACTGTTTCCGTCCATGTGCTTTCAGGAAGAACTCCAGTTC
>CAYPEK010000009.1:44591-63547 GCA_964409645.1 uncultured bacterium | reverse complement strand
TACAGGGCGATGTAAACCCGAACATACCGGGCGCGAATACATATCAGCAAAAAGGGAATGAGGATGAATTGAGACGCCTCGCTTCTGAAGGGATGGTTTCGATAAAAGAGGCTATGGGCAAGTCCGTAGTGACGAAAGCGGCGCCGTTTAGCGTTGAAGAATTTGTTGTTAAAGCACGATCGGACAACGCCGTGATGATGGCATTGAATTCATTCTATTGGACGGGTGAGTTTTTCCTCAACCGAAAAGAGACTTCAATTAAAATGAGGAAATTCAGAATCGGCGATGTTGATGGCATCTCAGTGCCCGGTGAAGTTCTGACCGGACTCGGAACCGAGCTTATATCCGAATTCGAACAACCTAATTTGTTCTTTTCTTATACGGGAGGCTATCAGGGATACATGATGGATCGTGAAACATACGACCGGGGAGGATACGAACCATCTGTTTCTCCCGGCCCGATAAAAATTGAAAAATGAACATTCAAAACGGCGGCAGTCAATATGAAACGGCTTAACAAAACACTTCTCGCAACAATGTTGTTTCTTTCAATTTCCACGTGCGCGTACTGCGAATATCTTCCGGCAGGCGGAGATGAGTGCGGCGGCGTGAATGACATGCTGCTTCTTTACTCCGGCGATTATGACAGTCAGACATGGACGCCGGAAAATCTCAAATATTATGTTTTCCATTTGAACAGGGCGGGGGAACCGGACGACTGGTTTTTCGACGGTTTTTTGTTTCTCGCTCAGGCGATGCCGGGCGGGCAGGGCGCCGAGGAGAACATTTACGCAAAGCCGACGGACAAGTCCTCTTGGGATTGGTTCACCGATCGCATTTTCGAGCGTGGCAAGTTCATAGACGCCATAGATAAGCTGATTGAAAATAGCGGCGGTGAACTTCCGGCTGAGCCGCACAGAAAAGTTGCGATTATGATTCCGTATCCGTCGCCGAGGCAGCATGATTTCGGCGATGTCGATGGCGATTTGGTAAGTGAAGATTTTAAAAATCCGGAAGACAGAATTAAAGTTGTCAAATGGTATATTGATTCGACAATCGAGCGGTGGAAAAAATCGGAATACGGCAACATCGAACTTGCGGGTTTTTATTGGATGGAGGAATCGTATCATCTGGAGGATGAGCGGTTGTTGCCGGCGACAAGGGACTATCTTCACGACCGCGGAATGAGACTTTTCTGGATACCTTATTACATGGCGGATGCGGCGCTGGTTGTGAATTCGAGGGATTTGGGCTTCGATTGCACTGCGAAGCAGCCGAACTATTTTTTCAAAAGGTGGCAGGCCGAAAAGAGTCGCGTCGCAACAACCGCGAAAAAGGCGAAGAAAACACACGCAGGTGTCGAAATCGAGGTTGACGAGTCGATTTTCACCGACCCCGATGTGCAATATCCGAAATACATAAGATACCTGAATACCGGCGTGAAAGAAGGATTCATGCGAGAGGCATATTTGGGATATTACCAGTCTGTCGGAACAATAATGAACTTCTATCTGTCCGACAATGATAAATTCAGAGATTTATATGATTTGACATACAGCTTCGTAAAAGGTGAATATCAGATACAATCTGAAAAATGGAAATAAAAAACGTGTCGTTTTAGTTACTTTGAATACGGTTTGATCAGAGATTTTACTCTGTCCGGCGGCCAGAACTGAACCCATGCTTTTGAAACAATATATTTCCTCGGAAGCGCGCCCCAGAAGCGGCTGTCCAAGCTGTTATTCCGATTGTCGCCCATCATGAAAAAACTATTCTTCGGCACCTTGTATGGCGCAAAATCAGTCATAATCAACTCTTTAATGTACGGTTCGTCCTTCGGTTTGTGGTTGACATAAAGAGTGTGGTTGTTGATTTCAACAGTATCGCCGCCGACCGCGATAACTCGTTTTATAAAATTCGTTTTAGTTTTGAATTGCACCTTTGTGAAAGGAATCGGAAGAACGTGATTCGTGTATTCGCCTTTTCTCTGAAAAATAATTATTTCGCCGGGTTTCGGATCGCGGAATCGGAATGGAAACATAAGACCGATAACGCGATCATTTTCGTACAACGTCGGCTCCATCGAAGCTGAAGGGATGTAATACGTTTGAAGAATAAAAGGCCGGATGATCCCGAACGCGATAATCACCGCCCAGAAAATGGAAAGAAACATATCCCGAATGTACTGTGCCGTTGTAGGTATGACAGTGACGGAAAAAGACTCGGAACCAAGCGACGACGAGACGGTGAGTTGTGTCTTGCCGGTTGGCCTAGTCGGCGTAAACTTGAAAGTTACGTTTCCTTTGGCCGCGCTCTTTTCATCGTTTATCTTCAGCTTTTTGGAGTAAAGAGAAAAGGGGATGCTATCCGAGATACCATCCCCTTTTTTATGCTTGTACGTACATTTGACGGTGACTTCGTGTGCCCCGTCGGAGACCACGCGGTCCGGTTTAACTTCGACTTTGAAAGCGGACGTCTTATCCGCACCTTTCGGCATGGTCGCTGTTCGGTCAGGCCTCTTTTGAACTGCCCTTTGAAACGATTCTCTCTTTGAGGCGCGAAGACTTGCCGGAAAGATTGCGCAGATAGTACAGTTTCGCGCGTCTCACTTTGCTGTGCTTCACGATCGATACTTTTTCCACGCGCGGTGAATGAACCGGGAAAATCTTCTCGACGCCCACGGAGAACGATACTTTGCGGACTGTGAATGTCTGGTTGATCCCGTGTCCCTTAATCGCGATTACGACACCCTGAAACACCTGTGTTCGTTCTTTCCCGCCTTCGACGATCTTGTGGTGGACTTTCACCGTGTCGCCGATTTCGAACTGGGGTACGTTATTGCCCTTCTTCGTGTACTCCTTTTCGAACTGTTGAATTGCTTTCATCATAATCATATCTCCTTAACATCAACGCTCAGCTTTTTTGGAGCGAACCTTTTTCACGGTCTTTCCCGCAGCTTGCGTGTTTTTTACCTCTTCTTGTTTGTAGCCGATCGACCTCAAAAATCTAATGTCGTCGTCGGTCAGCCTTGCCGTTTCGAGAAGGTCGGGGCGCCTCTCGAATGTCGTTTCGAGCTGCCTTTCCCTTCTCCATCTTGCTATTCCGAGATGATTGCCCGAAACAAGCACGGGCGGCACCTCGGCCTTATTGAAAACTGCCGGTCTCGTATAAACCGGCGGTCCGAGCAATGTATCCTCGAACGTATCGCGATCCGCAGATTCCAGATTACCGAGAACGTCCGGGATGAACCTCGACGCGGATTCGATCATCACCATCGCGGCGAGTTCACCGCCCATCAGAACGTAATCGCCGATCGAAACCTCGTCAGTCGCATAAGCGTCTATCACTCTGCGATCGACCCCGCCGTAATGCCCGCAAACGACAATCCATTCCTTGTGCGCGCTGTACTCGCGTGCGACGGAGGAATCGAATTTCCTTCCGTGCGGCGTCGTGAAAACGACAGGAACGGATTTCCGTCTTGCTGCCGCCACATTCTTTTTCACACCCTCGATCGCTCTCGCCATAACATCCGGCTTGAGAATAATTCCCGCCCCGCCGCCGTACGGGTAATCGTCCACAGTGTGATGCTTGTCCGTGGCGAAATCCCTTAGCTGCCATGACATGACGAGCAGCTTTCCCTGAGCGCGGGCCCTCGCGAGTATGCCGGATGAAAAATAGGCGTCCGTCAATTCCGGAAAGAGCGTTATTATGTGTATAGTCATACCGCGAACTCCCGGTTGATCACCATAATTTTCCGTTCGACGTCCACGCTGAGAATACATTTCTTAATCGCCGGCAGAAAGTATTCAGTTTTCCCGTCAGGGCCTTTGACCAGATAAACGTCGTTGGCGCCCGTCGAGTAAATTTCCTCCAGTTTGCCGATCAGTTCTCCGGCTTCGTCCATGACAGACATGCCGGTGAGCTGGAAGGCATAATATGTGTCTTTTTCATCTATGGGCGGTACTTGTCCCGCGTCCACGATGATTTTGCCGCCTCTGAAAGATGCCGCATTTTCACGGGTTTCGATACCCTTGAACTTCAGCAACACCCGTCCTGTCTGATATTTGACTCCTTCAATCTCATACTCCTGAGGAGCCGTCGAGCCTTCCCGCAGGATTTGAACTCTTTCAAGTCCTTCAAACCTGTTTGGAATGTCCGTCATGGGCAACACCTTTACCCAGCCTTGAATTCCGTGGGGAGAGGTGAGCCGCCCTATAACCACGTAATCGGTCATTCCAATAGCTCGACCTGAACTTTTTTGTTGCCGTCCTTAACTCCGGCGGCTCTGACAATAGTACGAATGGCGTTAATAATGCGACCGTGCTTTCCGATTACTTTCCCTTTGTCGGACTCGGCGACCTTTATCTCGTAAATGACGGTCTTTTCACCTTCGACCTCTGATACGATTACTTGATCGGGAAGATCGACTATCGCCTTGGTAAGAAACATTAACAGGTCTTTCATTACGAAAACCTCCCAATTAAGTCGCGCTTTTCAGAGCAACGGCTGATATTAAAGAATTCCTTTTGCCGACATGAGCTTTTTAACAGCGTCTGTCGGCTGGGCGCCCTTAGAAATCCATTCCTTAATCCTGTCCTCTTGGAGAACAACCGATTCCGGAAAATTCGTTGGATTGTAATGTCCAAGAATTTCGATGAACCGACCGTCGCGGGCGCGAGCCTGATCCGCCGCCACGACGCGGTAGAATGGTCTCTTTGTGGTTCCCATCCTCGTAAGTCTGATCTTTACTGCCACGTTTCACCTCCCGTGCATTTGAGCTTGTCTCTGCTACTATCAGCCGAATTTCCCGAATCCCATGCCCGGGAAACGGCCTTTTTGTACTTGTGATATCATCTTTTTCATCCAGTCGAACTGCTTGAGAAGATGATTTACTTCCTGTACCGATGTGCCGCTGCCGGCGGCGATGCGACGTTTGCGGCTGGCGTTAATAATATCCGGTTTCTTTCTTTCCGTCGGGGTCATCGAGTACACTATCGCCTCTATGCGGCCGAGTTGCTTATCGGCCAAATCGTCCGGCAGATTCTTCTTCAGTCCGCCAAGCCCCGGAATCATCCCGAGAATGTTGGCGACCGATCCCATTTTCTTAACCTGCTTTATCTGATCGATAAAATCGTTGAAATCGAACTGTTCCCGCATCAGCTTCTTTTCGAGCTGCTTCGCCTTCTCCATGTCGATGTTTTCTTCGACTCTTTCTATAAGGCTCATCATATCGCCCATGCCCAAGATGCGCGAAACGAACCTGTCCGGGAAGAAAGGCTCCAGCATATCGAACTTCTCGCCGGTGCCTATGAGCTTGATCGGTTTTCCGGTCGTATATTTAACGGAGAGCGCCGCGCCGCCGCGCGTGTCGCCGTCCATCTTCGTCAGAACAACGCCTGTCACACCGACCGGGTCGAACGAAGTCGCGATATTCACCGCGTCCTGACCGGTCATGCCGTCGAGAACGAGAAGGACTTCAGTCGGATTGACGGCGGCTATTATCTCGCGGATTTCCTCCATCATCTTTTCGTCGATATGGAGGCGTCCGGCGGTGTCGAGAAGGAGATAATCGTAATCCCCGTCGCTCGCGCGGTTCAGCGCCTTTTGCGCGATCGAAACGGGCTTCATATCGTTTTCGGGGAAATAAAAATCGATGCCGGTTTTATCGGCAACAACTTTCAACTGATCGATAGCGGCGGGGCGGTACACATCGAGCGGCGTCGCAAGAACTCTTTTGTTCTTCTTCGATAGAAGCACGCCGAGCTTACCGCATGTCGTTGTTTTACCTGAGCCCTGAAGACCGCACATGACGTAAACGGAAGGTTTTCTGGAGCTAATCTCGAGCCCTGCATGTTCGCCGCCGAGAACATCTATAAGGTTGTCTCTGACAATCTTGAAGAAATGCTGGTGGGGGGTAAGGCTTTTCAGCACCTCATCGCCGAGCGCCGCGTCTTTAACATTTGCGATGAATTTCTTGACTACCTCGAAATTGACGTCGGCGTCGAGCAGGCTGAAGCGAAGCTCGCGCAGCGCGTCCTGCACGTTCTTCTCCGTGATCCGGCCTTGGCCGCTGAGCTTCTTGAAGATTCCGCTCAGTTTGTTCGAAAAACTGTCAAGCATACCCAAAAAAGGGACATACGAGAATGTCCCTCTCCTTAAAGCAAAGTAATAGTTTAATCCTCTCGATAATCTTTGTCAAATATAAATATTTGATTAAATAAATAATTATTTATATATATATCAGTAATCATAAATCAAAAATTGTATGGCAAAACAAATTCGACTGTAATTAAAAATTGATCGAATTTCGATTTGTGTGTTTCTCGCGGCCTAAAAATATTTTTGTTCTTGTTCCTAGAGCTGAATTGTGCTATTGTTAGAAAAAATTTACACCCATGCGTAACGAGGATTAATCCTCGGAGACACCACGCCGGAACCCCTTAGTTTGTAGAAGGCCGGTCTGCGAAACAAGGAGGATTTCAGCTATGTTGTGTTTCGAATTGAGTGAAGAGCAAAACATCCTGAGAAACACGATCCGAGATTTTGCAGAAAACGAAATTGCACCCGTGGCGAGCACACTTGATGACAATGAGGACTTCTCAGAGGAATTAACAAGAAAAATGGCCGAACTCGGTTGTTTCGGCATGTTTGTCCCGGAGAAGTATGGCGGCTCCGGGATGGATTACATCTCGTACATAATAGCGGTAGAGGAAATTGCGCGGGTTGACGGCTCGCAGGCGGCGACGGTTGCTGCCGGGAATTCCCTCGGGATCGGACCGATTTATTATTTCGGAAGCGACAAACAAAAGTCGGACTGGCTGCCGAGGCTTTGCGGAGGCGATGGATTGGCCGCATTCGGATTGACGGAGCCCGATGCGGGTTCGGATGCGCAGGCCTCGAAAACAAACGCAAAATTGAAAAACGGCGAGTGGGTAATAAACGGCAGCAAAATTTTCATTACAAACGCCGGTACCCCAATGTCGCTGGTAACCACAGTTCAGTGTATTACCGGGACGAGAGAGGATGGAAAAAATGAGATAAGCTGTATTCTCGTTCCGAACGGAACACCCGGATTCACTGTAAAAACTATGAAGAAGAAAATGATGTGGCGTGCATCAAACACGTGTGAATTGTATTTCGATGATTGTGCTGTTCCGGAGGAGAATATACTCGGCCGGCGCGGCGACGGTTTCAAGCAGATGCTAGAAACGCTCGACGGCGGCAGGTTAAGCATAGCCGCGATGGGGCTTGGCGGCGCGCAGGGCGCATACGAGAAGGCGATGATATACGCTCAGAACCGGAGGCAGTTCGGAGTCTCGTTAACCCGTTTTCAGGCGATAGCTTTCAAACTTGCCGACATGGCAACGGAGATCGAGTGCGCCCGCAACCTTTTATACAAGGCTTGTTGGCTGAAAAGCAAAGGGAAACCGTATTCGAAACACGCTGCGATGGCAAAATTATATTGCTCGGAAGTCATGGGACGCGTGGCGAACCAAGCGGTACAGATACACGGCGGTTACGGACTTATGAAGGAATACGATGTGGAGCGTTACTATCGGGACCAGAAACTGCTCGAAATAGGAGAGGGAACGTCCGAAGTTCAACGCATCGTGATTTCGAGACATATTGGCTGCCGTTGAATAGCATTTGACAACCCGAATTACAACAATATGATTTACCGTGTCGGCGGTTTGACGTAATCGGAATTGCCGCCGATTAACATTTTTGCCCGGGGGGTGTTATGAACAGAGGGAAAGAATTCGATATCAAATTATCCGGAATCAGAGACTATTTGAAAAAATGCGGAGCGGATGGCGTTGCGTTACAGCGGTCCGATAACTATGCATGGGCGGCGTGTGGCGCGTCTCAGCATGTGAATACTGCCACGGATTACGGTGTTGCCACTCTGATCGTAACATCGGACGAGTCGGTAGTCGTAACTAATAAAATCGAGGCAGGAAGGCAGAAAGACGAGGAATTAAAGGATTTACCGCTGGAAATAGTCGAATTGCCGTGGGCGGACAACAGGGACAACTATATAAGGGATCGTTATAAGGACAAGAGATTGATAGCCGATTGGAATCTTGCAGGCCATGATCCGGTTCCAGACAGCTTCGGTGAGCTGCTATATGTAATGACGGATTCGGAGATCGAGCGTTTCCGTGGAGTCGGAATGGATACGGCTGTTGCTCTTGAAACGGCGGCGAAATCTCTGAAACCGGGAATGACTGAGTTCGAGGTTGCCGGTAAATTGTCGTCGGAATGCTACGCGCGCGGCATAGCGCCGATTGTGGCTTTGATCGCCGCGGATGAAAGATTGAGAAAATACCGGCACCCGTTGCCGACGGGCAACAATATTGAAAAAACGGTCATGATTGTTGTCTGCGGGAGGAGAGAAGGCCTCATCGCGTCTGCGACGCGTATAGTTTCATTCGGTGCTCCCGATAAGGATTTAATAAGGCGGCATAAATCCTGCGCGCTTGTCGATACGACCTTGAACTCATCGACGAGGCCCGGCAAACCGATAGCCGATGTTTTCAGGCTGGGCATGGCTGCATACAAAAGCGAAGGCTATGACGGCGAGTGGCTGCTCCATCATCAGGGAGGGCCGGCCGGATATAAAACCCGATATTACACCGCAAACGAAGGAACCGCCGGGGTGGTATCGGCAAACATGGTCTTCGCGTGGAATCCATCTATAACAGGCACAAAAGTCGAAGATACAATTGCCGTGCTTGAAGAAAAAAATGTTTTCTTAACACAAACAGGCGATTGGCCATACGTCGAAGTAATGCTTGAAGGCAAAATGTACCACCGGCCCGATATACTCGTTTTATAACAAGTATATCGGAGGTGGTAGGATGAGAAGTATCAGATGCATTGTTGTGCATCATTCCGCGAGCGCTTGGGGAGACGGGGCTGTCGTTAAAGAGTGGCACACGGCGCCGAAACCGAAAGGAAACGGTTGGAAGGCGCCCGGGTATCATGCAGTGATATGCAATGGATACCCGAATTACAGCTCATATTCATCAGGGAAACGAGTCGCTTCGGCGGATGGTCGGGTGGACAGAATTCTATCCGAAGAAAAAGTAGCGAACGGGTGCAAGTATGCCAATGCCAACGGTTTGCATGTCTGCCTGATAGGTGATTTTGACAAGGGATTGCCGACTGACAATCAGTTGCGAAAGCTGGAGGACATTCTGAAACATTGGTGTAATAAGTATGGGTTGAATCCGGCGGCTGATATCTATGGTCATGGCGAGATGCAGAAGAAGTTAGGCAAGGAAGGTTATTCGAAAACCTGCCCGGGCAAGAAAGTCGATATGAAAAATATCAGGAAGCGTATCGCCGAACTGATGAAAAAATGACGGTTTAATTAATTCCGTATTCTTTCAATTTGTAGAACAGTGAGCGTCTGGAAATATCGAGCATCTGGGCGGCAAGCTCTTTGTTGCCGTTTGCTTTTTTCAATGCCTTCATGATAAGGTCTTTTTCGAGTGTTTCAGTCAGGAGCGGCAGTGCGCGCTTAAGTGAAAGGTCTTCATCGCCTAATAACTGAATCGTATTGCTTTTTTGAGAATCGGGACTGATTTCAGGCGGGAGGTCGGACATTCCGATTTCATTTTCTTTCGACATCAGAACGCAGCGTTCGACAATGTTCTGCAATTCACGGACGTTTCCGGTCCAGCCGTAACTGAGGAAAAAACGCATGACCTCCGAAGTAAAATGCTTGAGGGGCATATTGTTGTCTTTGCATGAAATGTCAAGAAAATGCCGAATGAGGATCGGAATATCATCCGTCCTTTCACGAAGGGGCGGAATGTGTATGTGAAGTACGTTTATCCTGAAAAACAAGTCCTTCCTGAAACTCCCGTTTTCGACAGCATTCGAAAGATCGGTGTTTGTCGCTGCAAGAACTCTTACGTTAGCTTTTCTGACCTTGTTTTCGCCGATTCTGCTGAATTCGCCGTCCTGCAGCACTCTCAGCAGCTTGGCCTGTGTCGCTGGCGACATCTCGCTTATCTCATCGAGAAAAAGCGTGCCGTCGTTTGCGTCTTCGAATCTTCCGCGTTTATCCTGCCACGCATCGGTAAAAGCGCCCTTTACATGTCCGAACAGTTCGCTTTCCAGCAGAGTGGGAGGAATCGCCGCACAGTTTACCACGATGAACGGCTTGTCTTTCCTCGGGCTGTTGAAATGTATCGCCCGCGCAACCAGTTCTTTCCCGGTGCCGGTTTCGCCGGTTATCAGAACATTGCTGTTGGCGCCTGACAACCTTTTTATCGTCTCAATAACGGTATCCATTTCTTTGCTTTGATAAATTATCTGTGAGAATTTGAATTTCTCTTCCACTTCTCTGCGAAGAAGATTGTTCTCCTGTATTAGCCTTCTTGTTTCCAGCGATTTCTCTATCGCATTGCGGATTTCATCAAGTTTAAATGGCTTTCTGATATAGTCCGAGGCGCCGCGCTTCAGCGCAAGAATCGCATCGTCCATGTCCGCGAAAGCGGTCATAACGATAACCGCCGTGTCCGGACTGATTTCCTTGATAGCTTCCAATACTTCGAGGCCGTTCATTTCGGGCATTTTAACGTCAGTGATTACAAGGTCGTATAACACATCTTTGAAAAATTCCAAACCTATTTTGCCGTCTTCCGCCGTATCTACCTGATACCCTTGGCTCATGAGATCGGTCGAGAGAAGACGCCTGATATTCTCTTTGTCGTCTATTATCAGAATTCTAGAAGTCAAATACGCATATCCTTTAACATTTTTAGATATTATATTAGATAATTTCAAATGAGGCTAATATTTATGCTCGAGACATGTTCGATTGTGTGTTATTTTCTTTCTTTCTGGGTCCCTTTAACCGGCAGAGTGAAAAGGAATGATGCGCCTATCAGCGAGTCTTCCAATTTAAGTATCCCGCCGTGCTTTTCGATTATTCGATAGGTGATGGCGAGGCCGAGGCCGGTGCCGACTCCCGGGGGTTTGGTCGTGAAGAACGGATTGAAAATTTTATCCCGAATTTCATTCGGAACTCCGGGCCCGTTGTCTTTAACTCGGAATTGCACTGCATTTCCTCTTAGACTGCCTTCGAGTTTAATAACTCCGCCCTTAGGCATTGCCTGAGCGGCGTTCATAAGCAAATTCATGAAAACCTGCTGAATTTCTTTTCTATAGCATGGAACGGGAGGAATGTTTGCGGCCATACTTTTTTCAACCTTGATGTTGTTGAACGCTTTATGAGCGGATACGGTTTTGAGAGCCGCCTCGGCTAGCTCGACCGGATTCTCGAATTCCATGAATTTTTCAGACGGCCTCGAAAATTCAAGCAGATCGTGAATGATTTTCTCTATGAAATCCGCTTCACGTTCTATTTCCTTCGAGAACTCTACTTTTGCATCGATCGTATGCACGGGCTGCTGGATCATTTGGGCGTATCCGGATATCGCACTTAGCGGGTTGCCGATCTCGTGAGCGATACCCGCCGCCAATTCGCCTATAGCTGCGAGTTTTCCGGATTGTATTAACTGTTCCTGATTGTGCTGAAGTTCCGCCGCGCTTTCCCTCAGCTTATGGTCCCGTTCGGAAATCGACTTTGTCATCTCGTTAAAAGCGTTCGCGAGTGTGCCGATCTCGTCGTTTCTCTCAACCGGGATATCCACGTTGAGGTTGCCGTTTGTAATCTCGTGTACCCGGCTGAGAAGCGAACCCAAAGGCTTCGAGATTCTTCTCACGGAAAAAACGCTGAGAGCGATCGAAAGGCAGAACCCCACGAAACTTATCGCGGCGAGAGCATTCAAGGCCTCGCGCCTCGCATTTTCCACGTTTGTCGTGTCTCGTGCTATGACCTGAGTTGCTATTTGACGTCCGCCTGCGTCATTTATTTCTCTGACGTCCAAAGTGTAAGGAGTGCCGGCGATTCTCAGGGATGGCGGCACAGATGGATTTCTCTGAGGGTTAGCCTGCGCGGCGGCAATGGAGTCGGACAGTTTAATTGCATTTTCAGGAGTAAATTTATTGCCGGGAAGAGAAACAGCGATACCTCTTTCCCTTCGCATCAGAATCATATCCGTTCCGGTGGCAAGCTTGACTTCCTTAGCAAATGAATCGTTTATGATAAAGCCGATCCTAACGTAGCCGACTATTTTGCACGACTCCAAATCCTCTTTAATGCATGAAATAGAGCTGATAAGCCGTTTCGGACTAGGTGCTTTCCTTATTGGCTCGATCGCGTCGATGCAGATAACATCAGGTTTGCATAACTCGATACCCGACGAAGATTTACCGTCCTGCGCCGTCATGAAAAGGGGATTGAGGAAAAGCGGTTCGCCTTTTTTTGATTTGTACGCGGAAGCCATCGGTTCTTTGGTTTCTGTCTGCGCGAGGATGATTCCGTCGTCATCAATCAGGGTAATAATGTCGGCGTCGGGCTCAATATCTTTGATTCGCGTCATTATCAGATTGAAGTCTATCGAGGCGCGAGGATTGTCATAAGACAAGGTCGCCAGTTTTCTCAAGTCCGAGTCGGCCGCGGCAAAACGAGCGATGAGCGTAGCCCTGCGGGTGCGTTCGGTAATCTTCAGTCTCAGCGCTTCTTTTCCGGCGGTTATTTCATCATAAACGGACCTTTTGAAGTTTCTCGTGAGAAGGAAAAGGTATGCTCCCGTCGAGCTGCCGAGTACGACTGCAACTATCAGCAGAATCGATATAACGAGTTCAGACGAAATTCCACGACGATTCATTATTTGTCCGCCGTTCCGCTATTTTGAGTTTCTTTCGTCATATTGACGAAAAGTTGCTGATATGTGCCTGTGTCGTAAAGATGGTCAATTATCAGTCTTGTTGCTTTGATAAAACCGTCGTCGCCGTTAACGCGGAATGCGAGCCAACCGGTTTTTGATGAGTAATAGTACGGAATTAATGCGTTATCCGGTTTTGCTTTTGAATACTGGGAGGGACCGCTTATTGGTGATTCCGTTTCGGGAGGCACGATGTTTAGCTTAACGCCCATCGCGGAGGCTGCCTGCTGCAAAATGTTGACTTCAAAACCGCGGGCAACTCCATATTTATCCTTATAGCATAGAGGCGGCCTGTTGCATTCCACGGATGCGCGAAGGATACCGGAGTTGCGAACTTCCGAAAGAACGGGGGAATTTCCGGCGGCTTTATTAACCTCCATCGTGAGCTGGCCTTGCATTGGGGAGGGTGTCGGCGGCTGTGATGCGTTGCTTGCCTTTTTTGCTGAATTGTTCTTACTGCTATTTGCCGAACACCCGTTATGGAGAACGGGAATCAGCGAAATCAAAAGAAGTAATATTACAATTGACATCCTGTTGGGTTTGCAATGCGCAAAGTGTGACAAAACGCAACTCCTTAAACGCGGCTCATTTGTACGATTCAATGAGCTTTTGATATGCCTGCGATTTTCTCAAAGGCGCCAGATCCGCGTCGGTGCGGACCATGTCGTAGAAGCCTTTCTTATCAAGTTCGAGCGTACGTTTCAACGCGCTGATAGCCTCGTCGGATTTCCCCGTTATCGAAAGCGCGGCGGCGAGAGAATACCATATCGAAGCGCGTTGAGGCACGAGCTTCAACGCATCGCGATAGCTTCCCGCGGCGGCGGAGTAGTTGCCTTTTTCTTCGTATAATGTTCCTAAAAGCAACAGGTTTTCAACTATATATGGCGATTGCGACTTTACCGTTTCGAATTCCTTCAGCGCGGACGCATAGTCGGCTTTCAAATAATACGTGAATCCGAGCCAGTAATGCGCGCGCGAATCGGCATGATTGTTCTTTAGAATCTCATTCAAATGGTATGTTGCTCTCTCATAATTATATTGCTTCGCGGCGTAATATCGACCGATGTAATAATGAATATCGCGGTCGCCGGGATCGATTTTCAGCGCTTTCTCGAAAGAGGAAAGGCCCGCTTCGTCGCGCTGGTCCGCTATATTCCTTAGCCCTTCTCCGAAGAGGTTGAATACGTTTTTCTTTTTGATGATGTTTTGTTTCTTCCAATTGATATTTTTGTGTGAGATAGGGAGTTTATCCGATAGTTTATCGAAAACATCTTTTTGCATCGATTCAACATTTGATGTCAAATGTTTAATGCTGATCTTTGATGTTCTTATTGTTTCGTCGAGGGCAAGATAAATTATATGGAATTCGATGTTTGCCGAGCCTGACGACGAGAGTATATGCCTCCCGATGATAATCAGGTCGGCATTGGAGGCGCGAGAAAACTTCTTTGCTGTCGGCTTATCCATGGACCATAACGAATCGATATCGCTTTCCTGAATATACATATCGAGATCGAAAGAAGGGACTACGCTGACTCCTTCGACGGTTTCGAGCCTGTACGAAGTAACAGAGTTAATTGCATGTGTAAGTGAGGCATCGGAAGGATTCATACGATTTGTGTCGTCAATTACTGCTATTGTATGATAATCGGCCGATTCAGCCTTAATTGGGCAAAACACGAAAAATAACAGTAAAAATATCGATGCTATTCCGGCTACGAGTATCACCGATGCTGACGGCATTGAATTAATGACATTATCAGATTTTCGAAATATCAAAACAGTAAGATGTCCCACGTAGGTATATTGTAATATTTGTATTCATAAATGTGGAGTAGTTTCTCATATCATCGCAAATAAGTCGATTCAACATGAATCAATAAAATTATGTCCTTGCAATCATGAAATTGCAAGAATTACTGTTTCCTGAACAAAGAAATGAGCATGGTTTATTATTATTAGCCGGCATAAAATCACGTAAAAAAGAGCATTTATTTGTAAAAAACGGATTAATTCAACTCGTTTATTACGCTATGGGAAAAAGTTGTTTGAATTCGAGAAACCGAGGTATAATATTATTGAAAGGGAATGGGCCTTTTCATAACCTCCTTGGAAAACTCCCTCGATAGAGGGAGTATTTTTTTGCCGGTAAATCACAATTCCGAAAAACGCTAATTTATCCGTTTTCGGGTTGATCTTTTTGCTTCCTTTTCCCTAACAGAACCATAATCAGGGCGTACGGAACCAAGATTATTAGAAGTGCGGCGCCCACTTTCCATAATTGACTTGTGTCTATCTTGTAATAACCTAAAATTCCGTTCACATAGAATTTTGTGGCGCCTGCGACTGCATTATCGGATATTTTTACCCACAAGGCGGTCGGTTTCTTTAAAACCGTGAGCACAATCGCCAGAGGGATTGCCGCCGCGGCGACAGGTTCCAGAAGCGCTCGTGTTGGGAAGTTGAGCTTAAATGTTTTTTTCGCCCACGCGAACATAATTATGGCGCCTAGCCACGTCGCAATGTCGAATCCAATCGCCGCCCATACGACTTTTTTGAAAGCAAAACTCAAACCGGTAATTAAAACGAACATAAGTGTGATAACGATAAACAATACAACGGCCGGGACCTGCGGTTTCTTAAGTCCGATAAATATGTTTATAAGAAGGTAAAGAGCTCCGCATCCCGCACCTCCTATAACCGCAAGAGTGCCGAGTATGCCCATTACGCTTGCGGGATATTCCGGGCCGCTCATGATCTCGATAAGCGGGCCTATCACCGCTGCAAAAACCGCAATAAAGGCAACAAGTATGACGAACGCCTGAGAGAAACCTGTATTGTAATACTTTTGCATCATATCATGGCGGCCTTGTCCCTCCGCTTCGGAAATAGCGGGAATTATTGCCATAGCTATTCCGACAATAAGCATTGTCGCCATCCCAAAAATCATCGACGTGCTGAACAACCCTATCTCACCTTCGCACAGTACAGGATCGGAATTGAACAGAAGCCATTTCATCCCAATGAGCCTCACGACCACACTGGGCAGATTCTGGATAAGAGTCATGATAACGAGAGCGGCTGCCGCCCATCCTCCGAACTTGAGTATCTTTACGAAAAGCCCGTGGGAGGATTTGAACCCGAAAAGTTCTTTTATCGAAACTGTTTTATTTGCAGTCAGAACGATAAGCGCTGCTATTCCTGCGGCTCCTTGCCCGAGTCCTAAGCCGAGTACGGATCCCACTACATCCCATCTTTTTTCCGCGCCGGTTATTTTCTGTGCAACGATAATTAAAACTAAAGACGCGCCGTATTGAACAATCGGAAAAACAATATTGCCCACCGAAACAAGATCGAGACGTTGAAATCCGTTTAGGATCGAATTGATGCCCCAGAACATAGCCATCATCGATATCGACACAATAAAGGCTATGATTAACGCAGCATTGATAGTCGATAAAGCGCTGGTCAACACCAGAATTATCGGAATTACGCATCCGATCAATAAAACTGAAATAGCTGAAAGGCACAATAGTCTCATCCCGTCCGTTATGAACTTTCGGGATTCTTCAAACTCATTTTCATAATGAAGCGAAACGAATGTGGTGATGGTTTGCGGCACTCCCAAAGCGATCACGGTTCCGGCCGCATAAAACGCAAAAAGAAGCGGGCCGAACAAACCCATATCCTGTTTGCCAAGTTTCATTGTGATTGCGTTCATCCAGAGTATCTGGAAAATGCCGCCAGCCAAGAATGCGCCCATCGCTATAAGGCCGCCGGCCGCAAAACGCTTTTGTTTGTCCTCGTCCGTACCTCCTGATGCGGAAAATGTGTCCGAAAATTTCTTTTTAGCAGCCATCGAGGCCTCTCTGACAAGAATTTGCAGTGTATATAACCAGTCTGCTTAGATGATTAGCATAGAGGTAAGCATATAAATAGTCAAATACTAAAAACATTGGTATTATTATATGGTAAATTGTTTTTTTTACGTCTAAATAAGCAACGACATGAGATAATTAAAAATGAGATGTCTATCTTGAGAAATTGCTCAAAAAAAATTTCTAATATAAGAATTAAGATTCATTTGATTGTTTTTTCTATTTTTGTGATTTTACTGATCGGTATGCCGTGCAAAAGCTGGGAATGGCTGAATCCGACACCGACCGGCTCCATCATCAATTCAATATTTTTTTTGGATTCGTACAATGGTTACGTTGTTGGAAACAACGGCACAATCATTCATACAACAGACGGTTTTTCATCGTGGACCGAAATTGAAACCGCGACTTCAAATGATTTTTACGGTGTGTATTTTGTAAATATTCTTTCAGGAGTTGCGGTTGGGGAGTCTGGAACGATTGTAAAGACTTCGGATGCCGGGGCTTCGTGGTTCGCGGTTACATCTCCCACCACCAGTACTCTCAGATCGGTTTTTTTCACCGATACATCTACCGGGTATGCCGTGGGAGACGCGGTTGTGATAAAAACAACGGACGGCGGAAGCAGTTGGACCCTTCTGACCAGTCCCACGTCGTCCGCTTTACAGACGGTGTATTTCGCCGACGCAAATACGGGTTGGGTAGCCGGCGCCTCCGGGGGAATTTATAAAACATTAAACGGTGGAACGTCGTGGACAAGTGAAAGTTCAGGAGTAGGGGCGTCGATTAGCAGCATTCATTTTGAGTCGAGCCTTATTGGATATGCGTGTACGTCGAGCGGAAGTATTATCAAAACAATAAACGGCGGAACGAGTTGGACATCCCAGACGTCGGGAACGACACAATCGCTGAATTCCATTTATTTTGTTGACACCTCGAACGGATATGCGGGCGGCGGGTCGGGCACAATCCTTAAGACCACGAACGGAGGAACAACATGGACGACCCTCGCGTCCGGAACGACGGATGATATATATACGATCGATTTCAAAACGGCTACGACGGGATATGCAGCGGGGTCATCAGGCGAGATCATAAAAACGACAAACAGCGGGACGGCATGGAGCGAGAAGAACGCAACGGTGACTGAAGAAACACTTAATTCGTCGTTTTTCAGCAACGCAATGTTGGGGTGGTCGGTCGGCAACAATGGCACAATTTTGAAAACCGCGACCGGTGGCGAATCTTGGGCGGCGCAGACTTCCGGGACTTCGGAGGCTCTTTATTCGGTGGCTTTTACCGATGTTTATAATGGATATGCGGTAGGCGCTTCCGGAACTATATTAAAAACAACAAACAGCGGTTTGAATTGGTCCTCTCTTACGTCGCCGGTGATTAAAGATTTCAGATCGGTTGTTTTTCCGAGTGAATCTGTCGGTTATGCGGTGGGACAAAACGGAACGGCGATAAAAACGGTCGATTCCGGAGATACGTGGAGTTCTCTGACTACCGGAGTCGCGAACATTCTTTATTCAGTATCATGCCCGGATTCCGAAACATGTTTTGCGGTTGGAACCATCGGTAAGTGCATTAAAACAACCGATGGCGGAGATACGTGGATCTCGAAAACAACGGGCACCACGAATACTCTTTATTCAGTGAATTTTGTTAACTCATCGGTGGGATTCATTGCGGGTGGAAGGGGAACGATATTAAAAACCACCGACGGCGGAGATACGTGGAGCATTTATTCAATGGGAACGACTTACGATTTGTATTCTGTCGGCTTCTACGACGAATTGAATGGATATGCCGCGGGAGTGGGCGGGATAATGTACGCCACGACCGACGGAGGCGCTACATGGGGAATTGATTATTCGTATTCCGAAGGCGACTTGAAAAATATTATCTGGGCAGGTTACAAAGACACGTTTTCAGTTGGATCAAACGGAACGATTATAGTTGTACGAGGCGATGAGGACACAACACCGCCGGCCATCACGGATAATCAAACGGGAGACGATGTGTGGAGGGGGGCGAACGACGGCATTTACAACATCGATTTTTCGGACAGCGGCGGTTCGCACATAAATAATTTTCAGGTTCGTGTGTGTTCCACGAACTCGAATTGCGGCGATTTGATTGATTGGACCGATGTTGAAACGGGAATAAAGAGTGATTCATTTACAACTGACTGGGCTGTACCGGAAGCAGTCTGGGACGCGCTGCAGGAAGGGAAGAATTATATTTCCGCAAGGGTTTACGATTACGC
>CAYPEK010000009.1:0-44491 GCA_964409645.1 uncultured bacterium | reverse complement strand
GTGACATATTACTTCTCGGTAAAAGTCGAGAACTCCGCAGGATTGATGTCTTCCTCGACCGCTAATTCAAACGGTCAGATTTACGAAGGGACACCTCCCGTTTTCACAGGAGGCGTGATTGACGGAATCGGTACGGATATAGATTTTTCAACGGACACGACAACAATGAGCGCAGAGTGGTCCGCCGCGGAAGACTCTGAAACGGGCGTGGCAGGCTATTTATATGCGATCGGAACGACGGCGGGAGCAACCGATGTTGTTGATTGGACCGGCGCCGGACTTGCGACAAGCGCGGTCAAAAGCGGTTTAGCACTTGCTGAAGGGCAAAAATATTATTTTGCGGTCGAGGCGGTCAACGGCGCAGGAGGTATTTCCGAGGCCATAGTTTCGGACGGCGTTGTTATAGATACGACGCAACCCGAAGCCGTTGCCGGATTGTACGATGGCGACAAATCGCTTGTGGACAGGGATTTTGCATCATCGACATCGGATTTGAGCGCTAATTGGACACCGGCGTCCGATGGCGAAAGCGGAATAGCAGGGTATGTATATGCAATTGGAACAAGTCCAAGCGGGACGGATATCGCGGATTGGTCGGAAGTCGGGAATGTGAATTGTGTCACTAAAAGTGGTTTGACTTTAACTGACGGGGACACGTACTACATCGCGGTGAAAGCGATCAACAATGTCGGGATGATGTCGGAAACTGTGGTGTCGGACGGTCAAACGGTCGATAGTACTTCTCCGGAAGCGCCGTCTTTCATTTATGACGGTTTGGGAAGCGATATGACCTACGCCACGAGCTCATCAGTGCTCAGTGCGAATTGGGCCGAATCGTCGGATTTGCAAAGTGGTATCGATGGCTATTTGTATGCAATAGGTACGAGCACCGGGGCGACGGACGTTGTCGGCTGGGCCGATAACGGCAATGCTACGTCAGCCGCCAGAACCGGATTGACTTTGACAAATGGCGAAAAATATTATTTTAGTGTGAAAGCAATGAACGGCGGTGGCGGTTTGTCGGGCTTTGTGAGTTCGGACGGGCAAATTGTGGATTACACGCAGCCGTCGTCTCTTGCTTACGTACGCGACGGAACGGGTGACGATCTGAGTTTTTCGACCTCGACAAGTGTCCTTTCCGCGAATTGGGCGGGTGCGGTTGATGGAGAGTCGGGAGTAGTTGCTTACTGGTTTGCGATAGGGACGAACGCCGGAGCGACGGATGTTATCAACTGGACATCGAATGCCACCAATACTTTGGTAACAAAGAGCGGGCTGACACTTGAAAATGGAAAGAAATATTATGTGGCGGTAAAATCAGAAAACGGTGCCGGTCTTTTTTCGGATGCAGCGAATTCAAACGGCGCCGTAATTGATACGACCGCTCCATCGACAATTGCTGTAGTGTATGACGGCTCGGGTTCGGATGTGCAGTACTCGACTTCATCGACGAGGTTAACGGCTAATTGGACCGGGTCGGGCGACCCGCAGAGCGGAATTGCCGCCTACTGGTTTGCGATCGGGACAAGCGCCGGCGCAACCGATATCTTGGGTTGGACAAGTAACGGGTTAAGCACTTCAGTTACTTATTCGGGATTAACTCTGACTGACGGTTCGACATATTATTTTTCCGTAAAATCGCAGAACGGGGCAGGTTTGTTTTCCGCGGTAAAGAGTTCAAACGGGCAAACAGTGGATATAACTCCGCCGGGTCCGGTGACCGGACTTGCTGCGACCCCGGGGAATAATCAGGTGTCTCTGTCGTGGACAAACCCTGCAGACTCTGATTTTACCGGAGTGACGATTGTGAGGAAATCGAGTGGTTTTCCGGAGGATGCATCAGACGGCGATCTAAGATATGAAGGCGAGGCGATTTCGTTTGTCGATGAAGGTGTCGATAACAACACCGCTATTTATTACTCCGTTTTCGCATACGACCATTTAAAGTTGTACGCCGAGGCAACATCAAGCGCTCAGGTTTCGGTTATACCGTATGCCAATGGTTTGAACTTGCATTCAGGCTGGAATCTTGTGGGAGCATCGGTACAAGACGCATCCATCAATCCAACTGATGTTTTTGACACCTCGGATTATGAGATTATCGGTATGGACGGTGGATATGCTTACTTCTCGCCTTCCACGGGAACTGTCGGTTTGTCCTTCGCAAGAGGGTACTGGATATATTCAGAAGAAGATATTGGGAACGTCGATGTAGGATCAAGCAATTATACAAGCGCGAATTACACTATCTCTTTGTCAAATGGGTGGAATCTTATAGCCGATCCATATATTGACCTTATAAACTGGGGCGCTGGGAATGCGGCCATTGCATGTGGCGGCGTGGCGACTAATCTTTTGCCCGTATATTATTTTGACCAGAGCGAATCGGCATACATAAAAATCACGCCTGATTCCGGCAACAAAATAATCCCTTGGGTCGGTTATTGGATATATGCCGGTAGCGAGAGTTGCGACCTCACCATCACTAAATGAAACGTCGGTATAACTGCTATGCTTTTATTAGCGATTCAGCAACTGACACTATATTCTCGAACAGTGTTTTTACAGGCACAATATCGTGAATTAATCCTATACATTGACCGGTTGCGATTGTTCCCACATCAGTTTTGCCTTCGCTGAACATTATCTTCGCTTTGTGGCCTCCCACTACTTCTATGAGCTCTTCGAGAGGCGCGTTTCTCGTGTCGAGTTCGGCGGCTTTCTTTCCGGGCTCGTTGAGCCATACCCTGTGAGCCGAGTTCACGCATTTCATGATAACAATCGTATCGAGTTCGCTTGCATTAACGAGAGCGGCTTTGAGGTCTTTATGAATCGGGCATTCCTCCGTAAGAAGAAGTCGGGTTCCGATAATCGCGGCTTGTGCTCCAAGCGAAAGCATTGCAGCCAATCCTCTTCCATCCGCAACTCCGCCGCCGCCTATTACCGGTATTTTCACTGCGTCCACTACTGACGGCACAAGGATGAAAGTTCCGAGTCCCAGATTTCCGACTGCTCCGCCGTTTTCATAGCCGACCACCGTCACTATGTCGGAGCCGATTGATTCCGCTTTCATTGCATACTTTGCGCCGACGCACTTATGAATGAGTTTGCAACCGGCTTCCTTGAGAGGCGGATAAAGGTTTTCGGGAGCTTTGTGTCCGGACGTCTCAACTATTTTAACTCCTTCATCCAGAATTACTTCAATGTATTCATCGTTATTTATCGGCCGCATTGCCGGGAAAAGATTCAGATTCACGGCAAACGGATTTTTCGTCAGCGATTTGATTTTCTGCAGCTCATCTCTGAAAGCTGATTTTGATTCATAAATAGCGGAAGCGAGCACGCCTAAACCTCCGGCCTCACTGATCGCTGCCGTGAATTCTCCGTTTGAAATCCACATCATCGTGCCGCCGACTATCGGATGTTTGATGCCGAGCATTTCGGTGATTTTTGTTCGAATCATTTTTTTCTCCTTATGTCTATTGAGGCCTCGAATAACCGGGAGGCAGAATTTCTCCTTCCGGTTTTACCAGTTTTCTATATTTTTCTGCTTTATCCGACTGATTTAGTTCCGAGTAAATGCGTTCGAGCATAAACACATCACTGCTTGTATGTTTGCCGGAAAGCTGTTTCTTCTTAATCAAATTTGCGGCGGTAATATATTGATGTTCCGATTTATCATAAAGGCCTCTGTATTTATATAACTGGCCGAGGAAGAAGCGGCATTGTATGTTTAGCGGGTCCAATATCGAACATGCTTCCATCATGTCTGAAGAAAGAACGTATCTTTCCTGCAAATAGAAATTTTCACCAATGTTTTCATAATAAATCGCGATCAGATTCTTGGTTTCCTGATCATATTCGCGTGTTTTTAGTGCCTGTTTTTCAAGATTTACTATATCGAGGTAAACATAATTGATGCGATTCTTCTTATCCACTTCGTCGTTTCTTAGTTTGAAAAGTTTCTCGATGCCTGCGGGATAAAGCCTGAATAAAAAATCTTCGGGCATGAACTGCATCAGCGGGTATATCTTTGAATTAATGAGCAGGTCTATTCTGTTGAAGTAAACAACGAATCGCGAATAGTTGTTAAAAACAATGTATTCTCCGAAAGTTCCTGATAAGCCTTCCTTGATTCTACTCTTTAAATATTCGTTAATTTCCTTTTTGCTGGTCGGCATTAATCCGGTGAGCTGTTCCAACAGTTCGTTATATTTTTTCTCTGTCGGAATAAGAACGTATCTGTGTTCATCCCTTGTGTATTCACGATAGTTTTTCTCGAACAGATTTTTAATATCGATTGCTGTTACGTCTCTTCTTATGCCGCGGCAGTCCTGAATGTAATAAATTCCGTATAGCGGGTCATGTTCCGAATCGATGACGAACAGGGCGTCTCTTTTCATATTTTTCAAATATGAGAATAAAACCGCCGGGTTGCTTTTCGTTTGCGATTTGCTTATTGTCTCATAATTCATTAAAACCGGCGGCAGGGATAGGATGAGGCACGCTATCCCGCCCGCGATAAAAGAAGATGCTTTTCCTTTGAATGACTGGCCGACAATCAAAGCAGCGCCTATGCTTCCGGAGGAGAAAACCAGCATCATCAGAATCGCGGTATTAACATTATCCGTAGCATGATTGAAAACTAATGCGACAACAAGAGCCGGTATAATCGCGTACCATAGAGCCTTGGCGGGGATGTATGCGTTTTTTCTATAAAACAGGACCCCTATCACGGCTATCGCTGTGATAGGCAGGAAAGGCCCTGAGATACATTGCGCGATACCATATAACTTGTACGGAATTTCAATGGGAATTACACCGGATAGGAAAATATCCATAAAGTCTTTCATCGGTACTGTAACGCCCATCCATGACGGAACTGCTTTTGTCCAGTCGATGAATGATGGAGGCCTTAGAAACAGAAAGGCGGATTGGATGGAAAATGCGATGATGATTAATAGCGAAGCAAAGGCGACAGCGGGCCGAATCCTGATGCTTTTCATGAATAGCGAGGCGAAAACGGCGGATATGCCCAGCAGAAAAACCAGTTCGTTGTGATATGCGCCTGCACCGGTTATGAAAGCGACGAGCAGGAGACTCTTGTTTGATGGCTTGTCGAAGTGATATGCGGCTGAGGCGAAGAGCGCCGCGGCAAGAAAGATACTCCAGCTTTCAGGAGTACATGAACGGAAGTAATATGTTGCCAACGGCAGTGAAGAGAATATCAATGCCCCAGCGACGCTGGCCGTTGCGGATTTCGAGATTGATGATATCGCCGAGTAAATAAAAACCAGTGTCAGGCCGAACAGAACCGCAAAGAGCAGAGACGTCGAAAACTCAACGGAATTTGTAGGGATTAATGAGGATATTTTTCCTGCAATCTCCGTGAGAGGATAGCCGAAAAACGATGCTCTTTTAAGGAACATGGAGGCGTATCCGTATTCCGGCCCGGCTCCCCAGCCGAAAAAGGGAGCGGTTGTTTGAAGTGAAAACGCCGTTCCGGCTATAAACAATAAAACGGCTGTGAGCGATTCATGACGGTTTTTATCAGTTTCTCTCATAAACCGGTTCATTTCTTTTCGATCGGCCGTTCGTTCTGAGGCAGTTCGATTTTTACTCCGCCTCTCGGCCGTCTCCGTTTTTTGCCGGTCTCGCCGGAATAATTGTTTTCGGTGCCACTATTGCCATTAAGCGACTTTTTCTTATAAAACTCGTTGCCTATGCCGCGGTACATGATTAGCCCGAGAACTGGCACGAGCAGGAGAATAAACCAGAATACCTTATCGGGTATTCTGAAATCTTTTCTTCTTAAGCACTCAACAAGATGATATATCCAAAAGACGGCAAAAACGATTGCTGCAGATATTAAAGTCCAATGAAATACTTTCGTAAAGTTCATAAGTCTTATAGAAATACTCCGATCCGCTAAATATTTTAATCTGAAACACCGTCTAAAAGAAATCCATTGAACAAAATCGGATTTCGCGGGTCGAATATGACTATTATATATTTTGACCGTATAAATTGATTGTGATACACTAAATGCCGCGTGTAATTACGTTTTTTTGCGCATCGAGGAGGGTGTAATGGCTAAATCTTTCATTCTTGCTATCGATCAGGGAACAACCGGCAGCACATCGCTTCTAATCGGGAAAAACGGGGAGGCGGTCAGCAAGGTTAATCTCGAATTCACCCAGTATTATCCCAAACCCGGCTGGGTTGAACACGATCCGATGGAAATATGGAATTGCACGCTGAAAACCGTTTTCGCGGCGTTGAAGAAAACCGGTGTGAAGCCTTCTCAGATCGCGGCGATCGGAATAACAAACCAGAGAGAAACAACGGTTCTTTGGGACAAGAAGACCGGCAAACCGATATACAATGCGATTGTATGGCAGTGCAGGAGAACGGCAAATATATGCGACGAGTTGAAGAAGGCCGGTCATTCGAAAATGATAAGTTCGAGAACCGGGTTGGTGGTTGATGCCTATTTTTCCGGTACGAAGGTCAAATGGATCTTGGATAATGTGAAAGGCGCGAGGGCGGCCGCATCGAAAGGGAATATCAGCTTCGGAACGATAGATTCGTGGCTGATTTACAACCTGACGGGCGGAAAGACGCACGCGATTGAAATATCCAACGCATCGAGAACCATGCTTTACAACATCAAGAAGCTTTGCTGGGATAAGGAAATTCTGAAGGTTCTGAATATTCCCGAAAGCGTGCTGCCGGAGGTTGTTCCGTCAAGTGGAATAATTGGATATACGAATGGTGTAAAAGGAATTCCGGACGGCATTCCGATTGCCGGCGTTGCGGGCGATCAGCAGGCCGCGCTTTTCGGTCAGACGTGTTTTAAGGAAGGAAGTTCAAAATGCACGTATGGGACCGGCTCGTTTCTTTTGATGAACACCGGAAAGAAACCCGTGATGTCGAAAAGCGGTATGCTGACAACGATCGCGTGGAAAATAGGCGGAGAAGTCACGTACGCGCTGGAAGGCAGCGTTTTTATTTGCGGAGCAGCAATACAATGGCTGAGAGACGGGCTCCAGATCGTTCCGAATGCGGTGGCGAGCGAAAAGCTGGCGGCTTCGGTGCCGGATACGGGCGGAGTGTACTTCGTGCCCGCGCTTGTGGGACTGGGAGCTCCGCATTGGGATATGTATGCGCGCGGAACGATTGTGGGCATTACCCGCGGAACCAACAGGGCACACGTGACTCGCGCGGCGCTTGAAGCGATGTGTTATCAGACGAGAGATGTTGTGGACGCGATGGCGAAGGATTCCGGCATACCGCTGCATTCGCTGTATGTGGACGGTGGCGCGGTTGCCAATAATTTCCTGATGCAATTTCAGTCGGACGTGCTTGGTGTGGCTGTTGACAGGCCGAAGATGATCGAGACGACAGCTCTCGGCTGCGCTCTGCTCGCCGGATTGGCTGTCGGGTTCTGGCCCGACATGAAAGCGCTGGAGAAAGCACGCAAGCAGGACAAACAGTTCAAACCCAAGATGAAGGTGAAAGACAGGGAAATGCTGTATAACGGCTGGAAAAGAGCGGTCGAACGCTCAAAAGGCTGGGAATTAAAAGGGTAGTAGATGTGAATTTTGGCGTATTTGAACTGATAATATCGGAATTAGGATGAAAATACAGAAAAAATTGTGGCAATAGTGTAGAATGTGACTATGGATACGATTCAGGGAATGATAGGGATACCGTTGCCTCCGATGGTGGCGAATCCTAAACGAATAGAACGTGTAGTTCGCAAGAGGTCACGCATAGAACGGCCCAAAGGACTTGTGACCGAATCGCTGTTTCCGAATTTTCTCCCGATTGAAGTTCAGTTGAGCAGGGAACACCTTTCCGCTTTGCGCGAAGAGATCAACACGGCGGAAGATGTTCTGAGCAACGTTTATGAAGATATTACGATATTCAGAGAAAGACAGGCTGTGCTTAATGAAATAACGTATTCGCTGCTTCGCATTCGCGAATGCGTCGATTCTCTTTCGATGAGCAGATCGAAGCGAACCCTTATCAAGAATGAAATCGATTTGCTTACCGATCAGATCGAGCAGCTTTCAAATGTAGAGTTTCTTGGGAAAATACCGATACTCAAGCCAATTAGAAGGCTTGTTCAGGTTCAGGCGGAAGACAGGAAAAGCAATCAGGCGGACATCGTGTTTGTGCTGGACCGAAACCCGGAAATGAAAAAAGATGTTCTCCATCTGGCAAAGAATTTATACCTATTTGCAAACGTCTTGAAGAACCGGGGAGTCGATTTCAGATTCGGCGCTCAAACATTCGACCGAACTTCTCAGCCGTCGGGATCGATGAGAGATGAAGTGGAAGCATTCATTCCTGATCTGAATGCGATATTTTTTAACGGAAACACGAAAAACACACTTCAGGCGATAAGAGACGCGCTTGCAGAACAGAATTTCAGAGAAGGCGCGCAGAAATATGTGATCGTGGTTTCGGACGGTGACCCGAGCGATGATTACGGGGATGCCTTGGAGCGAACTATAGAGGCGGTCAACGAGGCCGGAGCGGTCGTGTTCGCTCTTGGCTCAAGGGAGTTGTTCACGAAGATGCCTTATCCCGCTTATGAACGCCTTTCCGCTTCGAGCGGCGGTGTTTTTATCGACATAAACAAATCTCAGTATGCAGAGAATATGGCTGCGCTTGCGACTTTGATCGCTGATAGTATGGTTAAAAACGGCTCTTCTTATGTCGAGACAGGTGACAGATTTATTCAGGTTGGCCCCGAATCTTCGGACGATGTTTTAGTATCATTTCCTGATTTCAGACCGGGAACTCTAGGGTTGCTTAACATGCCTCTGGAGAACGAAAATGATATTGTTGCCGCTCTGAAGAGTATCGATTCTGCGGTGGGACAGATTGCCAACGACAGAGCGGAGAAGGGGCTGCTACAGAAGTATCTGCACAGAATTATTGGTGTGTTTGATGAAATAAGACTCTTTAAACTCGATTTTCATATTTAGTTTTCTTTTGGCAAATTTGGATGTAATTGTATGATTTGAGTCCTATATATTTACAATATCAATTTAAAATAATTTATTTGTTGTTATATTGTTTGATTGAATAAAACCTGTTAATTACTCTTGTGTGGTTAAATATAAAGAATTTATGCAGTTCTGAAATATGAAGATGAAACAAGAGCGAATATTGGGGATAATACAATCTAACTATATCCCATGGAAGGGATATTTTGACATTATTGGTATCTCTGACGAATTCATTATTTACGATCACGCGCAATATTCAAAAAACACATGGAGAAACAGGAACAAAATAAAAACGCCCCGCGGAGTACAATGGTTGACTATCCCTGTAGAATGCAAGGGGAAATGCACGCAGAAAATACGAGAAGTTGTGGTAAGCGATCCGAGATGGAATGTTAAGCACTGGAAATCGCTCTGCGCTAATTATGCGCGTGCGAAATATTTTCCTCAATATAAGGATATGTTCGAAGATTTGTATCTGGGTTGCGAGGAAAAGTATCTAAGTCTGATAAATTACAGATTCATAATAAGGATATGTGAAATTCTGGGAATCAAGACGAAAATATCTTGGGACGAGGAATATGAGCTGATTGAGGGGAAAACAAAAAAGCTTGCCTATTTGTGCAAGCAGACAAACACAAACATATATCTGACAGGACCAACGGCTAAAGGATACCTCGACGACGAGCTTTTCGAGCGGGAAGGAAAGAAAATAATTTATATGGATTATTCCGGATATTCCGAGTACGAACAGCTATATCCGCCTTTTGTTCATGAGGTAAGTGTTGTGGACTTGATTTTCAATGAAGGGCCGAATGCATCGAAGTATATGAAGAAGGACGCGGAAAGGATCACGGCCGGAGAAACAGGTGTATTTGGTGGCAACATTTAAAGGAAGAAGATAAATTATTGATATGGACCTTTCAATTGTAACAACGATGTTCTGCTCGGCGCCTTACATAAAGGAATTCCACGAGCGTGTGACAAAGGAGGCGTCCCGCATTACGGACGATTATGAAATAATACTCGTCAATGACGGGTCGCCGGATGACTCTCTTGGAATTGCTTTGCAGTTGCAGAACAGCGACGATAAATTGAAGATTATCGACCTGTCGCGGAATTTCGGTCACTACAAAGCGATAATGACGGGTTTGTCTCATGCTTCCGGAGAGTTGATATTTCTGATCGATTGCGATCTTGAGGAAAAGCCGGAATTGCTTGGTGAATTCATTAAGGCAATGAAAGATTCGTGGGCTGCGGATGAGACAAAGGGCGCGGACGTGGTGTACGGAGTGCAGAAATCGCGAAAAGGCAAATATTTTGAACGCATTACTGGCAGCATCTTCTATAAAGTATTCAATTTGATGTCGAGTTATCCCATACCTGAGAATGCTCTGATAGCGCGCCTGATGACCGGAAGGTATGTATCGAGCCTGCTCGAATACAGAGATCAGGAAGTTTTTTTGGACGGGATTCAGGCGCTTGCAGGTTACAGGCAGATTGCAGTTCCGACAGACAAGCTGCATAAAGGAGATACGACATATAATCTGAGAAGAAAACTGTCGGTGTTTGTAAATTCCGTTACCTCGTTCAGTAACAGGCCTCTGATATATATTTTCTTTTTGGGGATAGCAATATCGGCAAGCGCGGCTGCGGGGACTCTGTATGTTATAATCAAGAAACTAATTGATTACACGCACTACAAAGCAGGATGGCCTTCGATGATTGCATCGTTATGGCTGATAGGCGGCCTGATTATTTTTTGTATAGGTGTATTGGGGATTTATTTGTCGAAAATTTACATGGAGACTAAAGACCGTCCATATACAATCATCAGAAAAATATACGAAAAGAAAGATAAGTAATCGATACGTGTTATGTGAAAACTAGGTTCCACAAATATGAGCGAATCGGAATATTTTCAATCGGCAAAAGAATATTTTAACCGCACTATAACTGAATATGGGCGATGTCCGAAAGGTGTCGATTGGAATTCGGAAGCCGCGCAAAAAATAAGATTCGACCAGTTATTGAAGATAGTTGTGGTAAAAGAGTATTTTGGAATCAATCATTTCGGATGCGGTTACGGCGCTTTGTACGATTATCTGAAGGCTGGAGGATATGATTTCAGCTATTGCGGATATGACATCGCGGAGGAAATGGTTGATGTTGCCCGCAAGTCATATTCAGAGAAAGACGATTGTGCTTTTTACGACGATAAGGGCGAACTCGCGATTTCTGATTACACGGTAGCGAGCGGGATTTTTAATTTGAGGTTCGGAATGTCCGATATATGGATGGAGAGTTATCTTATAAGCACGGTTGAGGAGATGGTGTCTATAAGCAGAAAAGGAGTGGCTTTCAACGCACTGACTGCATATTCGGACAAAGAACGCATGCGTGAAGACCTGTACTATCCGGAACCGTGTGCGATTTTCGACAAGTGTATAAGAAAGTTCGGAAGATCGGTCGCGTTGCTGCACGATTACGGCCTTTTTGATTTCACGATATTAATAAGAAAATAGTATGCCGATTGAATAATGTCGGGAGAGTTCAGGCCGATATAGTCGAGCCGGCCTTTTTGCCTTGACGCGAGTCTCTTTTAAGCAACTCTTTTTCAATCTTGTCTATAGTTCTTTTCTTCTCCAACGCCCATTTCGGCGCGATAAGAATGTCCGCGGGCCCGTCCGCCGTCAGCCTTTGTATCACTATCTCGGGAGATAGTCTTTCGAGATAATCGCATACGGTTGAAATGTAGTCATTGAATTCGAATATTTTAAGTTCGCCGTTTTTATATAATTCTTCGAAAGGTGTCTCTTTAAGTACGTGGAGGAGATGTATTTTTATGCCGTCAACTCCAAGCGATGTTATCAAGTCGGCGGAATCGAGCATCATATCGTGGGACTCGCCGGGCAACCCCAAGATTATATGCGCGCAAATTTTCAGGTTATTGTGTTTCTTGATTCTTTCGACGGCATCGATGAATGAGTGAACATCATGACGCCTGTTAATTCGTGTAAGAGTAACGTCGTGAGCCGATTGCAGGCCCAATTCGATCCAGACTTCTTTGTTATATGCAATTTCGGAGAGAAGTTCTATTACTTCATCTTCGATGCAATCGGGACGTGTCCCGACGGAAAGGCCCACGACATCATCGTGTGACACTGCTTCATCGTACAGTGGTTTCAGGACATCCACGCCGGCATAAGTGTTCGTGTAAGCCTGAAAGTAGGCGATGAACTTTTGAGCTTTATATCGTATGCGCATGTAATCCATGCCCTTGATAAGCTGATCTCTGATCGGGATTCTCGGCACTCTAGTATTGGGGCTGAACCCCTGATTGTTGCAGTATGCGCAGCCTCCTGTGCCTAATCTGCCGTCGCGGTTAGGGCATGTAAAACCTGCGTCTAATGAAACTTTATAGACTTTGCAGCCGTATCTTTCTTTTAGATAGTCGCTGAAGGCCCGGTACCGTCGTTCGATGTTGTTGCCGCTCGCCATATCCATGCCGGAGATATTATAACTTGTTTTACGCCGATTACTAATTTGATTTCGTGCGAATGTTAAGTTATAAAAATGGCACATAAATGGGAGGCTGTTATGGATTGGAAAATATTTTTCATAACATTCGGTTCTATTTTTCTTGCCGAGCTTGGAGATAAAACGCAACTTGCGACTTTTACCTTCAGCACACAGGCGAAGAGCCCGTGGATAGTTTTCGCCGCATCGGCGTTCGCGCTGACATTATCGAGCCTGATTGCGGTATTGCTTGGTCAGACAGCGGAGAAATTTATTCCGGCCCATATTCTGAAAGGGGCTGCGGGCGGACTGTTTGTGATAATCGGGATATGGCTGCTGGTGGGTGTTTTTCGGGGAGGGGGAGCGTGACGCCCGAGGAAAGAATCAGCTATCTGAGCGGCGAACTTCAGGTTCTTGCGTTCAATATGCTTGATGAACTGGAAAGCCTCAATCTGCATTCGCCGCGCGAAGCGGTATCCGACCTGCAAGACAGAATATTCGGGACGGCCAAAGAAATGTCGGCGTTGAATAAAAGTCTGATTCACAATTTGTCCGTTCTTGGCAGAACCGGCGAGCTCGAAGAAGCGGTGGAGATGGATTCGTTGTTGGATATTCTTCGTAATTGTTCGGTGGAACCTTCGAGCTATAAGCACTTCATAGACACGATGATACCTTTAATTAATATGCTTGAATTGTGGAGCAACCGGGGTGCGGTTCCCAACGCTCAAGATGTTGGATGAACCGTTTAGTTAAAAGAATGATTGTTCAAATTTATCGGATATGTCAATATAATATATATGGGGAAGTGATCGGAAGAAATCTAAAACGGGGATGAGGGAATGAAAGTAACGATATTAGCCTTGTTGAATGGGTCTTTCGATCCGTATTGGAGGGACGTGGAGAACGGAGCAAAGGCCGCGCTTGAGAATTTCAGATGTGACCTTGAGTATCTGACGACTCCTGAAACCGCCACAACTGAAAAAGAAATAACTCTTTGGCAATTAGGTGTCATTGACCGGCTTATTGCGGAACGGGATTCCGCCGCGGTTGCCGTTGCAATGCTGAATTACTCTAAAGCCATTGGAGCCATTAGAAAGCTCGTCGATACCGGAATTCCGGTTATCACGTTCGATACGGACGCCCCGGAATCGGGCCGCGCATTTTTTGTCGGCACGAATAATAACATAGCGGGCCAGATGTGCGGTTTTCACCTTGCCAAAGCCATGAATTTTGAAGGCAAGATGGTTATAGATACCCCGTCGCTTGGTGTGTATAGCTGTATTGCACGGATGGCGGGGTTTAAGGAGGTTATGGCGCGGTACCAGAAGATCGAACTGGTTAAAACAGTCTGCGGTGAGGAGAATCACGACCGCATGGTTGCGGAAGCGCAGCAAACCGTAAAACAGATTCCTGACCTGAAAGGGATATTCTGCACTTCCGGAACGAGCGCCAAATTTAATGCGGAAGCTGTTCTCAAAGCAGGGAAGGCCGGAAAGATTCATATTGTTTCGGTCGATGCCGATTCGGAGTTGATTAAATACACAAGGCAGGGTGTGATAAGCATGACGATCGCACAGAGGCCTTATACAATGGGATTCCGCGTTATAAGTTATTTATATGAAATTGCAAACAGGGGTCTTGATTCTGTTTTGTTGAGTGTTCCGGGAAACAGAATAATAGATACGGGAATTCAGAAACTAACCAAAGACAACATAGATAATTACTTGGAGTCGTTGAAAAGGCAGGGATTAACTGCTTAATCAGCTTGCTTTCAGCTTTTTACCGGTCTAATCGTCATTGATATAATCGATAAGATATTCTGAAGCCTTCTGTGTTGTCAGGTTCGAATGAACCACACTTGAAATCGAGAAAAATTGTGTGATAGTTGCTTTCGTAATGTTCGCCTGTTCCAGCGCGTCGTCAGTATTTTCAATTGTGGATATTGTTTTGTCCAATCCGCTTAACTCGGATGAGTTGGCCTCTGAAAATCTGTGCAGGCCGGCAGTCATCGTTGCTATTTCGGCTCTGTATGAATTTATCTTCTCTATAGCGCCATCAATTCTATCCAGCGTAATTGAAGCAAATGAAGTGTCAGTGACGTTCAAACCTTCTATGCCGAGATTAATCGGCATAGCGGGCCGCAGAATGATGCTCGTTGTGTCGCCGCTGTCGGGGCCAATCTGAACACTCAATTTGTTGAGAATCGAATACCATGCGTAAGGTTCATCCGCCGTTGTATCGTAAGCAGCGTTGGAGGTAAGATTCTTCTGACTCGATCCATCCGCATTCATTGAGTAAACTTCCCAATTGCCCGTTCTGCTGGTAATGAAAATCAGGCTTTCGTAATCTGCGGACCATTGAGCCATATAGTTGTGTCCTGCCGCTGTGTTGGTGAGTTGAACTTCACCGGAACCGTCCGAATTCGCTTTGAATAGCTGCCATCTTCCGGCGATGACTCTCGAAAATATAATTTCGTCGCCTTGCAAAGACCATAACGCATAATTTTCCATCGCGGCATTGCTTGTAATTTGTGTGAGATTCGTGCCGTCCGAGTTTATAGAATACAGATCGCCTCCGCCTGAACGTCCCGAATAAAATGCAATTTTGGAGCCGTCGGGCGACCAAACCGGATCTGTATCTGATGAAGCGTCGTTTGAAACATTAGTTAGTCCCGTGCCGTCGGCATTAACAACATAAATCTCATTGTTTCCCGTTCTGTTGGAAACGAAGGCAATTTTTGTACCGTCCGGAGACCAAGTCATGGCCGTATCTGATGCGGCATTGTTTGAAATATTAGTTAATCCTGTGCCGTCGGCATTCATTACATAAATCTCATTATTTCCTGTTCGCGTCGTGACAAAAGCTATTTGCGTACCGTCAGGAGACCAAGTTACTCCGTTTACTCCGTCGCTGAATATATTATTTGTGATGTTTTTCTGGGTTAAAGTATCCATGTCCAAAATGTATATCTCGTTATTTCCGTCTCTTGAAGCGAGAAAAGCGACTTTGGACCCGTCCGGAGACCATGCCGGTGTTGCATCTGTTCCTGCGGCTTGAACCAACGTCGAAAGGGTATTTGTGTCCATATCGATGTTGTACAGGTCCCACGTGCCGGATCTGTTTGACTGAAATGTAATCACTTGCTTGTCTAAAAGCTTGGAGTTGCTCAGTTCCAGCTCGGTTTGAATTTTGCGTATATCCTTCAGGTAATCCCAGATTCTGTTCTGAGCGTCATCTATTGTTGATTGTGGTAATGTGGAATCAGAGCTAACGCGTTCTGCGATCTCTCTCATTTTCGTAACTATTTCCAAGGTCTTTTGGAGAGCCTGATCTTTCGATTGTAATAATACAATAGCTTCTTGAATGTTATTATCCGCGGCTTCTATGCTGCTGTAGCGCGCTCGTTCTTTATTCGAAATAGCGACACCCGAGGGATCGTCGGCGATTGAGTTAATATTTAATCCGGTCGATAACCTTTCGATCGCCTGATTAATGCTGGTATCGTTATTTTGTATGTTGCCAAGTAATTGGCCGATGTTTATTGATATGCCTAACATGACGCATACCTCTCTTGCTTTTTTAATTAATTCCTAACTCCCGTTAACTGCCGCAAAACTATAAAAAATGCATTTCAGCGAAATAAAACGCCAAAAATATAAAGATAAAGTTTTAGATTTGGATATTTTTCGTAACAACACTTTCGATCGGCTGTGTCGAAAGTATTCAGCGTTACAACTATATTGTAACTGTATTATATGAAGTGTCAAGCTGTTAAAATAACATCTTGCGGCGAATGGTTTAAAACGGATTGTGAAATAAATCTATTTCTGTTCGTTCTTTTTTGCGGCAAACGACATGAGAATCGTAATAATTATAAACAAACAAAACGCCTGAGAAAGCAATAGTGACATGTTCTGAATGGAACAACCGGAGATTACAACGGCAGTAAATCCTATCGTCAAGTTAATGAAATAGACAAAAAGGACAACCTCGGTATCTTTGAAACCGTGATCCGACAATCTGTGATGAAAATGGTCTCTTCCCGTGAAAACTATCCAGTCCCGCAAATTTTTGACTTTCCCTGTCATGATTCTTTCGATTGTAGTGTGTATCATGTCGAAAATCGGAATGCTGAGGATCAATACCGGAACGCTGAATGAGACGAAAGGATTGCCCTGAGACCAATCTCCCATAATGCCGAAACACGCTAAAGTAAAGCCGAGAAATGTGGCTCCTGCATCACCGAGAAAGATGTCGGCCGGCTTAAAATTAAACAGTAAAAAGCCGAGAGAGGCGCCGCATAATGTAATTGCGAGATATCCCAAATAAGGGGAGTTTAATCTGTATGCGACGATGAAAAAAATCCCTGATGCAACGGCTGAAAGTCCTGATGCCAGCCCGTCCATGCCATCAAGGAAATTCAGTGCGTTTGTAATCCCCACAAGCCAAATAACAGAGATAATTATACTTAAGGTTTTGCCCCATAAAGTATATGGATAGAAATCAAGTACGACCCCGGAGCATATAACAATAGCGGACGCGGCTAGTTGCACGATTAACCTGAACCATGCCGGAATTCCGCCTGTTTTATCGTCTATCAATCCTACTATCAAAATCAGGCTGCCGCCCAAGAAAACGCCGATCATTTCCCGGTCAAATTTCAGTTGAATTAAATGAGCCGCGAAGAAAGCGACAAATACGGCGAGGCCTCCAAATAGAGGGGTCGGTTTCTTATGTGTTTTTCTATGGTCCGGGATATCCATTGCGCCGATTTTTTTTGCAATAACTTCCGTTATGGGAGTAAAAATTATTGCTATAAAAAGAGATAAGGCGAAAAGGTGCAATTGGAGCGTCAAACCGTGCGATCGGGAAGCCTCGATAACACTGGGAAAAAGCAAATAAATCAGCATTATGGTAGAGAAGGGGATGGCTATTTTTCTTATCGTTTTCATATTACTTGCCACAAACTAAATTACATTAAATATCTATATACCCTTTGTCGGCATAATATAACAAAAACGAAAAATATTAAACCCGGATTCCTTATCGGGGAATCCGGGGATAACCGTTGTTAGCAATCAATAAATTTAGAGTTAATCAGACTTATATCAGCCTTTCAACTCCGAGGAGGATATCACAAGACGCTGAACCTCGTTCGTCCCTTCATATATTTCAGTTATTTTGGCGTCTCGGAAGTGACGCTCAACCGGATATTCTTTCGTATAACCATATCCACCGTGAACCTGAATCGCTTTAGTTGTTATCCACATTGCGGCTTCGGCGGCTGCGAGTTTTGCCATCGCGGATGATCTCGAGAATCTGACTTTTTGATCTTTCTCAAAAGCGGCTCTCAACGTTAATAAGCGAGCCGAATCGAGCTTCAGCGCCATATCCGCTATCATCCATTGTATCGCCTGCAATTCAGCAATGGGTTTGCCGAACTGTACTCTTTCCTTTGCGTGCTTCTTTGAAGCTTCCAAAGCCGCGCGGCCTATCCCAAGCGCCTGCGATGCGATGCCGATTCGCCCTCCGTCCAGAGTCTGCATGGCGATTCTGAAGCCGTCGCCCGGTTTGGCTAAAATATTTTCCTTGGGAATCCGGCAATCTTCGAATACAAGTTCCGCTGTCGAAGAACCGCATATTCCGAGTTTATCTTCAAGTTTTCCGACGGAGAAACCGGGAGTTCCTTTTTCAACGACGAAAGCGCTTATGCCTCGATGCCCGGCTGATTTATCGGTTACGGCAAAGACGACCGCAATGCCGGCTTCGTTTCCGTTTGTTATGAAATTCTTTGTTCCGTTAATTACCCATTCATTCCCGTCCAACACAGCGTTTGTGCGTTGTGCGGCGGCGTCCGTACCGGCGTTGGGTTCAGTGAGGCCGAAGCATCCCAGTGTTTTTCCGCTCGCGAGCGGCTTAAGGAATTTTTCTTTTTGTTCAGGAGTCGAGTTTTTTTCCACCGGATCGCAGACGAGGGAATTATTTACCGACATTATTACGCCCGTTGAAGCGCATGCCGCGGAAATTTCTTCCATTGCCAACACGTAACTTACTGTATCCATACCGGCGCCGCCCCATTCCGGGTCAACCATCACGCCGAGCAGATTCAATTCCGCCATTTTTTTAACTAGTTCTTCAGGGAATCTGTGGTTCTTGTCTATCTCTTCGGCCTTGGGGGCGACTTCTTTTTGCGCGAAATTTCGCGCCATGTCTCTGATCATTAATTGCTCATCAGTAAGATTGAAATTCATAGCGTACCATCCTTTGCGGGGTTTTATTAAATACTTATCCGATGCGTAGGGGGCGCAACGGAGTTATTTCTTTTTGAACAGTCCGCTTTTTGCCTTGACCTCCTCGAGTTCTCTGTGTTTATTCTGCAACGACTGCTGCAACCTTGCTATTGTCTCGTCCTTTTGTTTCAATATGCTTACAAGGCCTTTTCCTTTGTCGCCTACTTGAGCTGAAATCTCCTCAATTTTTGCATCGCGTTCCTGAATAGCTTGTTCGTACGATTGTACCTGCGACTCTAAAGTGGTGATTCTTTGCTGAGCTGTTTTCATTTGCGTGCGAAGCTGGTGAATCTCCAGTTTCAGATTTTCAGTGTTTCTGATGCTCCTGAATAGTGCCGCATAGTCGCTTGGGGCGTCTGCCATTATCAATCGCCTCCTTATGTATAATCAGGATAAAGTGCTCTCAACGCCGAGTCCAACTCGGAGATACGCTGACAAGCATTTCGTGCTTCTTCATAAGCTATTCTTTCATGAACCATCAAAGATACTAACGATTGCTCTAAAGTCTGCATGTGGAAATTCTCCACCGATCCTCGAATGGTTTCGTATAAGTCACCTGTTCGGCCATTAAGCAGATGATCCGCAATCGCGGGGGAGTTAGTCATTATTTCAACGGCTGCGGACCTTCCTTTTTTATCGATTTTCGGTATCAGACGCTGTGATATGATACCTCTGAGAATCTGACTCAACTGAATTCTGATCTGTCTGTGTTGTCCTTGCGGAAAAGAGTCAACAACACGGTCCACAGTCTGCGGAGCGTCCAGAGTATGAAGTGTGCTCAGAACCAAGTGTCCTGTCTCGGCGGCGCTCATAGCCGTGGAAATCGTCTCCAAGTCTCTCATTTCACCTATTACTATCACGTCGGGATCCTGCCTGAAAACCATTCGAAGCCCTTCCGCGAACGACGGGGTATCCGAGCCTACCTCTCTTTGAATCACTGAAGAGTTGTTATCTCTGAATAAATATTCGATAGGATCTTCGATCGTGATAATTTGCTTATGATAAGTCGAATTGATGTAATCGATCATTGCTGCCAAAGTGGTTGATTTTCCGGACCCGGCAGGGCCTGTAATAAGTACCAATCCCGCGTTTAAATCAGAAAGTTTTTTGACCATCTCCGGCAATTCGAGGTCTTCAATCGTCGGAATTTTGAATGGGATGGTTCTTATCACCATCGCCAGCGTTCCGCGTTGGAAAAGAATGTTTACTCTGAATCTAGAAACTCCCGGCAAACTGTACGCTACATCGATACCGCGTTGTTTTTTCAATCTTAACTGATCTTCATCATTGAGAACGTCGAAAATAAAATCGTCAATATTTGCAACCGAAATGCGTTCGTGCCCTTCAAGACTTTGCAAGTCGCCATGGAGCCTTATAACCGGAGGCCGCCCGACTTTTAAATGGAGATCGGACGCTCCCAAATCGCACATTCGCTTTAATAAATCATCTAATTTCATTTAATCCATCATACCTGTGATAAAAAAAATTTCTATGTATTATTTCAAAAAATAAAAACCATTATACCAAATTGATGAAAAAAAAATACATATTTAATGTATTATTCTTCATATTGATTTAATCCTGTCATAAAAAGTCACCGGAGATACAGAGGCAGCAGAAGAAGGGATCGATTTATGTCGAATAAACGTTTGTGGTCGCTATAAAGCGACTAACCATACATGTGTTTGATTCACAATGCTTGATCGTAGCTTTTTGAATGATTCCACCGCTCATTCAGACAAACATCAATGGAAAAAGTGCAAAGGAAAATGCGAAGCAGTGGTGTTGTCGAATTTGGCGAAATTGTGATATATGGAGTTGATTACACGAGAAATGCGTAGTAATAATACAAGTATAAAGGCTTGTACTTGTACAATATTGTGCATTATTGAGCGCGCGTAAGGCGTTACACGCTAAGCCGTATGTTTGTGTAAGCGTATGCACGGGGCGATTTGATTATTTATAAAATTTACCGCGTGAGTCAATGTTTATTTTTATTCGATTTTATTATGACCGAAAAAAAAACTTCATACTATGAAGCAAAAAAAACATTTTTAACAAGGACTCTTTTAATATAATATTTAATATTTGTCCAATTTATTTGTTTTAGATAAAAACCTTTACAGGCATGGCATCGTTTTTGCATAATGTAATTGACAAAATTGATTTTTTGGAGGATTTATGAAAAACAATAAAGGTTTTACGATCATCGAAACATTGCTTATAGTAATCCTTATAAGCATACTGGCGGCGATAATTATCCCCCGGTTTACGATCGGGTCTGCGAGGGCCAAAGTGCAATCATGCGAAATGAATAGGTCCATCATTAATACAATGGTGGAAACGTATTATTTCACAGAAGGCACATGGCCGGTGGTAGATCTTTCCGATATTAAAACTAATGATAATTATTTCCCTGATGGAATACCTACATGCCCGGTTGACCAGACTTCGTATTATCTCGCACCTTCACCGAAACGCCGTGTAACCGGACATAGAGAAGGCGATGGAACACATACATTCTAATATAACTAACATCTGATTCGGGAGGATATGATGCGATCTCAAAAGGGTTTCACAGTTCTTGAGGCAATGCTGGTTGTAATTCTAATCAGTATTCTTGCCGGTATCGTTATTCCAAGATTTATAGTATCAACAAAACAGGCGAAAGTGCAGGCCTGTGAAATGCAAAGGGCGATAATAAACAAGCAGGTCGAGTCTTATTTCTTCGTTGAGGCAACTTGGCCTCTCGATAATTTAGATGATATTAAGACCAACTCGCATTATTTCCCTGATGGGATCCCGACATGCCCCATCGATCAGACTTCATACGAATTGGCCGGATCGCCGGTTCACAGAATTACGGGCCACAGAGAAGGCGACGGAACTCATACGTGGAATAAATAAACTTAAATATGGAGGGTAGTTTCATGCGGAGTAACAAAGGTTTCACAATTCTTGAGGTAATGTTGGTTGTAATATTAATCAGCATCCTTGCCGGTATTGTCATACCGCGCTTTGCAGTATCGACAAAACGAGCAAAGGTTCAATCTTGCGAAATGAACAGGTCGATAATAAACAAACAAGTAGAAGCGTACTACTTCGTTGAAGCTACTTGGCCGTTGGATGATCTGACGGATATCAAAACGAACGAGAGCTATTTCCCGGACGGTGTACCCACATGTCCTGTCGATCAGACCTCATACGTTCTGAGACCTTCGCCTTATCACCGCGTATCAGGGCATCGTGAAGGCGCTGATACCCACGTATGGTAATATTAAATTGGTAATATAATAGAAAGAAAATAGGAGAAATAGAATGATGAAGAAAAACTACGGGTACACGATACTTGAGGTGATGCTGGTTGTAATATTAATCAGTATTCTAGCCGGAATTGTCATTCCTCGTTTTTCGGTATCGACAAAACGTGCGAAGGTACAATCCTGTGAAATGAATAGATCGATTATCAATAAGCAGGTGGAAGCATACTACTTCGTGGAAGCAACGTGGCCGCTGGATGACCTGACGGATATCAAGACGAATGAAAATTATTTCCCGGACGGAATACCTACGTGTCCTGTTGACCAGACGTCGTATGTTCTCAGGCCTTCGCCTTACCACCGCATTTCGGGACATCGTGAAGGTGACGGATCGCACGTATTCTGATAACGGCCGGAAATCAATAGTCTCATAAAAGGCCACGTCTTATTCATTGACGTGGCCTTTTTGCAATAATGAAGAGAGTAGTTTATACTTATTTCGGTGAAGTATATGGGGATTAATAGGATAATCGGCAAGAAAGGTGTTTCGGCCGGAGAAGTCATTCTCGTCATTCTTTTAATGTCGATTATTGCAATAATTTTGCTCCCGAGATTCAGCGATATTGTTCAGAATGCGAAATATGATTCCTGCAGAACAAATGTAGCAAATGTAAATGCGCTCGTTCAGTTGTATTACATAAAAGAAGGAACATGGCCGAAGACCGATCTGAGTGATATCGCGACAAATGTCAATTATTTCCCAGAGGGTCTTCCCGGTTGCCCGGTAACATCAAGTGCCTCGTATTACATTTATCCAACAGGACATCGTGTAACCGGTCATTTGTATGGTGTTACGCCACACCCGTAAACGGATAATATAAGTTGATGAATGACAACGGCTCAAATAAATGGTGGCTTTTTTGGACTGTAGTTTCCGTGTTGGCCGGCATATTTGTCTATAGTCTTATTGGATTTCCCAAGAGCAATCCGAAAAACAATCAAAAGCCCAAAGAGATCGTTGTAGAGGCAAATAAATTAAACGTTTTGAGAACTACTGATAGAGCAAAAATCGATTCCATATTAGGTAAATCGGATGACGAAATACCTCAAGATATTGATAAGCTCATAGAATTCGCCCAAAAGGCTGCTTGCCGCAGAAACGTTCAGATGATAAACATGGCGGTGGAATTCTGGTATATAAAACATGAAGGAGTGTGGCCTCGAGAAGACTTGAGCGATATCGGAAGAGATACGGATTATTTTCCAAGTGGCGTACCTGTATGCCCGCTGGATGGAACTCCGTATAAAATCAGCAGAATCTCGCACAGAGTAGTTGGTCACGAACACCCTGAAATAAAGTTCAATTACAAGGATATTGATCTTACGAAAGGTATCGATATTAACAAGCTTGAAGAACAAATGAACAAAGCAAACAAGAGAAAAAAGCGCTGACTTTTATTCCACTTTTGTCGAATACCAATTAAAACGACTTCTGAAAACTGTTATAAAAACGAACCGGATTTGTATTATTTGTCCAATAATACCAGCCAATTACTTCAACATGAGAATATAAGATTGACAAAATAAGGACATTGTAAGTAATATTGGTATAATTATATAGATGGCGTTTTGCCATTTGTATTACGTATGGGAATTAGTTGGGCATCTGTTGGGTAAGAAAATGGACAGCCTTGTTGAATTCGAGCCTGTAATAGGTGTTGATTTAGCATGTGATTATATCAGGGCTGTTCAAGTTGAACGAATCGGAGGAGAATATTTTCTCCGGAATATTGGAATCAAAGCCATGCCTCCCGATTCGATCGAGGAAGGCCGGATAATAAGACCCTCGGCGGTTGCGGGCGCTCTTAAAGAGTTATTCAGAGAAAGACAATTCAATACAAAGCGGGTTTACACGGCGGTACGGGGAAAGAATGTAATTTCAAGGATCATCACTTTACCGTCATTACCTCACGAGAGACTCAAGAAATTAATTGAGAGCGAAGTTAACCGTTATGTAATTTTCAGCGATCACGATAAAGTTGTTTACTATCATCCTCTCGAAGAATTTGATGAGCACGACAGAAGGAAGGTCAGCGTACTTCTCGTAGTTGCTCAGAAGAGTCTATGCAGGTCTTATTACGACACTTTCAGCGAAGCCGGGTTGCAACTGGAAGCAATAGACTTGAGTTCGTTATGCATCCTTAGAGAATTAAGAAACAGTCAGCCGGTATTTGCGCATGGGAGCACCGTTGCGCTGGTTTTCGATTTCTCTAGCGTTTCGATGTCGATTTTTAATGGGGACGTAATGAGATTTTCGAGAAGTATAAATATCGGGAATTTTGAATCCGTCGAAACTTTAAATGGCCAATTGGATAAATTGATCGGGGAAGTATTACTGTCGATTCATTTTTATCAGACTGAATATACGCGCGGGGACATGATTCAGAAATTATTGCTCAGTTCCGGCGCGACGGAAGGGTCTGAGATACATAAGGCTTTACAGGATGCGACCGGCGAACTTCCCGTCGAGGTGCATTATCCTTTCGCGAACATTAAATTGAATGTCGAAGATTTTCCAGCTTCGGTGATGGAGCAGGTTGACTCAAGATTTCTGGCCCCTGTGGGATTAGCCCTCCGAGGGCAGGAACTCGAGGTGCTTCAGTTCCATGTCGATCTGATGCCTCCGGAGATTGAAGAGAACAAGGCTGTCTTCAAATACATCTGGGTGCTTATCCGATATATGTTGGTCGTCTGCGTATTGGTTGCGTCCGCGTGGTTCTATTTGGACTGGAATGAAAAGCAGTTTAAGAGCAGTGCCGCGGAATTAATGGATAAAACGAAAATTATTCAAAATAAACATAAATCTATTCTTTTGAAGAAGCAGGCTCTGGATATGAAACACGATCCGTTGCCTGCCGATGCGCAGATTACGGCGAATTTCACTCCTGTTTTCGAGGAGATAAAAAGGATCATTCCGAAAACCGTTCAATTGACGTCGATGAGAATCGGCGAGGGTGGCTCGATTGAGTTTGAAGGTATCGCCGAGTCCAATCCGTCTATTTTTTATTTTGTGAAATCGTTGAATAACTCTAAGTTTTTCAATGAGGTTGAACTAGGACCGCATGAACCCGTAAATGTGATGGGGCAGAAAATGGTGGGGTTTGTAATAAAATGCCATTTTCCGAATGAATGATTATGGGAATTAAGGAAAGATTTTTTGAAATGTCCGAGCAGCAGCGCAAGCTGGCCGTGTTTGCGGTTGTTGTTATATTTACGCTGCTGTTGTGTGGCGTTCTTATCCCTCGCAAGATGAAGGCATACAAGACAACAAAAAATTATTACGAAGAGGCTGAAAAAGCGGCAAAGATAGTCGATGGAACGAAATTTGTTACCGAAGGGAATACGAAAGAGGGCAGGTTATTAAATTCTCAAGACGTACAGCAACTGCGTTTGAACGGGAATGAACTTCCGACAGAATCGGATATAAAGGAATTCTTGGAGATATTGAAGGAACTGAATGAAAGACTGGGAGGACATGACATCAGGATTGACGAGGGACAAACGGCAAATGCATACATAAAGTTCGGACCGGGTGGGAATGTGTACAAAGTATCGAAACTTCCGGTAAGAATAACATTCAGTAGTGGTTATGCGGCTCTGTCGAACTATCTTTTTCAGTTACATGGGATGAAAAGATTTATAAAGTTAGGGAATATCGAAATCAATAACATTGGATACAGCGGTGAAATCAGAACAACGCTGAATGCCGGGATTTATTATCTGGAGGAATCCTGACAGTTGAAGAACATTAGCAGGCCGACACAAATAATTGCTGTAATATTGGTGGTGCTGATTGCCACTTTTTATTTCACTGATCCTAAGCATAAGCAAAAAAAGATGACGGTTGCGGCGCCTAACCAGATGGAAGATGGAATGAGGCAGAGTGGAATGTCTCCTGATGATCTCGCGGATGCCGGGATGACGGCAGCACCTGAAAGACAGAATGCCGCTGCACCTGTCGCAAAGAGTAATTTAGCTCAGACAATGTTTGCAGGGGTATCTGAAAATTTTGAGCTTTTACAGGAAAGATACGGAAGAGACAATCCATTCGCTCCGTTTTATGTAATTAAAGAAAAAATAGATCAGCAGACACAAGTTTTTGATGTCGATTTGCCGGAGTTAACCCCTGTTGTTCCTCAGGTTTTATATACTCCTCCGGCGTTCGTTTTAACCGCGATAGCGACAAAAGACGGAAGAGGAATTGCCGTAATAAACGGCGAGATACTTAAAGAAGGTGACAGAATAGAAGGTTTTCAGGTTGTGTCAATATTGAAGGATCAGGTGCAGCTTAAGGGGCAAATGGGAGATGTTCTTTATCTGAAAATCAAACAGGAGCTCAAAGGCGATTATGGAGTTAAAAACAACGAGATTTCGAATATTAATGTAGGCAAGCCAAGTCCGGTGAATCAACAGACGGGAAACAAAAAAAGCAGCGCTGAGAAATATTTATCGCCTGTGCAGTTGTCGCCGCTGCCGGACTATTCAATTCCGGAACCGGACGATATTCAGTTTGAAAAAGTCCCTTCTTATAACCAGCGCTGAATGTCGAAGAATATAAGCCGATAAGCGTATCGGACACAGGATTTTGGATCAAATATCAAACATAGACATCCATTCGAATACGGATAAAGATAGATACATAGAATTAAATCGTGTGCTGATCTCGATATTGTTAGTTGTTCTTCCGTGTTTTTACATAGGCAGTTCGCTTGATCCTTTCAATCCGCCCAAAATATTGCTGGTTAGATTTTTTTCAGGAATGATTCTTTCCGTGTTGCTGGCGAGAAACTTTTTTAACGGAGTGATTAGCTGCGTTTCTTCGAAAGTTTCGTTTTTTATAATCTTATTCATTATCTGGGCGGCTTCATCTTTCCTGTATGCGGTAAACAAAACGATGGTTTTTGAAACATGGATAAACCTGATTTGCGGACTGATAATTTTTTACTCGGTTTTGGAAATAACATATCGTACAAATGATTACAGACGAATTTTGCTCTACGTCATTTTGCCTGTCTTTGCATTGGCGCCTCTTACCGTATTTGATATCTTGCAGAAGAGCGTTTTTCCATGGGATAGTTTGATAAACAGCAAACTGTTTTCGATATACAGTGTTTTTGGCGTATCGGGCGGTGGTCCGGGGACGTGGATACATAATTTTGACGGTAGAGTATCCGCTTCGCTCGGAAACCCTGTGTATCTTGCCGGATTTCTCGTGCTGCTTCTCGCGCCCGCTTGGGCAATGTATGTGAGTGAAAAGCGAAAAAGCGGCAGGTTTATATATGCCTCGGCCGTGATTTTGATAGAGTTTATGCTTGTCGCTACTTTTACGAGAAGCGCATGGGCGGCTGCTTTAATTTCTTTTTTGTTTTATGAATCGTTGATATTGCTTTCGAATAAAATTAACTCGAAAAAAAGGGAAAAGCGTGAGGATTATTCGTCTAATGAAAAAACAAGGATTTCGTTTGGGAAAATAGTTTGCGTTATAGCTCTTGTGGCTATTGCGGGCTTTTTCTATTCCAAGAACGAGATAAGCCCGATTTTTTCAGTTTCGGAAAGGATAGGGAGCGTTGCGGATCCTACGGACGGAAGCAGGGTTGAAAGAACGCTGATATGGAAAACCGCTTGGGAAGCGATAAAGGACAACCCGCTCATCGGGGTCGGACTCGGAAATTACTATATAAGCCATCCTAAATATCAAAGGCATTTTTTTTCGTCGCCATTCTGGCTAAAACACATTAGTTTTCCGGATCGTGTGCATAACGAATTTCTTGATGTCTGGGCGGAAACAGGAATAGTCGGGGCGCTATTAGCCTTGATTATCATAGGATCGATTATTTTTTCCGGAGTGAAATCCGCATTATCAGGCGGAGAAGAGAGATTCGTGTCCGCTGGGTTGGCATCCGGCTGCTTAGGTTTAGCCATTTATTCATGCGTACAATTTCCTTTTCACATACACGACATTTTCATAGTATTTGTGGTGTTTGCCGGCATATTAACGGTATTGGGTAACAGGGATAAGATAAAAGTCAGAAGCTTAAAGTTCAAGCGGACTTCATTTTTGGAGAAATTTTTATTTGCGGGCATTTTATTTTTTGGCTTTGTAAAACTCTTTTTATATTTTTCCGAGCCGTTGATGGGAAACATAGCCTTTTACTGGGGAGTGAGCTATGTAGATGAAAAGCCTGTAAAAGCGCTTGAGATGATGATTAGAGGTACGAATCTGGATCCCGATAACACGGAGATGTCCATAAGATATGGAATTTATGCAAATAATGTCGCTTCTTCTCTAAAACAGGAGAAGGACAGAGTGCTTTTATATAATACGATCAAAGATGAATCGATCAGGGGCCTCACGTATATGCCGACTGAAACGAGATTGTACGATAATCTCGGTGGGGCTTTGATAAGACTCAATGAACCTGAGCGGGCTGAACATGCGTTTCAGAAGGTTTTGTATTACTCTCCTACATTACCGTATATATATTATAACATAGGAATTACTCTATATATGTTGCAAAATTATCCTAAAGCAATATATTATTACAACAAAGCAGCAGGGGAGGATTCAGGCCTTCCCGGTGTTTATCAGAATATCGGAATTGCTTATTTTAAGATAGGCAACAACAAAAGAGCGTTGCAGAACCTTGAAAAGGAACTCAAAAGGAACAGAAACGCGATAGAAGAATATTCTGGTAAGATGTTTTTGAAGCCGAAATATTTGAAGCAAGTTTTCGATGCAGATAAAAAACTTTTGAAGACGGGAAGAATTGTCGAAAACGCAAATAACTACAACGCGGAACTTGGGAGGAGCGTAACCAACAAACAAGTTCGTAACGGATTAGGGTTAGCGTACTCCGCGATGAGTGATTCCAACCGGGCGGTAGATGAGTTCAAGAAGGCGCTCAGCATTGACCCGCATTATATCGAAGCGCAAGGTAATTTAGGGATCGAATACATCAATCTCGGGCTATACGGGGAAGCGGAGAAAGAACTGAAAAAGGTGGCGGAAAAGAATCCATATTCGGAGACCGCTCATTATCAGTTAAGGAAGTTGTATGGAATTACTGGAAGAAGCGCTGAGTACAAAAAAGAGGATGAGATTTTAACTGAAATAAAATTGAAGACAGTATCGGGAATGAAGAAGCGATAAAAATATCAGTGCAAGGAGGACCGAACATTGTTTGTACGGTCTCTAGAAAACAGAAAAGCAACCGGTTTGATGATATTTTTATTTGTTGCGGCAATTTCGGGATATGGATTGGGGCAGACGGCGGATTATAATGTTTCATCAATGAATCTTCCGAAAAATCCAATTATTTCTCTCAACCTGAAAAACGCGGATGTCACGGACGTATTCAGGCTGATTGCGGAACAAAACGATCTCAATATAGTTGTTTCTCCGTCTGTAAAAGGAACGATCAGCATAAGATTGTCCGAGGTCACGTTGGAAGAAGCGATGAGGGTGATTCTGGACGCATCGAGTTCAAGGCTCGAGAGAACTGAAAATATAATTTACATATACGGAAGAGACGAGAGCGAGAAAAAAGAAGAAATCAAGCAGGAAATGCTGACCGAAATATTTTCTATCAATTACATCAACACCGAGCAATTGATGGAGCTGGTGTCGGAATTTCTCAGCCCCGACGGAAAAGTAAAAACATTTTACAGGTCAAAAACAAAAGAAGCGACTTTGTCCGGAAAACCTCCGATGCTCATAGTGATTGACTATCCTCAGAACATCGACAACATAAGAAAGCTTGTCGAGAATCTGGACAAGGAAACACCGCAGGTATTGATAGAAGCAAAGATTGTCGAAACAAACATGGACAATTCGGATGTATTCGGCACCGATTGGAGCACAAAAATTAATTTTGCCGGTTCACCGATCAAACTCGATACTCCGTACGGCGTTGACGGAGTTATTAATTACGGCATATTGAGTTTTGATTCATTTTCCGCGGTATGGGAAAATATAGTGGACAACAAAGATAATAATATTCTTTCTAACGCAAAATTGACGACTCTGGACAACGAAAAGGCTCACATTCATGTTGGAGAAACGATTCCTGTTGGAATTACCTCTCTGGCGGCGGGCGGCACGAGCGGTATTGCGTTAGGCACTACGGACATAAACGAGTGGGACGTGGGCATCACAATAGATGTTACTCCTCACGTGCTCGATAAATCCGTCATAATGATGAAGATCGCTCCTGAGGTGAGCAGCATAAAATCGTTTACCTCATTGGGCGGCGCCGGCGCATCAAATGCTCCTATAACATCGAAGCGCACCGTTGACACGAATATCCTGCTTCGCTCGGGAGAGACTATTGTAATTGCCGGTCTTGTTCAGAATTCCGAAACCACAAGGGATTCAAGAGTTCCGGTGCTCAGCAAGCTTCCCGTCATAGGACCGGCGTTCAAGAGAAAGGAAACAACACATTCTAAAACAAATCTGTTGATCTTCATTACGGCGAGGATCATGGAATTAAGAAGCAGTCCCGCGTCATCGGATAGCATGGATACGGTCGGGAAGGATAACGGCGGTTCGAATTCATCGGAGAAGCAACAAAATTCAATGGATGAATTTCTTGAATACAAATGATTAAATCAACCCGAAAACTTTTATTGTTACTGGCTGTTGCTCTGATAAGCTTATCGGCAAGCACACTACGCGCCGACAGTAAGTTAATAATAGATTCTTGCTGGGATAGGTATTATGGCTTGATTTATAAGGGAAGCGATCAGGGGATTACTGTCAATCTTGAATTTGAAGTATGGAGAGATGGAAAACAGATCGGAGTATTTAAAATATTTGGCGTCGAGGGAACTTCATCGAAAGGTATTTTCAAACCTACCGACGGCAACGATGTTTTGAAAGAAGGCGATTTGCTGAAAGGCCCCGGAGGAACTGAGTGGGCGCCTGCTCCCAAACAGGAAAAGAAAGAAGAAAAGTCCGCAAAAAGGTCGTTGAAGCTTTCGGTTGATAAGAGTGATGAAGAAAACAAAACGGATGAGGCAAAGAAAGCCTCTGACGATAAGGATAAAGAGAAAGAGTTCCCTCGGCGAATTAATCCGAAAGAAGATAAAACCGATTCTTCAGCCGACAAAAAGCCTGATACTTCTGTAAAAAAGGAAGAAAAGAAAGAGGAGAAGAAGGAGAAAAAAGAGGAAAAGAAAAAAGTAGGCGATGACAAATCGAAAGTAATAACAAAACCAAAAGAAGAAAAGCAGTCTGATAAAAAGCAGGTTGTCGATAAAAAAGAAGCCAAAACGGCAAAGCAAGAGAAGAGCGGGAATAAAGAGAAGACACGTTTCGGACTGAAGAATTCCGAAAAGAGCAAGGTACAACCCGCTGTTGCATCCGACGACAAAGCCATCGCGATATCTAAAGAAGAACAAGATAAATCAGCAGATAAAAACACAAAAAAAAACGAACCTGAAAAGTTAGCATCCGCAAAATCCGAAGAGCCGGCTAAAGAAAAACCGGCTGAAGGAAAGCAGAAATTCGGCTTGAATACCGGAGAAGGTTCGACAGAACCTTCTACATCCGTTGATGAAAACAATGCAAAAACGGAACCAGCTCAACAGGAAACCGGCGGGGAAAAGACAAAAAACAAGTTCGGTTTGATCTCGGATTTGCCTGAAAAGAAACAATCACCGTCTGAAGCGAGCAACACAAGTGAAGAAACAAAAACAACCGATAAAACCGAGGTTGCTAAGGAAGATAAAGGCGAAGGCTCAGGCAAATTCGGATTAAAGACATCGAAAACTGCAAGCGACAAGGGAAATAAGGAAGTCGCGAAATCGGAACCGGCTAAGAAGGATAAGGATGAAAAGGCGGCGGAGAAAGAATCGCCGAAGGGGTTGCCCGTAAAGCTCTCGCCGGAGAAAGAAGATAATTCTAATGTTGCCGGCTCGGGAAGAAAAAAGAAAGCCGGGAGCAAGGGTGAAGTTGCGAAAGTAGATAATAGCAGCAATAACAATTCAATAAATGACAAACAGGCAGGTAAGGGAAAAAAGGAGGAGACATCCTCCGAGAAGAAGCCCGCAGAGGGAGAATCGTCAAAAGGATTGCCTGTAAAGCTTTCACCCGAAAAAGAAGATAACTCGAATTTAACCGCAAATAAAAGAGAGAAGAAAACCGAGAATAAGGAAGTTGCATCCGGCGAGAAGGTAAAGCAGGAAAAGGTTGAGAAGGTTATTCCTTGGACTGCGCAGAAGCATATATATGCGGCGGACAACTATTTTTATGATAGAGACTATAACTTGGCGCTTGAGCATTATTCCGCGGCACTGACGCTCGATCCGAAGAATGAAAAAGCGAAGAGTGGGATAGTTGATTGTTCTAAGAAACTTGGGGTTGCGATGGAACCGAAAGATAAGCCCAAGGAAACTGCGGAGAACAAACAACAAACCTTCAAGGCGGAAAATTTCGGAACGGCCGATACGCCGTCGAATGTGAATAAATATGATGTGGCCGACGTCGAAAATAATTACGGGGTCTATCTGATTCAGGAAAAAAATTATAAAGAAGCGATCGAGTGGCTGAATAAAGCGATCAACGACAAACCGGATGAGGCGATATATTACAGAAATCGCGCTGTTGCGTATTTCAAAGCCGGTGATATTGTGAAGGCTGTATATGATGCGAAGGCGGCCTATGAAAAAGGCGATGAGAAATCTAAAGACTTATTGCTTATGCTCAAGAAATCTTTAGAAGAAAACGAAAAGAAACAGTCTGATAGCAACAGCGTGAATAAGACAGCCGACAGTAAATAGAAATCAAGTCAACGGTATAGTGAGTAAAGAAAACGAAGAGAATAAATTTGAATCGGATGCTTTACGGCGGTATGATGCCGGGTTGATTAATAAAAAATATTGCACGGAAATATCAAGAGAACCGATATGATGAATAAAAAGACATTTGTATTTGGCGTTGTATTTTTTCTCTTTTTAGGGATTCTGATAGGAAGGGCGTATCAGAATAGGTTCTATTTGAATGATGGCGAGAAGGACGCGTCGGCTTTCAGCAGTTATACCGGAGCAAACGGTTCCGATAAACTGACGTTGGCATCTATGTCGGATAAGGAAGGGATTGCATCGAGAAGAACGCCTGTCGTGGAAGCTGTCGAAAAAGTCGCGCCGTCGGTTGTGAACATAAGCACGGAAAAGATAGTGGAGAAACGCTACAATCCGTTCGGCGGGTTCAACGGCGATGTTTTTGACGATTTTTTCAACCGCTTTTACGATCAGTTACCAAGCTCAAAATACAAGCAGCAAACACTTGGATCCGGTGTGGTAATCAATCCCAAAGGCTACATACTGACAAATGAGCATGTAATTCTGAGGGCTTCGAAAGTTAAAGTAACCATGCCGGACGAATCGGAAGCAGATGCGCGAATCATAGGAGCGGATCCGAAGTTTGATCTTGCGATATTGAAAATCGATATGAACAAGCCGCTGCCTTCGGCCATAGTGGGTGATTCGGACACCGTAATGATAGGAGAGACGGTGATCGCCATAGGTAATCCTTTTGGATTGAAGCACACGGTGACAACAGGTGTTGTAAGTGCGGTCGGAAGGTCGATAAAAACGCAGCAAGGGCAAGTTTACAGCGATTTCATACAGACGGATGCCTCGATCAATCCCGGCAACAGCGGCGGGCCTCTGGTGGACATACTGGGGGAAGTGATGGGGATCAATACGGCGATTTATGCTGAAGGACAGGGGATCGGGTTCGCAATTCCCATAGACCGTGCGATGAAAGCTGTGGCCGAATTATTGAGATTCGGCAAAATCGAAAAGACATGGACAGGGATTAGGGCGCAGGAGCTTACGCCGCAGTTATCCAAGAAGCTCGGAATTGAAAGCGGAAAAGGAGTGTTGGTTTCCGACGTTCTGAATGACAGCCCGTCAGAGAAAGCTGGGATAAGAACGGGAGATGTCATAATGAAAGTTGACAATGTCACGATAGATTCAATTGAGACATTTGTGGATAAAATCAGCGGATACATGGTTGGGGACGGCGCGTCGATAGTGTTGGTGAGGGATGGAGCTGAAAAAACGATAAAGATGAAAATGGCGGGATTGCCACTGGAGAGAGCGGATGAGATAGGCCGCGATCTTTTCGGCACGACTGTCGAGGAGATAGGAACAATCAATAAAATGAAGTATAAACTGGCGAATAAATCAGGAGTTGTCGTCACAAAAGTTGAAAAGAACAGTCCTGCGGAAAGGATAGGGATGAAACCCGGTGATGTAATTTCGCAATTAGGCACGCGTGAAATTGCCGGCATGGAAGATTATCGGGAAGCTGTTGCGATTGCGTCGATTCAGGACTCTGTATTTCTTATAGTTCAGAGAGGAAATTATCTCTATCACGTCAGAATGTAATTGCTGAAAATGATATGATTTCCGCGAATTTAGTTATATAATTTTATTATCGCGATTTTAGAGCAAGCTATAATTAGAAGTTATGAAAAACTCTTTAAAAATACTGCTGGTGGATGACATACAGGATTTTCTCGATTTGTTTGCCATGTTTTTCGAGATGGACGGGGCGGAGACGTGTTTCGCTCGGGATTATAATCAGGCGCTCGAACACCTTGAGAGCAAGGAATTCGATATTGTAATCACTGATTACAGGATGCCGAGGATGCATGGCCTATATCTGATTGAGATGATTAAGGCGAAAAATCCGGATATGCCCGTGATATTGGTTTCGGCGTATGTCGATGAGAAATTTGCTGAAATCGCGAAAGAAACAGGCGCCGATGAGGTTATGAAGAAACCCTTTGAATACGATGAACTTATTTCCAACATACAAAAAGTCCTCAAGAGAAAAGAAAGAAGCCGTGGCAGGACTAAATAAAGACGGCTGATGACCTGAAATATGGCAGTTTACGAACGAATGAAAAAGAAAAAAAGCACATCGAGAACGAAATGGAACAAAAAAGAAGTAATTGATCGCATTCTTGTGCTACAAAAATTAGACGAAGACCTGACGTATTCTCACGTTAAAGAGATAGACAGCGCTTTGGTTGGAGCGGCGATATCATATTTCAAGAATTGGGGGGCGGCGGTAAAGGCCGCCGGGTTGGACTACGCCGAGATAAGAAAATTATCCAAGTGCAGGCGCGAAGAAAAAGTCCGAAAATGGACGATGGAAAAGGTGCTTGAGGATATAAAGGAAGTAGCGAGGAATGAGGACGATTTGAGCTATGCGTTCATGAAAGAAAAGCATTCGTCACTCGTTGCGGCTGCATGCAACTATGTAGGGAGCTGGAAAAAGGCGCTCGAATTATGTGGTTTCGATTATTCCAAAGTATTGGAAAACGGCAGAAAAATGAGACTCGACCGCGAGAAGATGTGGTACAAAAATCTTATTCTCGACAGGATGGAAAAACTGCCGACGATTGATGAAAGAAAAATAATAAGCACGTATCCCCAGTATCATAAAATGGTAATTGAATATTTTTCGAGTTGGGGCAAAGCGGTTCAGTCGATGAAGGCAAGAAAAAACGGAAAGGAATAGCAGCGTGTCTAAACAACTTATTTCGAATATGAGGGAAGGGGATATCGTATCGACATATCTTCAGGTTGACGATGCACAACTGTTCAGTTTCAGGAACAAGCAAGGCAAATACGCTCTGTTCAACCTGTCTGACATTTCAGGAAGCATAAAAGGTATTTGTTGGGACCGCGGTGAAGAGTATTACGGAACCATCAGCAATGATTCGGTAGTTAGATTGATGGGGAAAATTGAACTGTACAACGGTCAGCTTCAGATAAATATAGATAAAATGACCACTGAATTGGATTCGGATTACGATCCCGCCGATTTTTTGCCTGTGTCGGGACTCGACGTTGATAAGCTGTTCGGAAGTATTCTTATCAGAATTGAAAAAACGAATAATAAATACTTGAAACAGTTGCTTGAAAGCTTTTTCAAGGACGAAAAATTCGCGGAAATGTTTAAGCGGTCGCCCGCGGCAAAGTCCATACACCACTCGTATCTTGGAGGATTGGCGGAACACACTTCAAACTGCCTCAGGCTCGCGGAAACTTTATGCGATATTTATCCGCAACTAGATGCCGACCTTCTTTGCACGGGAGTTATTTTGCATGATATCGGCAAGACAGTCGAGTTGAGTTACGACGAAAAACTGAATTACACCGATGAAGGCCGGCTGCTCGGGCATATCGTACTTGGGCAGACGATGGTTTTGGATAGAATAAGGCAGATACCGGACTTCCCGGAGTCATTGAGGATTGAAATTCTTCACATGATAATCAGCCATCATGGTGAAAATATGACGGGTTCACCCAAAAGGCCCAAGATGGCGGAGGCCTGCGCTCTTCATTTTCTGGAGAATCTCGATGCGCAGACGAAACGATTCATCCAGATACTGGAAGATGGGCAGAGAAACAAAAAAGATACTCAATGGACGTTTTACGACAGGCTTCTCGAACGGTATCTCTATCGCAAGCCCACCGATGAAGAGCAATAACACCGATAAAGATAGTCGGCTACACGAATGCTTATGATTTAATTTCGTTTATTACGAGTTCTATTATTTTATCGAAGTTGTTTTTTACAGGTTCCGATAGTTCCATTCCGCAATCGAAAGAGCTTGGTTCGACACCGATAAAGACGACTCTATCGGGGCGATCCCCGGTGCGTTCCGCAATTTTCAGAAGATCGAGAAAAGAAATGTCGTGCAGCGAAGCGAAAGCCGCTTCTTCCGTCTCCACGTCTTCCGGCGTGAACTTATAAACCGCACCCGGCGGCCCTCCGCCATACACGGCGTCAACTACAATTAGTTTTTCGATATTTCCGCCGATCTCATACAAGGCATCAAGTCCCGCGGTTCCTCCATCGACGAGCAGCGCATTTTGAACGGCGTCTGTTTTTTCCAGAGCTTTTATGACGTGTATTCCAACGCCTTCGTCCGTAAGGAGCAGATTGCCGATTCCGAGCACCGCGATTTTGTGTCTGAAATTTGAATCTTTCAAAATGATTTTACACGATTGTCTGGTTCTGGATTCTCTCGAGGCCTCCCATGCCGGCGATAGCGCGAGCGGCTTCCGCGAGCGTTTTCACATGATCGGGATTGCCCATCCAGTTGTCTATCAGAATCTGATCGTCGAGTCGGCCGATCAGCGAGCATATACTGAATATAAGGTATGCAACGATAACCATATCGTCCATGAAAGCGATTGGGCCGAGCAACTGCATCAATATTACTTCTGTCGGCGCAATGAGATACACAGTCAGGACACCTATCTTAATTTTTTCGCCGATAGGTACGCGCGTATCGAGAGTCAGATTAATCGTGAGCATCACAAGTCCCGGGAGAAACTCTATGAATTCAAGAAAGCTTTTCATAAAATCTCGAACGTCGTCCTCTTTCGCACGCTCGGAGATTGCGACAGCCAATTCTCCGGCGCGTTCCGCCGCGCGTTCGTTCGATGCCTTCAACCGTTCTCGAATTTCTTCAAGCCAACGCTCTCTGATGCTCATGATGTTCTCCCATAATTGCGATCATGAAACAGATTCGGTTATATCGAGTATTTCGACTTCGAAATAAAGTGTTTTGCCGGCGAGTATGTGATTGAAATCCGCAACTATTGTTTCCGGTTTGACCTCCATAACTGTGAACGGGATGGCTTGCCCGTTTTTATGGATTGCTTCGAGTTGATCCCCGATTTTAAATTCCATGTCTTCGCCAAAAAGGTTGCGTGGAATCTCTCGCACCAGATCGGGTTCGTGCTCGCCGTACGCCTGTGAGGGCTCTATGCTGAATTCTTTTTTATCTCCCTCGGTTAACCCGCAAACAGCATCAGCCATTCCCGGGATCACGTTCGGATCGCCGACGGTGAAAACAAAAGGTGTGGACTCATCGCATTTGTCGATGATTGTTCCGTCGTCGAGTTTAACGACATATTTCATTGATACTGTTTTGCCGACTTCTATTTCTGCCATTATTTATCCTTTCGATATGCTTGCCGCATGAGCCGCAAATCATTTTTCATGATTATACGTCAGACGTAATCATTTTTCAGCGTTGGCCCGATAAATAAGGCTTGAGAAATTTACCCGTGTATGATTTTTTATTCTTGGATATTTTTTCGGGCGGACCTTCTGCGAGGATTTCTCCTCCTTTTCCTCCGCCGTCGGGCCCTAAATCAACTATCCAGTCGGCGCATTTGATTACGTCCGTGTTGTGCTCGATGACTATCACTGTATTTCCGCGATCGACAAGCTGATTGATTATGTTCAGCAGTTTCTGAATGTCAGAGAAATGCAAACCTGTTGTCGGCTCGTCGAGAAGGTACAACGTCTGCGTGTTTTTCTTCCCTTTAAGTTCTGAAGCGAGTTTGATGCGCTGCGCTTCTCCGGTGGATAGTGTGGGGGCGGGCTGGCCGAGCAGCAGGTAATCGAGCCCGATGTCTTTCAGCAACTCGATCTGCCGGTGAATTCTGGGTATGTTTTCAAAAAGCTGCAACGCCTCCTCGGCGGTCATGTTAAGGACTTCCGCTATGTTTTTGCCCTTGAAAGCCACCTCGAGCGTTTCCATATTGTACCGGAGTCCGTGGCAGACCGGGCATGTGACGAAGACATCCGGCAGGAAATGCATCTCTATCCTTCGGTTGCCGTTTCCCTGACACGCCTCGCACCGGCCGCCTTTGACGTTGTAGCTGAATCTGCCGTGGCTATAGCCGCGCGCGCGTGATTCCGGAAGCATTGCGAACAGTTTCCGAATATCGTCGAAAACGCCTATGTACGTCGCTGGTGTCGATCTCGGAGTCTTGCCGATCGGCGCGGTATCGACAAGCAGCACGCGATTTATGTTGTCCACGCCATCGATTTTTTTGAAGGGTAGGGGCTGCTCGTGCTCCAAGCCGAGCTTCATCTGCACGGCCGGATAAAGCGTATCGATTACGAGTGAACTCTTTCCAGATCCGCTCACGCCCGTCATGCACACGAACAGGCCAAGCGGAATATTCAATGTGAGATCTTTCAGATTGTTGCCGGAAGCGCCGCGCAATGTGATTTTCTGTTTGCCGGGCTTTCTCGCCTCCGCTGTTGAATGCACTTGCAGTCGTCCTGAGAGATATTGACCGGTTATGGATTCAGCGGATTTTTCAATTTGTTTTACGGTGCCGCTCGCGACAAGCTCTCCGCCCAATCTCCCCGCGCCGGGCCCGATGTCGATTATGTGATCCGCGCGCTGTATGGTCTGCTCGTCGTGCTCGATCACGATTACGGTATTGCCGAGGTCTCTCAATTTTTCAATGGTGGTGAGGAGCCGGAGCCCGTCCCGCGGATGAAGACCGACCGACGGCTCGTCGAGAACGTAAGTTACTCCGGAAAGATATGTCCCGATCTGCGCCGCGAGCCTGACGCGCTGGTATTCGCCGCCTGAAAGTGTGTATGCCGCTCGGTCGAGTGTCAGATATGAAAGGCCGACTTCACAAAGAAAACCTACTCTTTTGAGGACTTCGTTAAGCAGGCCTCTGCCAACGCTTTCGTCTTTACCGCCAAGTTTGAGGCTGCTTAAGAATTTTTCCAGCTCGTCCGCCGGCATGGATGAAAGCTCGCCTATATTTTTCCCGCCGACGCGAACCGCGAGAGATTCTTTTCTGAGCCGAGCACCGTGACATGTCGGACATGGACCCGTCGTGAGATACTGTTCCATTTTCTTTTGAGTTCGTTCGGATTCAGTGCTCGCAAGCATATCGCGAAGCATTCCGAGCACACCGGGGAATGCGGCGGTTGCGAAACGCCATCTGGCGTTAGATGATCTGTATCTGATCCGGTATTTCTTACCGCCCGTCCCGTTCATCAGTGCGAACAAACTGTCGTCGTCGAATATGCTCACAGGTTGAGATGGGTCGATGCCTAATTCTTCAAGCGCGGCAACCATGAGTTTGAAATGGTACGAATTGCGGGCGCGGGCGAGAGGAGCGATTGCTCCGTCGAGTATGGAGATGCTTCTGTCCGGGATCAAAAGCCCGATGTCGAAATCCTCCACATGCCCGACCCCGTCGCATTTCGGGCAGGCGCCGGCTGGATGGTTGAACGAAAACATGCGTGGCTGGAGCTTCGGCACGCCGTATCCGCACTTCGGGCACGCCAGTTTTGTGCTGAAAACGAAATCCTCGCCTGTGTCGCGATCATACACGATTATTGTGCCCTGACCTTCGCGAGCGCACGTCAGGAGCGAGTCTAAAATTCTCTTCCTGTTATCCTCTGTGACATCGACGCGATCGACTATAACTTCGATGTCGTGCGTTTTATAGCGGCTCATTTTGATAGGGTCGCTGACATGATACACTTTCCCGTCCACACGAACCCTGCTGTAGCCTTTGCGCTCGATTTTTTCGATCAGATCGAGATATATTCCTTTTCTACCGATTACGAGCGGCGCCATCAGGAATACAAATGCGCCGGGCCGCGTATCGAAAAGGATGTCTGTTATTCTATCCGGTGAGACTGATGTTATTTCGATGCCGCAATCCGGGCACATTGCCTTGCCCGCCGCGGTGTAGAGCAGCCTCAGGTAGTCGTAAATCTCCGTGAGCGTGCCTACTGTTGACCGCGGGCTTGTCGGCATTCCTTTCTGACTCACCGAAATCGCGGGGGACAGGCCCTCGATCATATCGACGTCCGGCCTCTCCATGTCCGCGACGAACTGACGCGTGTATGCGGAGAGAGTTTCGAAATATCTTCTTTGCCCCTCCGCGAAAATCGTATCGAACGCGAGCGATGTTTTGCCGCTGCCGCTGACGCCGGTAAACACGGTGAGCGAATCGCGCGGGATCGTCACATTTAGATTTTTTAGGTTATGTACTCTGGCTCCGGAAACGGCGATGTTTCTCATTGTCGATATGTCCTTGCCGGTTTCAGATCAGGCGTTTTGCGCCTTTTGTTTCTTTCTCAGTTTATTTATCTTGTCGCGAAGAGCGGCCGCAACTTCGAAATCAAGCGAATCGGCCGCCGCCCACATCTTCTGTTCGAGTTCGGCGATGTGGAGCGTTATTTCGGGCAGCGTGTCGGGATCCTTTGTTTCAGTGAGGTATTCAGCGCGCCTGTCGCTGACCCGGTATCCCGTTGTCTCGAACTTTTCGTGGACCTGCTTGATGATCGTTTGCGGCACAATGTTATGCGCGAAATTGAATTCCATCTGCTTCGAGCGGCGTCTTTCCGTCTCGTTTATCGCGCGCCGCATCGAGTCCGTTTCCTTGTCCGCGAACATGATAACTCGCCCGTTCACATTGCGTGCCGCTCTGCCTATCGTCTGTATCATCGTCACGTCGGACCGCAGGAAGCCTTCCTTGTCCGCGTCGAGTATCGCAACAAGCGAAACCTCCGGCAGGTCGAGTCCTTCCCGCAGAAGATTGATGCCTACGAGTACGTCGTAATCGCCTCGCCGCAGATCGTATATGAGCTGAATCCTGTCGAGCGTTTCGACATCCGAGTGCATGTATCTCGCGCGCACGTTCTTTTCGAGCAGATACTCGGTCAGGTCCTCGGCCATCTTTTTTGTAAGCGTCGTTACAAGAACCCGCTCGCCTCGTCCCACTACAACCTTTATTTCGTCTATAAGCGCGGCCATCTGGCCCTTACTCGGTCGCCGCTCGATCACCGGATCAATCAGTCCCGTCGGCCGTATAATCTGCTCGACAACTCTCCTGCTGTTTTCCATCTCGAACGCGCTCGGCGTGGCGGTTGTGAACACAATCTGTCCGGACTTCTTCATGAATTCATCGAATGTGAGTGGGCGGTTGTCATAAGCGGACGGCAGCCGGAATCCGAAATCGACGAGACTGCGCTTGCGAGACCTGTCGCCGTTGCTCATCGCGCGCAATTGCGGGATCGTAACGTGCGATTCGTCTATAACAATCAGAATATCATCGGGAAAATAATCGAGTAGAGTAATCGGCGGCTCGTCGGGTTTGCGGCCGTCGAAATGCCGGGAATAGTTCTCAATCCCGTGGCAGTAGCCCATCTCCCGGATCATCTCAAGATCGTACATCGTCCTTTCCCAAAGCCTGTTTGCTTCCATTTCCTTGCCGAGCGCGCGAAGCTCCTTAAACTGCACTTCGAGCTCGGCCTGAATTCCTTTAACAACGCCGTCCAGCCGTTCGGGAGGAAGAACATAGTGTGTCGCCGGAAAGATCATTGTACTTTCGGGCGTTTGAAAGGTTTTTCCGGAATACGGATCGATTATGGATATTCTTTCGAGGTCGTCACCGAAGAAATCCAGCTTCAGAATATGTTCGCGATCGGAAGGGATGATTTCTATCGTTCCGCCGCGTACTCTGAATTTTCCGGTTTCAAGCGCGTCATCCGCTCTCGAATACTGCATATCTATCAGTTTTCGTATAAGGCCGTCCCTGTCGCATTCCTGACCCGCTTCGAGAGTGAGGCAGACGTTGCGGTAATCCTCAGGCGATCCGAGCCCATAGATGCACGAGACGCTCGCGACAACTATCGTGTCCCTGTTCAGCAAAAGAGATTGTGTCGCCGCATGCCGCATTCTCTCGATTTCCTTATTGATCGACGCATCTTTCTCAATATATGTGTCGGAATAAGGGATGTATGCTTCGGGTTGGTAGTAATCGTAATAGCTGATAAAGAACTCAACGTTATTGTCGGGGAAAAACGATTTGTATTCGTTGCATAGCTGCGCCGCGAGCGTTTTATTGTGGGCGATAACAAGGGTAGGGCGCTGAACTTGCGCTATGAGGTTTGCGACAGTGAACGTTTTGCCCGAGCCGGTGACGCCAAGGAGCGTTGTGAACTTATTGCCTTCGCCAATGCTGCTCACTAAGCCGCGTATTGCATTAGGCTGGTCGCCCTTGGGAGCAAAATCCGATTTTATCCTGAAGCTGCCGTCCATCTCATCTCACCGTGGGCCGAAGTAATAAACATCTGAAACAAAAGCCCATTAGAATATAATAACCCCGCGCAGTAACTGAAACAAACAATATTTAAAACGCAAAAAGACGCGTCCTGATTATGAAACAGAAAAGATGAGCGGTCGCTCGCAGGGGGGCAACGTTGCAACGTGCTGCTATACGCAAATGACGACAACATATCTGTTTTTGAATTGTGTTTAAAATAAAAACCGGGCGCTGCTGTGAGCGCCCGGAGCAAGCTGTGTTGCCATATTCATATAATGCTTTTATTGCTTATTTTCTTAACGATCTTTCAGCAGTTTTATAAAGTTCGATTACATCCGACTGGTTAAGTTCGCTGGTCTTATTTACCACAGGTTGTGTCTGTTCTTCTGAAGCCTGAGGTGTCACAGTCGAATAGGGCATCGGTTCCTGAGCCGGCCTTTCTTCGTGCTCGAAAGGTGGAATCGATACGGATGATCGTTCGGAAGGCCTGAATTCGATGGTTTGAACTTCGTCCGTCTCAACATTGTTTTCTTTATTCGCGGTTTTCGATGTTGCCGGATGAACAACGCGTTTTACTTTATTGAGCGTTTTTTCAGGGACAACCGTTTCGGTTGTAACGGGTGTTTCGACCGTCTGGGGAAGGACAATGGCAGGTGTTTTTGACGATGAATCAGAAATGCCCGCTTGTTGAACTCTTCCGCCTGTGAACTGATATAGAATTATGGCGATCATGAATCCGCTGGCGAGAAGGCCGGCGGATGCAGCCGGTTTCCAGTTTGCCCGGGCTTTTTTGGGAATCTGAGTGAAAAGTTCGTTTTTGAGCTGGAGGGCTTCTTCCCATGCTGCTGTCAGCTCTGCCCTTGCAAGGTTAAGAACAGCACTGCCGCTGGAGAAGTTCTTATCCTGAAAGTCGGAATTGGCTTTGTCCAGCCAGTGCTTCGTATAGTTGATGTGTCTTACGATTTTATCCGCGTCAATCCGGTTATCCTTGCCAGCCATCCCCGTTGTTCACATCCTTCTTTTTAGTAATTTTACCTACACTTTTAAAATCAGTATTTGATATATAAATATTCCTTTAAATAAACGCCGTTTTTAGCATCGTTTAAACTTTATCTCATCATTACTTAGCAGGAATCGTTTTTTCTGCCGATTTCATATTTTTTCCTTCTTTTAAAGGTTTTTTTGTAAAAATCGCGTGGTGTTTAATTGGGCGAAAAAACAAGAAATCCAGCAAAAACAAACAGAAACAGCAAATAATTTAAAATTGCTTGTTTGAAAAGGACAAGAAATTATTTCAAATCTTTCATGAGTCTTGAAAGCATACCGCGCAGACGCCGGATGCCCTTTTTCTGCAGGCGTGAAAGATATGAATTGCTAATACCGAGTTCCTTCGCAAAGGTTAATGTATCAGCAATACCTACTTTTTCCA
>CAYPEK010000008.1:0-68023 GCA_964409645.1 uncultured bacterium | reverse complement strand
CTTTACAATCAGCTCAGCGAGTTATAATATGCTTTTGTTAGCTCATGCGCATTATATTTTGAGTGGATTAAATGAACAAACTTTTTTCTTTAAATTTCTTGGTGGCATTTCTTGTGTATTTTTGTCTTGCGGTGCCCCATGTCGCTTTTTCTTCAGGCAACACTCCTAATTATCAAAGCAAATTGTGCAAGGTCCATGATTTGATAAAAAAAATAGATCTCTTCTACGAAGACTACTATTTGGTTAATGAAAAAAAATACGAAGAATTATATACAACATATTTTAAAGAAGTTTATTCGGCCATCCAAAGAAACGAAAAAAACGAATGTGCCGATATTCCACTCATGGTTAAAGCAAACACCCTCATCGGAGGTCGATGCATTGATAAGAATAAAGGTTGCCGGATCTATTTCGGATATATTATCAACAAAGCCATAAAAAAGTTTTACTCTCGTGCAATGGTGTCAGATTATATGAAGTTTCTGATTGATAATTTAGGCTCCGCCGATGAAAGCAAAAGTTTTTTCAGCGAACAAATATTCAGAATCAATCCGAATGTTTACTTTGAAGAATTAGGAAAACTACAAAAACAAGATCAAGACCTGATAATAGAAGAATTAACATGGGGTATTATAAACAATTATGGCTACCCGCATTTCAGAAAATGCTCAACTGATGATGAGAATCTAAAGGATATAAAGAGCATCTACAGAAAAAGAATCGACTATAAAAAATACAAGAAATGGTTAGCTGAGATTGCAGTATTGCTGAAAGACTGGGAATGCGACACATTTCTATCAGAAAATGTTAAAGTTCGCGACGAAAATAAAGACGAATATCTTAATGGTAATTATGGATCTGTCAGTCAATATTACGGCTATATCGGAATATTCCCGAAAGATATTATTTTTGCCGAAAAAAATGATTATTTAACTGATGAGTTGCCCGCAACCGAAGAAGACAAAACCATCATGTCTTCCATTTACGATCAGCTATCCGATTACTGCCGGAGCAAAAACACCGGTTCGTGTCACGCTCTATCTTATGATTATCGTGATGATTCTTTTTCATCGTTCGACATAAAGCGAATTGATAACATGTTCATCAGCAATCAGCCGATATATCGGGTGTCGGACACCCGTAAATATCCGATTTACGACATCGTATTTGCATACGGCGGGAAAGACGAGCCTTATAAGCCGCTGTTTTTCTGGTTTGATGGATCTTATGCCTCCCTAGAAAATGAAATAACGCCGGAAGTCTTAAACGAGAATTACAACAAGACCGTCAGAAACGAGCCTTTACTCCGAATAGGACCGCCAAATCTGATGTACTACGTGAGTTTCTATCTGTATTTAACGTCCAAACCACCCGGCGACTACATTATCGATTTACCGGATGATTACAAGAGATACTGCGCCATTACGGAGCGATGCAAAGGATTACCGGAAACAATCGAAAAAGTAAAACAGCAAAACGGCGGTCTGACGCCTACAAAAATCGAACAAATCAAACTCAACGACCACCCTGCATGGCGGGTGACTGTTAACACTATCTCCTCATGCGGTCATTTCAACACCCGCACGCTAACAGTCACCGAAATCGGAGAAGTGTACCTCAACAGCATCAGCGAGACCTACCCTCTGCCCTTCACAGACCACTGCTACACATTCCATTCTAAGAAACAAACAGAAATAAAATCAGAAAATAAGTAATATGACTTGTCTCGTTGGGAGTGAGGCACAAACTCAGGATAGATCAACAACTGCCTTCAATTGCGCCGCCACATTCATCTCCGGCGCCCGCGTGTTCTGAAATCGGAACTATCGTTGTTCCAATATATTTTAATAAGGAATCACTTCCACGAAGTCGGGTCGTATGTGACTACGTACCTATCGGTGCTGTCTTTTTCAATTCTCATTAATTTGAAGACGGCAAGGCCCGTCTCCTGCGCGCTCATGCACGGGACGCCGTGAAATACGTTCGTTTTCGACGGCTGCTTCCCCTGCTGCTTCCGTTTTTCGACAAACTCGTCGTGCGCGGCAAGCCGCTCCCAGATACGGCCGTTCGCGAGTCGCACAACTTCTTTGACTTGCTCTTCAACAACCTCGCGCAACGACGGATCGATCTCCACCCCGATGCTGTTCCGCTGCGACGACATCGCCGCCAGCGACGTCGTCCCGGCTCCCGAAAACGGGTCGAGCACGGTATCGCCTTTCACCGAAAACATGTTGACGAGCCTGTACGGTAACTCAAACGGGAATGCCGCGCTCCGCTCGCGCGCTTCTCCGCCCGCGAGCGTCTGGCGTGCGCCCTTGATGTCGAACCACACGTCCGAAAACCAGGTGTTCCGCTCCTCCCAGAAGAACGCGGATTCGCGCCGGTTTGCCTTCTCCCGCGCGCCGAACGCCCTCTTGTCGCCTTTGCGGAAGATCAGGACGTATTCGTGTTCGAGCGTGACGTACGCGCCCGGCGGCAGCATGCCGGAACCCATGAACTTGTTCGGCGCGTTCGTCTGCTTTCGCCATATTATCGCGGGCAGCGCCTGAAACCCGATCGCGAGACAGTCGCGCACTATCCGCGAATGCGAATTGAAGAGCTTGAACGAGCCGCCGATCGTCCGGACGGCATCGCCGATGTTGATGCACGCGATTCCGCCCACGCAGAGCACCCGGAAGCACTCGCGCCAGACCGGTTCGAGCCGCGCGTGCATCAGGTCGAACGCGGCGGCGCCGTCCCCGCCCGCAAGCGCACTTTCCACCGCCGGGTCGCGCGAAAACATCTCGTCCCACATTGACACCATCGGATACGGCGGAGAAGTGACAACGAGATGCACACTCCCGTCAGGGACGTACGACATATCCTTCGAGTCCTTAAAGTGAAACTCGTGCGCGGTTTTTATTGTGTTGCCGTTCGGCATTATATGCTTCGCTAATCAAATATCGCCGGCGGGGGCACGTGCAACGTGCCCCTACGGTATGTCGAAACCATCTTTATTGTTCGTTGACCTTATCCCAGAACGAGATAAGGAATATGCCAGACGCGACTGCGATCACCGACAGGATGATTGCCGGAACAGTATTCGAGTATATCCAGAACCCGACGGCGAACAGCGCCGAGTAAACGGCGACTGTGCCGACCAGCATGCAGAGAATTCCAAGCGGCAGATTGCTGCCTTTCGCTGCGGGTTTGATCGGTTCTTTGTCGGCTTCGGCTTCGTCGAAAACTTTCTTCCAGCCGGGCCCGCCCGGGTTGACGAGATTGCAGAAGCTGCGGAGCGTTTTCTTGTCCGTCGGCTTCACGATCATCGTCACGATCACCCAGCATACCGTCGTGATCGCAACGCCGATGATCAGTTTCTGCCAGTCTTCGAGCGGCACACCCGGCATCAGCTTCGCGTGCCAGAACTGGAAGTAGAGCGCGAGGAGGAATGAAACGATCATCGCGGTGATCTCGCTCGCGGCGTTGATGCGCCACCAGAACCACCTGAGGATAAAAAGCAGCCCGGTGCCCGCGCCGATCTGGAGCAGAATCTGAAACGCCTGAAACGCGTTCTGCAGCCAGAGGGCGACAACCGCCGCGCACGCCATCATGAGCACGGTCGATATGCGGCCGACCGTGACGAGTGTTTTTTCAGACGCTTGCGGGTTGACGAACCGTTTGTAGAAATCGTTGACTATGTACGACGAGCCCCAATTGAGGTGCGTCGAGATCGTTGACATATACGCGGCGATGAGCGATGCGACGACAATGCCGAGCATGCCCGCCGGGAGGAACGAGAGCATCGCCGGATACGCAAGGTCGTTCCTGACGATGTGCGGATTGACATTCGGGAACGCGTGCTGAATCGAAGCGAGGTCCGGGAACACGATGATCGAGCAAAGCGCGACGATGATCCACGGCCACGGGCGCAGCCCGTAGTGCATGATATTGAAAAACAGAGTCGCGCCGGTCGCGTCGCGTTCGCTCTTCGCGGCGAGCATGCGCTGGACGAGATAGCCGCCGCCGCCCGGTTCCGCGCCGGGATACCACACGCTCCACCACTGCACGGCGATCGGGATAATCAGCACCGAGATCAGCAGACCCGCGCTTTCCTTCGTGCTCATGTCGAACGCCGGGAAGAGGCTGAGTTTGCCCACGACCGCGGGGTGCGTGAGCAGTGTGTGCAGGCTGCCGATCTGCGGGTGGTGCACCGCGACGTACGCCGCGCCGATCGCGCCGGCCATCGCGATGAGAAACTGAACAAAATCCGTCAGCAGAACACCGAGCAGACCGCCGAGCGCGCTGTACAGCGCGGTGATGACCGAAGCGATCAGGATCGATTGCACCGGGTTCAGGTTGAGCATCACGCCGCCTATCTTGATGGCAGCCAGCGAAACCGTCGCCATTATCATTATGTTGAAGAAAACTCCGAGGTATATGGCGCGGAACCCGCGCAGAAACGCTGCCGGTTTGCCGCTGTAGCGGATTTCGTAGAATTCGACGTCCGTCACCACGTTCGAGCGCCGCCACAGCTTCGCGTAAACGAAAACTGTAAGCATGCCGGTCAGAAGAAACGCCCACCAAACCCAGTTGCCTGAGACGCCGTTCTGGCGGACGATGTCCGTCACGAGATTCGGCGTGTCTGTCGAGAAAGTCGTGGCAACCATCGAGAATCCGAGCAGCCACCACGGCATCGTTCTCCCCGAAAGAAAGAAGTCTGTGGCGCTCTTGCTCGCCCTTCGGGTCGCGTAGATTCCGATGATCAGCATGACAACGAAGTAGGCACCGATAATCGTCCAGTCAATCGATTTTAGAAGCATCCCGCCCTCCGAAATGTGTTTTATATTACCTAATCTGCATTATTAACCAGTGCAGGTAGAAATCGAAAAAAGAGATGAGATACAAGGCGAATCGAGTGAGAACGCTTTTTTGTAGGGTGGGGTCGCCGCTCGGCTGGCCGCACCCCGCCGTGTGTCGCACCATCAAACAAGTGGCACATTCGCTCTTGATGATTCAACGCAGTAGATCGCCCTTTCTTCGATTTCCCGGATTTTTCTTTTGAAAAATCCGGTCTAAAGCGAGCAAACGAACGCAGTGGCAGTAATTATATTTGTGGTAATTCTGTCTGTCTATCGGTAAGAGTCGGCAGATTAATAATAAACACAGAGAGCACGGAGACACGGAGAAAAGCAAATCATTTATTTAGCGTTGTAGATTTCCCGCGTTTTTTGGGCAATCGCATCGAGCTTGCCCACTCGGACGAAAACCGCGGGCGTCCCTATCGGCGCGGAAACGGTTGCCTTTTGGCGACCTTTGAATCTCTCGCCCGTAAGCAGGTGCTCCCACTCGCCCTCCGGAAACGACACCTCGACATTCACCGCACCCTCCTTCACCACCGGCGCGAACAGCACATCCGGCCCGAGCATCCACTGCCGGTTCGCTTCGAGCGCACCCTCCCATTCCGAATCGACAAGCACCGTATGACGGATCATCGGCAGTCCGTACCGCACGGCATCCGCAGACAGCTTCTTAAGATACGGCAGCAGCGCGGCGTGGATTTTCGCCATCTTAGTGAAATGCGCGAGTGTTTCGGCATCGGAGTCGAAACGGTGATTCTCGAATTTCTTCAAACCGTCATGCGTGCGCATCACCGGCATGAACGCCCCTAACTCCGTCCAGCGCATGAACAATTCCTTCGTGCTTGGGCCGCCTGAGAATCCGGCAATGTCCGTCGTGAAATAAGGCACGCCCGCGAGTCCGATCGTCAGCGCCGCCGTCACAACCGTCGGCAGCCCGTCCTCGTCCTTCCAGTCCTGCTCCTGATCGCCCGCCCAGACGATCTGCGCGACGCCCTGCTCGCGCGTATATCCGGAGCGGGTCAGCAACGCATATTCGCCGCCCACGTATCGCTCTTCGAGCACCTCGCGGTTTATCCTGTGCCACGTCGTCGCGTAAGTGTTGTGCGCGGCGGCGCCGGTTATGCCGTCATACATTACCGCGTCGTACGGCAGCCACTCTCCGAAATCGCACATCCAGCCGTACATCCCCATCTCCACCGCCGTCCGTGCGAAAGTCTTAAACCACGCCACCGCATCCGGGTTCGTCACGTCCAGCAGGCCGCCCTTGAACGTGATAATCTGGAACACATACGGCTCGCCGTTTTTCTTCTTGACAAGGTAGCCTTTCTGTTTCGCTTCGCCAAACTGATCGTAGTCCTCGGCAATAAACGGGTTGAAATATCCGAGGAATCGGACACCCCTGTTTTCGAGTGTGCGGATGCGCTTGCGCATATCCGGATAAAGCTCGCTGTCCCACGCCCAATGGTACTTCACGCCGTAATTGCCGACCCCGAAATGGCGCTCGCCTACCCAGTCCTGCACCCACACCGCCGACACCGGGATGCCCGCCTTCAGCGCGGTGTCCACGCGCTGATCCACAACATCCCAACCGCGCTGCGCGCCGAGCCACACACCCTCGAACACCCAATCCGCGGGCGGCATTTTCGGCCTGCCTACCTCGGCGGTGAGTTGCTCGATGACATCAATCGGCTTCGGCCCCGGAAAGGTCAGCAGCGACACGCGCCGCTTGTTCCACACCTCGACGTCCCACGCATCCTGCCGCTTCGTGCAAAGGTTGAACACCGCATACTCCTTGTTCTCGACAAGCAGCCCCTTCCCCTTCACAGGGTCCATGAAATACGGCATCGGGAAATAGGAGTCCGTAAAACCGCCCCTCGGCGGATAGCTATTGGTCTTGGTTCTGCCGACGCCCTCCTCCTGCACCCATATCGGGACCGTCTGTCCCCGCATGTCAACATAATTATACTGCTCGCCGAAGCCCCAGAAGCGGTCGTCCGGCGCGCACGCGAAACGCAGCCTCAGCGCGCCCTCGCCATCTTGTGTCGGTCCGTCGTAAGCAATCGTTACGCGCATGCTGCCCATCGTCGTCGTCTTCAGCGTAACCGCGCCGACACGTTTGCCGCCGAGAACGAGATCGATCCCTTCATTGCCCGCCGCGAACTCCATCGGCGCGGCCTTAATACCCTTCTTTTTGAACTTGAAGAACCCGAACTGCATCGTCACGTCCGCGTTGAACGACATCGAATCAACACCGCTCAGCCGGAACAACTCGCGGCCGTCCGCTCTCAGCGACACCGATTTGTCGGGAAGCAACTCCGCCGAATAGCGGCCGTCCTCGACCGCCGCCGCGTGCGCCGCGCCGCAGAGCAGCAAAAGGATTATCAAAAAACCGACATATCTTTTCATCGAAAATCCCATCAATACTTTTTTGTAAACGCCGAAACCGCGTCCTGCCAGTCCTTGAACGTGATCGGATTGCGAGTGTTAGTCTCGTAATTGAGCGTCTCATCCGACGGGCGTTTCATATAGTCGTAGGCGGGCGAAACGCGATACAGTTCGCCGTTCTTCATCAGTTCCTTCCGGCTCGACATCGCCTTCATCGTGTTCACAATCGCCGCCTGACTCGGATACATTTCGAGCACCTTCACTTTAAGGTCGGCCATCCCGGCATCCACCGGCGTCGAGAGCGTCTCCGCGCCGGGGAACGGCAGAAATTTTCCGAGTCTGTAAACGTTTTTATACATGTTGTAGAGCGGGATTTCGTAATGGGCCGGCCGCGGCTTCGAATTCTTTGAAACGTAAGCGCCGATCAGCGAGGTTACATCGTGATCTACGCTGCCGCCCTCGTAGGCATCCGTCGTTATCTCCGCAACACCGTTTGCGTTCACGATATCGAGAACCTGTTTGTAGGCCTCCTCGATGTGCTTGACGGAATACCTGTCCGGATAGCCGAGAAAGAAAAGATTGCCGTCCGGGACGCCGATCAGCGCCATCGCCGCTCGCGATTCCTTCTCGCGGACATCCTTCGCCGCCGTGCCCGCGCCGTCCGTCACCCACACAACGAACACATTTCTGCCCGCGCGCACGTCCGTCGCGATCTTCGCGACCGCTCCGAGCTCGTCGTCCTGATGCGCGAACAGATAAAGCACAGGCCACGATTTCGGCACATCCTCCGCGCACGCACCCGCGCAAACCAAAACCGCCGCAAGAACCGCCGCCGCAAAAATCACCGCCTTTTTCATCCGCTGCCTCCTGATTTCCTCAGCCACTCTGTTTTTATATCCTTATATTATAAGCCGACGGACCCACGGGACGCGAAATAATTTGATTTAGCTCAATTGCAACCCCTCCGGCGATTGGATATAATTGATTATCTTTCAAATAGAGAGCCCTTGAGAAAAACAACTTGAGCGGACAGATTGCAGACACAGAAACGGCTTCTTACGGCAAATCCTACAGGCTGACGCTAGCGCAGGTTCTGTTTATTTCCGTACTGATGTCGTTCGGCGCGACGCTGTATGTGTGCGGTGTGCTGTTCTACATGGCGCGGCGCAAAGGACTCGCGGCGCTATCGTTCGCCGTGTCGCTGATCGGCCTCGCGCTCTATACGGTTGTCTATGTTCTGCTGCCACTTCCGATGTGGTGGGCGATCATATTTCACATCGCGGCAAACATCGCCGCCGGGCTGCTGATCCACAAAATCCAGTCGGGCGTGCTCAGCGGGCAGCCCCGGTTTGTTTTCTGGACTCCCGCCGCCGAAAAAGCGCCGTGGAAAAACAGCTTGTTCGACGCCTTCTTCATCGGACTGCTGATCTACTGCCAGACGATCCCGATTATGATCGCGTCTTATTACTCACGCGATTTCGAAGCCGTTCTGAAAATGAATGGGATGTACTCGGCCGTCCTCCAAGGACTGTGGGCGTTCGCCCCGGCCTTCATCGTCGGGTTGTACTGGAGCCGTAAAAAAGGATCACTGCGGATCACCAACATATATTACTTATACCTCAGCCCGCTGGCAGCCATACCCGCGATGATAACGATCGGCGTGTGGCTGGCGAAATTCTCGACAGTGGATTTCGGCTCGAACATCGCCTCGGACATTATCGGCCTTACGTTACTCGCCGGACCCGCCGCGGTGTTTGCGCTTTTCATGGCTAACGAAGAGACGGTGAAAGGCTTCTTCAAGCGTCTCCTGCTGGTTCTGGCGCCGAGTCTGCTCGTCTTCTGGAACGTAACTCTGATATCTCAGGACTACCTGCCGATCTGCAATCTCGAAGCGGAAAAATACGGAGCGAAAGACGACACGGCCGGGCTCCGCAAAGCGGCGTTCTGGAACACGCTGATAATTCAGCGATTCGCCGATTCGCCTGAATCGCTCGATGTGCTCGCCGCGCGCGCTTCGCAACGCTACCGGACGGGCGACATCGACGGCGCGGAAAAGGATTACGCACGCATCGCTGACGCAAAATACACGCTCCGGACGCGGGAAGCTGTCCTGAACGCGCGATACATTCTTTCAAGGATGCGGACCGGAAAAGGGAAAACAGAATACACGAAAGACCTGCTGCCCGTTCTCAGGGAAGATTACCTGAACGCTAATTGGCTCTCCCTCGTGACGGCGGTTCAACACATCGAGAAGGGAACAGACGAAAAAACGCTCAAGCAGCGGCTGCTGAAGCTCTCGAAGGAAAAGCGCGTGATAAATCTGGCGTCGATCGACAACTGCGCCGCCGCCGCCGCCAACATCGGATTCCTCGGTTACCGCGTAGTCGCAACCAGCGGAAACGAAAAGCTTCTGAAGAAGCTCATCAGCTCCGGCATAACCGCCACGATAGGCCTTAAGGAACTCCCGCTGAAAACAACATCTGCAGGCCTGTTCGACGACGACGAGGATGACGATAATTACGATGATGAAGACGACGACGAATACGATTCGTCATACAGCGCGCGCAGAAATGAAACCGGAAAAGTGAGATACATGAACGTCGCCGGATACGACGACCGGCGGGGCATGTTCATCCTGTACAACTTCAGCAGGGAAGGCAAAAAGGACAAGAAGACACTAACCGAGGGTGAAATAAAAAATATTGTTTACCAGAATAAGGAGTTGAGCGCTGCGGCGCTGAAGAAAGACGTTGACAAGCGCCGGCACGAACTGCGCGGCGAGATCATATCCGAAATGACATACCGCGAACTCGGCAAACGCTGGGCCGGAGGCGGCCGCGAACTGCTAATCATTCTTCCGGAAAAAGATGCCAATGCGAAACTGGATTCGCTCGGTCTGGACCCTGTGAAAATCGACGCGGAAACCAAGGCGCGCACGCTGTCCGCACTCGGCGACCACTATTTTAACTATGACGATTACGTTCAGGCGCTCAGATACTACTTCGCCTCCGACGGCACGTACGCCAACCGATACGCAAGATACATGGCGGGAATAACGCTTGCGAAGATAGACACGGAAAGATTTTCGGCCGGATGGGCGGCTGATATCGACAGATACTCCGGCCGTGACGAGTACAGCCTTTTCCTCGCGTCGCCGGGCGCGGCGGAAAAAGCTGCGGCGTACAGGAACGCGCTGGCGGCGGCGCTGAAAAGCAAATCGCTCGACCCGTCGCATTACAAAATAATCACGGGCGCGATCTACAACAAAACAGCGGCCGGCAGAAAAATGCTGCTCGAAGCGTATAAGGAAATAGCCTATCTCGAACCGGAAAACACAATGGCGAGGAAGTGGCTCGCGTCGTACTACTTCAACACCGGAGATTTCATGAATTCGCTCACGCAGTACCACATACTTAACTCGGGTTCCGCGGATCACGGCCTACTCGACCGTAAAGTGCCGGACGCGGACCTGCTGCGGGAAGCCGTCTGCGCGGCGGAGGTCGGCGATTACAAAGCCGCCGAGAGGGGATACACCGAGGCGAAAGGCGTGTTCACCCGTACAAAAACGTCGGACGAATATTACTACGCCAAAGGCCGCGTCGAGATGTCGAAAGGCCGCACGAAAGCCGCGGCGCGCGACTTCAAACGCGCGATCGAATATTACGGACTGAATCCGAGATACCATCTGTGGCTGGCGAAGGCGGACCTTAAACTCGGCCGCCGCGAGGACGCGGAGCGGCAGATCACGTGGGCGCGTAAAATCGACTACGACGGCCCGGTGGCGCGCGAAGCTGAGTCGCTGATGCGCAAAACCGGCACGGCGGGCAAACGGAGGGCGGAATGAAACGGAGCACAGTCCCGCATCCGGCGGTGATTCTGATCGCATCGCTTTTCCTCTCCGCGCCCGGCGGCTCGGCGGTTTGTTCGCTTGCACTCTACCGGCTCGGAAGGCGGAAGGCGGGCGGTTTCTTCGCCGCGCTGTCGGCCCTGCTGATAATCGCCATGGCCGCCGCCGTCTGGTTCATCAACACCAGATGGTATTACATCGCCCTCATCTTCGTCTGCTTTAACTTGCTTTTCGGCCTTTTTTGCTTTGCGTTCGTTTACAAAGGATTCGCGCGGCTGCAGGAAGAAAACAAGGCCGCGGGCGAGCCCAAATTCAGGGGCGGTATCAAGCGGATAATTTTCGGAGTCCTTGCCGGGCTCGCTCTCGGATATCCGACAGGCGCGCTCTTCGGCATCCTCTACAACCTCCTGTCCGACTCGGTTCTCAGCACGCTGCTCCCCATCAACCCGCACGCATTCTCCGCGGACGAATTCATGATGATAATGATTCTTTCGATGACGTTCGTCGGCGCCGTAATCGGCGGCATCGCGGGCGGCCTCATCCGCGAGGAAGACCTGAAGATGCCGTTCAAACTGATGGCGGGCCTCATCCTCACTTCAGCCTTCCTCATGTTCATGTGGCAGTTCTTCGTTGACATGATCTCGTTCCAGTCTTACGGAGTTTCGCCGCACAGCGCAGCCCCGGCCGCCGGAGCGCTGTTCCCGTTCATTTTCGCTATATTCTCGGTGATCGGCGCGCTGATCCTGTACTCGGCCTCCGGACTGCGCGCCTACGTCGGCAAAGTGTTGCTCGTCGGCTACCTCTCTCTCATGCTCGCGCTCACCGCCGTCGTTTACACCGGCATCATCAGCTACGACTTCCTGATACTCGGCAAAGCCGCCGAGCGCCGCGCGGACATCCGCCCCGCCCTCCTACTCTACGAAAAAAGCCTGAATCTCTATCCGAGCCGCTACAGCGCATCATACCTCCAGTTCCGAATCGGCCTGCTGCTCCACAAGATCGGCTACGACGACGACGCGGAAGCCGCGTTCAAGAACGTGCTCACGAAATACACCGCCAACAAAGAATTCGCGCGCAATGCAAAGCTGTTCATGGACCGGCTCGGCGACAACTCGCGCAAGGGCAAAAGAGTGACCATTCCCTCTGTCGAGGCGCGCACCGAATACCGGTCCGCCTACTGCGCCCCCAACTCGCTCGCCCTCGTCTTCAACTATTGGAACAAACACACAACCGCGAAGCAGATCGGCACCAACATCACATACACATTCTTCGGCACCGACATGATCGACATGTTCTACTACGCCGAAAACAACGATCTCAATTTCTACATCAGAACAAACGCGAAAGTCTCCGACATAAAACACTACATCCGGCGGAAAGTGCCCGTACTCGTCTTCATTCCGCAACACGTGTTCGTGATTTTCGGTTACGACAGCGCCCTCGACACGCTCATTGCCTACGACGTCGCGACGTATGACGTCTGGGTGGACCACCCCGTGAGCATATTCGAAAAAGAGTGGCGCAAGAGAGACAACCAGATGGCGGTGATCCTGCCGCGAGGGCGCGAGGCAGCCTACATGAGCGCCTCCGAGCGCAGGAAAGCTCAGCGCGTCAGCCTCGGACTGTTCCAGTACATGCTCTCGTACGCGATGTATTCACCGCGCAACGGGGGCAACCCGCCAGAGCAGATGAAACGCCTCGAACGCGCGGCGCGCCTCGCACCGGAAGACCCCTCCTACGCCCTGTCGCTTTTCAGCGCCTTCCCCGACTCGCGGCCCTCGTTCGCCACCAAGTATGACGTCCCGGCAATCGAGAAAGAAGCCGCCTCACGAATCAAAAAAGCCGCCTCGGTATCCGGCGTGGAATGGATGGATACATCCAAATACATAGGCATGGAGGCCTACTACCGGAAATTCAAGGAAGCCTCCCAAATCCTCGACTACGTGAGCAGCCGAACCGACGTGGATACATCCAGCAGCCAGAACAATATTTCCTATATCACAGGCGACTACGACTCGGTGCTTTCAAGCAGCTCGATTGACCCGGAACTGCGCGCGAAAGCATTCGAGAAAAAAGGCGACACCAACGCCGCCTGCGACAACTATCTCAGAATTCTCAAGCCGAGAGATGATGACGATTCGGAAGACGAAGACTCGATGTATGATTACAACGATGAAGAATCGGATGATTATGCAACGTACGACATTCCCACCATGAGAACCGTCTTCGAAAAAATCGACGCTTGCCCAGAAAACCGGAAAGATTTCGGCCGCAAAGTGAGTAATGCGACGTCGATTTATCTCAAGTCAAATCCTTACGACTCCCGCGCACTTGTCCGCTCCGTCGAGTTCGAGATCAAGGGAAAAAATATCAAAAAAGAAACAATCGACTCATACCGCCTCGAACTATTCAAGGCGGCGACGTTCACGGACGACCCCGCACTGCTCGCGCGCATATTCGCCGCCCAAAAACGACTCGACTCTATCAAACCGAAAAAGTAATTTCGCAACTGTGTTTTTTAGAAATTACTACTTCAGTTCTTCGATATGCTTTTTGTACAGGGCGTAGTTTTCCTTGAGAACGTCCGGGATGGGGAGGTCGTAGGGACAGCGCTCGATGCATTCGCCGCATTCGGTGCAGTTGAGCGTGGACTCCATCGCGGATGCAGCCCACGCGGTTCCGATCGCCACTGACATCCGCGACACGAGTATCGGGTAACCCATCGACAAAGTTATTTCCACTCCGTTCGGACACGGCTGGCAGTACTCGCAACGGCGACAGAACCGCCTCCCGAGCTTCGTCCGGTACTCCTCCATCAGCGCCAAGTCGCCGTCCGTCAACTCGTTCGGCCGGTCGTAGAACGACACCAATTCGTCCACCGACGCGACGGAATCACAGCCGGGGATCGGGACCACTTCCGGGTACTGCCGCAGGAATTTAAACGCGAGGACCGCGTTGTCTATCGCGCCGCCCGCAAACGGTTTCATCGCGATCATCCCCATTCCGCGCTCGCGCGCGGCCACGATGAGTTCGTCCGCCGGTTCCTTCTCGATGAAATTGAACGGGAACTGCACGGTCTCAAACAGTCCGGTTTTCGCCAGTTTCACGGACATATCCAGATTGTGCGAGGTGACGCCGATGTGGCCGATCTTGCCCGCCTCCTTCGCTTTGACAAGCGCCCCGTATGCGCCGTCCGGAGCCATCAGGGCGTCGAGCACAGCGTCATCAATCACCTGATGCAGTTGGTAGAGGTCGATATGGTCCGTTTTGAGGCAGCGGAGACTGTTTTCGAGTTGCTTGACAGCGCCTGCGGCGTCCCGATTCAGAGTCTTTGTCGCGAGGACAATCCTGTCGCGCACGCCGGAGAACGCGAGTCCCATTTTGGTCTCGCTGTCCTTGTAAAGATTGGCGGTGTCGAAGAACGTTATGCCAAGGTCGAGCGCGCGCCGCAGGATGCGGACGGCCTCGTCTGTTTCGAGACGCAGTATCGGAATCCCGCCGAATCCGAGTTCGGAAATCTTCAATCCTGTGCTGCCAAGCATCCTGTATTCCATTCGGCCACCCTCCCCTGCTTATTATTATGCTTATAATCAAATTGTGGAATTATCACAAGAGAGAAGTATGTTTGTTACTTCTTCAGCGACGCCGGGTTGCCTTTATAAAATCCACCACAAAGGCACCAAGACACAAAGTAAACATAATCGCGCTCTGACGCGCGCGGCTCGGATTCGCTTCGCTCATATAAAACCATTCATGGGATAAACACGTGGCGTAATCTCAAAAAAGCGGCTGTGCCGCTTTTCGTATTCCCTTTGTGTCTTGGTGTCTTTGTGGTGATTATTTAAAAAACGCCGGGTCGCGGCTCGGATTAATGATCGGCAACCCCGCCCTGCTACATAACTATCAAGTGGCTTTTTGCCTTTTTTCCTGAGTTCACGATCCCGATTCTTGCGACTGTATTTATGCTGCTTCAAAGGGGGACAGGCACCGCGACAAAGCCGCGTTGCCAGTCCCTGCTTTTGGCTCTTTTACCAGTTTGCTAATTTATTCTTCTACGTGACCGCTTGCTGACGCGCGCGGCTCGGATTTCCCCAGTCCCCAGCTACCAGCTGCCGGCTACTGTTTTTTCGCTGTGCGGTTCAGGAGTGCGTTCGCATTTTCGTAGAGAATTTTGCGCCGGGTTTCCGGGTCGCCTTCGGTGGCGATGAAAACTTTCGCGAGCGGCATGGCGAGTGGATACACGGGCCAGTCGGAGCCATACAGCAACTTGTCCGGGCCGACAAGGTCGATCAGTTCGCGGACGACATCGGGCGGCTGGCCGCCGATTTCGAGGTAGGTGTTGCCATGCGATTTTGCCATTGCGGCCGCCTCGCGGTAGTAGCCCATTCCGGCGTGTCCGAGCACAAACGTGGCGTCCGGCAGGCGGCGAAGCGGCTCGCTGTAGAGTTCGATGTCGGAGAACTGCCTGAGAATGGCGGGTTCGACACCGTTGTGAGAGGTGTGGAAAAGGATGGGCAGTCCGGAGCGCGACCACCGCTTGAAGAGCTTGATCGCCGTGGGGTGGCTGGGCGCCATGATGTTGATGTACGGGTGATATTTGAGGCCGCGCGCGCCGAGTTCGATGCATTTTTCGACGTGCCGCTCCCACAAAAGCGAGCGTGGACTGACCCCGCAGAACGGGACGATTCGGCTGCCGTCGCCCGCGGCGCGGATGTGCAACTCGGACACCCGCATGCTGCCGGGGAGGTCCATCGCGAGCGACACGGCGCGCTCAAGCCCCATGCGGTCCATCTCGGCGATGAGGTTCGCGGCGGTGTACGTGGTGACAGCGCCCCTGCCGAGCAAGCCGGCCTCGATGTAGTCGCGGAACATCCCGTCGCGGTTCTCGCGCGTGAGGTTGATCCCGGAATAGACGGAGAGGTCAACGCGGTGTCCGGTTTCGTGGAAGCTGTACGAGACCAGATGCGTGCGCTTCGAGAGGTCGATCGGCGGCGCGAACGCGGAGCCGAATCCGAGGTGCGTGTGCATGTCGATGATAGGACCGAGGTCTTTCGACGCCAGCGCAATTTTCCCGTCGTCGCCGATGCGGAAATAATCGAGTTCCGCAAGCGCATTTACACTTTCGTATTGCAGTTTGACTTTGTTCACAATCCCGGCCTCCGTAAAATTCATGTCTTTTTATGCGTTTTAGTGCCTTTATGGCAAATCATTTAAATTTAATCAGCTCGAAACTCTGGGGGGGCAAGCTCACATTCATCTTCGCCGGAGCGCCTTCGATGCCGAGCCGCTTGAGAGTCGGCCCGTGGAGCTTCACCTCGCGCGAAAACGGCAGGTCCGTCGTGTTGAGCATCAGCAACCCATCGCGCGTCAGCGTAGTATAAACACCGTCCGACTGCCCGTCCGCCTCCGGCAGGCAGGAGTAGCGCTTGTCCACCGTGCACGCGCGGAAGAACGCCTCCCGCGCCACATCCTGCTTCCTCATGGCCTTCATCAACTGCGCGAGCTCCGCGGAGTACGACGCCACGAACCCCTTCCCGTACGGTTTCGCCATTTCAGCAATCTTCTTGCTGTTTGTCCCCGGCGATGTGAAGCCCGGCAGCAGCGGCGCGCCGGATACGAGTTTCACCCCGGCGAGTTCGGGGCCGACGAGCAACCCGCCGCCACGCGCCCACTTCTCGATCGCCGCGCCCGCCGCGTCGCCCACGATCGTCCCCTCCGGCATCAGCAGCACTTCATATCCCTCAAGCGCGCCGTCGGCCGCCATCGTTTCGTCCACAAAATTAAAATCGGCCACATCCCGAATGAAACGCAACATAGTGTAAAAACCGTTGAGACTGTCCTGATTCAGAACGAGATAAGTTTCCGGAATAAACACCGCGACCGGCGTGATCGAGTCCGCGGTTTCAAACCTCGTCACCATGGCTGGCCAGTTGTTGACCCAGCCGCCGTGGTACGCGTTGCCGTTGTACTCGAAAAGCTGCTGCGCGCCGCTCGCCGTCACATTGTACACCCGGCGGAGCAACCCGTTTTCGTCCACGCCGCTCGCCGGCTCGAACCCATAGTAAGTTTTATAAAATTTGCTTGCGGACGCCACCCAGCGCGTCAGAGTGAAATTCCTCGGGTATTCGCTCCCCTCATTCGTGATCCGCACGCCTGCGCCGTACTTCGCCGCGATCTTCACCTGTCTGCCGAATCGCGACCCGTGGCGAATCTCACCTTGGCCGCCCGTGCAAAGATAGATCGGCGTATCGGGAAAATTCTTCCGCGTCGTCGCCAGCCAGAAATCCGCCCAGTCCTCGATCCCATTCCGGTACCACTCCATCATGTCCAGCCATGCAATGTCGCTCGGTTTATTCTCCGGAAGAAACGGCGCGACGTCGCCGAACGACGCGTAGCCCGCGCCCCACGCCTTGTTCAGCGCGCCGACGTCGCCGTACTTCGCCGTCAGCCACGCGACGAAACTCGCGCGCGCCGCGCGGTCGCCCGCCCAGAACCCCGGGTGCTGGTGGTACGCGCCCGTCCAGTGCCCCACATCCTCCACCGGATAAATCGCCTCGCCGTAGTCGCCGGTGATGCCGAGCAGAACGCTCTCGATCGCGCCCGTCGGCTTGTAGTGCTCGGCGAACTTCGCGATGAACTCCTCGACGTGCGGACGCAGCGCGGGGTTGAACAGGCTCTGCACGCCGCTGTCCGTGCCGTGTTCGAGGCAGCGGTAAAACAGCGCGTCGGCTGAGTTCATGAACCACCACGGAGTCGTATAGTTCGGACCGGCGATCAGGAACGGCACCCACTTAATATTGTTGCGCGTGAGCACCTCCAGCTCCTTATCGTACGTGGTGAAATCCCAATTATCCGGCAGCGGTTCGATGCCCTTCCAGCGGATGTAGCTTTCCCAGCTCGTCACGCCGGCCGCCGCCCAGCTCTCGACGCCCGCGTCTTTATAGAACTGCTCGATCCGTTCCGGCCCCGCGCCGTAATCGAACGTCGTCGCGCCGAGCGTCACCTGCCTGTCCGCGTGCGGAGCGGAAACAGCCTGCCGCACGCAGGTCGCAAACGCAATCATACAAATCGCCAAACAGATATATCGTCTTAAAGCCATGTACCACCTCAGAGTCAATTTTGACGTCCTATTCTATCACAAAACGTCAAAACCGTTACAAAAAATTACGCGGCCCGCACGCCGCGCAACCATGTGAAAAAAATCACACATTGACGCCGCGCACGCCCCGATGTAGAATGCTCCCGGCCGGGATAACTCTCTCAGAATATCTCTGCTGTTAATGATTCAAAATAAATATTTCATGAAAGGAGCGATTCTATGGTTGGAATCACCTCGTACGGAGCGTACATCCCCCGCTACAGGCTCCAGCGGCAGGCGATCTTTCAGGCCATGGGCTGGTATGCCCCGTTCACGGCCGGCATCGCAAAGGGCGAACGCTCGGTTTGCAATTACGACGAGGACAGCATCACGCTTGCGGCAAACGCGGCGATGAACTGCCTCGCGGGGCTCGATGCCGGGAAGATCGACGCGCTCTTCGTCGGCTCGACCACTCTGCCTTACATCGAACGGATGAACGCGTCGATAGTCTCCGGCGCGCTCGACCTCAAAGGAGACGTCGGCACATCGGACGTCACCGGCGGCCTCAAGGCCGGCACCACGGCAATGCTCTCCGCGCTCGACGCGGTTGCGGCGGGCCGCGCGAAACAATCGCTCGCCTGCATGTCGGAATGCAGACTCGGAAAACCCGGCGGCGCGCTCGAACACCTCTTCGGCGACGCCGGCGCGGCCTTCCTCTTCGGCTCCGAAAACGTGATCGCGGAATTCCTCGGCTCGCATTCGGTTTCCTACGACTTCGCGGATCAGCGCCGCATGAACGGCGACAAGTTCGTCCGCATGTGGGAAGAGCGCTGGGTGCGTGACGCGGGCGTATCGAAAATATTGCCCGAAGCGGTCATGGGCGCGGCGCAGAAACTCGGCGTAATGCCCAACACGATCTCGAAACTCGTGATCGGCCTCGGCGCCAACATGAGCGCATTCGGCAAAAAGATGGGTCTCGCTCCCGAGCAGATACAGGATCCGATGTCGGCGAACGTGGGCGACTGCGGCGCCGCTCAGGCGGGCCTGATGCTCGCGGCGGCCCTCGAAGACGCGAAACCCGGCGACAAGATCGTCGTGGTCGGCTACGGCAGCGGCGCGGATGTGCTCCTGTTTCAGGTCACGGATGCCATTACGCAACTTCCGGCCCGGCGCGCGGTCAAAGCGGCCCTCGCGAATCGCAAAGAGCTCAACAACTACGAGAAATACATGGTGTGGCGCGGCATTCAGCCGCTCGAAGTCGGAATCCGCGGAGAAGCCCCGGCGCCCACAGCGCTCTCGACGCTCGGCCGCGACCGCCGCATCGTGCTCGGCCTCGTCGGCTCCAAGTGCAAAGCGTGCGGAACCCCGCAATACCCCGCACAGCGCATCTGCGCGAACCCGAAATGTCAGGCAGTTGACCAGATGGAGCCATACCGCTTCGCCGGCAAAACCGGCAAGCTGTTCACGTTCACCGGCGACATGCTGGCATTCAGCTACGACCCGCCCGCAATCTACGGGCTCGTTGACATGGACGGCGGCGGCCGCCTCTGGATCGATTTCACAGACGTGGACATCAAGTCGATGAAAGTTCAAATGCCGGTCGAAGTATCGTTCCGGCTGAAATATCTGGACGAAGGGCGCGGAATCTGCGGATACGCATGGAAAGCTGTGCCCGCCCCCGGAAAGGAGGCGAACTGACATGGCTGAAGGTATCAGAGATAAAGTTGCAGTTATCGGAATGGGCTGCACCAAGTTCGGCGAGCACTGGGACAAAGGCGCCGACGACCTGATGGTGGAAGCGTTCGCCGAATGCATCAAGGACGCCGGCATCGAAAAGAAAGACATTCAGGCGGCGTGGATGGGCGTCTGCTTCGAGGAGATCAACGTCGGAAAATCCGCGATCCCGATCTCGCTCGCGCTCAAACTCCCGTTCATCCCCTGCAGCCGCGTCGAAAACTTCTGCGCCAGCGGTACTGAATCGTTCCGCGGCGCCGTCTATGCGGTCGCTTCCGGCGCAGTCGATATCGCGCTCGCGATGGGCGTCGAAAAACTCAAAGACACCGGCTACGGCGGCCTTCCCGATTTCGGTCAGGCCATGGGCACCCGCAACCGAATGATTCTCGCCAACATCACCGCCCCCGGCGGATTCGCGATGATGGCAACACGCTACTTCGACAAGTACGGACTCTCCCGCGACGAAGGCAAAACGACACTCGCGAAAATCTCCGCGAAGAGCCACGCCAACGGCGCGCTCAACCCTAAAGCGCACCTCCGCAAAGCGGCCACCGTCGAGCAGATCATGAAAGCCCCGATCATCGCCGAGCCGCTCGGACTCTTCGACTGCTGCGGCGTCAGCGACGGCGCCGCCTGTGCGATTGTCACAACACCCGAAATCGCCAAGAAGCTCAAAGGCGACGACTTCATCCGCGTCAAGGCGCTCCAGATCGCCTGCACGTCGGGCGAAGAACTCCTCTACACCGACTGGGACGGCACATACGTAATGCCGACCCGCGAAGCCGGAAAACGCGCGTACGCCGAAGCGGGCGTCAAAAACCCGCGCGAAGAAATCGGCATGATGGAAGTCCACGACTGCTTCTCCATCACCGAGCTCGCGACGTATGAAGACCTGCAGATATCTCCCGTCGGCAAAGCGAAGGAAGACATCGACGCCGGCTTCTACGACCTCAAGGGCGAAGTGCCCTGCCAGCCGGACGGCGGCCTGAAATGCTTCGGCCACCCCATCGGCGCGTCGGGCATCCGCATGATCTACGAGTGCTACCTGCAGATACTCGGCAGAGTGCCGGAAGAACGGAAGATCAAATATCCGGATAAACTCGCACTCACGCACAACCTCGGCGGCTTCCCCGCAATGAGCGTGTGCAGCATCGGAATATTCGGCAGATAAGATTAGCGCAAAAGCAACAATCAAAAAGGGCGGGCCTCAAAACCCGCCCTTTTTTCATCTCCAAAAAACGCGCTCACGAATGGGTGGTGAACTCATCACAGGCTTCCTTCATTAGCTGCCCTATAGGCATTTTCTGCGGGCACATCTTTTCAGCAACCGAATAATCGCTGTGACTCATCCTGTTTCTGACCTCAACAGGTATCTGCATGAACTTTTTTGCGATCATTTCCATTCGAGCATATCCTCTTGAATACATAAGCAATTCCATAATATCAAAGATAGGAACTTTATCAGCATTTGCCGCTTCGCACTGATCGCAGCGACGGCAGAAATACTTTGAAGTGCTGTCGGCATAATCCGAAAGCAGTTTTTGAACCTCCGCATCGAGCGCAGCCTCATTCACCGCCGCCGAGGCATTGGATTGAACGATCTCCGGGCTCGACATGAGAGAGCAGATCGATGTCAAAGCGGGATTTTGCCAGATCGACATCAGCTTCGCCTGCTCAAATGTTATATTGTGGCCGGATAAAGCCGCATCTAATTTCTCTTCATCAGGTTGCCGTTCCGTTTTCCTCAGAACGGTCAGCCCCATCGACTTAACAGCGAATATCCCGACACCTTTTTCGTAACATTTATGAAAAGCGTCTTCCATACTTTTGACACATTGCATCCTGTAACTATAAACAGTATGAACACCGTCTATCCAACCAAGATCGGCGGCGTTGGAAAGGCATCTGTCCATATTTTTGTGGGTACAGAACCCGAAAAAACGAATTTTCTTTTCCTTTTTCAGCTTCTCCACCCATTTCCGAATATCGTTTGTAAGCACCTCGGTATTGTCCAGCACATGCACAGCGAGAAAGTCGATAACAGATGTTTCGTTTTCAACGAGCATATCATCCAGTTGCTTCTCCATCGCAGCCGGATCCGTAAAATGCACTTTCCCCGTCAAAAATATCTTCTCACGCATATCGGAATGTTTTTTGAAATATTCGCCATATACTTTTCCGGTAAACGATACGACCTCCCAGCAATCCACGCCATACTTCAGAGCTTCATCGAGCAAAGCCTGACCGTCGGAGTTCCCGAAAGACCCGCCGCCAAGACAGAGCTTAGATATCTTCACGCCGGTATTACCGAATGTCCGCTTAGGCACAAGCTGCGCAGCTATCATATTTTGTCCTCGCAGGATGATCTTAACATGTCGGGAAGTTCCGAGTCGGGTATAGTGCTTTGCGATTTGTCCATTGATTTCATTCCCCACCCCGAATGGCCTTGCCATTTATCAATTATATCAAGCGCGTGTTTGAACTGCAAAACGGAAAAGCCGTGTGCCCAAGACAACCTCGCGCTGGCGCACAACCTCGGCGGCTTCCCCGCCATGAGCGTTTGCAGCATCGGAATCTTCGGCAGATAAGATTAGCGCAAAAGCAACAATAAAAAGGGCGGGCCTCAAAACCCGCCCTTTTATATTTGGTCATCATTATATGAACATTTGAGTAGCATTTAATGATCTGCATTGTCAATTTAGGATGGACATGATTTATGACAGAATAAGCAATTGATGATTATGGGATGTTATAATAAAGTAATATAGAGTTGGATTGATTATGTGGTTTTTGCTAACACCTATAACTTTATAGCAATCTCGGAGTGTAACTATTGTGACCGAAGTTAATCTTAATCAAGCAGAAGCCGAAATGCTCATTGCTATGGAGAAGCACCGTATTGATAATAATAATTATTCTTTTCCTGTTCCCGGTGAATCTCTATCTGTTCCTCTTATATCTACAGACAAGAGAGAGTATTTTATATTGGATATCGGTCGGAGCCGCATTGATTTACAAAAAGTATCTTATCAAAACAGAGCACGCCAAGTGGTTTCGCTTGTTAGATTAGACCTTGGCGGACCTCCACACAGAAATCCGGATGGCAGAGAAATAAGCGTGCCACACATCCATATTTACCGAGAAGGATTTGGAGATAAATGGGCAAACCCCATTCCCGTTGATAAGTTTACGGACATGGATGATATACAAAAAACACTTTATCAATTCATGGATTTTTGCAATATAACAATTCAGCCAAGAATCCAAAGAGGCCTTTTTTCATGATAGACGAAATTCGACATCTTCTTGATCAGTATATAGAGTGGCTCCGAGATAAGACTTCTTTAAGAGAAGTTCAAGATTGGATAGAAATAACAACGCCTTATTTAGATAGGCATAATGACTATATACAAATTTATGCGCATAAACAAAATGGAGGATTCATATTAACAGATGATGGATACACAATTACGGACCTTTTACATTCCGGATGCAAACTCGACAGCCCCAAAAGACAACAGCTTCTTAAAGTAACTTTGAATGGCTTCGGCGTCCAAAATGATAGAAATGCACTCCAAGTTCAAGCTTCCTCAGATAACTTCGCCCTTAGAAAACATAATCTTATCCAAGCCATATTGGCAGTTAATGATATGTTTTATCTTGCTGAACCTGTTATTAAAAGATTATTTTATGAAGACGTTGAGGCTTGGTTAAACACTCACGAAATTAGATTCACACCAAAAGCGAAATTCACAGGCAAGACAGGTTATGATCATCTATTTGATTTTGTAATTCCTAAAACTCCAAATAAACAACCTGAACGAATCATTAGGGCAATCAACAGGCCAAGTCGTGAGATGGCACAGACATTCATGTGGGCATGGTTTGACACAAAAGAAGTCAGACCGGATGACTCTATGGCATACGCGATTTTAAATGACTCAGAAAAAAGCGTCCCAACAGATGTTATTGCCGCGCTCAAAAGCTACAACATTAAACCTATCCAATGGAGTCATAGAGAAGACATAAGAAATGAACTCGCAGCATAATTTCTATAGATACTCTTGGCCAAGCCGGGGTACTTAAATTCATAGTTTTAATTTAATTTACACAACATAATTCCTGTGTCAAATGGCGCTGTTTTTAATAAGCGAAGCGAATCCGAGCCACGAGCGTCAGCAAGCGGTCACGTTACGAATGAAAAAACGAATCACGGCGAATGCCATACAGGCGTCCCGCCTCATTCAATTTTGAAGCAGCATCAAAATCAACTCTTCTGTGCTTCGATCTCATCAAGGAAGCCCGGAAGTTCATCTCTGACGGCGACAAAAGAAGGCCCACCGCCGAATTCGACGCCGATTGCCGCCGCTTCGAATATTTCCTGCCTTGTAGCGCCCGCCGACATGGCGTTGTTGGCATGATTCGCGAGACACGGGATGCATCTCGTTGCGACTGCCGCGGTCACCGCCATCAGTTCCTTGTATTTCCTGTCGAGAGCGCCGTGCTTATAGTAATATTTCATCATCTCGTTGAAACCGTTGAACAGATCGGGCGCTTCGCTTTCCAACCGCTTCCGATTTTCGATTCTATTCTTCAATATCTCCCCTGCTTTTCCCATTTTCCCCCTCCAGTTCTTCACCTGCTTTTCTCATTTACCTTATTAATCTTTTTATCTTGAGGGTCAAGCCTCAGAGCTTTTTAGCTATTGCTTGTCTAAAAGGCGGCTTCCTCAGCAGCGCCAAGTCGCGCGCACTCCGGCAAATGCTTTGATATCCTTGTTTTATCTTTTCTATCTGCCGCGCCGCCATCTGCCTTGTTTGTTTTTCGGCCTAAAAAGTTACGCTCATTCACTTTCGCTTTCAAACGCCTTATAATCCATCCAAGAGAAACATCTTGTGCAGTGACAACTTCTGGGAAAAGCGCTTGCGCGCTCACAACGGAGAACGAAAATGAAACTTCGAAAAATACTCTCAATATTCGCTATCGCGATTTCGCTCGCGGCCGGCCGGGCAGCGCTCGCGGAGTACTGCTACAGCTCACAAAACTGCTTCGACCTCGGCATGACCGCCTACACCGAAGGCCGATTCTCGGACTCCGCCGACCTCTACACTCAGGCGATCACAAGCTACTCATCCGGCGAAACCTACGAAAACATCTCTTTCATGTACTCCAACCGCGGCCTCGCTTACAACCGCATGGACTACTACGATTCCGCCATCTCCGATTTCAACACCGCGCTCTCGTACAACTCCGCCAACTCGTCCGCCCTGTTCGGGCTCGGTTACTCATACAACAAAAAAGGCGACTACGTTCAGTCCATAGATTATTTTTCCAGAGCGATCACATACGAACCGGGAAACGCGGACACCTACTACAATCGCGGCAACTCCGAAATGAACATGAAGAGTTACGACGCCGCCATCTCGGACTTTACTCAGGCCATCAGCCTGAAGCCCTACTACCCCGACGCATACATCAACCGCGGTAACTGCTACGCCTACAAAGGCGACGACGACAGCGCGATATCCGATTTCACCTACGCGCTCAGCCTGAAAAGCGACGCCACGGTTTATATCCTTCGAGCAATCTCTTATTCGACAAAAGGCGACTACGACAACGCGCTCGCCGACTACTCCTCCGCCATCAGCCTCAGCCCGTACACCGCAAGGTATTACTACTACCGGGCGGGCATCTATAAATACAAAGGCGACTACGCAAACGAACTCGCCGACCTCGACAAGGCAATAGAAACCGACTCAACGTACACCCCCGCACTCGAAGACCGCGCCGGAATCCGGCTGCTGAAGATGGACTACGACGGCGCCATCGCCGACTATACGAAAGTGATCGACCTCGGCTCCGGCACAGCCATGGATTACCTCGGCCGCGGCAGCATCTACAGCATGAAAAACGACTACCCCAACACCATCGCCGACCTCACTCAGGCGATAGACTTGGGCATCAACATCGCGCTCGCATATTCTCTGCGCGGCAACGCATACCTCTATTCGAACGAAACCGACAAAGCCATCGAAGACCTGAATAAAGCCATCGAGATGGATCAGACCTCGAGCATGACATACAACTATCGCGGGCTCGCATACAAAGTCAAAGGCGATTTCGAAACCGCCGCCGCCGACTTCGACAAAGCGATCGAGCTCAGCCCCAACGACAGTTACCTCTACTATGACCGAGGCAATAACTACTTCCTCAGGTACATGTACGACAAAGCACTCGCCGACTACGACAAGGCGATTGAACTCAGACCGGACTACCCCGAAGCCACCGCCGCCCGCGCGGCAGTGCTCATGGCAACCGGCGACACCGATAAAGCACTCGAAGACCTCAACAAAGCCATCAGCGCCGGCACCACCGACCATATCGCTTACATCACACGCGCAACCATCCTCGCCGGAAAAGGCGACTGCGCCGCCGCCGAAGCGGACTACACCGTTGTCCAAAGCCTCGACCCGACGACAAAACCTTTCTACGACAGCATCGGCATCTGCAAATTCAAAAACAAAGACTACGACGGCGCCATGTCATCTTTCCAGAAATCCGCGGAAGACAACCCCGACACCGATACCCCGTTCCACTACATCGGGCGTATCCAACTCGAAAAAGGCGACTTCGACAAGGCGATTGAAAACCTCGACAAGGCAATCGAGCTTAAACCCGAAAACTACGACAATTACACCTACCGCGGACGCGCACATTTCGAAAAAGGCGACTTCGACAAAGCAATCATCGACCTCGACACCGCAGTCCAAGGCGACCCGAACAACGCCGACGCTTACTACTTCCGCGGCGTCGCGTACTCGAAACGCGAGGACTTCGGCAGCGCGGCAAAAAGCCTCAGCAAAGCAATCGAACTGAAGCCGGACTACATCGACGCCTACGTCGCCCTCTCCGAAGTGCATCGCAAAAAAGGAGACGCCGCGCAAGCCGCCAAAGACATCGCGAAGGCCATCCAGCTCAACCCAAAGAACGAGGCCGCCTACATGGCTCGCGGCCGCCTCACCGCCGGAAAAGGCGACTGCAAGAACGCCGTCAACGACTTCAAAAAAGCCGTCGCGCTCAACCCGAAATATGCTCAGGGATACAAAGCGCTCGCCGAGTGCTACGAAAAACTCGGCAAGAAAGACGAAGCGCTCAGCGCCTATAAAAAATACGTCGCACTGAGCTCATCCGGCGGGAAATAAGAACGAGCAATCTTCAACTTCAGTTATTGAAAATTTGACTGTAAGCGGCAGTTTTTTTTGTTACGGCTGTTTACGCCGCGCCGCCTGTGGACATCTCTATCAGATTCAGGACGCTCTCCGACATCCTGTCGGATTTGTTCAGCGCCTGCGTGTTCGTCTGCTGGATTATCTGGGTCTTAGTGTATTTCGTTATTTCGCTCGCCATCTCGGAATCTTCGATCCGCGATCTGCTCGCCTCTATATTGATGATCTGCGCTGTGTTGTCGTTTATGATGTATTCGATCTGGTTGATCAGAGTGCCGGTCTTCGCGCGGTAATTGTTCAGTTTGTCTATCGCGGCATCCGCCGAGTCTATCGCCGCCGCCGCCGCGGTTGCGGTGGACATGCTCGTCGATACTCCAAGCGTCACGCTCGATACCTGAAACATGTCGAGGTGAACCACGCAGCAGTCTAAATTATCGGGCCCGATCTGTGCGGAATCGTACACGGTCGGATCTTCGACCGTCTCGCCGTTATAATACATCCCAAAATATCTGTCCGACGGAGATTCATTGTCTATAAGAATCGTCCACAGGCCCGCTTCCGGATTAGTCACCTCGAAAAACTCTTCAAACCAGCCGCCCGGCGAGGCCGCCGGACCCCATCCGTTGTAGTTTATCTGGTCCGCGCTATCAATTACCGAGGAATCTATTGTCTGCGCTCCGCCGCCGCCCAGATATGCCTCGTACATACCCGTGTATGTGTCGTGGTAGTATCCGAAGGCCTCTCCCGACGGTGATATAATGTTCAGGTCCGGAAAATCGTTATCTCCGTTATACCACGCACTGGTGACTACAGCTACTCCGCCGTTAGCCGCCGCGAGCGAGGCAAGGTCCAGCGTGAAACTGACCTGTCCGGGGTGCCCCGGCAGACCGTACGGCCCGGCCCATCCCTGTACCATTTCGAGACTGTGATTGAAAACTCTTTTGCCGTTGAACTTCGTTTCGGAATTTATTACGTCTATGTTTTTGCCTATTTGTACCGCTTCGTCTTGTATTCTTTGCATATCGTCGGATGTGAGCGTGGCGTCGTTCGCCGCCCGCACAGCGAGGTCGCGTATCCGCTGAAGCATGTCGCCGATCTCGGACATCGCCGAATCACGCACCTGAAGGTAGTTTATGGCCTCCTGAGCGTTCTCGTTCGCCACCTTATCGCCGCCGCTCCGCGACTTCATCGACACGGTTATCGCCAGACCGGACGGGTCGTCCACCGCGCTGTTTATCCGAAGTCCCGAGGACAGCCTCTCCGAACCCGTGCTCATGAAATTGTTGTTTACTCTCGCGAAATTTATCGCGCCCATCGAGTTGACATTTGTTACTAAACTCAATCAGATCACCGCCTTTTCAGTGACTCAAAGTTGACCAATATTAAATAAACAACCCACAACCTTGAAAGCTTCAACGCATATAAAAGCCTTCAATAATGCGATTATGTACTAAGCCTCTACTTTTATCGGCTTTTTATAATTATTCCTTTAGCAATCCATCAATTATTTAAATAATCCCGACTGTGTCCGCCCTTTTTGTCGTTTTTGTTTCTAATCCCTGCATGGCGTTCCTCTGTTTTTTTGGCTACAATGTCGTATGGACCAATAGACTTAGTCCGGTTACAGGCAGAATTTATAGGATGGCGAACAAAAAAGTACTTCTGATTTCTCCGGCGCTCAAATCCATGATGGTGATCGGGCGTCCGCATCTCGGCATCGGCCTGATAGCCGGCAAACTCACAGCCGCCGGATTCGACGTCCGCATCCTCGACTATATTATCGACAGAAAGCTTCCTCCGGTCGGCGAGGTGATCGACTCGTTCAAACCCGACATCGCGGGCATAACGATCAATACGGCATACTGGAGCCTCGCGGACCGGATGCTCGACGAACTCGACGAGCACCCCGGACTGATAAAACTCGCGGGCGGCCCGCACAGCTCTCTCTACAGCGACGAACTGACAAAAGACGGCCGGATTCACTATGTTTTCCGGGGCGAGTCGGAAGAGGGAATTGTCGATATCTGCGAGCGCGGGATTATCCCCGACTCTCCGGTCGTGGTCGAACCGCCCCTGCCGGACATGTCGAGAATCCCGCTCCCGGCGTTCGATCTGTGCATGTCGCGCGAGAAAATTATCGAGTACCCGCTTCAGACGAGCCGAGGGTGCCCCTTCAACTGTATCTTCTGCGAAGTGTCCGGCATAAGCTCCAAAAAATGGCGGCCCCGGCCGATAGGACAAGTCATCGGCGAGCTGGAAACCGTCAAGCAAAAATATCCCGGCGTGAGGATAATCCAGATTCAGGACGACAACACGGCGCACGACATGGACCGATTCAAGGAATTCCTCGACGCGTACAACTCGATGCGCGGCGACTGGATTTTGCGCATCGACAACATCCGCGCGGACAACGTAGATGCCGAAATCGTCGCCCTGCTCGAAAAAGCCGGCTGCGAGAGTATTTGCCTCGGCGTGGAGCACGCGAATCCGGAGATTTTTAAAAGCATTAAAAAAGGCGAAACACTCGACCGTATCCGCGAGTCGGCGCGATTGATAAAAAACAGCGGCATGAGGCTCGGAATGTGCTTCGTGATCGGACTGCCCGGCGACTCTTACGAAAGAACAAAGGAATCCGTGAGATTTGCGAAGGAAAACGGCGCCGATTTCATGTTCTGGAACATACTCGTGCCGCACAAAGGCACTCAAGTCCGCGAGTGGTTCGAAAAAAACGGGCGTCTCAGAGACGAAAGAAGTTTTATCTCCGCCATGGACGATCAGATAATGGCCTGCCGGCCGGTGGCGGAAACGGATTCGTTCCCGGCAAGCGAAATACTGAAGTCGCATTTCATGGCCGTCCTCAGCACCAACAATTATAAACTGACTAAGAAGAACTTTTTAACGATTATTTTCAAGGCTTTTCAATACGGGCTTATAAAGGAACTGTTCAGATCACTTCCCTCAAAACTGATCGAGAAGTTGAAAGCGAAAATGAGGCCCTGACCCGGCATTCGGGCAAAATACCCTACGCCGAAATACATCGCGCCCGGATTTTGGAACCGCTCTTCGTGTTCCTCTCGACCCTCGCTACTGCTTTTTCATCCACTTGCAATGTTAACAATGTAAATCCTGCCTCATTCGGGTAGAATAATCCGACAAGGCGGAGGTGGCGAATGAATATCAGAATCGTGAAGCTGGAGATGAAGCACAAACACGGAGTGATGAGAATTTTCGCGCATTACATAGAAAACAGTTTCGCCGCCTATGCGTCCGCAATGTGGCCTGAAGAGCGCTTCAATTTGCTTCTAAACGGCCCCGATATCATATCGGCGCTCATCGCGGAGGATGAAAACAACGGGGTTATAGGTTTCGGCCTGCTCAAGAAGTACCATCCCGGAGACGCAATAAAAAGAACGGCGGAATTGACATACTTCCTTGCACCGGAATGTACCCGCAAAGGGCTGGGGAAAACACTTCTCGAAAGTCTGGCCTGCGAGGCAAAGCATGTAGGCGTGGACAACCTCGTGGCGAGTGTTTCATCGAAGAACGACCCCAGCATCTGTTTTCACAAAAGCAACGGTTTCGAACAAGTCGGCTGCATACGCGATGCGGGATTCAAATTCGGCGAGGATTTCGACATATTGCTGTTCCAAAAAAGGATATAAGCGATACATTCCTTCAGGCTGCCCACATCAAAGCCCGGAAACTCACGCGTCGCAGAGAACCCGCCGGGATTTCGGTTATACGTCCTACAGAAAAAAGCAGAGCGTCTTTTAAATGGATTTTAGTTTTGCTTTTTCTTCGCTCTCAGATGAAATTCGCCACGGCAAAATCCACATCCAGCACATCCATCTTCCCGTTGCCGTCAGCATCCGGCGAATCCAGCGTGCCTGCGCATACATGGCATTGGTAAATCGTCTTCAGGTACTTCTTCTCCACCAGCGCCGGCAGAAAATCGTAATACTTCTCTTTCGGCATCATGGACTGATAAAACGCGTACAGCCCGCGATTCCCTTTCGATGAGTTGCATCGCCTGCAAGCCCACACGTGATTGTGAATACTCTGGATCGCGTCGCAATCCCCGCATTCCGGCTTGATCTTCAGCGACTTCGGAACGATATGCTCCCATGAAAGATCATCCGCCGCGCCACAGTACACGCACTTCTTTTCAGCGTCCACCAGTTGTTTGTCTTCCCGCAGGATATCGGACCACGAAATCTCGCCCGACTGCAGCATCCTGAATCGCTTCTTTATAAAACCGTACTGTTCCTTCTTGGCAATGCTGCCGTTCTCAAATCCGAAAGCGCTGCAGGCAATAATCTTCGCGTACTGAAAAAATATCTGATCCTTAACAGTCTTTACATCTCTGTCCGGCATGATGAACTCCAGTTTTTATGTAATTGAATTTACATTATATATATTTTACTTGCGGATTAAAAATCTTCGAACCGGCAATCTGCTGAAAAGTAAAAATTTCCGCTTTTCCCGAAATCCCGCGCCGCGCCAAACGCAGCACATGATACGAAGCAAAATAAGCACCTGATTACACTCAATTTTCCGCCGGGAAAAATAATGAACAGCTTTTTTCTAAAGTAGCTGAGAGTCAGTCACAATCGGGTTAACCGGCTTTCCCGAGCCCCGATCACCACACCATGTAAACATTCTCTATTCTTATTTCGCCTTCGGGGCGGATCGTCACCGTGAGTTTCGCCCGTTCGCTGAGCACCGGTTTTGTCTTATACTGGATCGCGAGCCCCTCGCGGTCGAAATCCAAGCTGACACCGTTCTTCATGAGGCTGACGCTCGGTCCGTGCGCCGTGCCCAGAATCGGCTCGACGTATATTCCGCGGAATGTGTAGAACGGCGCAGCCGCATACAGTTCCATATCGTTAAGCGTGAACCCGAACCGTGGGTTGAAATTCTTCTTCCGCGACACGCCGGATGCCCGCTCCTCTTTCCCTTCGATTTCTTTGGGTTTCATCAATGATGCGGTATAAAACCTTCCGAATTTCTTTATCATTTTCTGCGAGATGTTCGGCGCGTGCAGGAATTCTATCTCGTCGAACGTTGTCTTCATCACACTGTCCAAGTAACATTTCTCCGGAGTCCTCGAGAAAATACACACGATCGCGAATGCGCGATGTTCCTTCGCCACCTCCGACACCCGGGTTCCGAAACTCTGGGAGAACGACTTCGATGACACGGAAAGCACCTCGTGCGGCGCAAGCCTCTGGTTCATCCCTTCCGCGTACACATCCCCCGATTTAATCGCGTAATTGTAAACGAGTTTGTTCGAATACGTATCCCAGAAGTTCTTCGCGCCGACCGCCGGTTCGACCGATACGACCATGCATGCCGCCACCACCGCCGCTTCAATCATCCTGATCGCTTTCCGTTTCATCTTCGTCACCCCCTTTCACTTTTATTTTACCCGGATAAACACCCGCTAAAACAAAAAAGCCCTTTGCTAAAGGGCTTTTTTACGTAGTTCTTCTCCGGCCACCGGTTTTTTGTCCGGCGTTTTAACCGTGTTCTTGTCGTTGCCGCGTTCTGCTACATTCTCTTCACCGCATCCTCAACCGTGTTGTATGTTTTAATCTGCTCGGTAATCATAAGCCGTGTGAGAACCGACTTGATCGACCCCTGCAAGCCCGCCAGCACAATCGCCCTGTTCCCGTTGTATATTTTTTTCATTTGAAGCAGGAACCCGGCGCCTTTGCTGTCCACAAAATCGAGACATGTTAAATCAAACACGATTCCACGTGAAGTTTTGTTCGCCACATCCGCAACAAGAGCCTGAGCCCGGCCGACCGTGTCATTACACAACTCACCCGATAATTTGATTACGGTGGCATTCCCTTCCTGTCTTTCCTCTAAGTTGAAGTACATTTCGGCACCTCCCCCCGGAAGTCCTAGCCTTTTTTGCTTTTCCTCCACTTTCCTTTTACCCTCTTTTGTAATCTTCAACCACAAAAATGCATCTGTTTTAAATGATTTTTGTCACATTCCTGCTGCCGAATAACAAATAATAAACAATAACGGAATGGTGGGCCGAACAGCAGGAGTACGCTTTTGAAAAGCGGCTTTGCCGCTTTTTCCTGTGCCTTTGTGATCACTTTATTTCTGTATTTAATGTATCTTATATATCCTTCTATTATGCAACCGCTTGCTCACGCGCGGTTCGTACTTAATCTTCTGCCTTTTGCTATGTGGCCGCTTGCTGCCGCGCGCGGCATATATTATTGATCGGCGGGGTGCGGCCTGCCGACCGGCGACCCCGCCCTGCATAATTTGAATATTGCCTTTTGCCTTTCGCTATATTCTATATCCTGTATTCTATATTCTTGCTTCTGCCTTTCCCTCGCGACTCGCTACTCTATCCTCGCTACTGTTTTGCCCCCTTTGTCAATCTTATTTGTCACACCCCGCATTTATGATTGAGAAAAAAGGCGGGAGGCCCGAAACATGTGGGAAAATGAACAGATGACGACCGAGGAGCACTGCTTCTGGATCAGCGCCGTGCTGATGCTGCTTACATTCGCAATCTTCATCACGCGCGTTCATCCGGGTATCGGCGGCTGATCGCGTGGGAAACATTGATGGAAATCAAACCTTTGCGGCGTTAAAAAGTTTTGAGGCCGCGGATTGTCCGTCGGCGGCGCGCGGGATATACTATCCGTGTCCGTACAGACGACAATCCTTGCAGCGGCCATGCGGCCGCAGGAGGCGTGAAAAATGTTCAACCTTTTAGACCCGAAGAATTTCGACTCCGACGTAAAGGAGTCCCCGATACCCGTTCTCGTAGATTTCAGCGCGACATGGTGCGGCCCGTGCAAAATGCTGGCCCCGACAATCGAAAAAATAGCGAAAGATTACGAAGGCCGCGCGAAGGTGTTCACGATCGACATCGATCAGGCGCGCGAACTGGCGACCAAGTTCGGCATACGCGGCGTCCCGACCGTGATTCTGTTCAAAGGCGGCTCCGAAAAGGACAGGGTTTCCGGCAACGTGCCGTACGACAATATCTCAAAGAAACTGGATAACATTCTCTGATTTTCGCATATCGGCCGCGAAATTCGAGAGTACGCAACGAGCGCGATGTGTTTTCGCGCGCTCAATGGACACGCGCGCGCGCCTGCGTGTAGAATTTATGCGCGCGCGCACCCCACACAGAAGCAACGCGCGGAGGAGTTTTATGATCAAAGGCCTGTTGAACGAGACTCCCGGCCGCGGCGCGCTTCCCTCATAAATTAATCGCCAAAAGGAGACTGCTATGGCATCACCCGAAATCAAACACGACCTAAAAATACAGTTCGGCACCGAATACGGGCCGGAGGAGGAAGCCGCGATTGTCGATATCCTCCACAAGGAAGCACCGACAAGCGGGAATGCGTGCATTCAGTTCGAGAAGGAATACGCCGAATACATGGGAACGAAATACGCGCGCGCGACGAGCAACGGCACCGCGTCGCTCTTCCTCTCCATGCTCGCACTCGGAGTCGGACCGGGCACGCGCGTAATCACCACGCCGGTGACGTGGATCGCCACCGCCGCCGCCGCCGTCACGCTCGGCGCAGAAGTCGATTTCGCCGACATCGATCCGGTGACGTACAACCTCGATCCTCAAAAGGTTGCCGAAAAGCTAACGCCGGACACGAAGGCCGTCGCGCCGGTGCATCTCTACGGCCAATGCTGCGACATGGACGCCCTGCTCTCGCTCTCGAAAGAACACGGCTTCGCCATCGTCGAGGACGCCTGCCACACCATCGGTGGCGAGTACAAGGGCCGCAAGGCGGGCTCGATGGGCGACACGGGCTGCTACAGCTTCCACGAACAGAAAAACATGTCCACGCTCGGCGAGGGCGGCATGATAACCACCAACGACGCCGACGTGTTCGAAAAAATCGCCCTCTACCGCTCGCACTGCACGCGAGTCTATGGCAAGAGCACGAAATATTGCAGCATCGACGAATCCGAGTTGCCGATGGGCAAACGCTTCTGGTGGCAGGACTTCGACGACTGCGGATACAACTTCCGCATGACCGACATTCAGGCGGCCGTCGGCATCATCCAGCTTCGCAAGCTCGACGATCTCAACCGCCGCCGCATCGAGAACGCGGCGTACATCACCGAGGGCCTCAAGGACGTCCCCGGACTCACCCTGCCCCGCGTTATGCCGGACCGCAAGCACGTGTTCCACCTCTATCCGATCGAAATCCACGAGGCCGAATTCGGAATGAACAAGGTCGATTTCATACACGCGATGCTCTATGAAAAAGGCGTGAAAGTCGGCGCGCATTACATCCCGCTGCACTGGGTCACCGCATTCCGCAAGCGTGGTTTCGAGAAAGGGATGTTCCCGGTCGCGGACGGTGTCGGCGAACGTATCGTTACGCTTCCGATCAATCCGCGGCAGACACGCGAGGCGCTCGATTACCTCATCGCCGCAGTCCGCTCTCTCAGCCCGCTCGGCCGCTGACACAAACGAATCGAGGAGGAACTACCGTGGAGATCACAAGACGCGATTTTCTTAAAACCGGTGCGCAGCTTGCCGCGGCGGCGGGCCTCGCCGGAATCGGCGGGCACGGCGCGCGAGCGAGCGAAAACGCCGCTGCTTCCCAGCCGGGAGCGGCGCCGAACGCGGCAGCGCTCATAACCGACACGTCAAAGAGCCCCTCCGCGAAACTGTTCCCGCTCGGCGTCAATCAGGTGCGTTTCAGCGACACCTTCTGGTCGCCCAAACTCGCCGTGAACCATAAAGTATCCATCCCCCACCAGTGGGCGGAATGCGAGCGAACGCAGCGCATCGACAACTTCCGCGACGCCTCCGGCGTAAAAAACTGCGGCGGCCACCACGGCCGCATCTATGACGACTCCGACGTGTACAAATGGGCGGAGGCGGTCGCGTGGCAGATTTCCCGCGAACCCGACGCCGACTTGCAGAAGACGCTCGACGAATTCATCGGCCTCGTTGCCGGTTCGCAACAAAAGGACGGCTATCTCAACACGGCGTTCATGGGCGCGCAGAAGTATTTCCGCTGGACAAACCTCGCGTACAACCACGAACTCTACTGCGGCGGCCATCTGGTTCAGGCGGCGGTCGCGCACTACCGCGCAACCGGCGGCGGCGAGTTCCTCGACGTGGCGCAAAAATGGGCGGACCACATTTCGCGCCGGTTCAGCCCGAGGGCCAACGGCGGCGCGCCCGGCCACCCCGAAGTCGAGATGGCACTCGTCGAGCTATACCGGGCAACCGGCACACGCAAGTACCTCGACACCGCCTCGTTCTTCATCGACCAGCGCGGCTCGAAAACCTCCGGCTGCCTCCACAACGCGTACATTCAGGACGACAAACCGTTCCGCGAGCAGCCCGAAGTGAGCGGCCACGCCGTGCGACAGCTCTACCTCTGCAGCGGCGCGGCGGACGTGTTCGCAGAGACCGGCGACGACTCCCTGATGAAGGAGCTCGTCCGAATGTGGGACAACTTCACGCAGAAGAAAATGTACATCTCCGGCGGCGCGGGCGCGCGGTACGACGGCGAGACGTTCGGCGCAAACTACGAGTTGCCGAACCGCACCGCATACGCCGAGACGTGCGCGGCGATCGCCTCGTTCATGTGGAACTGGCGCATGCTCAACCTCACGGCGGAATCGAAATACGCCGACATCATGGAACAGACGCTGTACAACGGGCTGATCAGCGGCGTCGCGCTCGACGGCAAGAACTATTTCTACACCAACCCGCTCGAACACAACGGAATCAACATCACCAACGGACAGACCGGCCTCAACTGGCGCACGTCGAAACATTGGGACGGCACCGCCTGCTGCCCGCCCAACGTCGCGCGCCTCCTCGCGTCACTCCCCGGCTATTTCTACAGCCGCTCGAAGGACGCCCTCTACGTCAATCTTTACGGCGCGAACGAAGCGGAGGCGGAAATCGGCGGCGCGAAAGTGAAAATATCGCAGAAGACGGACTACCCGTGGGACGGCCGGATCGAGATGTCCGTTGCTCCCGCGCAACCCGCAAAATTCTCCGTCATGCTCCGCATCCCCGGCTGGTGCAAGAACGCTTCAGTGGCTGTGAACGGGTCGAAGACCGCCGCCACGGCGAAACCCGGCGAGTATCTCGCACTCGCGCGTGAGTGGCGCGCGGGCGATAAGATATCCATCGACTTCCCGATGGAGGCGCACATGATGCGCTCGAACCCCGCCGTTTATGAAAACGAAGGCCACGTCGCGCTGATGCGTGGGCCGATCCTTTTCTGCATCGAGCAGGCCGACTTCCCGGACACGGATATTTTCTCGGTCCGGCTGCCGGAATCGGCGAAACTCACGTTCGAGTATAAAAAGGACCTTCTCGGCGGCGTCGGGGTGCTGAAAGGCGACTCGCAGATCATCGTCCCGCAGGGAGCGCTCTACTCCGACAGAGACATCAGCTCCGCCCGCAAATCCGCGCCTTTCACAGCCATACCGTATTTCTCATGGGCGAACCGCACGCCGGGTACAATGCGCATCTGGCTGCCGGTCTGAGAAGCAGCGAGGATAGAGTAGCGAGAACATAAGGAAAAAGACCGAATACCACCTTTTCGTGTTACTTCGTTTATACAAATCACCACAAAGGCACCAAGACACAAAGGAAAGAAAGGCCGCGCTCTGGCGCGCGCGGATCTGATTACCTTATGCCCTTCACCGGCCTCCGATTCACCGGTTCCGGAACGCTTTTTTAATGAGCAGGAGGTCATCTTTCGAGTACGGTTTGAGAAGCAATATGCCCACCGCGTAAACGGCTCCGCCCGCGCCGACCGCAAGAAAGAGGTTGACGCCGCGCAACCAATACGCGGCCGCCGACATGACGATCAGTACCGCGGCGACCTTCGCCAGAAATACGCCGACATTAAATTTGCGGTACTGCCTCATCACCGTGAAATGAACCCATAATGTGAGAAACGCCGTGCTCAGCACGGTGGCCGCGCTCGCGCCCTTGATTCCCCACTTGGGAATGAAAACGAGATTGATCAGAATGTTCACGATCACGCTGATGATGTTTATCTGAACGTAGTATTTCTGCTTGTCGATTCCGGCCGCGAATGTCGCGTAGAAGCTCGCGTAGTTGATAAAGAAATAAGCGGCGCAGAGAATCGTCATCGCGTCCGCTCCGGCCGCCGCTTTCGGGCCGAACAGCAACAACAGAAGCGGCTTCGCCAGAATCGCCGCGCCGGTGTAGAACGGCAGCCCGGCGAGCGTCAGCAGCTTGAACGTCTTCTCGTACGTAACTCCGAGCGCTTCCGGCTCGTTGCCGTGCATTCGCGAGATCACGGGGTATATCGCCACCGAAAGGCTCGACTGGATTATCCCGATGCTCGTGAGAATAAGAATTCCCGGATTGTAGAGCGCAACCTGATCCGGCCCCTTGAAGAATTTCACCATCACGATGTCCACGTTGCTGTGGACCAGAACCGCGACGATCGAGGCCGCGAAAGGCCAGCTCGTCACAAGCGTCCGCTTCCAGAATCCGGTGTCGAACCGGAGCCGCGGCAAACCCGTCAGGCGCACCGCGTAAACGGCCGCGGGAACCATCGCCGCCGTGAGTGTTATGCAGTACCAGACGCCGACTTTGACCGCGCTGTCGCCGCGCCTGATGAGCGCAACCACGAAAAGAACGACGAGCAGCGATTCGAGTATCGAGAACGCCGCCGCCGGGCCCATCTTCTCGAAGCCTTTTATCACGCCCTCGAAAAAAGTGAAGAACGTCCTGCCGAACGTGTACAGTGCGAAAATCGTGATGAGCGCCCTCGCCGATCCGTCCTTCACCGCGAACGCCGCCGCGACGGTGACCGCGACCGCGACGACAAACAGCAACAGCTTGAGCGGCAGTATCTTTCCGACATACGCGCGCGCTCCTTCGCGGTCCCGCGCAACCTCGCGTATCGTGTAGTATTCGAGGCCCATGTCGGCCACGACGAAAAACAACTGCGTGAATGAAAACGCGTATGTGAAAAGCCCGTATTCGTTCAGTGTGAGGAGCCTGAAGAGCAGGATTTTAACAACGAATCCGAGCACGCGGCTGACCGCATTGTCAACCGTCAAAAACGCCGTGTTTTTTGCCACTCGGTGTGAGATCGTCATCGTTTATTCCGCATCAAGTCTCCCGTGCGTCATTCTATCATAACACGAGCATCGCCATCAAATGGAGAATTTGGTGTCGGGCCGTGAATCGGGAATTGAGACTTTGAAAGTATCGTTATTTATTTGCCGTTCAGTTATATATAGGCTGACAAGCTTTTTCCTGATACTTCTCAATTCCCAATTCACGGCCCGACACCACTCTTTTCTAAAGATTGCCGTAATACATTTAAAATAATAAGATTAGCAATGAGTCCGGGCGCCGCCGTGCGGCGCGGAAAGGGGTTCGCGATGGCCGCGAAAAACAGCAGGATTAAAAAAATCTTCGCCGTTCCGCACTACCATTACGACGTCGAGTGGTGGAAAACCGAGGCGGGCTACAACGCCGACGTGGCCGCCATCCTCGACCGCGCGGTCGAACTTCTCGACAAGCACCCGGAATTCACTTATGTGATCGATCAGGCGCTCGGGCTGCGGCCGTACTGGATCGCGAAGCCCGAAGTGCGCGACAAAATAAGAAAATGGGTTGCCGAAGGGCGAATCGAGCTCGTCGGCGGCACGTTCTGCTCCCCGGACGAGAACATCCCCACCGGCGAGGCGCTCGCACGCCAGTACATCTACGGCAAGCGGTTCCTCGAAGACGAGGTGGGCGGCAAGGTGAAAACCGCGTGGGAGATCGACGTGTTCGGCCACCCGGCCCAGTTCCCACAGATACTCGTTCGCGCAGGGCTCGACCAGTTCGTGTTCGCGCGCGGCGTGCAGAACTGGCGCGACCCGAAAGCTCCGCAGCACTTCTTCCTCGAATCGCCTGACGGTTCGCGCGTCCTCTGCAACTGGTTCTCCGGCCACTACATCGGCTTCTCGCCGATGCCCGAGGAGACACTGACGCCGCGCACGTTCAAACACGAGTTGCTTAACCGCATCGAATACGAAACGCCTCGCGTACAGACGGACTTCCTCATGTTTCCGTTCGGCACCGACTTCTGCGTGCCGCTCGCGAAGTGGATGCCGCTCGTGCGCGAATGGAACGAAAAAGGCGCGGACCCGCACATCGAGTTCTCGCTGCCGGAACGCTTTTTCGACGAACTGCGCGGGACGGACCTCGACGAACTGCCCGTAATCAAGACCGAACTGAACCCGCTGCTTACCGGCTGCTACGAATCCCGCGAGAAGGTCAAAAAGGCCTGCCGCAAATCGCAGTACGGCATACTCGACGCGGAGAAATGGGCGGCGCTCGCGTGGGCGAACGGACTGATCGAATATCCCGCCGGGGAACTCGACACCGCGTGGGAAAATATTCTCGAAAACGATTTTCACGACATAATCTGCGGCACCGGCACGGACAAGGTTTATCGCGCGACGATGAACCGCTACGACATAGCGTTTAATAACATCGACAAGGCCGGAGGCGGGGCGCGCATGGCGCTCGCGGCGCTCGCGGACACCCGAGGCGCGGGCGAGCCGGTGGTGGCGTTCAACAGTCTCAACCGCGCGCGGCACGAACTGATCTCGGTGCCGGTCGAAATGGCCGGCGAGGATGCCGAAACCGCAACCGAATTCGTCGCCACCGGCCCCGCCGGAGAAACGCTCGCCTGCCAGCGCGCGGGAGATGAATTGCTGATCGGCGTCGATCTGCCTCCCGTCGGATTCGGCGTTGTCAACATCAAACAGGGAACGCCGGCAAAGGCGAAGACGCCGCCGCTTTCGGTGTCCGGCCTGAAGATGGAAAATGAATTCGTACGCGTCGAGCTCGACCGCCGGACGGGAAACGTCGTCTCGATCTTCGACAAAAAAGCGGGCTGCGAAACGCTTGGTACGTCTAAATGGCAGGGCAACGAGATCGTCGTCGAAGAGGACGCGGGCAACCTGTGGACAGTGATGAAAACCGGGCGCACGTGGGAGGGGAAAAACTACCGCGCAACAGTGCGAGTGGCCGAGAGCGGCCCGCTGCGCGCGTGCCTCGAAGCACGGGGCGGCCACCACGAAATGACTCTCGTTCGGCGCGTGTATCTGACGGCGGGATCGCCGCGCGTCGATTTCGAGACGGAAATAGACTTCAAGGGCGTGGAGCGGCGCGTGAAGGTGATGTTCGCGCCGGCGTGGAGCGGCAAACCGGTGTTCGAGACGCCGTTCTACTCGCAGCCGCGCGAGCCCGGCCACTGGTGCGCCCAGACATGGGCGGACATCTCGAACGGCCGCCGCGGGTTGGCGGTGATCAACCGGGGCAACCCCGGAATGGACGCCGAACGCGATTCGCTCGGCCTCATCTTGTTCCGGAGCGTGTCCGTGCTCGGCCCGGGCTATCTGCGCTATCTGATTAAGAATTACGCGGACATCTCGAAGGCGTCCCGCGAGGCGGCGGACTTGTTCAAGCGCGGCCTCCAGCACAGCGAATGGGCGCTGTACAAACACCACGGCATCGTGCTGCGCGAGTGGTCGAGCGAGGGCTGCCCGGACGAGCACCGAGGCATCAACATTCCCGACCACCTCGTTCCGTTCCTGAATTTCATGCGCGAAGCGGACTGCTGGGAGCGCGGCCACCACGTGTTCGCGTATTCCGTGCTTCCCCACGAAGGCGACTGGAGCGCGGCGGACCTGCCCGCCGTCGGGCTTGCGTTCAACACACCCGTCGAAGTGGTGGCATCTCCGAAACGCAACGGGCTGCTGGGGCGGCGCGCGACACTTTTCGAGACCGGCGCGGACCCTGCGGCGGTGCTCGTCGCACTGAAGAAGGCCGAGAAGAGCGACCGGCTGGTGGCGAGGTTCTACGACTCGCACGGGCGCGGCGCGGCCGTGAAACTCTCCGCGGCGGGACTCAAAACCGTGTCGTGCAAAAAGATCAACGCGACGGAGGACGACAAAGGCAAAGCGGTTCGCGTGAGGCCCGGCGGCGTGCCGGACAAGCTCTCGCCGTGGGAAATCGCCTCCTACGCGCTCGAAACGAAAAAGGAAACCGCAGCCAACGGGAAGAAAAAGAAGAAATAGCTGTCTAAAGGTAATAGTACGGAAGAGAAATTAATGAAAATAATTTTCGACATAAAAAATATTCGCGGAAGTCATCTCGCAAAAATATCGAAAGCGCTGTCGTTTGCGGCGTTGCTGTTGCTGTTTGTCGCCATGTTGTCCGGCGCAACCGTGGCGGCGGATGCCGGGTCCGGCCCGCCTTCCGGGAGCCCACCCGGAAAACAGGGTGGCCCGCCACCCGGCGGCAAAGGAGACGAAGCAGACAAATCGCTCGTGAAGATCACGCCGGAGACCGAGCCTCAGTTCCAGCGATACACCTATACCGACAAGCAGAAAGTCTCGTGGAATGTCGAGGGCGGGCTGCTGATTCTGAGCGAAATTTCGGGAAGCATTTACACTCGGCCCGGAGACAAGGACGCGCTTCAGGTCCGCGGGCTGCGGACGGGATTCGGGCGCACTTTAGACGAAGCGCGGCTTGAAGCGCAGCGGGTCGGGATCTCGATCTCCGCACCGTCGGACAGAGTCGAGGTATCAACCAAGTTGCCTAAAAGCGGCGGCACACATCCGGCGGGGTTCGTCGATTACGAACTGCGCGCGCCGACATCGACTCAGCTCCGGCTCAAGACGGTGAGCGGCACAATCGATGCGGCGAGATACGACGGCGCCGTGACCGCCGAAACGGTCTCGGGCGGAATAAAGGTCAAATCCGTAAAAGGGCCGGTCTCAGCTAAGACGACAACCGGCAACATCGAGATATCCGGCTGCCCGGAGACGGTTCAGGCTGTGAGCGTCTCGGGCCGGATCGATTTCGAGGCATCGAAACTAACAGCGCAGAGCATGACGTTCGAGACAAAGAGCGGAGGCGTGACAATCCGTGTGCCGGAGGACATCAACGCTACGTTCGAGGTGAAAACAACGACGGGAGAGATCGACACCGGCGTGGCGCGACTGCGCACCGAGGACGGTCAGGACGGCGCGAAGATATTCCGGTCCGGCAAGGGCGGAACCGACATAAAAATCAAAACGGTTTCGGGAAAAGTCACGATAGTCGTCACACCGGCTCAACAAGGGCCGGGCGGCAGGATGCCGATGCCGTTCAGGAAGTAGCCCCGGCGGCCGCTTTCATGCCCGCCTTTTCGTATATCGCATCTATCAATTGCATATTAGCAACAGCTTCGTCCGCGCCGGTCGGCGGCTGTACGCCGTCCCGTACCGCGTTGCAGAACGCTTCGAGCTGGCAGTAATACGACGTTTTCGTCTCAACGCGTATATTGCGCACTCTCGCCCCGCGCCGGTGGATCATCGCGTACAAGTCGAGCGTGACCGGCCCGGCGTACATCGCGGGTGTAAACGGCGAGAGCACGTAAAGCTCGCCTTCCGTGCCCCGGATACGCGCCGACATAGGCATGTACCTAACGAGGCTGCCCGTCACCGACGCCTCGATCCCGTTCGCGAAACGCAGCTTGGCGCGCATTGTGCCGTCCACGCCCGACCGCGTCGCATCCGCGCGTACGGAGATCACCTCCGCGTCGTCGCACGCGGCGATCCAGCGGGCAAAGTTGACCGGATAGCAGCCGATATCGAGGAGCGCGCCGCCCGCAAGTTCCGGCCTGAACTGAACTTTTTTGCGATCCAGCAACGGCACGCCGTGTACCGCGAATATGTGCTTCACCTGCCCCACCCCGCCGGAGCGGACGATCTCCTCGATCTTCGCCGCGAGCGGGTGGTAGCGGTAGTGGAACGCTTCCGCGTAAATCCTGCCCGTCTCCTTCACCTTGGCGGCCACCGCGCGGGCTTCCACCGCGTTCGCCGTGGCCGGTTTCTCGCAAAGCACGTGCTTGCCCGCTTCGAGCGCGCGGATTGTCCACTCCGCGTGCATGGAAGCCGGCAGCGGGATGTAGATGCAATCGACGTCGTCCCGGGCGAGCAGTGTTTCGTAATCGCCGAACGCCTCCGGTATGCCGTGCTTCGCGGCGTAAGCCGCCGCGCGCTTCAGATCGCGCGACGCGACCGCGACGAGTTCCGCGCACGGCACCCGCTTGATTTCGGGAAGGAACGCATACTCGTTTACGCTTGCGGTGGACAGGATGCCGAATCTCAGATTCTCCATTCAGCGACGCCTCCGGTTGTTCTTCGCGCGAATTGTCAATTTTTCTATTAACAAGGGCACGTTGCAACGTGCCCCTACGAATTCCGACACCTTGATCTTTGCAACCTCATCGTGCGGTTTTTTCTGCCGCTTGCTGACGCGCGCGGCTTATATTAATGACCGGCGGGGTGCGGTGACCCCGCCCTACATAACGCAAATGTTGCTATTTGTCTTTTTCCCTATCTGCTAATCTACCATTCTACTATCTACCGTTTTTTGCTTTTTGTCTTTTGCTATATTCTATATTCTTGCTTTTGCTTTTCCCTCTATCCTCGCTACTCGCTGCTGGTCACTGTTTTTTCGGCACAGCACCGATGCTGAGAAGGATGTTCGCGTACCACTGCTGCTCGCCGGTGGCGATTGTGAGCGCCACGTCGTCGCCCGCCGCTGCGGCGTAGAAGCCGGGGATGTCGAGCTGCTCGAGTTCGACCGCGATTCCGGCGTCCTTGAAGATGCCGCGAAACTCGTTCCATACCGGCGGGTCGCCGGGGAGCGCGTATGGGCCGCTCGACGCGGGCTGCATCACGAACGCGCCCTGAACCGGGATCGCGCTCACGAGCGCTTCGAGCACTTGCGGCGTCGTCACAACGCCCGGCATCAGATTGAGGTACACCGCGCGCGCACGGCGTCCGAGCGTCGTCGAAAACGGATAGTTCCCGTCCGCGATCAGCACCCGCGAGTTATGCCCCGCGCTCGCCAGTGCTTCGAGTATTTCCGGTTGCAGAAGTTTGTATTTCAGCATTTCGTCAGCCTCCTGAAAAGATTTTATCCGGCCGATTGTCACCTAACATAAATCACATACCGGAGAACATCCGGGAAGTCCGGCTTCGGGCCGGTGATCCGTTTTTTCACTTCGTAGAACGACTCGAACGGAGTCTTGCCGGAAAACAACTCTTTGTAGAACACGTCGGCGACTTTGATTCCATCCTTGCCCGACGTGACATACATCGACGCGATCACGAACCTGACATCGTCGTGCAGCGCGGCCCCCGCGAACAGCGGGTTGCCCGTGAGGCAGCCCGTCGAGAGTATCGTGTGGTAGCGCAGTTTCAGCTTGGCGAGCTTTTCCACCTTGATGCCCGGTTTCACCCTGCCGGGGAAAAATTCGTCCGGCTCCGCATGAGTCGCGATATGAAGGACATCCGCCGAATTCTCTTCGAGATTCTTCACCGTGACTTCCGGGGTCAGACTCAGAATCATTTTGTGCGGCACGCCGGGAAGTTTGCCTATCACCGCGTCCACGCCCGGAGCCTCCGCCCCTTCCCGGTCCTTCGGGCCCTGACAGTCGAGCACGAGCGCCGTCTTATATTTGTAGTCGTCGCCGACATCCTTCGGGCCCGCCTTCGTCGAGTGGACAATCGGCACTATCTCGAACAGCCACTTGTCGCCGAACCGGAAAACGTCCGCCGGGAACGGGCGCACCGCATCCACAACCACCAGCAGCTTAGCGCCCTTCACCGCTTCGAGCATTTCCGCATCGAAGAACTCCTTCGCGAACGATGTGCCCCTCTGATGGAGCTGCTTCCACAGCCGCCCGTAGTCGTCCGAAAGATACGTTATCCCGAAAAGCTCCTCGTACCACTTGTCGAACTTGTCCCATTTCGCGACGCCGTCCGGCGCCGTTTTCGTGATCGTCGTGCCGCCGGGCTTCACGCCCGTAACAGTCAACGTGAGCTTTACCTCGCCCGACTTCTCGTTGCGGTCCACATTCAGCACCGCGTAAGGCGAAACCTCGGCCGCCGCCGCGTGAAGCGCCATACAAAGAATCAGCGCCGCCGCAAATATCATTATCCGTTTCATACGCCAGAACCTCACAGATACGTTTGTAAAAAGAGATTATATTATCTCGAACGGGCGCGCAAGCTAAATCTCGACGGCGGCGAAACCGTGAGCCGGATCACACCCCCGATTTTGGCGGCATAGTGTTAGTTTTTACGGAAACGCTGCATAATTTATATGTAAAAGATTTCTTTACCGGGATTTTTTTTGCGGAGGAAAAAAGATGAAGACTAAGAGACTTCTCACAATAACCACGGCGGTCGCCGTCGCGGGACTGCTCCTGCTGCCTCTGAGAGGAGACGCCGCGAAACCGGCACGTACGGACATCGACACACTCGACACAATGTACTACAACGGCGAGACGTTAGACTTTACATATACACTCGACAGCCGCTGCGACGCGCCTGCTCACGAAACATACGTCGAGCTGAATGTGGAAAAAGTGCCCACGGGAACGAAGAAATCCGTCACGGCGGTCTCGATAGCGATATATGACGAAGCGCCGGAAAGCTCCTGCGACCCGAAATACAAAAGCGTAACCATTAGTTCAAAGGTCAACCTCACGAAAGCAATCGACAAGGAAATGGACTCGTGGAAGGGTAAAGGATACAAAATATCGAGCGACCTCGCGGTAGTGCTTCCCCCGGTCAGGCGGCCGGTAAAAGGCGGTTTCGCCGACAGCGCACATCCCGGCATGACCGGTCCACAGCAAGGTCAACCGGGTCAGATGCCGGGCCAAGGCGGCCCCGGAATGCCCGACGGCGGCGGCCATCACTATCAGGATCAAGTGAAAGTCAGATACATCGATTATTCATACAACTGGAGCTGCATCCTGAACAAGAACGACGGATCGCGCAAGGACGGTTTCACCGGCACGGGAGCGACGATCGACGAAGCGCGGCAGGGCGCAATCAACGGCTGCCGCGGCACAAATAATCCGTACTGCAACGACTACGCAATGGACCCCGCACACACTAAATGCGACGTAAAACTGATAGAGAATCCGAGAGATGAAATGGTGGCTTTCGGCTCAATCCCCCAGAACGCGAAAGTTACATGGAGCTGCAAGCTGAACAAAAACGACGGTTCGCGCAGCGACGGTTTCACGGCGGAAGGCGACACCGAGAATGCAGCCCGCGCCGGGGCATCCAACCTCTGCAAATCGACGAATAATCCGTACTGCGACCAGTACTCGCTCGACGACGACCACACGACATGCGAGCAGTCCGCAGTCGTCGAAGGTCCGAAACCCGTGCTCCGCTGGAACTGCACACTTTACAAGAACGACGGCTCACGCAAGGACGGTTTCGCCGGTTCCGGGCAGACAGAGTACGACGCACGGATGGCGACACTGCCCGGCTGCCAGAAGACAAACAACCCGTACTGCCGCGACTACGCTCTCGACCCGAAGCACACTTCATGCACACCGGAATTCGTTAAATAAGAACAAGCATTTAACAAATAATTCGGATAATTTCAAATCGCTCCCGTTTACCGGCGGGAGCGATTTTGCTTTCGGACGACGCTAAAAAAACAGAAATCCTGTAACGTTTGAATTGTTTCCGGGGACTTATATAATCAGCGGGTCGGCCGTCGCCGTTGCGGCCGGAAACGCTATTCCGGAGCCGGCTGTTTACCGGACGAGGCTTTCGGACATTAACGCAACTTGAGGGATTAAATCATGAATAAAAGCATAACAACCAAGTCCGCCGCAGCACTTCTGGCGGCGGCGCTTCTGATAACCGGCTGCGCCAAAAAAGACGGCAAAGACGCCGCAGGCGCTGAAGGCAAAGCGCCCGGCGCGGCGGCGGGCATGCAGGCTGGCCGAGGAGCTGGCGGCGGGCGCGGCGGTTTCGGTCCAGCTGGCGGCAGCGCGCCGAAAACAGCCGTCGCGGAGATGAAGCCGATCACCCTCGTCCGGGAATACGTAGGCGAGGTCACGCCCGCCTACTCCGTCGATCTCCGGAGCACGACGTCCGGGTGGATGAAGAGCATATCCGTCGATATCGGCAGCCGCGTGACGAAGGGACAGCCAATCTGCGTGATCGATCACGACGACCTGCAAGCGCAGGCGGAGCAGTCAAAAGCGTCGATCGCTTCAGCGGAGGCGTCCGTGGCGCGCGCGCAGGCGGAACTCCAGCAGGCACACAACGAAAACGAACGCGCCAAGGCGCTATATTCAAAAGGAATCATCTCAAAGAACGAACTCGAAGACGCGGAGACAACGAAAAAACAGATGCAGGCGTCGCTAGACGCTGCGAAAGCGCAGCTCGCGCAATCGAAGGCAGCGCTGAAAGCGATTGAAATAAAGCTGCGCGACACGACAATCCTCGCGCCGTTCTCAGGCATAGTCGCCGAGCGTTTCATCGACGCGGGCGCTTACGTGTCACCCTCGACTTCGATCGTCACGATAATCGACGACTCGGCGGTGAAAGTAGTTGTCAACGTGATCGAGGACGACCTCCCGAAGATCAGAACCGGCGCGGCGGCGGATGTCGCGACCGATGCATGGCCGGACCGCAAGTTCGCGGGCAGAGTGCTCCGCATCTCGCCGTCCGTCGCGGCGAACAGCAGGACGGCGGCGGTGGAGATACTTATTCCGAACAGCGGCGGCGCGCTGAAGTCGGGAATGATGGCGCGGGTGAGCCTGATCGCGTCGCGCAAACCGTCGGCGCTCGTGATCCCGGAGGCGGCGCTGAACACCGACCCCGCATCGGGCGGCAAGTACGTGAACGTGATGGGCAAAGACGGCCCCGAGCGGCGCGATGTCGGCGTCGGCATCGAAACCTCGGCGGAGATCGAGATAACGCACGGCCTGAGCGCGGGCGATAAAGTCGCGATCGGCAGTATTAGCAGCAACGGCGGCAGCGGAAGAGGCCCCGGAGGCAGCGCGGCGGGCGGCACGGGACGCCAACCGAAAGGCGGCGCGAAATGAGCATTTACGAAAGGTGCGTTCGCCGGCCCGTCACCACGCTTATGGGCGTGCTGGCGGTGATGGTAATCGGAGCGGTAGTCCTGCCGAGACTCAAGATCGACTTTCTGCCGAACATCGAGCGCAACGTAATTTCGGTGCGCACCACGTACAGCGGGGCGGGCCCGCAGGAGATCGAGCGCCTGATAACCGAGCCGCTCGAACGCGCCGCGTCCACCATCAGCAATGTAACAAAAGTGACGTCCACCTCCTCGGAAGGCTCTTCGAGCATCCGAATCGAGTTTTCGTGGGGCACGAACATGGACGAGGCGGCGAACGATGTCCGCGACAAAATCGGACAGGCTAAACGCCAGCTCCCGGACGACGCCGACGAACCAATCATTTCCAAATTCGACACATCGATGATCCCGGTGATGCAACTCACCGTGACAGGCAGCATGGCCGCCGTTGACCTTAAAGACTACGTTGACGACGAGATTCAATACAGGTTTGAGCAGATTCCCGGAGTAGCATCTGTTGATTCGTCTGGAGGCGACACGCGAGAAATACGTGTTGACGTCGATGCAGCGAAACTCGCCTCGCTTGGCATCCCGATCAGCTCTGTTACGAGCGCGATCAAAAATGAAAATCAGGACATCCCCGGCGGCTACGTCGAGAACGGAGACAATGAGTTCCTCGTCCGCAACCGCGGCGAGTTCTCCAGCGTGGAAGACATCAAAAAAGTCGTACTCGCATACAAAGGCAGTGTGCCGGTTTACATCAGGGATGTAGCCAATGTGTTCGACGGCATCGCGGAAAAACGGTCGGACGTCAAACTGATGGGCCGCAACGGAGTGTTAGTCGAAGTCCGCAAGCAGTCAGGAGAAAATACGGTAAAAGTTGCAGATGCGGTAAGGGAAAAAATCGCACAAATCACCAACATGCTTCCGGCCGGAACGAAGATCGGCATAATGAGGGATACTTCGCAGATGGTCAAAGACTCGATTGGTGCCCTGCGCCGCGACGGCATCGGCGGCGGCATAATCGCCATTATCATTCTGTTCCTGTTTCTACGAAACATCCGCTCAACGTTCATCATATCGCTGTCGGTGCCTTTTTCGCTTATCGCCACCATAATAGTGCTGTACTTCACCGGCCTGACGATAAACATAATGTCTCTCGGCGGGCTCACGCTCGGCATCGGCATGATAGTTGACGACGCCATAGTCATGCTCGAGAACATATACCGGCATCGCAAGGAAGGCGAAGGCCGCTTCGAGGCGGCCATAAACGGCGCGCGCGAGGTCGCCGCCGCGGTCGCTTCTTCGACATTCACGACTGTGTGCGTGTTTGGGCCGCTAGTGTTCATCGGAGGTATGAGCGGCATATTTTTTAAGGAACTCGGGGTCACAGTAACCGTCTCGCTACTCGCGTCACTAGTGGTATCGATGACACTGGTCCCGATGTTGTGCTCGCGGCTGCTCAAGATCAAGGTGCATAGGCACGAAGAAGCAGCAACAGAGGAGCGCGGCATATATGCATTCTATGGAAGAGTCCTGACCGTTACACTGAGGCACCGCCTACTGACAATTGTTTCAGTAGTGATCGTGTTTGCTGGAGGAGCCTATGTTCTCTTACCACACATTGGAAAGGAATATCTTCCGAGCGTGGATGAAGGACAAGTCAACGTGAGCATCGAGTTACCGGTCGGGACAAAACTCGAAGTCGTCCGCGAAGAGCTCGCGAGGCTCGAAAAAGTCATAATCGAGAGCGTGCCCGAAATGGTGAACATGTACACACAGGCCGGCAGCGGCGGCGGATACATGGGCGGTGGCGGTGGCTCGAACACTGGTTCTTTAAGAATTGTTCTGACTCCCAGCGGCGAGCGAAAAAGAAGCGTCACCGACGTCGCCAACGACCTGCGCGAGAAGCTGATGCCCATCGCTCACGGCAAGCTATGGGTTATGGAGGGTGGCTCGATAATGCAACGCATCCTCGGCGGCGGTTCCGAAAGCCGTCTCGAAATCGACATACGGGGACACGACTTTGCCGCAGGCGACAAGCTCGCACAGGAAGTCTCCAATATCATATCGAATGTGCCTGGGGCAACAAACCCGCGCGTCTCACGCACACCCGGCAAGCCTGAGATAAATGTAATCACGGACAGAGAAAAAGCGGGCGTGCTCGGACTCAGCCCGAGCGAGGTCGGCGACATCGTCAACACGAGCATCGAGGGCGCAATCGCCTCTCAGTTCCGCCGGGCGGGAAACGAGTTCGACATCCGCGTGCGGCTTCGCCCCGAAGACAGAAAACAGTTGAGCTCCATAGGCAATATTCTGATCTCGTCGTCAGGCGCGCCGCCCGTTCCACTCCGGGGGCTCGCCACCCTTAAACAAGAAGTCGGCCCCGTTCAGATCGAACGCACGGATCAGGAGCGTGTCGTCTCCATCTCAGCCACATACACAGGTGATGTTGCCCCCGGAACTGTCAACGACGAGATAACGAAACACGTTAGAGAGCTCGACATCCCGCGCGGCTTCTCAGTCGAGTTCGCAGGCGAGGAAACAGAACGCAAGCAAGCATTCGCGGACATGCTGCTCGCCCTATTCCTCGCAATCGCCCTCGTTTACATGGTCATGGCAATACAGTTCGAATCCCTGCTCCATCCGCTCCTAATTATATTCACCGTTCCGTTCGGACTGCTCGGGGTTCTGCTCGCTTTATATGTAACTCACACTAACCTCAGCCTGATGGCCTACCTTGGTGTCATCATGCTCGTCGGCATCGTCGTCAAAAACGCAATCATCATGATCGACTTCATAAACCAGTTGCGTGAAAAAGGCATCCCGCTCGAAGACGCCGTCATCACCGCCGGACGGTTGCGACTGCGGCCCATCCTCATGACATCATTCGCGACCATCCTCGCGCTCATACCGATGGCGTCCGGCATCGGCACCGGTTCCGAGATGCACGCGCCGCTTGGAAGAGCCGTCATCGGCGGTTTGACAATCGGCACCACGCTGACGCTCATCTTCATCCCGACACTCTACGCGCTCGTCGAAGCGCCGATAGAAAAGATGCGCGAGAGAAGACAGCCGAAACTCGAAGAATAATGCCGGAGATACAACAGTAAGAAATAGACAATAGAAAAAATGCAGGGCGGGTTTCACATGTTCCGCCTTACTTTTTATCCTCCCAAACCCGCAAGTCGCAAGCCCTGCCCCCCTACTACTCGTATTGCTCTTTCATCCTTCCACGTGACCGCTTGCTGACGCGCGCGGCTCGGATAAAACAAACGAATCAATGTTATTTAACAGAGCCGCGCGCGTCAGCAAGCGGTCACGTCACACTTTTTACAAACATATCTCAACCTCTGCTTTTGCCGACATCCCGTTTTCGATATGACAAAACTGCAACACCTGTTGTAAAAACGCAACAACCAACACTCCTCGCTTCTTCTTCTGGCCATTTGTCACCGACAAACAAATATGCTTTTAATTAAAAGCATATTTGACCTCCATTTTCCATTATTTTTGGCGGTGGCAAAAAAATTGCACCTTTGTTTATTTGATTTTGACCGATACCGAAAGATCATTTTTTCGGACAAATCGATCAAAACCGATTCGTAAACAGGAGCTTGAAAGCAGAAATCCGGTACCTCTCGGCAAGTTGACGGCAAAGGCTGAGGGGACTGTAAATAGGGAGGCCGACTCATGAAAAAGCTACTGGGTTTCCTTGCATTCATCAGCTTACTATCAGTATTTTCAACTGCAAGTACGGCTGCACCAAATTTTGTTTTTAAAATTCCCACGATTCCCTTTACACCGAAAATATCCGGGATATCCAACACCGCCATCAGGGCCGGCGCCGAAACATTCACAGTTTATGCGACGATCGAGGGCGATCTGCAACAGAAAGCCTGTTGCGGAGCCGCCTGCGACCGAACCGACTGCGCCATGAGTGAATGGTACATGAAAACCGACACCGATATTTCGCCCAATCCGCCCTGCATCCCGAATGAAAACGGCCAACCCGGAATGCCCGACTCGTCCTGCAAAAAAACCGGCGCGGCCAATCCTGTCGTATATTATTACATAGACCCCGATGTCGATAATCCGATGTCGGCTTCGATGAAGTACGACGAATCGACGGGCAAATTCAAGGCGGATATTCCGGTCGATTCCTCTTGGGTTAAAGACGATATCATCAAATACTACATCGTTGCGTCAGACAGCAGAGGCAACTCCGTTTCGATGCTCCCCGACAAGGAAACCGCTTCCTGCACAAGTCTTACTTCGTGGCGTTACGTCTATCAGACTCCCGCTTCGGACAATTGCTCGATGGCAAGTTCGTACGAACAGTGCGCCAAAAATTATACCGGCACACCGGGCTGCGCCGGGACGGCGGACTACTCCATCAATGACACGGAGGGCGACACCTGCGGCGTTCCGGATACGAGCGGAAATCAGTCTTTAGTCTCCTCGGAGAACAGCGACATTCTCGGCTTCGCGGCAAGCGCCGGAAAAGGATACGCTTCGCTTCCCAACGACGATGTCGTCTGCGCAAACATCCGCATCAAGGGTTCCGCGCCGACTTCCAGCAGCGGACCAATCGAAGGGTATCTCCTTATGTTTTTCAACCCGGATATCACGGACCCTAACCCGGCGGACCTCTATTTCCCGAATGTCTTCGCGATCACATACGCTCCTGAGGCCTCCGGACTGGATAAGAACCTCGTCAGCGTCCTCTGGGACGGCGAATGCGTTTCCAATCCCAATACATCGGATATCCTCGGATGCAAGATCGTGGTCGGAAACGAAGGGGAATCCAAGCTCAAGATCGGCTCCAACAACCACATGCTCACGTTCATCGCAAAAAATGCGGTGTCCACAAAAACCGGCGACAAAACCATTCTCGGCAGTACATCCAACTCCCTTAAAATCGTCGGACTCACGGGCGAGATCGACGTGACAGGCAGCATCCCGTTCTGGCTTGTTGACCTCACGTCCGGACTCATGCTCATCAAAGATACGAAAGAAGCCAAAGTTGTCGATGAAGTAACCGTCCCTGCGGCGCCGCTGTTCAAAAGCACAACGTGCAAAGCAAACGGCACAGGCGATGCGCCCGAGTGCGTCAAGAGCTCCGCCATCCCGGACAACAATCAGTGCATCATCGACATCTACTCATCGCCGGACGCAAGCTCAGTATCGAAATACAAGGTCTATCACAACACGACCAACAACGCCGCAACCGCCGTATATCTTTCCGATCTCGACATCACAACCAACCTCACAAGTTCGAACTCCGTCACTTACACCGTTCCTCAGGCATCGCTGGACGGAAGCAAACATTACTTCTTCTTTTCGAGCGTCGGCAAAACCGGCCTCGAAACCGCTCAGAAAGACTGGTCAGCAACCACGGCTCCGTGCCGTGTGGAAGACTGGATGCCGCCCGCCGCGCCGACGGGCGCATCCTGTTCCACACCCGACGGCAGCGAAAGCAAATGCTTCTGCACTTGGTCTCCGGACACGTCCGACCCCAGCCTCTACGGTTACAACATCAAGCGCGACAACTCACAGCTCAACGGCGCCATAATTCTCGGAGAACAGTTCACCGACAACGACAGCGCGCTCACAAACGGCTTCTCTTATTCCTACTCGATTCAGGCCATCGATGTCGGCAACAACGAATCGGGCTGGACGACCGTATCCTGCACGCCACAGGACCTCAAGTCGCCCTCCAAACCCGACACTCTCAGCATTACTTACAACATGACCCAACTCGGTATAAATGCTACTTGGCAACCTGTCTCCGACATCGACGCCGCAACGTACAATCTCTACGGCTGTTTCGACGATCTCGCGAAACCCGGCTCCTGCGATACAAAAGAAGAAACAGCAACAACCAACGGATACGCCGTCCTCTGCACGAAGAACGACCCAAGCACGCCGGAAACTCTCTCCTGCTCTGTCACATCCGGCTTCAAAAACGAAGGCGACATTTGGTGCCTCTACGTCGAGGCATGCGACAACTGCACAACTGTCGGCACGTGCCCGGGAAAAACCTCACCGAATTGCAGCAATTTCGACACTATGACCACATACCTGAAATGCGGCCCGATAATGATCCCCACAGACACGCTTGCGCCCAGATGGCCCGAAAACCAGTCCGACGGCAAAGAGATCAAGACAACCCCGCCGGTTGAAGGCAACAAGTGCAAGCTCGAATGGAACAAAATCTGCACGGGAGAAGATAGCGAAGGAACTTTCGCCGACTGCAACAATCCCGACCCGTTCAAATTATCGGGATACTACGTCATGCGCGCCCCCGCTGTTAACAACGACTGCTCGAAAACGACAATCACTTCGCCCAAAGACGGCGGAACGCCCGTTGCAACTCTTAACGCTATGACAACTCCTAATTATACGGACACAAGTTTGACAAACAGCACCATATATTGCTACCGCGTTTACGGATACGACGCCGCCGGCAATGTCTCCCGCGATCCTGACACGCCCGACCCGGTCGAGTGCGTCCCGGCGGACACTCTGCCGCCAGCGAAACCGGTCGCGGACACGGAGAACTCCTTCTATAGCTCCGAAGAGGGCGGAAACATCGTGAAATGGGCAGCCGTCAGCGACAAAGACACAATTTCGTATTCGGTTTACAGATGCGAGGGCGACATGTCGCAGTGTGATTCCGCATCCGATTTCGAATTGCTCGACGACGCAGCCGAGCTCATCGACACCGAATACACGGACCAAGTGGAAACCACTTCGTCCAAAAAATATTCTTACTGCATAACCGCAAAAGACCTCGCCGGAAACATCAGCGATAAATACAACGCGTCCGACCTCGCCAACTGCTTCACCTGTTCGGAAGGGCCGACACTCAAATCCCCCGGCGCCGTCTCCGCCTACGAATACGACTCCCAGTACGGCCTGAAAGTCAACTGGGTAGCATCGGCCGATGACGACAGCGCGTATGACTCCGGCGAAGGCTACAATCTCTACCTCTGTAAATACAACGTCGAAGCTTCATGCACCGACACGTTCAAAAAAATCAACACATCCGTCATACAGCAGGCCGGCACGGACTATATAAAAACAGGAACGGACCTCGCGTCCCTTTCGATCAACGAAAGCGATTATTACGTGTGGGTTTCGTATGCGAACGCCACATCCGGCGAATCGGCTAAAACAGTTTCCACCCTGCCCTCATCCACCGGCGGCAAAATTCACATCAAACCGAACACCTGCACCGACTGTCCGAACACCGTCAAAGTGAATGGGAAAGGCACGAACGGCGAAATCAGATACTACTCGATTGCCGATCCGCAATGCGCTTCGACTACCGACTGCATGAAGACCAAAGCAACTTATACATACACCGCTCTTACCGACACAAGGATCGAGTTGGTTCAGACATCTTCACCAGACACGGTTATTTCGACAGTCAGTACCGACAACGTCGGCAAACCACCGGACATGAAAGCGCCCATCGGAGCTTCGAGCGTCACTTACACTGTGAGACTCAGAATGCCGGTGAGTTCGAGTCCGGTCGCTTGCACATCCAAAACGACCGATTACTGCTACGTTACTCTCAAAAAGGCAGTCACCCTTCCGTCCACCGCCAATTCAATCACTGTGAACGTGCTCGATCTGCCGGGTGCCTCAGGAAACGGCGGCGGCGACGCAGGTAACCCGAACTGCGACAGCTCAGTCAACCTTCAGGACATTATGGCGATCAAAAACGCCTACGGCGCGAAATCCGGCGAAACATGCTACCGCGCTTGGGCGGACTTCAATAACGACGGCACCATCAACCTGACGGACATACTTGCCATGAAGGATTCCTACGGTTCCAAAATCGACAGCGTTTACGACGTCAGCAGCGCGGTGCTCTGTTCGAGCAAAGCGCCCATTCCCGCCTGCTGCTCGACGAAAACCTGTAGCGATTGATATTAAGGAAGTAAGTGGAACAGGCCTTAAGCCTGAAAAGACAGGGACAGGTATCGCACACTCCCCCCGCGAGCCTGTCCCTTCTTTTATTTATAGCCTTCATTTTGTCATTCCCGCAGGTGTGGTATTCTTGGAACATATAATGTGCAAACAGTTGAGCCAAAAGAAGAGAACGCTGCTCGCCGTTGCGGCTTTCGCTGTCCTTATGGCGGTTGTGGTCTGCGCTACGGGCGAGGGGACGAAAAGAACGCAGCCGCAAAAAATGAAAATTGTTTTTGTCGGCGACGTCCTTCTTTCCCGGCTGGTCGAGTCGCAGATAAGCAAATCGCCCGACAGCAATCCGTGGGCCGGTATGAAAAAACTGTTCTTCGGCGCGGACGCCGTCATCGGCAATCTCGAAGGCGCGGCCGGCGGCAAATCCGACTGCCGCGCCGGAATCCCCGCTAACTTGTGTTTCCACATTAAACCCGAACGGCTAAAGCTCCTCCGCAAGGCCAGCTTCACCGCGATGTCGCTCGAAAACAACCATTCGACAGACACCGGCGCCGCCGGCAAATCCAAAACCGCCGCTCTTCTCGCTAAGAACGGCGTTGACTCGCTCGTTTTCAACGAATCGCCGTGGTTCAAAACCGCGGACGGTGTCACTATATCGGTGGTTCCGCTCGATCTCACGGGCGGCGATGTCGTAATTGACGACGACATGGAATGGCAGCCGGTAATTCGGCGCGTGCGACTTGCTGCCGCCCTCTCGGATGCGGTTTTCGTCTTCATTCATTGGGGCATCGAGCTTCGCGACTGGCCGGATGAGAAGATGAACGAAGTCGCGCGGAAACTGTTCACCGCAGGCGCGGACGCCATCATCGGCAGCCATCCACATGTCGTGATCGAACCGGGCGAAGTCGGCGGCAATCCCGTTTTTTATTCGCTCGGCAACAACCTGTTCGACCAGAAATACGACGTAACGAAGCGCGGGCTCGCCGTGGTGTGTGAAGCCGACGCCATTTCGCGAAACATCACGTGTCACGGTATCGCAACACACGTCCCGGGCGGCACATACTTTCCGGTTGCCAATTCTCAAAATGCGGGCGGTAAAAAGTTTGCGTTTCCGATGAATAAACTGCCCGATTTCAAAGGTGTGACGTTGAAAGGCGTCAGCAGGCCCGGTGGAAAAACGGCGATTGCCGGATACAAAAATGGAAAGAAACTGTGGGAGTCGAATGGCTGCGTTCTCGATTCCGTCTCGGCAGGCGATCTCGATGGTGACAGTGTCCCGGAACTCGTCTCAATCGAGGAGCATTTTTCCGACATCGACAACGAGATTGCGCCCAGACCGCACGTTTATCGGGTCACGGATAAGAAACTCGTCGCGCTCTGGCGCGGCTCGGCGCTCGCACGGCCGCTCATCGACGCCACAGTTTTATGCGGCAACGGCTGCGCCCTCTGCGCATTTCACCGGGGCGACACGTTCCTTGCCCCCGGCGTCGGCGCGGATAATACAAGAACGGATATGTATCACTGGAACGGGTTCGGCTTCTCTGCAGCAGAATTCTCAGAGCCGCTTCAGAAAAATTGCGAATCATACTTCCAGAACAGCCGCCGGTAGCACTACTGGCGCTTACCAGTCATCGCGCAGTTTTTTCGAGAAGTAACTTACGTTGCCATGGTGCGTGTATCCGGATTTTCCGGCTAGGGATTTAGACTTTTCGTTGTCGCTCATGATCGTCGCCGACAGCATGAAAACGCCGATCCGTTCGAGCTCGCTTTCGATGGCGGCAACCAACCGCTTGGCGACTCCCCCGCCCTGCGCCTCCGGCGCGACCGATAGCCGGTTGATCCAGCCCTTGCGGTAGTCGTGTGTGCCGAACGCGACACCGACGATCCTCCCGTCGTTTTCGGCGACAAGCATCGTTCCGGGGAAGTGCGCGAGCTGCTTTTCGACCGACTCGCGGCTCTCGCGGCCCGTCGGTTTGAAGTCCAGCCCCGCCCGCCGCCACACGTCCACTACTCCGTCGTAATCTTCCATCCTCATCGGCCTGATCGTCATATAGCAACCTCGCTCTTCCTCTCTCGGCTTCACACGCGCCACACTCGCAGTCGATATAATCCATTAATAGTAAATCAATCGTATTGTTTAATGAATCAGCATTATATAAAATCATTTCATTGTATTATTCCGGAGGCTGAAATGAACAAGCCGATTTCCCTGATGACATCGTTCCTCGCCGCACTTGCCGCCTTATTTATTACAACGACGGCATTCTGTTTCGAATACGAGGGTTATGAGATACTGGATGTTACGCGATCACCGGTAAAGGCGAAGACCGCGCCTATCGAGTCGGGCGCGAAAACGGTTGCGCTCGCCGTTTCGCCGGTCGCGCCGGAGGCGCTTGTCGTGTACAAAAAAGGAAACTCGCACGGCATCGCCCTGATGGGATTCACCGGAAAAGCGGCGGTGAAGCTCGCACCCCCGAAAGGCGGCGATTCGTTCACCGCGGTCGCGTGGCATCCTGACGGCAAAGACGTTTTTCTGCTCGGCAAATCCGGCGGCAAAAGCGCGATATGGCGCGGCGCGGCTTCGAAAACACCCAATTGGAAGAAATTGTATTCGACTGGCGAGAAGTTGAAGAATCTCGTGGTCAGCACATCAATATTCAGTTTGTACACGACAAGATGGGATCAGGCGGACGATAAGAAAACCAGCAAGCACGAGAGCGGCGCATGGCGGCGGATTTATTTCGGAGTCGAGTACCCGGGCCACGGATACGGAATCAGGACGTTGAGCGAGTACGGCAAAGCGCCTTACGACGTGACGGCGCCGGCCGGAGCAAAACTTAAGAAGATACACAAGTCCGAAGAGCATGAAGTGTTCAAGGCCGCATCGTCGGTCCCGGTCGGATTTCACGTCTCCGGAGACGAACTGTTTTTTGAAGACGGAAAAAAGTGCGTCGGTATGATTAAATATGACTGGTCCGACTGGACCGCGCCCGGAAAAAGCAAAGTCAACGCGGTTTGCGGATCGGCAATATCATTCACGCCGAACGGGATCGGTTTTTCGGCTTGGCGCGTGGGACAGAAAGGCGTCGATTTATACTACCATCCCGACTACGGCAGGAAACAGGCGGCTGAAAACATAAGTTTCGCGCTCAAACCGGAGTGGACGGCGGACGGACGCGGGCTGATCGGCGTGACGCGCGGCACGGGCGGCGCGGAAAGCCTTGTATATGAGCCGGTCCCGACCCCGCTCGCCGACGTGGCGAACGCGTGGATGTTCGTTACGGGGAAAGACGATCTCAAGCTGCTGAACAGTGACGGCGGCGCATTCAGGCGGACCGAATACGAACAGTTGTGTTACCTGTACGACTCCGAATCTTACACCGGCGAGTACGACAGCCGGGTTCCCACGCGGCCGTACTTGGTGACAACCGACGTGTTCTGGGAAGTGTTCGCGGCTTCGTATGAAGGCATTTTTCAGGTGGTTGAGCGGCGCGAGGCGATCCCCGCGCTACGGAAATTCATAAACGACTCGGCGGATTACTTGAACAAAGACCGCTGCACCGGCAGACTCTGCAAAATATTCGACACGCTCAAAGAACTCAATTCGAATCCGAAATCGAACAATCCGGAAGTGAAAAGAATAATGGCGGCGGACGGATACGCGGAGTCCGACGTACTCGGAGTCAGGTACGAGTATGAAGACCTGAAACCGCGCGGACACTACACAAAATCCGAAAAGCTGGGGCTGCATTTCAGGTCGCTGCGCTATCTGTCGTCGATAAATTTCACCGATGACGAAATGAAGGCCTTGCGCGGGATGCCGGTCGAGCTGCGGCAGGAAGCTTTCGCATTTATCAAACCATATCTGAACTTCATCGCGCCCTCGCGGTACGACCTTGTATGGACACCGGAGAATTATGTAAAGCCGGACTATATCAAGCACCAGATAGGCGGCGTCCGGATTTTTCCGTTGAGCTGGGGTTTCGACAACGAGGTGCTCAACTCGGTCGTTTACCATGAAGATTGGCCCGACAATGAACAAATTGGTAGAATGCTTCCGACTTCCTTCGATTTTCCAGCGGTGCTCGGCAGCCCGATTGCCAAAGAGATTCTGAAGAACAGCGGAGTGTACAAGGAATTTCCGAACCTTGCGGCCGTGACCGCCGATCTCGAAAAGCGATGGGGAAAGAAAAGCGGCGACTCGCGCGGGATTTACGACGCGTGGCTCGAAGCGCTCGGCACGCAATGGGCGGACACGGCGGCGCCGGAGGGCTCCGCGAGCCGGGAGATGTGGGGCACGAAACGGCTACAGACCGGCCTTGCAAGCTGGGCGACACTCAGGCACGCGACCGTGCTGGTGAATGAGCGGTCCGCGGCGGAGGCGGGCGAAGGCGGCTTCGAGCCGATATGGTACAAGCCGCCTCTGGGCGCGGTCGAGCCGGACCCGGCGACTTTCAAGGCCATAGCGGGCCTCGTGGACATGGAAATAGCCCTCGTAGGCGAGTTGTTGCCGAATGACAAAAAGAAATTGGATAAGGAGTCGAAATATTATTTAGATGATGGCGAGTTGGACACGGACAGTCTGCGGGCCGGACTGACACGACGGCTCAAGGACACCCGCGACTCGATTCTCACTTTCAGGAAGATGGCTATCAAACAGATAGAGGGCAAAAAACTGACTCCCGCGGAATACGACATGATACTGCACGTCGGCGGATCGGCGGAGCACAACTTCCTCGTCTTCAAAAGCCTCGCGAATGACGAATTTACAATCTCGAACCCGGACCCGGTGTCGAAGATAGTCGATATAGCAGGCGGCGGCAAGGCTCAGATCGATTATCTGCACGCGGCGGTGGGGCTGCCGACGGAGTGGGACCTGCTGCTCCCGTTCCACGGCAGACGACAGGTGACAAAAGGCGTCGTATATTCGTATTACGACATGGTCAACAAAGAGATAATCAACGACGAGGAATGGCGGGAGATGCTCCAGAAAACCGAGCTTCCGTCGTGGACGAAGAGATTCTATGCGGCGAAGAACCTCGAATTTCCTGCTAAGCCGCCTTTCTGAAACATGTGATCGACAGCAGACAAATACACAAAAAGATTCATACGAAAAAAGGGTGCAGACCGCCGTCGAGTCCACGTTTTTCGCACATTTTGTGATTAAAATCCGAACCGAGCATGTCAGCAAGCGATCACGTCAAAGAATGTATTAACAAAAAAATAAAGGGGCGCTTTGCATAGCGCCCCTTTATGTCATCAAAGTCTATTTGCTAATCAATCTTCTAAATTACTTGTTTACTTTCCCTGCACCGCGGACGACTGCAACGACGTTTTATCGCCGAAGCGGATCAGCGTTTCGTCTATCCGGTACGCCGGCACGATCGCCTCACGGTCGAGCAACCCATAGGAAAGAGTTCGCCCGCAGAACAGCATCTTTACTGTTCCGATCTTGCGGTTTTCCAGCATCGCATCGACAGGCGTGTCTATGTCGATTCCGTCTTTAAGTCCACGGTCCACGACAACCCAGATGCGTCCGTCGGGTGCGAGCGAGGTGAAGAGCACTTGCCCAAGTTTGCGGTTCGGCAACCGCATCGGCAGCGCGTCCGGCTCCGGGATCGCGATCCTGTCCTTCGATCCGAATTCGTAGCGCCTTAAATGCGAATAGAAATTGCCGTACACGTTCAGGCTTCCTACGTCGGTTATCAGAACCAACCCAACCACGTCGTCGCCGCGCAAAACAAACATTTCCTGATTCGCTCTGAGCGGGTTCGACGGATCGGTGAAGATTGCAAATCGCCGTCCGCCGTCCCATACGGACGCCGGTTGCTCGAAGCCGTACCAGCCGGTGTAGGTGGGAATTCTGTCTTCCGCAAATGACGCCGTCGCACACAACGCTGCGAGCAGCAGTGCCAATGTTGCCGTTGCTTTTAAGCGCAATATTTTTTCCTCGTCAATTCACATGTATCACATATACGGCTCGAGGTTCATCACGAGCCAGAAGAGTTCCTTGTGGATACCGGCCGCATCGAGCGCGGCGCCGATCGCCGCCTTGTTCGCCGAGCTCTCCTTCATGCTCGCGTACACGTTTTGCATTATCGCATACGTATTCCCGAGCACAATTTTATCGAGGCTGCTGTCCGAGCTGTTGTACCAGTCTTCTATGCCCTGTTCGAACGCGCGGAGCTTCGGCAGCGATTTTTCATAGTGCGTCTCGATCAGGTCGAAAATCTCTTCCTTGCTCGGGCAGTTGTTCGCTACAACCGACGTGCCGGAAGTCGAGATCGAACACGTTTTGTGATCTGTGTACATCGTCATAGCCTTCGCCGTCGTTGCGGCCGAGAGGTAGTCGTTAAGCACATCCTCGACCTGCGCATCGGTCGCTCCGGCGGGAAGCGCCTGAAGGTCGTGCGCGAGCTGCATCAGATTGTCCGTTTTCGTGTGGTCCGCCATTTCGAGCGGTCCGAGCGCGGTCATCAGCGCAGCCGTCTGAGCCGTCCATACGGGCAGCCAGTTGTCCATCACCTGCCCCATCGAGGTTGTGCTTTCGGAACCCGCGCCGAGCGCGGCAAGCACGTCGAGCAGCGAGTTGATCGAGTCTGCCGCCGTCTGCGCCGAAGCTCCCGCGTTTTCATGCATCGATCTGATCAGCACGCCGCGAAGTATATCGTATCCGTTCATCATCGAGCTCATGTCGTTGCTCGAAACCAGCGTTGTCGATGCCACCGCCGCAGGGGCCACCAGCGAATTGAGGCTCGCGCGCAGGTTGGCAATTATGCTTGAAACATCTTCCGATGTGAATGTATTTCCGTACTTCGCCGCAACCACGATCTCTTTGATCGTAAGGCGTTTCTCGGCTGTCGTTGTGTATGTCTTCGCCCATGCGGAAATCGCGCTTTCAAGAACGCCGACTATCTCCTTCTTTTCGGCATCGGTATTGATCGCTGTGACCGACTCGCCGGCGTCCGCGAAAATCGCCTGCACCGTCGTCCATCCCGCATCCTCCTGCGCCGAAGTTACCATCGTCACCACGGCCGAGTCGTACGAAGCCGCATCCGTCGAGGCGAGCTGCGTCGAGAGCGCGGTCGAGACGCACGCGCTGTCCGACGTGTCGCAAGCAAGCGCCGGCGCCATCGCGTCGAGGTAGTTGCCCGCCTGCGCCGCCGTCGTTATCGTGTCGAGGACATCCACGCCCTGCGCGACCATGATATCGTTCGCCTTCTGGATATCCGCGAGCGCCGCGTCAGGCTGCCATATAAAAATGTCCGCGTCCTGCGTCGTGTTGTAATTCGCCGCCACGGCGCCGGCATTCGCGCTCAGGTTGTCGAACGCGACTTTGATATTTGAGACAGTGCCTTTGGCGGCTGTCAGCGCCTCGACAATCACGTCAAGTGACGTCGATGTGCCGAGATCGACAATAATTGTCGCCACGCCGCTCGCATTAGTAGCGACGCTCGCCGTATTGAGCTGCGCTCCCGTGTGAGCGTTGTAAGCAACTACGCTTGTGCTCGCAACCGCCGCGTCCGCCGCCTTGCTGCCGGCCACACGCGCCGTACTGGTGTTGAATGTGACGGTCATGCTGACCTGTTTGCTTGTCGAAGTCGTATTCGTGGTCGTGCCGCCGCCACCCCCGCCGCCGCCGCAGTTTGCAACAACCAGCGTTATAATTCCGAGCGCGGAAACCAGTAAAAACGATCTGATTCTTTTTCGCATGACCCGACACCCCTTAAATTAAAGTTTTCCATATTCATATACATAACTAACCGAATTCTAAACCGTATTAAAACAAGCGTCAATTAAAAAGTCTGGCGGTTTAACAATCATTCAACGACCGCCCGGCACGTGTTCCGCTGCAATCCTACGGCGCGCGCTTCTTATTTCGTGAATACCATCTTTTTGACTTCGAGGCCCTCGACGGCCGTCAGCTTGTTCACGAGCTCCCCGCACTTCTTGGTATCGCCCGCCAGCTCAAGCAGAAGCAGCCCGTTCGTCGCACAGAAATTATCGTTCACCTCGTGCAGCCCGATCCGCGTTTTGATATTGCAGCCGTACTCAGTCAGCAGCTTCTGAACCGCCTGCGCTTTTTTCAGCCTGTTCGTAATGTGAACACCAACCACGATCGTTTTTGCCATATCACGTACCCCCTTATAATTAACGCGCCGCACGGCGCGTCACTTGCTTTCGCCGGTGGCAGCCGCCGTCAGAAAATCCCTCGCAAGCTCCCCCACCCGCTGTTCTTGCCCCATGAAAAAATGATCGGCGCCCGGAACAATCTCCATCCGTCCCGCGACCGGCTCAAGATACTGTTTCAAATCATCCGGCGCACAGAACTCATCCCGCGAACCTGCAATCAGCAGCAGCGGCTTTCCCATTCCCGAGATAAAATCGAACGGATACAAAACCGTCGGGGGCGCGATGCCGACCGCAGCCTCAATCCGCGCATCCGCGGCGGCCGCCCGCAGGCTCACCATCGCCCCGAACGAATACCCCACCACGAACACAACGCCCGTCGTCGAGTCGCTTTTCAGAAACTCAACCGCGCGCAGCACATCCTCACGCTCGCCGGTCCCGTCGCCGTAAGTCCCACGGCTGCGCCCCACTCCCCGGAAATCGAAACGCAGAGTCGTGAAATCCGCATCGGACAGTACCGCCTCGACGCCAAGAACAACATTATTATTCATCGAGCCGCCGAACCTCGGGTGCGGATGGCAGATCACCGCCGCGGGCGCGCCCACGCGCCCGGCGCTGATCAGCACCCCATTCAGTCTTTCCTCTTCAGGCCCGAAATATACGTCTCTCATCTCAGCAACCCGCCGCGTGACAATTCTTCATTCTTTGATATTTGGTTATGTTATCTTTTCCAGTCCCCAGCTACCAGCTACTGTTTTTTTGCTTTTATCTTTCCCTCTATCCTCGCTACTTATTTTCAGTTTCCCCAGATCGCGCCCGGCGGCAGCCCCGGCGGCATCTTAACAGGGGCCGGCTTCGTCTCGCTGAAATCCTCAGCCAGTTCGCCCACTCCCGGCTTCAGTACGTGATGCCTCAAAACAATCGTCGCGTACGGCGTCATGTCGTCCGTGTTGAACGAATCGCCGACCCCGACATGCTGCCATCCCGAGAAAACAGTCAGTTTGAAATAGCCGGCCGTGTCCTTCGCATCAGTCAGCGCCGATTTATTCATCTTCCAGTAGGCGTGGTTTCCTACAACCTGTGTTAAAAGACCTGTATTCTGAACCTTTTCCCTAAGAAAATAACCATCGGAAAGATTCACTTTCCCTGCAAGTATCTTCTTTTTCAGTTCCTTCTGCTCGCTCGTGAGATCCTTTTCGTCCTTGCTCATCAGCGCCGATAGATTCGCAATGAACCGCTGATCTACGGTGAACATCACCGGGTCGCCCTCGTACAGCTCTTTTTTCGGCCATATCTGCACCTTTTCCAACATCAGATAACTGTACATTCCCTCGCCGATCTGCTCGGCCATCGATATCGTATCCGCCGACACAAACCGCGCTACAAGATATTGAAGGTCCCTATTTTTTACATAGTCATTTTTGTCGTACCGCGCGGCGGTATCCGCCCTGACATATATATCTCCCCTGAGCCACGCCGCCGAAACCGCGGTTATATCGCGCGCGGGAATCGTCTCGCCCCGCGATGCCGATTCCTTCGGGTCGCTCAGCGCCTGCGCGAAATGCACATCCGATTCTTTCTGCGGGTCCGCCTGACTGTACAACTCCACGGTCGTGTTGCCTAGCGAATCGAGTGCCGTAAAGCAAACCGCCATCGTCACATCCGGATATTTCGACTCCGCTTTTGTTTCCCCCCGCGCTTCACTGCCGCCTGCCGTTGCCGCCGCCGCCACGGTCTCCACAGTCTTTTTCGGAGCGCCCTTCTCCAGACCGCGCGTATCCACACTGATACTCTGGCCGCCGAGTTTCATCACCGGCCCGGACCCCGACGAAGACTTCTTCTCCATCGTCACGTGCGCCGCAGCCGTTTCCGTTGTTTGCGTGCCGGTCGCCGGCAAAGTGCCCGTCGCGGTCGGAGTCGCAGTCGCGGCAGTCGCCGGTGTCCCGGTCGCGGCCGCATCAACCTTTTCGGCATACTCGGGAAATTCCACTTCAGCCATCCAGATGCCTTCACTCTGCGCATCCTTATCAAAAATCGCTGTCTTCCACGTCTTCCCCTTATCCGCCGTGATTTCCGCCGACAGCGATTTCACATCAACCTTTTCCATTCCCTCCGGATCGTAAACCCTCGCCGATGCGGCAACCGTCAGCTTCACAGTAAGAGTCGCGGCGTCAGCCGCCGACCATTCGGCTTTAATATCCTTCAACTCGACCAGTGACGATTTGGGAAACGTCTTCGGCATGGCGAAACTCAGCTTCGCCGAACTCTTCGCGAAAGCAAAACACGCCGCGAACGCCACAACCGCCGCCGCAAGCAATATGCTGACAAAACGCAATCTCATCATTTTCCTAGCAACGCGCCCTTCTCGGCGCCTCCCGCCAGCCGGCGGTAAACATCCAGCCAGCCTTTCGCCGCGGGCCGCTCCGGCGCCTTCGCCGACGCCAGCCGCTTTTTCATCTCCGACGGCTTCAAATCCACTTCGAGCCGCCGCCGTGGGATGTCTATCTTTATCGTGTCTCCGTCACGCACCGCCGCTATCGGCCCGCCCGCCGCAGCCTCCGGCGCAACGTGTCCTATACACGGTCCGCGCGTCGCCCCGCTGTAGCGACCGTCCGTCACCATCGCCACCTTGTCGCCAAGCCCCATGCCGACCAATATCGCAGCCGGGATCGACATCTCGCGCATCCCCGGACCGCCGCGCGGCCCCTCGTACCGGATCACGAGCACGTCCCCCGGTTTCACTTTCTTCTTCAGCAGATGGTCCCGCACGTCCTCCTCGGAGTCGAACACCACTGCGGGTCCCTCGTGCTTCATCATCGCCGGATGCACGCCGCTCTGCTTCACCACCGCGCCCTTTGGCGATAGGTTACCGTACAGCACTGCAATTCCGCCCTCCTGCGC
>CAYPEK010000007.1:62808-74848 GCA_964409645.1 uncultured bacterium | reverse complement strand
AGTCTGGGCCGTATCTCAGTCCCAATGTGGCTGGTCGTCCTCTCAAACCAGCTACTCATCGTTGCCTTGGTAGGCCATTACCCTACCAACTAGCTAATGAGCCACAGGCCCCTCCTTTGGCGATAGCTTGCAAGCAGAGGCCATCTTTCCTCGCACGACCATGCGATCACGCGGGGGTATTTGGTATTAGCAGCCCTTTCGGACTGTTATCCCAAACCATAGGGTAGGTTGCCCATGTGTTACTCACCAGTCCGCCACTATCCAATCCCACAATCCGCCGAAGCCTCATGCGGGGTAGACCGTACGACTTGCATGTGTTAAGCACGCCGCCAGCGTTCATCCTGAGCCAGAATCAAACTCTCCGTAGAAAAAATCACTTGATTAACAATTTTAGGGGCGAAACGATTTGAGTCAGCTTTCGCTTCCTCAGGTTCGTTCCGCACAACTGGGCTCTCACTATTCAATTTTCAAGTTCCACCGCTTTCCTCGCCGTTTTCCTACGACTTGGCGCGACAATCTATAACTGTAGCGAACTTGCCGGGTACTTGTCAATGCTTCCGGCAAGATTTTTTTCAGCCGGTAGTTCAAGGTAAACTTATTATAGGGAAACAAACCCTTTTTTCAAGTGATATTCAATGTTTCTTTTTTATCTTTTTTAAAATCTTTTTTCATTTATTTAATGCTTCAGCCCAAATTCCTGATTATCCCTTTGATCTTCCGCCGCTGATATGAGTGATTCGAAAACTCTGTAGGGACGGCCCTCTATGTGGCCGACCCTATGTTACGGTGTGTTTCAATCAGGGCGGCCACGCAGGGCCACGTGTTTAATGGAAGATTCATTTATATCAGTGTACTTATCTTTTAAATCATTCCCGCGCTATGCGTGGGGTTCAGCAGGGGCACGTGCAACGTGCCCCTACAATTATATTTGCCACCCACATCGTATTTCTTTCTCTCTGAATCATCGCGACCAAATACCAATAGCGGATTCGTCATCAACCTGTTTTCTGATTATGACTGATCTTCCATACTGAAATGCCTCTCCCGGCGCGCCCGCCATATCATCGTAGGGGCACGTTGCACGCGCCCCCGTTAATCGTTCCCGCCCTCCATAATAACTTGTTGCTTTTTGTCTTTCTCTATATTCTGTGTCCACGTCTTTTCGCTGAATACTGTTTACTGAATTCTGCATACTGGTTTTTGTATTCCCTTTCCTCGCTACTCGCTACTTTTGTATCACTCTTCCACGTGACCGCTTGCTGACGCGCGCGGCTCGGTTCCACCCCGTTTCCCAACGACTGAATTAACTTTTGCCCTTCGATGTATTCTGTGTTCTATATTCTTGTTTTTACGCTTTTCCCTATCTACCACTCTACCATTCTACCAACTACCATCTTTGCTTATTGATTTATTGATGAATCCGGGATAATAAAAAAGCACAATACGAAACGATCCTGTCAATGTATGGAAATCCGGCATTTTCGCAATAGAACACCTAACGCAATTATCAACGCAACATGAGAGCGAAATTCAATCGGAATGCATTTACGGCAATCCTGCCGATAGACGGATAAAATTCAGTACGTAAACAGTACGTAAAGTGTACGCTATTGGTATGTGAAATGTGCGTATATTATACGTAAAGTGTACGTGATATATACGTAAAAACGCCCTGAAACGGCGCGCCGCGGGCCGCCGCAGCGCGGCGCGTGACGCCGTCGGCGTCGCCGACGGCGACGGCGCACCCCTCGCGCCGGCGGAAAGCGCATATTATTGTAGGGGCACGTTGCAACGTGCCCTTACCCACCCTTCCCGACATGAAAGAAAATGTACCGACAACAAAACAGTTCGCCGCTATGAACATCGCCCCGGATTTGTTTTTCTATTAACGCGAGTATTGCACGCTGATTGTTTTATCCACTTTGCGAAGGGAATATGGAGGATGTATCTCCATTCGTTTTATCCCCCTTACGTCTATAGACCGGACAGATGGGTTACACATGTTCGGGGACATAGGTAACACATTTGTCCGGTCTATAGATTTTCTAAGGGGGAGTAATGAGGAACCACAGATGAACACAGATGTACACTGATAAGAATCAACTGAAATGAAAAGCTATAAATATCTTCGCGACGTATGAGCAGAGAATGACGCCGAAGAACCGAAGACTATTTCACGGCCGCTAATTCGTTTAGGTTCAGTTTCAAAAACGGCGATTTGTATGCCGGTTTCCAGTCGGAGCCGGTTGTGTCTTCCCACGCGACGTAGAAATCCAAGTCCGTCGCCGCGTATGTTATTGCAAGTACGCACTGGCCGGGCATGCCTATTGCCGAGACGATATCGATTGCTGTTTCCGCGTCTATGTTTATCTTTTTTCCTGTCGCCGCAAACACCTGCTCACCGGTGTACGGATTTTTGAACTCGCCGCCTTTTTCAAGCGCGATGATCGCGTCATTCTGGGATTTGTGACGATCGCGGTATGAGCCGCCTGTCGCAGGGTTGATCCCGCCGCCCGGGTTCCCCGGTCCGTCGTTCGATGTCTGGGTCTTCCATATAACCGGACTCATAGCTACATCCGCCCGAAGCACCGCCTGTTTCAATGGTGTTCCATAGTGTACCGGCGCGCCGTCAACAAGTATCGCGTTCCCCGAAGGGTCGAGCCACACCGCGTCGCGGTCCACCGGGTCGTCGTCGTACATAACAGCGGTATATTTCCCATTTTCCTCTATCTCCGCCGCGCGCGGGCGCCAAATTGCCTTTCCGTAGTTTTCCGCATCGCCGTCGCCGATCACGAAGTTGTACCCGATTGTATTCTCGGCTTCCTTGATAATCCTCACTGCATCGTCAAGGCTGTTCGATTCTTCGAGCACCTGCCGGAACATCAGCGTCCACGGCATTCCGTCCAGCTTTTCAACTGTGTTTTCCGAGCCGATCTCCGAAACGGTGATCCCCTTCTCGTTCATGCCGTTGGTTGCGCCGATCAGGCCGATGTATCCGGCGGTCATATAGGTGTTCAGTTTATTTCCGTTCGCATCCACCGGCTTGTAAACCGTAACGAGTTTGAACCTGTCGGTGCCCGTGGCAGGCTTCCAGTCGAGAACGCGGCTTGAAAATAGTTTTCCGTCAACAGTGCGGTCGCCCCATACGGCGAAGGACGAGCATGTGAATGCGAGTTCATCCAGATTTTTAATCAATGACGCGTTATCGCCGAATAGAACTTTCTTATCGTTCATGTCGCTGATATTTGTTAATACAATCGGCGTAACCAAGTCCAACTCTGTAATCTCCACGCCCTGCTCTTTCGCGCCGTCCACAATTCCCTTGAGTTCCTCTTTCAAGCTGACAAGCACATACGGCGACATCTTCTCCCATATCCCTGCCGTGAGCTGCTGCAACTCCTCCTTCGAATGTTCGCCTCGCAACACAACGCCGAGGTTCAGCGCTTTCGTTATCGCGGCGATCTGTCTGCCCAGCATCGAGCCGTACTGCTTACCCATCTCGTAGTGGGTTCCTTTCAGGATCGCCACAGTCACATTACCGTTAGACGTCTCCGCCTGAAGCAGCCGCCCCTCCCCGCTTCGGGCCAGAATGCTGATTTTTCCGGGCTTCTCAATCTCCGCGCCCACTGCGTTCGCGGACGCGGCCAACAAAACAGCTACGCATATAAGTACGATTCGGCTTAACGTGTTTTTCACTTTTTATGGCCTCTCAAATTCAGGTCTTAATTCTTTATAATGATATAATATGAATGCAAAAATCAATGAGCTGGATTTTACCACAAAGTATCCATAAAATTAAATCCGCAAATCCAAAATATTTTCTCAATCATGATTATATCCTTCCCACGCTCTGCGTGGGAGCGATACGAAAGCGGCGCCGGGTCGCCGCACTCCCAGAGTAATCCGTTTCAGCAAAACGGTACTCTCGGCTTTTATCACCATATTTCAGCAAACATCTTTTTGTTTAAATAACTCCTGCTGAGTCCCTTTTTCATTTAAAATCTTCTCACCTAATTAGTGCTCTTGAGGTGTTATATGAAATTCAGGTCTATTCTCTTATCAATTCTTTTAATTTCTATCTCGGCCGCGGCGGTCGCAAAGGAACCGGCAGCTTGCAAGGATTTGAAAATCCTGCGGCCGAAACAGGGCGCAACCGAGCGGATCGACACAGGTGTCCGTCAGGAGATCAGGTTCGATGTCGAGAACACGTCGGACATACCCATGAATTCCGTCGAGCTCGACGCATTCGGAACAGGTATCGCATCCGCCAGAACGGCGATGATCAGCATTCCGGCAAATAAGAGCGAGATCGGATCGGTATATGTCACGCTCGGACCGGGATTGAGAAACGGAGCGCGTGTAGATGCGGTTGTAATCGCGGACGCGGGCAACGGCTGCGTCACATCCGAAAATGTCACCCTGACCTACTTAGACAAAACCGGCTCCGTTTTCTTCATGCCCGGATTTCATTACGATCCCGAATGGTGGAACACGCAGCAGCACTATCTCGAAAGCTATGAAAAGGATCAGGGCAAGCGCGAAGTATTCTTCCTCATCAACGCCTACCTCGACATAACGGAGAAAGACCCGGATTACAGGTTCATGCTCGCCGAGCAGGATTACCTGAAACCGTTCTCTATCGTTTATCCCGAGCAGACGGAAAAACTGAAAAAATTCATTACCGAAGGCCGCGCGGAACTCGGCGGCATCAGCTACAACGAGCCGCAGGAAACGCTGATCGGTACCGAGGCGCTTATCCGCAACACTGTACTCGGCCGCAACTTCCAGATGGACCTCGCCGGAAAATACGGCGATTACGCGTGGCAGCTCGACGTGTTCGGCCACTCGCCGCTCTACCCGATGGTGATACGGGGAGTAGGCGGACAATGGTCGGCGTGGGCGCGCGGGCCGTATCACGAATGGGCGATCGACCGCACTGAAAACCAGTTCCCGAGCGAATTCTCATGGGTCTCGCTCGACGGCTCAGAGTTGATGACGCACTTCATGTCGGCGCATTACAGCTACGGGTGGTTCCAGATGGCGCCCATACGCGGCGGCGGAATGCAAAACATCAGGCCGGTCTATGACGATCTGCTCCGCACTTCCCTCACCGGTCATGTGCTCGTACCGATGGTTGACGATTTCGCGACGCCGGTCGATAAACTCGGCGACTGGTTTCGGAAATGGAACGATAAGCACAAAACACCAAAAGCGTATGTCAGCGTGCCGTCGATGTTTTTCGACGCCTTGGAAAAGAAGATGGCCGAGAGAGACATCCATATACCTCGCGTGTCGCGGGACATGAATCCGATTTTTCCGGGTTGCGCGATCTCGTTCACGGACACAAAGCAGTCGAACCGCACAGGAGAAAACACGCTGATCTCCGCCGAAAAATTCGGGTCGATCGCCGGGCTGCTCGACTCCGGTTATGTGTATCCAAGCCTCGCGGTGGACAAAGCATGGCGGCAACTTGCGTTTACATCCCACCACGACGGGATCACGGGCAGTTTCAGCGATCAGGTTTACCTCGACATGATTTCCGCGTGGCGCGAGATCAACGACATCGGCGGCGCGGTTCTGAACAACGCTTTTGATACGATCTCCGCACACATCGACACACGCCCGCCCGCAAAACTCAAAAACGCTTTACCTCTCGTTGTATATAATTCGGTTTCATGGAGCCGCGACGATGTTGTGCGCGTGACAATTCCCGGAAAAGCAAATGATTATTCGATATTCGACTCGCAGGGCAACCCTGTCACGGCGCAGATAATAAATAATCCATCGCCATGCGCGTCGGGGGCGGCCTGCCCAGACTCCGTCGCCTTCATCGCAAAAAAAGTGCCCGCGACCGGCTACAGCGTTTACTTTGTTGCAAAGCAGAAAGGAAACATCGCCGCCGACAACCCCGTCGCATCGGACGGTAAGGCGGTGGTCGTCCAATCGGATATCTATTCACTGAAGTTCGATCCGGCAGCGGGCGGCGCGATCACGTCGATAAAGAATTTGAAAACGGGACGCGAGTTCGTCCCCGACGGCGGCAAGGCAAACGAGATCGTTGTTTATCACGAGTACCCCGCCCTGCCCGGCCGCGGCGAAGGCCCGTGGCACCTGAATCCGACTGGCAAAAAGGAATATTCGAGCGTACGGCCGGCAACGATTACGGTCGAGAAAGGGCCGGTTTTTACTCGCGTCACGGTCAAGGACAAAATCAATCCGGCGGATGTGAAACCGGACGGCACGCAGACAAAATACACGATTGTCGAGAAAGAACAGTCAAGCTTGAGGGATGCGTCTAACTTCAAAATCAGGACTTACGATCTGTCGCAATACGTTGGCAAAAAGGGAAATGTGTATGTGAAGTTTTCAGACGCTATCCCGTCCGACGGCTGGGGCGCGCTCGTAGGCACAGTTAAATTCTCCGGAACGAAAAACGGAGCGCCGTACTCGACCGAATTCACGCCGAACAGCGAACCGGAAAAAGCGTCGTTATTTTCGGACGCCGGAAGTAACGTTGACTCGTCGGGACGCCGCTTCGCGGACAACAGTTCGTACTGGATTTACAGCTTCGACTCGGACCCCGGTTCGAAAGCGACCCTCGACGTCGAGATCGGAAATCAATATGTAGTTGAGGCCACCGACAACATAATCGAAACGCAGACACCGTATTACAGGATTCAGGAGACATACATTTATAACGGTCTCGACCGGATCGATTTCCGCACTTTCATTCAGAGGTTCCAAGGGCACGACAGAATGTTCAGAGTGCATTTCCCGCTGACGGTCGGCGGCAAGGCGATCCCTGTTTACGAGATAGGCAACGGGGCGGTCGGCCGCAATTTCGGGCTCGATGTCGATACAGCGAAAAGCTCATGGACACTCGGCAACACCGCTTACAACTGGGTCGATCTCTCGCACGTGTTTTTCATCGAATCGCGCGACGGCGGCGGCAAACCCGTCCGGCGCGAGTCGGTCGGCATCGGTGAGATCGTGCTCGGCGATTCGCCTAGCAGGCAGGAGGAACTTGCGGCGGACGAACTCGTTCGGGCGATGGCGAATGTCGGAGCGACTGTGACCACGACAAACGCATACAACCGCCGCTGCTGCGATGTGAAAAAGGACTCGGTCGAGGCGCAATTCAGGATCGCGCTAGGATCGGCTGACGACAACAGCTATATCGCAGGAATGCTCGATAAACTAAACGCGGAAGTTAAAACGAAAATAGACACCGCGCTCGCCGCCGAAGGCCACGTTGCGATTATGCTGCCCGCCGAAGCAGGAGGAATCCCAACGGTGTTGTTGCTCACAAACAACAACGAGACCCCGTCGGAATGGATCGCAGAAATCGCCGGTGAAATCAGAAGCTCACGAACACTGGCCGCTATGGATTTATCCGGCGGCGCGGTAACCGGACTGAAAACCGCCGACGCCGGGGCCGCCCTTATCAACCTCGGCACACCGAGCTACATCATCTACGACAACAGCGACTTCTACACACTCGCGCTCTCCCTGACGCGCAGCAGTTCCGCGTGGCCGTCCGGCCTCTGGCTCGACCCGCCGAGACGCAAAGCGCCTGTCGGCGATAACTTCGAGTACGAAAACTGGGACCATGAGTTCTGGTACTCACTCTACCCGCACGAAGGTGCATGGTATGACGCCGACACCGTCCGCAGGGGATACGAATTCAACAACCCGCTCGTTTCCCGCGATGCCGCGCCTCACACAGGACCGCTGCCCGCCGCTGGTATGTCGTTCGTCGAAACGCAACCGAAGAACACCGTGCTCGCCGCTATGAAGCCCGCCGGGTTCCTTCAGTATGAAAGCAAGACGCCGGGCGCGCTCGCGTTCCGCGTCTATGAGACGTCGGGCGGTGAGTCGGTGAATTCGACGCTGAAACTTTTCGCTCCGGTCGCAGGCGGCGCGGAGCAAACGGATTATCTCGAAGAAAACAATGCGGGAACGGTGACGGTGGACGGTAAATCGATGAAGCTCGACATAGGCGCATTCCACACAACAACCGTCGTTGCGAAACTCTCGTCCAAGAAAGAAGAAGCCAAGTCAACCGATAAGAGCTCTTTGCTCGTCCGCGACAACTACACAGGCGACGCATACGCGAGATTCTGGCGGTATAACGTCGGCGCTGCACCGTACGGCAATCTGCCGGTGACGGTCGTTTTTGAAAATGACAAGATTGAGATCACGCCCGGAACAAAGTCGATCGACATGAATCTGCTCGTGTCCAACGAGGCCAACCCCGCGCCCGCCAAAGGCGAGGTAAAACTCGACCTGCCCGACGGATGCACGTTCACTGGCAATCTTAAGTACGACATTCCGCCGAAAGGATTCGCGAAACTGCCGGTGACAATCAGCATTAGCGACTCCGACCCGGACCTGTTCACAATCCGCGCGGCGATCAAGGACGCGATGGTGAACGGACGCGATGTGTACGACGTAGCGGAAATCACGCCGAAGAAGGAAGGCGAAGTAAAAATATCCGGCGGGCAATGGGATTTCCTGATGGACGCTAAGAACTGGGCGCCCGGGCAGAAGAAAGGGAAAGGCTGGGTGAAGATAAAAGTCCCCGGATATTGGGAGACGCAGTATCCGCCGTTCGACGGGAACGCTGTTTACCGGAAAGAGATCACAGTGCCCGATTTCAAAGGCGCGGAACTCGCGTTGGTTTTCCAGAAAGGCGCGGACGATTACGCCGAAGTTTATGTGAATGGAAAACGCGCGTGCGAGGACGCCGGAGCAGCGGCCAACCAGAAGTTTTCGTGCAGCATCGGAAACATCGGCGGCGAGAAAATATTGCTCGAAGTTAAAGTGACCGACAACGGCGGCAACGGCGGAATTAACGGGGACATAATGATCGCGCCCGACGCCGGCGACGGCAAGTACAAAGTGTCGCTGCTGACTCCGGCGATAGAACTCGCTCCGGGCAAGACGGGCACGGTCAAATATAAAGTAATCAATCCGACCGATCAGGCAGTGAAAGGAAATGTGATCGTCGTTTCGCCGCCGGAAACATGGAAGTGGCTGCCCGCGACTCTCGATTTCTCGTTACCGGCGAAAGGCGAAAAAGTTGTCGAGATACCTGTCGCGGTACCGGCTGCGGACAGAGTCAGTTCGATATGGCTGCTCGGAAAATTTCTCATCAACGGCAGACTCGTCATTTCCGAAGCGGCGGCGCTCAACGGGATTTAATATTCGCCTGCTGAAATGACATGAAAGCAACAACATCAGTTTTGCATCGAAAGTAAATATCGAGTATATTGTTGCGGCACATTTATATTAAGAGGAAGAAGGGCCGGAATAAATCGGGAGGAAGCAATATGAAGAGAACGAAGATGTCATTGGTGGTATGCATTGCCATGCTGATCGTCGCGGGCGTATCGGCGGCGGTGATGAGCGCCGGAAAAACGTACAAGTTCCCGTTTCAGAATCCGAATCTACCGATAGACGAGCGCGTCAAGGATGTCGTCTCACGGATGACGCTCGAAGAGAAAATTCTCCAGATGAACGCGAACGCGCCCGCCATACAGCGGCTCGGCATCAATGAATATAACTACGGAAGCGAGGCGCTGCACGGCGTCGCCAAGAAGGGATTTACCGTGTTTCCCATGGCAATAGCATTCGGCGCGACATGGGACCCCGACCTGATTACCGAAGTAACGACCGCGATTTCGGACGAGGCGCGCGGCGCGGTGAATCGCGACCGCAAAAAAGACGGTTACCCCGGCAAAATGTTTCTCACATTCTGGTCGCCGACTGTCAACATGGCCCGCGACCCGCGCTGGGGCCGCACGCCCGAAACTTACGGCGAAGACCCCTACCTCACCAGCCGCATCGGCGTCGCGTTTGTGAAAGGACTTCAGGGCAACGACCCGAAATACCTCAAATGCGTATCGACTCCGAAGCACTTTGCGGCGAACAACGAAGAGCACAACCGTTTCGAATGCAATGTAAAATTAAGCGACCGCACAATGTATGATTACTACTTCCCGGGGTTCAAAGCTCTGATTCAGGAAGGACACGCACAGTCCGTAATGGGCGCGTACAATGCAATCAACGGAATACCGTGCTGCGCGAATAAATGGCTGCTCACCGACGTGCTGCGCGACGAGTGGGGCTTCGACGGCTACATCGTCACCGACTGCGGAGCGCCCGAATTGATGATGTCCCGCCACAAATACGCGAAGACCGGCGAAGAAGCCGCGGCGTACTCCATCCAAGCCGGAGTGGACGTCGAGTGCGGCGGAGAAAAGATTTTTCCGAAGTATATAGCAAGCGCGATCAAGGAAGGCAAACTGAACGAGGCGCAGATCGACACGGCCGTATCACGGCTGATGAAAGCGCGGATGCAGCTCGGAATGTTCGATCCGCCCGAGATGGTGCCGTTCACGAAAATCTCTCCGAAGGTAATTTCCTCGAAAGAGCACGCCGCCCTCGCCCGCCGAGTAACGCGCGAGTCGATCGTTCTTCTGAAAAACGAAAATTCGCTTCTTCCCCTCAATGCGTCGAAGATCAAATCCATCGCGGTAGTCGGGCCGAATTCGGACATAGTCGTATTCGGCGACTACAGCGGCACACCGGCGAAACCGGCGATCAATCTCGTGCAGGGCATCAAGAACCGAGTCGGCACGAAAGTAAAAGTATCGAATGCGAAATGGCTGTCCCTGCCCGCCCCCGCGGATTACCTGATAATAAACACAAAGAATCTAAAGACGCCGGACGGCAAACCGGGCGTCAAAGCGGAATACTTTGCCAACAAGCAATTCGCGGGCGCCCCCGCCGCCGCGCGCACCGAGAAGGAAATCAACCTTATCAGTTCAGCAGTGCCCGAGCAGGCGTTCGGCAAACCGGAAGGCCTCTCGATCCGCTGGACGGGCAAACTGACTCCGTCGAATTCCGGCGCGCACTATCTTTCGGTCACGGCATACGGAAAATTCAGCCTCTACCTTAACGGAAAACTCATTCTCGAAAGCGTGGAGAAAAAAGAGAAGAAGGAGAAGAAAAAATCCGGTCTGTCAACAGGGAAAGCTCTCGACCTTTACGCCCGTGAGCAGGAATATCCCAAGAAGCAGTTCAAGATCATCATGCTCGAAGCCGGGAAATCTTACGATGTAAAAATCGAATACGTGCCGAAAGGTTCGGCGACGGCGAAGCTGGATTGGGTTCCCCCGACGGGAGAAGCCGTGAAAATCCGCGCGGACGAGATGAAGATGATAAAGAACGCGGACGTCGTCATCGCGGCGATGGGCTACTGGCGCGACCACGAACACGAAAGCCGCGACAGAGCGGATATCTACCTGCCCGAAGGTCAGGACGAATACATGCAGGCGATCACATCGCTGAACAAGAAAACAGCCGTCGTGCTCATCAACGGCAGTGCGATAGCGATTAACTGGATGAAGGAAAACATACCCGCGATCGTCGAAGCGTGGTATGCCGGACAGGAAGCCGGAAACGGGATCGCGGATGTGCTGTTCGGCGACTACAATCCCGCCGGGCGGCTGCCGTTCACTTTCTACAAGAGCAACGACGATCTGCCCCCGTTCGACGACTACGAAGTCTCCAAGGGCCGCACCTACCTGTACTTCGACAAGGAGCCGCTCTATCCGTTCGGATACGGTCTCAGCTATACGAAATTCGCGTACGACGGACTCAGCATAAGCAGCAAAAACCTAACTAAGTCGGACACGCTGACCGTCAGCTTCAACGTAAAGAACACAGGCGGGCGCGACGGCGACGAAGTCGCTCAGCTTTACGTGCGCGACATCGAATCGAGCGTCAAACAACCGCGCATGCAGTTGAAAGCCTTCAAGCGAGTCCGCATCAAAAAAGGCGAGTCAAAGAAAGTCACACTCACGGTCCCGATTAAGAACCTGAGCTTCTGGGACGAGAAAACCAGAGACTACATCGTCGAGCCGGGCGAGTTCGAAATCATGGTCGGGGCCTCATCGGCGGACATCAGGCTTAAAGATAAGATCGTTGTGAAGTAAGACGAAAAAACGCTGTGCATCAAAAGGGGCGCTACAAC
>CAYPEK010000007.1:59347-62708 GCA_964409645.1 uncultured bacterium | reverse complement strand
AAATACCACGAGCGGCTCATTATACCTTCCGTGCACACCGGCACAAACCGGCACACGGCAATCGTCCTCTTCTCCCTGCGGACTACCTGCGCTCCGTGGTCCGTCTGCAGAACAACGGGCGAGCCGCCGAGCTGCGAACTCAGAGTCAGCCGCTCGCCGCAGTTGCGCACCTTCTGCGAATAGTTCAGACCGACGATCTGCGGTTTCCAGTTTCCGGGGTTGGCCGCCCATGTCATATACGCGGCCCAGTTCCTCTCGTCCTTCTGCGGACGGATCATCGGCATGAAAACGCGCTCGTGCTTAGTCACGCCATGCTCTGTTTTCGCCAGTTCGGCGTATAGAATATTCTCATCGATCTTCGCCGGGATCACGCCGCCCATCACAATCGCGATCGGTGTCATCTCTCCGGGAAATTCCGAATATTTCACATCTACCTGAATCAGCGTCTTGTCTGAGAGCTTCGAACTTACCTCATAGAAGAGATGCCCGTCCGGTTTGCTGATCACGCGCGTGTATCTGCCGGAAGAGCGCGCCGGATCGCTCGACACCTTCTCCGAGGAATCAGCAGGCCACTCCGAAACCGGCCCGATTCGGAAATCACGGGATTCCTCTTCGATGCGCCCGAATATGCTGTTTGTACTTAAAGTAGGTATCATTAAAACGAACCGCCGTCACCCGCAACATTCCTTGGGCGGCTCTTCCTGATTGCGAAGTTCTTTCGGCATCTTTCCAATGTCGTTTAACCTATCCATATATGCCCTTAGCGCGTGCATCGCGTGCATCGCCGCCCAGTTCTTGCCGTCGAGCTGATAGCGATTATTGTTAATCGCTTTAGCCGTCGCCATAGCCGCTTTTCTCACCCACGGCTCCCTGATTTCCTTGTCGTCAAGCGCCACCGCCAGAAAATCCAGCGCCTGTCCCGTGTAGAGTATCGTTTCCTCCGCGTTTGCCGGTGCGGCCTTCTTCCGGTACCACAGCTTCGAAAACGAGCCGTCATCATTCTGATTCTTTTTCATTATTTTAACAACCCGTTTCGTGTGTTTCTCCGCGTCGTACCACTTGCCGGAAGCCACCACAGTTTCAAGCGTCGGCGGCGCGCCGAGGCCGCTCTTCTTTTTCTGTTTCTCCGCGTTATAAGCTGCAATATCCTCGTTCAGTTTGTAAATCTTGTAAGCGCGCAGCGCGCGGGCAATCCCCATCTGCTCGATCAGTCCCGAATAGGAGCCCCACTCGATCGGTCGCGACAGAGCCACCGACAGCACTTCCTCCATCGTGACCTGTCTCTCGTAAACATTCAGCCACGAAGATGTGACCTGCCCCGCTTTCGCAAGCACTATCAGCGTCCAGCCGAGCTCGTTGCCGTCCGGCCCGAGTATCACATCATCCTTCGCGGAGAACGCTTTCGGTTCGAGCGTAATCATCGCCCGCCGCGTAAACTCGATCATCGACGGCATGCTGCCTTTTTTATCCGACACGAATGAAGTCAGCGGCTCCACATCCGCCTCAAGAAAATCAGCGAGAAATTCGTTCCGGTGCAGCTCCCCCGGCTTCTTCCCCGCCTTAGCCGCGAAATACGCTCCGTACTGATCCGCCTTGACTAATCCCGGAATAACGCCCGATGCGATGTAAGCCACCGCCTGACGCCGCTGCTGCGTCACCGCGTCCGTCACTACAAACCGTGACCCGAGTCCATACACTCCCTCAGCCATCTTCCACGGTTCGTCATCCGTCGTCACGCTTATGCGCGACGCCGCAAGCCACGCGTTCTTTATGCTGCCCGGTATCCTTCTTCCGCATGACGTTGCGCCGATCAGCAACATCACGGCGGCCAAGAGAGCCGCTGCTCTATATGCTTTCATAAAGCCTCCCGGATACGGTCGGTGACATAACGGCCACCGCCTCATTTGATTCCGTATTCCTCCAGCTTGTAGTAAAGCGCCCTTTCACTCAAGCCCATACGCCGGGCGGATTCCTTCCTGTTGCCGCCCGTCTCCTTCAGAATACGTTCTATTATTTCCTTTTCGACACGACCGAGCATTTTTTTAAGCGTTTCCTCTTTCAAAATGTCGGCCGCCGCAAATCCCGCCGCCGGCGATGTTTCCATGCCCATAAGCCTCTCCGCCGTAAGCGTGTCGCCTTCCGTCATAACCACCGCCTGCTCAAGCACATTTATAAGCTCGCGCACGTTCCCGATCCAGTCATGATGTAAGAGCAGATTCATCGCGTCCGGCGCGATCCGCTCGATCCTCTTCTCGTGCTGGCTGCCGAGCCGGTTCAGATAGTGCTCCGCAAGCAGAACAATATCCTCGCGACGCTCCCTCAGCGGCGGAATGTTTATCTCTATCACCTTTATCCGATGGTACAGGTCCAGTCTGAACCGGCCGCCGTTCACTTCCGCCGTCAGGTCCCTGTTCGTCGAGCATATCAGACGCGTATCGACAGGGATATTGCGGTTGTCGCCCACCCGTCTCACGGTTCCGTCGTCGAGCGTGCGGAGCAACTTGGCTTGCAACGACGGGTGCAACTCGGCAATCTCGTCCAGCAGCAGCGTGCCGCCGTCCGCCTCCTCGAAAATCCCGCGCTTGTTCACCACCGCGCCCGTGAATGCGCCTTTCACATGCCCGAACAGCTCGCTTTCGAGCAGGTTCTCCGGAATCGCCGCGCAGTTCAGCGCGATGAACGCTTTGCGCGAGCGCGGGCTGTTATAGTGTATCGCTTTGGCAACAAGCTCCTTGCCAACCCCTGTCTCGCCGGTTATCAGCACCGACGCCGTTGACGGCGCCACCCTTCTTATCCTGTCGAACACATCAAGCATTGCCTTGCTCTTGCCGATTATGCCCTCGAAGTTATAGCGTTTCTCGATCTCCGAGCGCAGCATCTCGTTCTCGCGCACGAGTTGCACGCGCTCCACGCCCTTCCTGACGACTTCCTTCAACTCGTTCAGATTGAACGGCTTCGTCACATAGTCGTCCGCGCCGAGCTTCATGCTCTCGATCGCATTCTCGATCGACCCGTACGCGGTAATCATAATCACCGCCGGGGCGGGTTTCCGTTGCTTGATTTCGCGCAAAACCTGCATGCCGTCTATGTCGGGCAGCCGCACGTCGCACAGCACAACCTCGAAGTCCTCCGACTCTATCATGTCGAATGCCTGAGCGCCGTTGTACGCCGCGGAAACGGCATAGCCCTCCTCGCGGAGCGCCGTCTCGAGGATTTCCACAATCGATTGCTTGTCGTCAACTACCAGAATTCGGTCGGGCATAGCTCCCAGCCGGTGATTTTTGCTGAATTATATCACACGCGCCCTTCAACTAAAACAGTTGCCCGGCGCACATTCCCGCCTAAAGCAAAACGGCCCTCC
>CAYPEK010000007.1:13074-59247 GCA_964409645.1 uncultured bacterium | reverse complement strand
ATCGATTCGACGTAATCCAGCAGGTTGAAGTTCTCCTTCAGCGACATCATCCGCACGTTCTCCTGATGATTGCCGAATTCCGTGTGGACCATATTGTTCGCCGTGAGCGTCCAGTAAGTATCTTCCGGTTTCCTCTTCGACGCAGGCAGATAGTTGATGCGGTCCATGATGAAGCGCGCCTGATCCTCACCGAGCATGAAGTTCGAGTAAAGATACTCTACCCATTTCTCGCGATTTTTGTCCGAGAAGAAAATCCCCCACACCCGCCGCGCGACGAGCGTGCCGGACTTGCTGATGTCGTCTTCCCACTGAACCAGTTCGCTGCGCGACGCCACATCCGCCAGCGCGGCGATAGCGTCATCGTTAATAGTTTTCTGAACGCCGAACCGAGTTGCGATCACCACCGCGTCCTCGTACTTCGCCGTCGCTTTAACTTTATCGATTGTCTTATTGGCAACCGCGAGCTTTTCGAGCCGTTTCCGCGCGTTCTTCTCGCCGACTTTCTTCTTCAGCTTCGCGAACAGTTCTTCCAGCTTCACCTCGCGCAGATGGCTTTCGAGCCGCCCGCCCATGTTCGTCATATAGAGCTGTGTCGGCAGGATGCCCTTCCGGATCGCCGTCGCCATGCCCGCTATTTCTTCGAGTATCAGCGTCACTTCCTGCGCAACCGTGTAAACAACCGTGATGTTCGAGCCGAGACCGAACGAGTTGATCGTGCTCGCGATCCTCCGCGCCGCCGGATGCGCACAGGCGACCTTTATCACCATATTCGCGCGCCCGCGCTCCGGATACGCGCTGTAGCCGGCGAGCAGGTACGCATCGTACACACGCAGATCGTCTTCCGCCTGCTTCATCGCATTCAGCGCGTCCGCGATACTTTCGTCCGCGAGGTGCGCGATGTTCGGGTTTAGCTGGAAGCTCACCACACCGCCGCCAGTTTCCACGCGCAGGTTGTAGAACACCGGCCGGTAAACGTGCAGATTGTCCCACAGCGCAAGCAGCGTCGCGTAAAGCGTAATCTCGTCCGAGTACTTCTCCGGATCGGAGCGCCACACATCGTATTTCGGCTGGCACTTCACCTCATCGAGGAACGCCAACGCAAGCGACGGATCGTCGTCGTACGCCTTCGCCGCGAGAACCGGGTTCGTCGATACCTGCTCGAATCCGAGATGCCTCAGCCACCTGAGACCGAGCGCGTAATCATTACCGAATTTGCATCTCTCCTCGCAAACCATCTGAAAATAGATATTGCCGGTTATCTCGTCTTCGGCGGCTTCGAGGAACTGAATGCTGCACGGAATATCTCCCGTCAGTCGTTTCCTGATCCTCATCGCGGTCTGCGCCGTCATGCTCGCGCCGCCCTGCACGAGTTCCATTCCGTCCAGAATCCGGCTCACCACCGCCTCGGAGATTACCGCCTCTCCCTGTTCCTCGCATTCGAGTGCTTCCCAGCCTGTAAGTGTTTCGACTATGATTTCGAGCGCGAGGTCCTTCTGTGCCTCATCCAGCCACCGGCTCTCGAGCCCGATATAATTCAGCGCCAGTTCATACATAAAATCGTAACAGTTGAATCTGATTCTGATTTTTTCAATTTTTTCCTTGGCGTCCTCTTTCCCCGTGAGACGTCCGAGAGCAAACCTGTAGTTGAGCTGCCGGATCGCCGACGCCGCAACCGCCGCGAGCGAATCGTTCAATTCCGGGAACAGCAGATGGTCCGCCGCGAGATGCGTCTGGCCCCACTCAACAAGCTGCACCACGTTCGCCGCATGGTCTCCCGCGATCGGGCTCTTCCCCGGCCCCGTCAGACTCTCCGGCTTGAACAGTTTCGCCAATTCGGCTACCGACTTCCTCAACTCATCCGTCTTTTTCCTTTTCGCCATTTCTCGCCTCCGCCAGTACTTGATCTGCTTATTATAGCACTTATTTCAGTTTCGGCGCGCTTCGCCGCAACCTGATTATTTCCATATTCTTTATTGCATAAATGTTTTTCGGATCTGATTTCAGAATATCTTTTAATAATAATTCCGCTTCGCCTTCGCGGCCGGTTTGCATATACACGATCGACAGGTTTCCCTTCGCCTCAGTCATTCCCGGATCCAGCTTCAGAACCCGTCGGTACATCCGCTCCGCATTTCTGAAGTCCGCGGATTTCAGATACGCATTTCCGCAAAGATAAAGAGCAGCCGGCCATTCCGGCTGCGTCCTGAATATCTCATTGAGATAAAGCAACGCCTCACGCGGCCTTCCCGCGGCGTTCAGAGCGATCCCCAGATTGTAACGCACGTCGTTCGTCGGGTGCGATTCATAAGCTTTCCTGAACGCCGCCACCGCGCCCTCCGGATCGCCGCTCCTTAGATACGCCGTTCCCAGCGCGAGCGCCGCCTCGTAGTTCGCCGGATCAAGCCGCACCGCTTTTTCGAGATGCGCTTCAGCGACACCCACATCCTTCGGAGCAGCAGACACCTCCAGCATCCGCCTCCCGTAATTCGTCTGAGCGCGCGAACTCGCCGGGCACACATCAATCGCCGAACGCCATAGATACAACTCATCCCGCCAGACATAATTTCGCTGAAACGCCGTTATTCCATAAATGACTATGAAACAGACCGAGAAAATCACATTCCACTTTTCCGCCTTCTTCGCCGCATCGCCCGTCCTAACGCTTTCGGGCATAAAAAGCGCGATCGTGAAAAGGCAGAGTCCGAACGACGGCAGGTACATATACCGCTCGGCCATCACTCCGCCGAACGGGACAATCCCGGACACCGGAAGAAAATTTACGGCGAAAAACAGCGAGCCGAACGCCGCCGCCGGATTCGACCTCCGCAGCGCCGCCCCCAAAATCAGGAGCGCTGCAAACGCCGCTATACCTGATGCAACCCGCCAGTCGGCAAGTCCTGCGGGAAGACCCGGGCAATGCTCGATGCTGAGCCGCGCCGGATAAAAGAAAAGTTTAAAGTATTCCAAGAGAACCGCAGCCGCGCCGGCGAAAGCGTGAACCGGCCCCCCGGCCTCGTAGCCCGCGAGCGCGCCCGGCTGCCTGTTAACAAGAACAATAAACCGGACAATAACGTAAAACACTGCCGCAGCCGCATACATGAGGTAAGCGGGCGCTCGCTTTTTAGCAACCACAATAAACTTCTCATCCCGGCGAAACGCCCAGTCGGCGGCAAGCGCCGCGACCGGCAGGACAATCGCGCTCTCCTTCGCAAACATCGCAAATAGATAAAGCACGGCGGACATCGCATATCGCACCGGTCCTCCGCCACCCGCGACGCCTTTCAAAAACAGATAAAAGGCCGCGAAAAAAAACATTGCGGAAAGAGGGTCCTCTATGAACGATGCGCCGTTCACCGCTTCCGTCTGGATCGGATGGAGAACAAAAAACAGCGCCGCCAGAAAAGCGAGCGACCGCCTCTTCGTGAGCGTCAACAGCGAAAGAAAAACAAAAATTCCGGCGGCGAGGTGAACCGCGATGCTCGTCACCCTGAAAACAGCGGGGTTCCTTCCGCCTATCGCCACATCGGCAAATGCGAGAGCGGTCGATACCGGGCGATAACTGCGCTCGCCTGAAACCGAGAAATAATCGTGCGTGAAAAGTTTTCGGAAATTCCTGATGTCGTCGAGATTCCGGTTGTCTCTGATGATAACGAGGTCGTCATATACAAAAGGATGGTTGATAGTGTTCAAATACAAGATAAGCCCTGCGACGGCTATCAAAAGCGCCGCAAGAAGATTTCGCTTTGAGTCTGTAAGCGTATTCGTCATGTTTGCCCGCCGGACCCTGTCCGCTCAACCGCCCGTTTTTTTCGAGAAAACAATCCCGCGGCGCCCGTAAACAACAACCTCGATGCCGTAAAGCCCCTTCTTGTTCAGCCTGTACGAAAAATCGCCCGGAGACGGTTTGCCGAACGGAACCTTCTTCATCCGCGTTCCCGGCTTTGCATACGGGTTGTCGGGATACCTACTGATAATCTTTTCCTTGGTCAGGATATCTCCAGCGCCGCCTGTCACCAGACGCTCCTCTGGATAGTTGTTTTCATGCTTTCTGGCATACACAACGAGCGCGAGATTGATTGCGGCTCCGTTGCCGCGAGCGGCTTTCTCGACCTTCTTCTCCGGACTCAGAAAGAACACCGGCCGCGCCATCAGCAATGCAATAGCGATCATAACAGCGGCGAATGTTACATTCACCACCGTATCGGTTGTAATCTTCCTTTTCTTCATCAGGTATCGAGACTTTTTCCGTCGATCCGGCAGCTTATTTTTTCCTGCCTTTGCCGGGGGCGGCTTTTTTGCGCGGCGCGGGCTCCTTGCCGGTCTTCCACGGCGGGCTGATCTGAAGACCGAGCTGCACTAAATCGTGCAGATGTATCATCCCGACCGGCACGGAACCTGCATTGACAACCGGCAACACCGTTATAGCGTTATTCTCCATCATCGCAATCGCGTCCGGAAGCGTTTTGCTCACCGCTATCCTCTTCGGATTCTTCGTCATCACCGACTCTACGTTTTTGAGGAATAGCTGGGTCAGCGAACCCTGTGAGCGCTGCAACAGCCGCCGCACGTCGCCGTCGGTTATTATGCCGGCAAGCGTGCCGTCGAGCGCCACCACGCTGATAGCGCCGAGCCCCTTCGACGTCATTTCTATCAGCGCATCGCGGAAAATCATATCGTGCGGCACGACCGGGTTGTTCGGTCTCGTCGCCAGCAAGTCTTCGATCGTATAAATCGCCTCGCCTGCGTCTTTCCGCGATCCGGTCACGCGTTCGTGTTCGATATCCTGCTCGTAAATAATGGCGAGCGCGATCAGGTCGGCCATTGCCAGCGCGCTCAGGCAAGTCGAGTAAGAAGCATAGTTGTCCGTCGGGTCCGCCGGAGGCAGAGTTTTAAGGAGCACATCCGCCGCGCGCGCGATGCTGCTCCGGTCGTACGGCGTCACCGCAATCACCGGCACGCGTTTTTTCTTCAGCCACGGAATAATGCGAACAATTTCGTCCGACTCGCCACTGCTCGAAATCACGAGCGCCACGTCTTCCGGCGAAATACTCGCCGCCTCGCCGTGGAACGCCTCCACCGGGTTCATGATCGCGGCGCGCCTGCCCGCGCTGCGGAGCGTCGCGGCAACCTTCGCGCCAACAGCGCCTGATTTCCCGAAGCCGATCACTACCACTGTTCCACGGCACGAGCGCACCATCTCAACAGCTTTCTCAAACTGTTTCCCTGATCCGTCCAGAAGCTTTTCGATGCCTCGGCCCTGCCGTTCGAGCATTTCCTTCAATTTTCTGATATTCGCCATCTGCCCCTCCGGTAAAGGCCGCGCCGCGTCGGCGGGCGCCTATTCAATAACGCTTCTCGTGCGTCGTTCTTGACCAGCGTTCGAGACTCCTCGAAAAAAACAATTGAAACGTTAAATACATCGCCGTGGAACATACGCCGATAACCATGAAGAAATGGAACAACATCGTCAACACAACCTGTTTCTGCATATCGAACTCATTGTTCCATGGCCCGATATATTTGAGATACATCGGCGGGCCGAGAACACTCCCGGCAAGCAGAAGCAATCCCAGAATCAGGCTGAGACCGGAATAAAAAAAGAACGGGTCTTTCGAAACCTTGAAACCCACGAAAATCTCAAGGAACAGCGATCTGCGATCCCACCCCACGGCGAAAAGCGATTCGTATTTGCGCACATTCCTGTTGTTTTTCCAAGCGCAAAACACTCCGTAAAGCCCGGCGCCCGCGAAAAAAAGCCACGACAACGGATATCGATACGGGTTCTGCTCCTTTATCATGAATGCCATGCAGAAAATAAACGGGAGGAATGTGAAGCCGAACAGATACAGCATCGAAAGATGCAGGTGTTTCGCAGCCTTCGACCTTAGCGATATTTTCCTTATGCGCGGGTTATCCTCTACAATCCAAATCCAGTTGTCTTCCGGCAACATCAGAAGAACCGCCACCGAAATTATCAGCAGAAAATTCGCGTAGTGCATAATCTCGTAATACGGGATTCGCGCACTCACTTTCTGTTCGAGAAAGAACATCCCGACTAGAACGCCTTCGACGCCGAGAAAAATCAACAGCTTGAAAAGCCGTACGTCCATTTATTCCACCCGAACGTCTATGAGGAGCCTGTCCGTCACGCGCGTTTCCGAAACAGCAATAATCCGCGCCGTCTTCGGTATTTTCAAGTTCGTCAGTTGAGCAACTGCCTTGAGATAGTTTTTATTCGAAATCGAACCTACCCGCTGCGTCTCCGGGTCCGGAAGAAGCCCTTTCTGCCGTGCTTCCTCGGATACTTTATAGAGCAGTTCCGACATAAGTCGGTCAACCTGCTCCCGTGTCATTCCGGCCGCCACGCGCCGCTCGATTATAACTTCTCCTTCTTCGAACACCTTCCTGTTTATTATCGGGTGCAGCTTTATGTACATCTGCTGCCCTTTGAATACGTTGTTCGCCGCGAGAACCTCTATAATCAACCCGCTTTTGGCGTCTTGCAGCACGGGTTTCAGGCTCTTGAATTGCTCGTTGAAAATGATATTCGTGTCTTCATCCACTAGCGCGCCGCGCCTCACAGCTTCCGACAGGATCGTGTTTATCGTCAATATGAGCTGCGTCCTCAGTTCCGATTCCTGAATGTCCGGCGCAATCGTCGCCCGCGCCAGAAGCTCGCCTTTCTTGTAAAGCAAATCCCCGTATAAAGTCTCCGCACTGACGTCTCCCAGCCTTTGCGCCGTTTCCTTTATTTCTTTCTCCAGATTGTCCCTTTTTTCGCGAAGCGCTTCCATCTTTCTGTTCATTTCCTTGATCTCTTCGGCCGTTTTTTTCTGCGACTCTCTGAGATCCGCGAGGTCCATCGTCTTCTGGTTGATCTCGCCTAGGATGGCGTCCAGCTCCGATTGTTTCTTTTCGAGCTGCTTCACGCTCTCCTTATAGACCTTGCGGTTGTGGTCAAGCTGCGCCTTCTGCTGCCTGAGTTCGCTTATAATCCTTTGCAGGCCGAAGAACGAAGTCCGTGCGGTGCTCGAAAAAATAAACATTACCGAGAGAGTGATCGAGACGATCAGCACTCCGGCGATTATCGTTATGATTATGGAAGTATGTTTAGGGCGCAGGCCGAACACGCTCACACGCTTCTTGCCGATCCGCCGGCCAAGGTAGTCGCCGATATACGCAATCAGTCCGCTTACGATAAGCAGAAGGATCACTATCGCAATGCCGCTCAGCATCTCGCCCCTCTGTCGTGACCTAACACGCTAAAGTTCACTGCGGCGCCGGCAAACAAGCATCCGGCATCCGCAACATATCCTTATAGATTATACAAAAAACAACCAGTGCGGGTAAATAAAGCCAATTATAAAACGGCGAAAACGCTTCTTACGCGCCGGTTTCGCCTTTCGCACGGCTTTTCCCGTCCCTGAAAGCCTTGTTGTTTTTTATAAAATGCTAATATAGAATACGGAAAATTTCAGCGGGAGATGCGAAGCGCATCACCGCAAATTCCGGGGACCGATATGGAAAAGAAACTCAGCGCCGACATGTGGGAAACGCTCAAGGCCGTCTCGCTCGTCATCGGCTGCCACGAACTCGACAACAACGAACACCCGTCCCGCATCGCGGGTTACGCCCGCATGCTCGCCGAAAGCATGGGAATGTCTGAAAGCGACATCGAGCAGCTCGAATACGCCGTGCTGCTCCACGACATAGGACAGATCAAAGTACGCGAGACGATCCTGAAAAAACCGGGCCGCCTCACGCGCGAGGAGTTCTTCGAGGTGCAGGCGCACCCGATCGAAAGCGAGAAAATTATCAACATGATGCCGAAACTCGACCTCGCCGCCCAGTGGTGCCGCTGGCACCATGAATGGTGGGACGGAACCGGCTACCCGGACCGACTCGAAGGCGAAACCATCCCGATGCCATCTCGGATACTCGCCGTCGCGGACGCATTCGGCGCAATGCTCTGCGACCGCCCGTACCGCTCCGCGCTCTCACCGGAGGACGCCATCTCGGAACTCAAACTCATGGCCGGAATCCAGTTCGACCCCTCTCTAGTCGTGGAATTCGAAAAAATATACTCAAACGCCAAGGACGCATAACGGATGAACAACAATAACCTCTCGCAAAAAGCCAACCTGACCGGATGGTTGTGGGAACTATCGAGACAGATGTCTTTCAAGTCTGTTTTCTGCCCGTTCAGCGGCAACTCCGCCACCGCACGACTGTTCAAGGAAGAAGGCATGGAAGTTGTCACAACCGACGTCCTGCTCTCCAACTTCAACACAGCGCGCGCACTTGTCGAAAACGACAACACCATCCTCGACGCTTTCGACGAAGAAGCTATCATCTCTTCGAATGGCAACACCGTTCAATATTTTGAAGGCATCGTCGGCGCGTACAAGCTACCGCCCGAGTTCGGCGCGTGGCTCGACATCTGTTACTCAAATATCGCACAATTGGACGACGACTACAAGAAAGCGCTCGCTTCGACAGCCATTTCTCGTGTGATTAAATACATGCTTGCTTTCGACGAAAATTCACGCATGAGAATGACGGACGACGACTGGACGAATTCTTTCAAATATTATGTCTCATGGGCGAACGGCAGCGTTTTCTCTAACGGAAAAACCTGCCTCGCGCACGACATGGACGCAAACCTTCTCATCAATCAAATCGAGACGGAAGCTTTGTCGTTCTACCTGCCGTCCGCTGAAGGCGTGGCAGATCTCCGGCCCGCGGAACGCTTCACCGAAATCTTCAACCGCCACTGCTTCGAAAAGGAACTCGATGAGACACTCTCAGGACTCGTCAGCGGGCTCGGCGCTCCGCTCCCGGACGCCACGGCATATAAAGCAGCTCTCGAAGAATTTCTGGATTCGGCGAAATTCATGCAAGTATGGCTCATCGCAGGAAATGAGAACTCGCCCGTCAGCCTCGACGAGATGAAGGCAATGATAGCAAAGTTCAAGAGCAATTCGAAAGCGCTCTCCAAGAACATATCGTACTCGAACGGCTTCACGCGTACCGAGTATCTTTTTATTGCGGTTAGTTAATTAAATTTATTTTATCGAGGTCGTTATGCCGGTTGAATACATACATTCTCCTCTGAACGTTCAGGTGGAAAGCATCAGCGGCCACTACGTTAATGAAAAAGAAATGCGGTTGCCGCACAAAGACAGGGAAGTTCTCGTTGTTTTCGGATACGCCATGGTGGACAAGTCGTGCTGCGGAACAGGCGGCTTCAAATTCGCGACCGTGCCCGGCTATGTTGTCGAATGGCAGTCCGGAAAAACACCGAATAACGAGCCGGTTTCAATGGTTGAGCCTATACGCGACGAAAACGAAAAACTCGAAATTCACGACCTTATAGATAAAACCGAAGTCTTCTGTCAGGTCAACTTTCTTTAAACGCACCGCGCTGTGTGCATGTCCGTTTCGAATGAGTCAAGAAACTAAAAAGGGCGATCTCACTGGATCGCCCTTTTTTATTCGTTCAATAAGCTCTTCGCGTTTTGCGGCCCGAGCCGAGTATTACTCTCCGTCCAATCCGAACGTGCCTTCGCCGATCGGCGGAGCGCTCCTTCTCGGTTCCACAGTTGTCTTGACAGGCTCTTCCTCAACCGCGGTCGCCGTTCCACCCGTCAGCTCCTCGAATGACGGGAGAGACGACTTGCCGCCGCCCACGTAAGCTCCGGCCCCTTCCGCAACCGTATCCCCAACCGCCGCCTTCGTCTCCGCCTTTTTCGCTTTTACTTCAGTTGCGGGCTTTGATTCGGCAGCAGGTTTCTTTTCCTCATTAAGCGATTCGGATACGCCGCGTTTGCGGTCGATCTTCTCCGCCGATGCCGCCGCGGGCTTTTCCTCGGCAGCGGGTTTTGTCTCCGCCGCCGCGGGCTTTTCTTCAGCCGGAGTTTCCTCCGTCGTCTTCTTTTTGCCGCGCCCGGCGGATTTTTCTTCGGCGGGTTTCGTTTCCTCCGCCGTTGCGGCAGCAGCGGGTTTTTCTTCTTTTGCCGCTTCCTTTACCGGCGGTTTCCGGCGCTCTGGCGGCGCGGCGGTCGTCGTTTCCGCCTTCGGGGCTTTCTTCTTCTGCTCACGGTACACATATCCAAGCGTCAACTTCGATTGATCTCCCAGAACATCGTCCTTATTGAAAGCGTAATCGAGTTGCACGCTTTCATAAGTCACTCCGAGGCCGGCAGCGAAATTCCCGTCGCTGCTTCCAAGCCGCAACGCAACTGTATCCGACAGCGCATATTCCGCTCCGAGATTCATCACCGATTTGTTCATGTACGCGGACTCGTAAGACGCCGCGAGCATCAGTTTCGGCATCGACGGCACTTTGCCCGCGAGACCGAACCGGATATTCATGGGAACCTCATCCTCGTCGCCGAGCCCCAGACCGCCGATGTTCTGTATCACAAGGCCGCCCCTGATATCGCGTCCGACATCCATCATCGCGCCGACGTCGAACCCCCATCCCGAATCAGTGCCCGCCGGAGTAAGCTTGCGCCTGACGCTTTTCAGCGAAGCGCCGATGAGCAGATTTTTCCTGTATTTCATGCCGTAGGAAAACGAAAACGCGGTGTCGTCCTCTCCGATTGTGACAGGCGTGCAGCCTTCGTTTCGCGGGTCAGCCTCCGCGCATGCGGTGCCGGTGCCTATCGACGAATAGACGAGGTGGAACCCCGCCGCTCCGCGTCCCGTCGGCTGCGCGTAGCTCAGCGACTGCGTCGTCAGGTCGAAAAAGTCCTGCTCGGAGCGCGTGGTTGAGAACGTGTTTCTTGTCAGCAACCCCAGTCCCGCCGGATTCCAGTAGAGAGAATCCACTCCCTCAGCCGCTGCCGCGAACGCATTCCCCATCCCGAACGAGCGGGCCGAGGTTCCGTCGCTGAAATAGTCCGTGCTGAGGTCCGATGCCGCAGCCGGCACTGTCACGGCTATTACGGCCGCCGCTGCCGCCGCGATCATCGCGGCCTTCCAATTCCCATTTTTCATCTTCAATTTTCCGGTGCCCCTGTCACTCTGTATTATCGTTTGTATATCATCAGTTTGCCTTTTTGTTCAACTCCCCGGCCGCCGATGTTCGACACCAGCCGGAACACGTATATCCCGTTCCCCGGCAGCGCACCCGCGAAATCGCGCCCGTCCCACTCGAACGAATCGAATCCGGCGTAAACCGTTTTCGTGCTCGAATATATCATCTTACCGGACCGGTCGTATATCTCAAGCCTCACAACCACACCGTCGAGCGGCGACTGGAATCCGATCTGCAGCTTATCCCCGCTTCTCGGGTTGAACACCGCAGGTCCGACCTTGATCTCCTTGAGCTCATTCCCGCCTTCGACAACAACCGTGAATACCATCGTCTGCACGTTGCTGTTGTTGTCGCTCACATTCAGCGTCACTTCGTACGTGCCGGCGGAAAGCGTCGAATACGGCGTCCATTCAACCGTGCAATTGGACTGATACGCGCAGCTCGCAAGGCTCGTATAACCACTCATCGTGGATTGCGTGTCGCTCCTCTTCACCGAAACCGCTATCGACGAAAGATTAACGCCTGACGCATTCGTCCCTGTATCGGAGAGTGTCACGTGCACTCTTATCGGTCCGGCCGGGTTCACGCGGTCGCCGTCCATCAGAGCAGCGTCGTCTCCGGAGTAGCGCACAATGTCGGGCGGAGTCCGGTCGTCCATCTTGAACCGCACGGTGAACGCTGACCCGTAAGTATATGCGACAGAGCCGACCGTCACCCGTGCCGTCACCGATGCATCTCCGACTGTCGTGCTCGATATCGTAACCTGAGCCTCGCCGCTGGAGTCGGTGTAAGTGGTTGAAGGTGTAATCATATCCGTCTTCGTCACGCCGCCGATCGTTGTCACGAAACTCACCGCAGCGCCCGACAGCACATTGCCGTACATATCCGTCGCCTTAATCCTTATGATCCCGCGTTCTGCGCCGTTCGCCACAATCTGCTCCTGCGTATCAGACGCGCTCGTATAGGGATATTCGACCAGATTCGAGAGCGTTCTGCTGCCGTCCGTGTCGCTTATCGAAATGCTCTGCGTATATTTGAATCCTGTCGGCTGTTCGGAGTCCGTCGTCGCCGAAGACGTCGTTACCGTATATCCCGTAACTGGTGTTGACGGAGCTATGGTAACAGATATCTGCGCGGACGTAACATCGGTTCCCGAAACGGTTATCGTCGCCGCGGAAGTCGTCGTTGCAAGAGTGTCCCTGTAATAAAAAACCGCCGTGTTCGACGTCGTCGGGATGGTTACAGTAGTTATCGCGGTCGTTCCGCTCACGGACGCGTAGAATTTGCCTGTCGTGCTGTGCGACGACGCAAGATTGACAATCAGCTCCGCAGATCGCGGCGAAGACAAGCTGCCTGACGGATTGCCGTTCGAGTCCTGCACCTGAACTATGTAGCCGTTCGCCGACATCGTGCCCGCAGTGAGCGCGAGGTCCGCGTCGTTGTACATCAGCACCAGCTTGTCGGCGGTGCCCGGAACGAACGTAACATTTTTGGAAGCGCCCGTTCCAAGTGACGTTCCTTCGATAGACAGCACCACCGTCTCCGCAAGCGTGTCGGTCAGCGTCGCCGAAACCACTCCGCCCGACGCCTGAACCGCTATCGATTTCGTATCCTCGCCTGATATAATCGTCGCCGGCGCCGTTACGCCGGTGAACATTGCGCCTGAAGCCGTCCCTCCGGAACCCGTCGCCGTTAATGTGAACACCGCGGAGCTCGACGTCACTGTATTCCCATGCGTATCCACAACTTTCGCGCCGACCGTAATGTCCGCTCCCACTGTCTGCGATGTCGGCACTGGCGTAATGAACACAACCTCCGCCTCCGCGCCCGGCGAGAACACCACATCCTGCACGGACGTGTCCGCCAGCCCATAATCCATCGAATCGTCAACTGTAATCGTTACCGTTTCGGCAACAGTATCCTCCACCGACAGCGTAATCGTTCCGTCAACCACTTCAACTGTTGACGTGGCGGTTCCCACTCCCGTCAACACGTGCCCGGTGGGAGTTGACGACATAATCTTCGCCGAACCGCTGACGTGCACGAGGAACCTCGTGTCCGTCGCCACAACGTTGCCGTGCACATCCTGAATCTGTATCGTCACGGCGGCCGCGTCATCGGTCGTTACGTCGGCCGGATTCATTATTATGATCTTTGTCGCGGGACTGGTAACAACCGATATGGGAAGGTTCGTCGTGTTCGATGCAAACTGTTGCGGATAAGTTCCAACTTTCGGGTACGCCGACACCAGCAGATCGCTTCCGTTCGTTATTACCGTATCGTATATGGTCACGGAACCTGTCCCGGCAACCGGCCGTCCGCTGATGTACCTGATTCCGCTCGCGGAACTCAACGTCGTGTCCGTCAGTGTTGTGCTTACTATGTCCTTCTGGGAAGCAGGGCTCGTGGAGCCGCCCGCGAGCTTGAACGTGATTTCGTCCGTCGCGTGCAGCCCGGCGGTGATCGTGGCGCCGTCGTTATTGAATAGAGTCACCGTAACCGGCAGGCTCGATCCCGCCTCGAAGCTCTGCGGAGCCGCGCTCAACATTACGTGGTCCACCGCGAAGTTCAGCGATATCGTCGCGAACGTCGCCAATGTATCGTCCGTCAATACGCCGAGGTCGAGAGGAGCCGAATCGTCGAAATCCACCCATGGGTCACCGTCGAAGTCAACATCTTTTATCGTAACCTTAGTCGTTGTAGTCGGTACCTTAAATTCATATACGCCCGGCATATTCGTCGGGTCAACTTCGTAGAAAACCGTCGGAGTGACGCGCACTCCGACGCCGTCCTCGAAGTAGAAGTTCGTCAGATTTCCGAGTCCGGTGAGCCCGGTTGTCGCGCCGTAATAGCTCACCTTAAGTTCCACATTCGTCGCGTACTTCAGGCCATCCGCAAGCTTGTACTCGCCGCCAGCAACCGTCCCGATCGAGCCGTGCCCGGAGCCGGTTAGCTCGATGTACGTCTGCGACACCGCGCCGCCGCCCGGCGTGACAAAATTAAAATCGGGCGCAACACCCAGCGACACGAATCCCGAGCGAATGACCGCCAGATTCGCCTGCCCCGCCGTGCTGAAATAATATAGGTTGCTGCTCGGCCCCTGATTCGCGAGCACGGGCGCCGTACCGCCGTGAGTCATCGTGCAGCCCGTCACCGCGCGCCCCATCTCGTCGAACACCGCTACCTTGAGCGCATACTTCAGAGCCGTGGACGAATCGTACGAGAACTGCGTCTGCGCCGCAGCCGAATACGTGTACGACGCGCTTGTCGAGTCCACATATCCAGTCTGCCGCAGCGTGAATGCCCCCGCGCCCGTCGCAGCTATGTACGCCGTGCCGGAGTCGTATTGCAGATCGACCTGCGACAGCGTGCCGCCGAGTGTGAATGTCGAGCTCGCCGCCGACAGCGCCACGCTGTTACCGAGTTCGTCGTATGCCAGAATCTTGAATCCGAACGGCAGCGCCGTTGTTCCGGCGAATGCAACCGTCTGCTGCGCCGCAGGGTCGTAAGTCTGCGTCGCGCTCATCTTGTCAACGTAGCCCTGTTTGTCGAGCGTTATCGTCGCGGACCCCGTCGCCGCAAGATATCCTGTTCCTCCGCTGTACTGCAAAGCAGTCTGCGTCATGCCTCCGCCGGGCGTAACCGTTGTGTTCGCGGCCGTGAGCGTGAGGCTGTTTGTCAACTCGTCTGTCGCGGTGATGAGGAACGCGAACGGAAGCGCCGGGGCGTCCGTTCCGTCGAACGCCAGCGCCTGCTGCGCCGTGTTGTCGTAAACCCACGTCGCGGCGGTCGTTGTGCTGTCCACATATCCCGCGTTATGCCTGAGTACGAAAGCTCCGGCGCCCGATGTCGTGCCGGCGACATACAAAGCTCCCGCATTCGATTTCGTATCGACTACCGTCAGACTCGCGCCCGAAAGCGACGAGAGCGCGGAAGTCAGAGTCAGCGCGTTGCCCAATTCGTCGTCTGCCGTGATCCTGAAAGCGAACGGAATCTTCGAGCCGTCCGGCGCGACGCTGCCGTCGAAATTAATCGTCTGCTGCGCCGCCGTGTTGTACGTCCAGTTGCCGCCCGTTGTTTCCTGCACGTATCCGGTCGGTTCGATCCGAACCGTGCCGGGACCGCCCGTCGCCGCAAGATACAGCGAGCCGCCGCTGTCGTCCAGCGCAACCTGCGTCAGGCCGGTCAATGTCACCGGCGTATTCGCCGTCGTCAGTGTCAGTGCGTTATCGAGCTCATCTATCGCAGTTATCTTGAATGCGAACGGAAGAGCGGCTCCGTCCGGGGCGCCACTACCATCGAAGTAAATGTCCTGCTGGTCTGTGCTGTCGTATGTCCAGTTGCCAAGTGTCGTCTCCTGAACATATCCCTGTGTCGTGAGCCGCACTGTGCCGGGACCACCAGTCGCCGCGAGATAGAGCTTGCCGCCGCTGTTTCTCAGGTCCGTCTGTGCGAGACCGGTCAGGACTATCGCAGATGTCGCCGTCGTCAGGCTCAGCACATTCCCGAGTTCGTCGTTGGCGCTTATCGTAAATGCGAACGGAAGGCCCGGGCCGTCCGTTCCATCAAAGTCAACCGTCTGTTGTGTCGTGATGTCGTATGCCCACGTTCCGGCGGTCGTCGTGCGCACGTATCCGTTGTTCGGATCGACGCGGATGTAGCCGGTGCCTGTCGCCGCGAGGTAGAGCGCGCCCGCATTGTCGTCGAGCGCGACCTGCGTCAGGCCGGTCAAGCTGACCCCGTCGGTGCCGGTTGTCAACGTGAGAGCATTGCCGAGTTCGTCATTGGCATTTATCACGAATGCGAACGGCAGCGCCGTCCCATCCGTTCCATCAAAGTCAACCGTCTGTTGCGTTGTATTGTCGTAAGTCCATGTAGCTGCGGTCGTCGTTTCCTGTACATATCCCTGTGTTTCAAGCCTCAACGAGCCGGGGCCGCCCGTCGCCGCAAGATAGAGGCTCCCGCCACTGTCGTCCAGAGCCACCTGAGTCAGACTCGTGAGCGTCAGAGCGGAAGTAGTCGTCGTCAGCGTCAGCGCATTGCCAAGCTCGTCGTTCGCCGAGATCACAAACGCGAACGGAATCTTTGCGCCGTCGGGCGCTCCGCTTCCGTCGAAGTTTATCGTCTGCTGCGCCGCGGCGTTGTACGTCCAGTTGCCGGCCGTCGTCTCCTGCACGTAACCGGTCGGATCGATCCGCACCGTGCCGGGACCGCCTGTCGCCGCAAGATAGAGGCTCCCGCCGCTGTTCCTCAAATCCACCTGCGTCAATCCGGTCAGCGTCACCGGCGTGTTTGCCGTCGTCAGCGTCAGCGCGTTGTCCAGTTCATCTATCGCGGTTATCTTGAACGCGAACGGAAGCGCCGCTCCGTCCGGTGCGCCGCTGCCGTCGAAGTTGATATATTGCTGTGCCGTGCTGTCATAAGTCCAGTTGCCGAGTGTCGTCTCCTGAACATACCCCTGCGTCGTGAGCCGCACCGTACCGGGACCACCCGTCGCCGCAAGATACAGATAACCGCCATTGTTTCTCAAATCCACCTGCGCGAGGCCGGTCAGAACTATCGCTGATGTCGCCGTCGTCAGGCTGAGAGCGTTGCCGAGTTCGTCGTTCGCGGCGATTCTGAACGCGAACGGAAGTCCCGGGCCGTCAGGTGTCCCGCTCCCGTCGAAATTAACAGTCTGCTGCGTTGTGATATCGTAAGTCCACGTGCCAACCGTCGTTGCGTGCACGTAACCGTTATTCGGATCGACACGGATGTACCCCGTGCCTGTTGCAGCGAGGTACAGAGCGCCCGCGTTGTCGTCGAGCGCAACCTGCGTCAGTCCCGTCAGGCTCACCCCGTCGGTGCCTGTTGCCAACGTAAGCGCGTTGCCAAGCTCGTCGTTGGCGTTTATCTTGAACGCGAACGGCAGCGCCGTTCCGTCCGTTCCGTCAAAGTCCAGCGTTTGCTGCGTGGTGTTGTCATACGTCCAGCTTGCGGTCGTCGTCTCCCGAACGTAGCCCTGAGTTTCGAGCCGCACCGTGCCGGGGCCGCCCGTCGCCGCAAGGTACAGCAATCCGCCATTATCCTTTAAAGCAACCTGCGTCAGACTTGTAAGCGTCAACGCGGAAGTAGTCGTCGTCAGCGTCAGCGCATTCGTCAGTTCATCCTGCGCAGATACAACAAATGCGAACGGAAGCGCCGTTCCGTCCGTGCCGTCGAAATCTATCGTTTGCTGCGTCGTATTGTCGTAAGTCCAAGTTCCGAGAGTCGTCGTTTCCCGCACATAGCCCAGCGTTTCGAGCCGCACTGAACCCGGACCGCCCGTCGCCGCGAGATACAGCTTCCCTGTACTGTCGTCGAGCGCCACCTGCGTCAGTCCCGTCAGTGTAACCGGCGAGTTTGCTGTTGTCAGCGTCAATGTGTCGCCGAGTTCATCCTGCGCCGAGATCACGAACGCAAACGGCAGTTTCGTGCCGTCCGTGCCGTCGAAATCTATCGTCTGCTGCGCCGTGTTGTCGTAAGTGAAGTTGCTTGATGTCTCACGCACATAGCCGTCCGTTTCGAGCCGCACCGAGCCGGGGCCGCCCGTCGCCGCGAGATACAGCGCGCCGCCGTTGTCCTGCAAGTCCACCTGTACCAACCCCGTCAGCGTGATCGGCGAGTTCGCCGTCGTCAGCGTCAGCGTGTTGCTCAGTTCATCCTGCGCCGTGATCTTGAACGCAAACGGAAGCGCCGGGCCGTCGGGCGTCCCGCTGCCGTCGAAGTTCACAGGCTGCTGCGCCGCGCTGCTGTACGTCCAAGTGCCCAGCGTCGTCTTTTGAATATATCCATTGTTCGGATCGAGCCGGATCGTTCCGGCGCCCGTCGCCGCGAGATACAGCGAGCCGCCGTTATCCTGCAAATCCACCTGCACCAGCCCGGTCAGCGTCACCGCTGTGTTGCCGGTCGTCAACGTCAACGCGTTGCCAAGTTCGTCGTTAGCGGCGATTTTGAACGCGAACGGAAGCGCCGCTCCGTCCGGAGTCCCGCTGCCGTCGAAATTCACCGTCTGCTGCGTGGTGTTATCATAAGTCCAAGTTCCGAGCGTTGTCTCCCGCGCGTAACCCTGCATCGTGAGTTGAATCGTTCCGGCGCCCGTCGCCGCCAGATACAGCGAGCCGCCATTATCCTTTAAATCAACCTGCGTAAGGCCGGTCAGCGCAAGCGTCGAGTTCACCGTCGTCAGCGTCAGCGCATTGCCCAGTTCATCGTTGGCCGCGATTATGAAGGCGAACGGCAACGCCGGTCCGTCCGGCGCGCCACTCCCGTCGAATGCCACCGCCTGCTGCGCGGCAGGGTTATATGTCCAGTTGCCCGCCGTCGTCTCGCGGACATACCCCTGTGTCTCGAGCCGGATCGTGCCCGGTCCGCCCGTCGCGGCGAAATACAGCGTTCCGCCGCTGCTCTTCAAATCCACCTGCGTCAGACCTGTCAGCGTCAATGCCGAGTTAGTTGTCGTCAATGTTACCGCGTTGCCGAGTTCATCCTGCGCCGTGATCGTGAATGCAAACGGCAACCCCGTAGCGCCTGTGAACGCCACCGACGTCTGCGCCGTCGATACATAAGTTTGCGCGGCGCTCACTGTGTCAATGTACCCAAGTTGGCTGAGCGTTAAAGTCCCCGCGCCCGTGGCGGCGAGATAAGCGGTTCCGCCGCTGTATTGCAGGTCCACCTGAACAAGCGTACCGCCCAGCGTGAACGTAGTGTTCACCGCCGACAACGTAATCGCGTTGCCGAGTTCGTCCGCAGCTGTGATTTTGAAGCCGAACGGCAGACCTGTCGTTCCGGTAAAAGCAACCGTCTGCTGTGCGGCTGAACTGTATGTGTATGATGCGCTTGCTTTATCAACGTAACCCTGCTGGCCGACCGTTATCGCTCCGGCGCCCGTCGCCGCGAGGTACGCCGTGCCCGCGTTATACTGCAAGTCCACCTGCGTAAGTGTGCCGCCGAGCGTAATCGTGGAATCGACTGCATTCAGAGTCAGAGCGTTGCCGAGTTCGTCCTGCGCTGTTATCTTGAACCCGAATGCGAGCGCCGGACCGTCGGGCGAGCCGCTCCCGTCGAAGTTCACCGTCTGCTGCGTCGTGTTGTCATACGTCCAGCTTCCGGCCGTCGTCTCCGTCACATATCCGTCCATAGTCAACTGCATCGTTCCCGCGCCCGTCGCCGCAAGATACAAGTCGCTTCCGTCATCCTTCAAATCGACCTGTGTCAGGCCGGTTAGGGCAAACGTCGCCCCCGCCGCCGTCAGTGTCATGGCGTTACCGAGTTCGTCGTTCGCCGAAATAACAAACGCGAACGGCAGCGCCGTGCCGTCCGTCCCGTCGAAATCTATTGTCTGCTGCGTCGTGTTGTCGTAAGTGAAAGCGTTCGATGTTTCGCGCACGTAGCCGTAAGTTTCGAGCCGCACAGTGCCCGCGCCGCCCGTTGCCGCAAGATACAGCTTGCCCGCGCTGTCGTCGAGCGCGACCTGTACCAGAGTTGTCAGCGTCAGCGGCGAGTTTGCGGTCGTCAGCGTCAGCGTGTTTCCTAGTTCGTCCTGCGCCGAAATCACGAACGCGAACGGCAGTTTCGTCCCGTCCGTGCCGTCGAAATCTATAGTTTGCTGAGTCGTGTTGTCGTAAGTGAAAGCGTTCGACGTTTCGCGCACGTAGCCGCTCGTTTCGAGCCGCACAGTGCCGGGGCCGCCCGTCGCCGCAAGATAAAGCGCCCCGCCGCTCTCCTGAAGGTCCACCTGCACAATGCCTGCAAGCGTGATCGGTGAGTTGGCAATCGTCAACGACAGCGTATTACTCAGTTCGTCCTGCGCCGTGATTTTGAACGCGAACGGAAGCGCGGGGCCGTCCGGCGCGCCGCTGCCGTCGAAATTCACCACCTGCTGCGTCGTGTTGTCGTAAGTCCAGCTTCCGGCCGTCGTCGCTTGCACGTACCCGTTATTCGGGTCGAGCCGGATCGTACCCGCGCCCGATGCCGCGAGGTAGAGATTACCTCCGTTGTCGTCCAGCGCCACCTGCGTCAGTCCCGTCAGTGTCGCCGCCGTGTTGCCGGTCGTCAATGTCAGCGCATTGCCGAGTTCGTCCTGCGCCGTGATTATGAATGCGAACGGCAGTCGCGTGCCGTCCGTTCCGTCGAAGTCTATCGTCTGCTGCGTCGAATTGTCGTAAGTGAACGCGTTGGACGTTTCACGCACGTAACCACTCGTTTCGATCAGCACCGTGCCGGGGCCGCCCGTCGCCGCGAGATACAGGCTCCCGCCGCTGTCCCTAAGATCAACCTGCGTCAGCCCGCTCAGCGTGATCGGCGAGTTCGCCGTTGTCAGCGTCAGCGCGTTAGTCAGCTCGTCCGTCGCCGAGATCACGAACGCGAACGGCAGCGCCGTGCCGTCCGTCCCGTCAAAGTCTATCGTCTGCTGCGCGGCGGCGTTGTAAGTAAAAGCATTCGATGTTTCCCGCACGTAACCATAAGTTTCAAGCCGCACCGTGCCGGGACCGCCCGTCGCCGCGAGATACAGGCTCCCGCTCCGTTCGTTCAAAGCCACCTGTGTAAGGCTCGCGAGCGTCATAGGCGAGTTCGCCATCGTCAGCGTCAGCGTGTTCCCGAGTTCGTCCTGCGCCGAAATAACAAATGCGAACATCACGCCTTTCACCGTCACGGATGAACCGGCGGCGATCGCCGAGTTCAGCGCGGTCGCGCCGCTCATAAATATATCCGTCTGTCCGGTGGCGGCGTTCGTGCTTATCTGATTCAGCGACGTGTCCTGCGTGTTGTCCATTGTGACGTAGCCGCTTGCGGGCACCGACAGCACACCACCCGCAACGCCGTCATTTGTCCAGAAATACCTGTTCGTGCCCGCCGGATGCGTCGCACCGCCGCCCTGAAACGTCGGCGCCAGCGCCGTCATGTTCGTCGTGTCTCCGAATTCGTCCTCGACGACAAGCCGCAACGGGAACTTTAGGCCGCTGCACGTGATGTCCGCGCCCGCCGTGTGCGTTCCATTGCAAACCGTTTCGCCGAGCGCTCCGTTTACTCCGACCGTTATGACGCCCTGATCGGTCGAGCCCACCTGTATCGACGACAATTCGGTGTTGTTTCCGCTGTCTATTGTTACATATCCGGCTTTGCTCACACTCAGCGCGCCGGCCACCGTGGTTGTGAAATAGTATGCATTTCCGACCGTGTTCGCGACCGCCGTGCCGCCGTGCGTCACTGTGCAGCCGTTCGCCGCGCCGCCCGCTTCGTCGTACACAACAACCTTGAGCGCATACGGTAACTGTGCGCCGTCCGGCGCGCCACTGCCGTCGAAATTCACCGTCTGCTGCGTCGTATCGTCGTATGTCCAGTTGCCGCCGGTGGTCGTGGTAATGTAGCCCGGCGTCGCCAGTGTGAACGTCCCCGGTCCGCCGCTCGCGGCTACGTATGCGTTGCCGCCGTTGAAACTCGTCGTTATCACGGTCAGGCCGGTTCCCGAAACCGTCGCGCCGGCCGCAAGCGTCACCGCCGCCCCGTCAGCTTCGTTCTGCGCCGTGACTATAAAGCCGAACGGCAGCGCGGGCCCGTTGCCCGCCGCCTGAAACGTAAGCGCCGTCTGCACTCCGCTCGCCGAGTATGTGTATGGGCCGGTCGTCGTTGTCTCCTGAATGTAACCGGGCTCCGAGATCGTTATCTGCGACGGTCCGCCCGTCGCCGCCAGATAGAGCGTGCCTCCGTTCGATTTGGACATAACAAGCGAAAGTCCCGTCACCGTGTTGCCATTCGTCAAAGTGACCACGCCGCCAAGTTCGTCCTGCGCCGTAATCACATAAGGAAAATCGTTCTCGCTCACGATCTCAAGCTGTGAGCCGTTAGATATCGAGTGAGTCGCGTCCGTGTAGTCTAAAAAACCGTCGTAGTGAACTTTGACACTCACCGGGTCCGCGCTGCTGTCCGCCGCGCAGGCAATCTGAATAACTCCGACAGTCGAGTCCTTGTCTTTCGGCCCGTTGTCCCCGTACACCGCGTTGCAGTCGCTCGGTGATGTCGCACCGGTTACCGTTATGTTGCCGCCCGGCAGAACGTCGCCGAAAATTTCGTTCTTTATCGTTACTTTTAATGTGTATTCCAAAGTCGCCGTTGTTGTATTGGTCGATGCGTGTGTTTCGTCATAATCTAAATTCGCGGATATCTGATTCACGAATCCCGATGTGCTTACTATGCTGTAATACCAGTCGCTTGCATCCGTCGATGTCACCTGCGCCGACACATGCGCCATCGAAAGCTCGATGTCGCCGTCGGCCACGCCGTCGTCGTCCTGTGCGCCTCCGTCAACCACGTTGTTCCATATCGTATTCGGGAGCGACAGCAGGTCGCCGTCCGTGCCCTCGAACGTGATCGACACGAGTGTGCTTGTGTCGCCCACAACGGATGCACCGAGACTGTCCTGCAACACGACGCACACCGCCCCGGCGCCAAGCGTGCATGCCGCCCGTGCTGTCAGCGCCATTCCTCCCATCACCAGTATCATCAATGGCAAGATCACTGAAAACTTCTTCATAGATTTGATCCCTGTCTTTAATGGATTTTTACTAATTGATAATAAATCATTTTTATCTGCCCGATTATTAACCTGTCTATCCCAATATAGTAATCAATATTTCATTCTATCATTAATTATATATATTCTCAATTAAATGGTTTGTTTTGTTATTACACATCATGAATATAAAACCAACAAATTTGATGCCAATTTTTGAATCAAAATAAAGGAGATAAATCACATATAATTGTAATGTCAATCAATTTATTCTACTTATATTCAAAAAACACGCTTCTACTTTCGATGGATGTGGCATTTATGCCACACAGATGTCGCAAAAATGCAATAATTCTTTATGGTTTAATTGTTAATAGAAAGGTGTTCTGGGGCTTATGTCAAGCCGATAATTCTTCGATCAGTCGCGCCGCCGCCGCCGCCATGTCGTCCGCCTCGGTCACCGCCGTCACCACCGCCGCACGGCGGATGCCCGCGGCCCTCAAAATCCTCACCTGCTCCAATCCCACGCCGCCAAGTGCGTACACCGGAATCTCTATCCGCTGCTCCTCGACGACCGCTTTCAGACCGTCCACCCCGACCAAGTCCCGCTTTTTCGAGTGTGACGTTGTTGGGAATATCGGCGAATAGGTGATGAAGTCCGCGCCCTCCGCCTGCACCCGCGCCGCCTCGGCCGGCTCGTGCGCGGAGTAGCCGATTATCGCCCCCGGCCCGAGCAGCCGTCGCGCCTCCGCAACCGGCAGATCGCCGCGCCCGAGATGTACCCCGCCCGCACCGGACAGATACGCAATGTCCGCGCGGTCGTTGAGAAGCAGCTTGCAGCCCGCCGGTCGCGTTATATCGACGAGCGCTTTCGCGCGTTCGAGAAATTCGGCGTCGGTGAGTGCGTCCGGCCTGTACTGGATCAGCCGCACACCGCCGCGAACCGCCGCCGCCACAACCGCCGCCGCGTTCCTGCCCCGGCTGCGCCTGTCGTCCGTTATGAGATAGAGTCCGATATTTTCCGTATCGCCCGCCTTCTTTCATATCAAGAACATTTTTATTATAATGCCTTCCGGACTTATGAAAACAAAAACGAAAATCAAAAACCTTTCGCGCGAAGAGCTCGAAGCATTCATGAGCGAAATCGGAGAGCCGCGATTCAGGGCAAAACAAATTGCGGAATGGCTCTATTCCAAAAACGCGGCGTCGTTCGACGACATGTCGAACCTCCCGAAAACCCTCCGCGACGCGCTCGACAAGAAGTTCGCGATAAACAGTCTCCGCACGGCCGTGCGCGAAAACGCCGCCGACGGCACAACCAAATTCGCGTTCGAGCTTTCGGACGGCGCGCGCATCGAATCCGTCCTTATCCCGAGCGACGAGCGGATCACACTCTGCGTCTCCTCTCAGGCCGGATGCAAGCGCGCCTGCCGCTTCTGCGCAACCGGCGCACTCGGGTTCACACGCAATCTGCAACCGGCGGAAATTATCGATCAGTTTCTCGAAGCGCGCCGGGCCGTCGAGCCGGATCGCAAAATCACCAACCTCGTCTTCATGGGAATGGGGGAGCCGTTCGACAACTTCGCGAATCTCGTCAAAGCGCTGACCGCCATCACGTCGAAAGACGGCTGCGGAGTTTCGCCGCGCCGGATCACGGTTTCGACAGTCGGCATTACCGACCGATTCGAAGAGTTCGGACGTCTCGGACTCGCCAACCTCGCGATCTCGCTCAATGCGCCCGACGACAAGACGCGCGCGCTCATCATGCCGTCCAACAAAAAATATCCGATACACAAAATCGTCGATGCCTGCCGTGAGTACCCGCTCCGAGGCAGCGACCGCATCACGTTTGAATACGTGCTGCTCGCGGGGATCAACGACTCCGAACACAACGCTCATAGATTGTCTGGACTTCTTTCGGGAATTCCGTGTAGAATAAATCTGATTCCGTTCAATGAATTTCCGGGTTCGGAATTGAAACGCCCCAATCCGGATGTCGTTGAACAATTCAGGAAAACGGTGTTGCAGCGCGGACTGGACGTATTCGTCCGCCGGAGCCGCGGTCAGGAAATCTCAGCAGCTTGCGGACGTCTCGGAGGCAGACGCTTTGACAAAGAAGAAGAATAATTCCGGGCAGATCAACCTCAAGGAATGGGTGGACATGCACGGCACCGATTTCGTGATCAAGGTGCGGGACGGCAAACCGTACATCTGCCGCAAGCCGAAAAGAAACCCCGGCCGCAGAAAAAGCCCGCCGGAGCAGAAGCAGGTCAACCTCTTCAAAATGGCGGTCGAGCACGCGAAGGAAGTCATAGCCGACGAGGATAAGAAAGCGCAGTACGCGGAGAAATCGAAGGAAACGGGCCGTTCCGTTTATCACCTAGCAATCTCGGATTACATCGAAACTCACAAGCACATCGTACCGCAGAAGAAACTCGAATTCGAGAACATTGTCGCGGAGAAAACCGGGCAGTTGCTTTTCCTGAAAATAACGATCAAAGAAAAGATACAGTTCGTTTCGATGGAAGTTTCTCTGCACGAGCTGGACATGACACTCGTCGAACAGGGCAAAGCCGAACACGCCACCGTGAACTCGTGGTGGTATCTGATAAAGAACCCGGACATTACCGGGCTTCCGTTCCGCGCCCGCGTCGCCGCCATCACCCCGGATGAAATCATCTACGAAGCCGAACAGATAATCGTCTGATCAGTATCCAGCAGCGAGCAGCGAAAATAGAGTGAAAGAAAACTGTTGATAGTAGAGTAGTAGATAGTAGTTAGGGAAAAGCAAAAATAGAAATATAGAATACAGCAAAAACGATAAGCAAAAGATTAGAACCGAGCCGCGCTCATTTTAGATGTATTAATCTGGGAGTGCGGCGGCCTGACGCCGCTTTCGTATTAATCGCTTAATCGTGTCCCCGCACTACACAACTAATATGTTGCTTTTTGTCTTATGCTATATTCATAACTTTTATTTTTCATAAAAAAGCGGAGCCTTGCGGCCCCGCTCCTAATGGTTGCTATTCAGGTCCTTCTTATAACTTCATGCCGGCTTTGTATCCGCTGTGGATCGCGTCGAACGCGAGCGCCACTTTCGACGCATCGCCCACCACGACCACTTCCATACCGCTGCCGTCGAGTTCTTCTTTCAGCGGGCAGAACGGTTTCGCGCCGACCGCCATAATCACCGTGTCCGCGGGCAGCAGTTCCTTCTCGCCGCCCTTTCTCTCTATCTGCACACCCTCTTCATTTATCTCTAGAACCTTCGAATTCACGAGTGTTTTCACGCCGTACCGGTGCATGTCGAGATTCATCGTCCACCGCGTCGATTTTCCGATGTCCTTGCCGATCTTCGACACCATCTCGACGAGCGTAACATCGATGATTCCCTTCGTCGCGAGGTTGTAAAGCTCCTCGTACGATTCCGCCTTGTTGACGAATAGAAACTTCATAGTGTCCGCGGGCAGCGTTCCGATTTCCGCGATCGCGATAGCCGTCTCGACACCCACCGCGCCGCCGCCGACGATCACAACTTTCTTTCCGAGTTCGCCCTCGTACTCGCCCATCAGGAAGTCCCACGCCTGCACGACGTTCTCGCGGCCCGCGCCCGGGATCGGCGGCGTGAAAGGCTGCGCGCCCGTCGCGAGCACGACCGCGTCGTACTTCCGCTGCTTCAGCATCTCGGCGGTCACAATGCAGCCCGTGTTTATCTTAACGCCCGCAAGGCGTATCTGCATCTCGTAATCCTCGGCGAGCTGCGCGAACTCCTCGCGGCCCGGAGGCATCGACGCGATCATGATCTGGCCACCGAGGTAGTGGTTCGCCTCGTACAGCGTAACGTCATGTCCGCGCTCCACGGCCGCCAGCGCCGCCGCCATCCCGGCCACGCCGCCGCCGACAACCGCCACCTTTTTCTGCTTCGCCGCTTTATCGAATGTCTCAAGCTCGTGCCCGGCTTTCGGGTTCAGCAGGCACTCGATCGGCTTGAGCAGGAACACGTGGTCGAAACATCCCTGACCGCACGCGCAGCAGTGAACTATCTCGTCCTCGCGGCCCTCCATCGCCTTCTGCGGCAGATACGGGTCCGCGATCAGCGCGCGCCCCATCCCCGCCATGTCGCAGAAACCGTACCGCACGAGGTCCCGCGCGTCTTCCGCGTCGTTGATGCGGTGGCTCGCGATGACGGGTATGCCGACCGATTCCTTCATCCGCCGCGCGAGATACGCGTAGTTCGCGCGCGGAACACCCATCGTTATCTGCGGTACCTGCGCCTCGTGCCAGCCGACGTTTATGCACAATGCGTCCGCGCCCGCGTTTTCGAGCGCCTTCCCGAACCGCCGCAGCTCGTCGCCGCGCATGCCGCCTTCCATCATATCGTTGCCGTTCATCCTCACGATGATCGGATAGTCCGGCCCGTTCATCTTACGGATCGCTTTAACGACCTCGCAGCCGAACCGCATCCGGTTCTCCTCCGAGCCGCCCCACTCGTCCGTCCGTTTGTTCGTCAACGGCGAAAGGAATTCGCTGATCAGATACCCGGTTCCGGCGAGCACTTCGCACATGTCGAAACCGCCCTCTTTCACGCGGCGCGCGGTCTGCGCGAACCCGTCGATGAGCGCGAGGATTTCGTCATGTGTAAGCTCGCGCGGAGTCTCGCCCGTCAACTTCGACGCGATCGGCGACGGCGCCACCGGCGTCTTGCCCTTCGGAAGGAACATGCTGAACGCGTACCGGCCCTGATGGTTAATCTGAATCACCGAGCGAGCGCCGTTGTCGTTGATCGCCGCCGAAAGTTTCTTCAGCCCGGGGATGTACATGTCGTCGTGTCCGCCGATGTTCGTCGGCATACCGCCGGCGAGGTCCACCGTGCAGAAACCGACGCATACCGCGCCCGCGCCGCCCTTCGCGCGCTCCGCGTAGAAAGCGCATATCTGATCCGTCACCTCGAAATTGAGGCACATGTTCAGGTGCATCGCCGGAAGGTAAATACGATTTTTAACCTCAGTCTTGTTAATCTTAATGGGAACGAATAGGGGGTCCATGTTGAAGTTCTCCATTTACTGTGTATTTAAATGCCGGGATATTTTAATTCATACCGCGAGATATATCCAGAAAAATAACCGCTGCCGCTCTGGAAACCTTTATCTATTTTTTTTCAACGCAGTCGGAAATCGAAGAAAGGGCTTTATTCGATTTCACTTCGCTGGGTTTGCTTTGATAAACTTCTCGACTTCCTGCTGCGCGGGCTTGCCATAGAAATCGTAGCCCAGCTCGCGCGGCGTCAGACCCGGATCGAGCGACCAGATTACAAACCCGTCGAGCGCCGAATCCTTGAACGCATCCATAAACGCCGCGAAACAGTCCGCCTGTTCCGCCGGGTCCGATTCCGCTTTGATGCCCCAGTTCCACGGCTCCCTGTTCGCACCGTCCATGCTCCGGTAGCCTACCTCCCACGAAAATATACGCTTCTCCGGATATTTCTTTTTGAGATCGGCTAAATTCTTCAGCACGTTCACTCCACGCGCGTCGTTGCTCCACGCGGCGACAAGTTCCTCGCGAGTCGGGTCTGTCTTTTTTGTCAGCGGGAAATAGCCAGACACGCCGATAAAGTCCAGCTTCGACAGCCAGTTCATCATGTTCAGTACAGTATTAAACTCCGACGGGCCGGACCACCAGTTCGTGTTGTAGCCGAGTTCGCCGCCGTACAGCCCGCGCGCCTTTTCGATTATGTAATTCCACACCTCAGGGTAAATCTTCATCGACTCCATTTCGCTGCTCACGCAAAACATATCCACTTTTTTCTCGGCGGCGAGTTTCAGGTGCGGCTCGATCGCCTTGAGATACGACACCGCCCATTTCTTCTTCGACGCCGGCAGGATCGTCCCGCGCCACGCGCCGTCGCCGACAAGCAGAAATCCGGTGAACGACGTCTTAAGCCCCGCCGCCTTCGCGGAGTCCGCCGCCTTGCCGAGCAGGTCGAGAAAGTTCTGGTCCGGCGGTACAACTTCGATCGACGCCGCATCCTTCTGCGACACAAACGCCGGGAACATCACATGATTGAACCCCATCGCCGCGATCTTTTTCATGTCGGACGCGACAACCGCCGGGTCTGTCCCGGGCGTCATGAAGTACCAAGTGCCGTAAACTTTTTCAGCGCGCGCATTCGAGGAAACAGCCACCGCCGCAACGGCAGCAAGAATGAACGCAAAACGGATCCGCTTCATATTTATCACCCACTAGTGCACCGTAAATGTTTTTGTGCCACCCTCAAATTTCATTTGAGGGTGCGCTATGAGACAATGTATGTTTATCACCCTCAAAACAAGTTTGAGGGTGGCACTGTACACCTAATAATAGCAGCAATTTTTAATCGTTCCCACGCTCTGCGTGGGAATGCTTCTTCCGACGCTCCCGCGTCGGTGGACGCAGAGCGTCCGTTCCCCGCTCCCACGCGGAGCGTGGGAGCGATTAACAACTATTTGTGCCTCGAAATCAGTACACTTCCCGCACCGGCAGGCTGCCACTCTGCATGATAACTATGTCGCCGCACTTGGTTCCTTCGAGCATGCGCGCCACGAGGTCGCACTTTATCTTCATCAGGAAGAAAATATTCTCGCGCTCGCTGTCGTGGAGCGATTCGAAATTCCCCTGCCCTTTCGAAATAATGACATCGACGGTATCGAACAGTTCCGCGACTTCCTTCCGCGCGTGCCCCACCGGATAGCACGGAACGGCGAGCCCGGAGTCGGTCAGTTTCGCGAGTTCTCCCAGACCGGCACGCTCCGCGTACTCGATCGTCGCGTCGTTCAGAATCGGGCCGCCGCGCGCCACGAATGTGACATCTTTGCCTTTCAGCAACCTGAGAAGCGGCTTGTCGAAATATATCTCGCCCGTGTTGTCGCCGAGATAAAGAACCGTTCGCGCCTTCTCTATCTCGCGCTTGAACGATTCGTAATGATTTATCGCGAACTGAAAATCGAGCGCGCCGCGCACCGCGCTTTCGACATCGAACACGCCACCCGCGCCGAAGTCGATTATGTTGCCCGCGATCGCGAGCTTCACCGCTGCCTCGAGCGGGTCGCCACCCGACGCCGCAAGTTCCGTGATCAGCGGTTCGAGTTCCTCGGCCTTTTTTGTGAATTCCTCTTTTACCTTTAAATACGGGTCCGGGTCGTTGAGCGATTCCTTAACCAGATTGTGGAACCGTTCCGATGTATCCGTCGAACTGGTGTCCGCGGGCCAATCGCTAAGAAAATCCGCCACCGCGCGCAGCGTCTTCCAGTGCAGCGCCTCGTCATCCGTCGAAAAGCGCACCGCCTGCAGCGCCTGCCTGAAATAACACGGGTAACAATCGAGTTTTGTTTTCATTTTTCCGCCACCTCCGGGATGCGTGTCCATCTGCCGAGCCAATAAGCAACTCTGAAATCCGCCGCCATGTCCAGATGGTCGCCGGAACCGCCGCCGTTCGGCTCGTACGGATTGCTCCGCCAGTAATAGTTGCTCGACGGCCTGATCTTCATCGGTATCGGCTTATCCGCAACGAGCTGGTCGCCCCAGCCTACATTGCCGAGCAGGTGCACTTCCGTGCCGTCGTTCAGTGTGCATACGCCGGCGGCGATTTCCTTCTCGTCGCAGTTGGCGACCGTGAAATCGAAAAACGGCGCCTTCGGAAACTCGCGCAACGTCTCGATCCCGCGCGACATCGCGCCCGCGTCACCCGGCTTCACCGGCGCCGAGAACGCCGTGCCCTCCGTCTTGGCCGCCGAGTAAATGAAATCGAACAGACTGTCTTTCTGCTCCACAGGCTGCCGCGACGCGCCCGGTATCTCATATATCTGTACCTCGACCGACTTTCTCAGATCGGCGAGCGCCGCGTTGTCATTTATGTAACGAGTCGCAAGCCACGCCGCCGTGAACACCATGTTGTAGTTCGAGAAATTCGAGCCGGCTCCCATGTCGATGAACTTCATGTGTTCGAGCGCAATCTGCGGGAGCCTGCGCTTTTTTATCAATGTGCCGTAAAGATATTTATCGAGTTCCGGGTCCTCCGAGGCGTAACTGTACGCCGAGTATATCCCCAGCGCCATCATCGCGTAGAATCCGTTTTTCAGGCCGGGCAGATATTTGCCGTCGAGGTTGTTTTCGTTCAGGTGGCCGAAAAAAGTCGTGCGGCCGTCCGAGTCCGGAAACTCAAGGTCGTAGCCGTTTTTGTTCAACTTCCTCATCGCCTTGCAGGCCATCGCCGCGTCCGCGCGCAGGCGGCTTTTGACGCTTTCCGGAAACGACGCGTCGCCCCGCATCACTTCCGACGCCACGGCCGACGCCATCGCCCAACCGAGCATCTGATCCCGGCTGATCGAGTCCTCCCAGATATAGTCAGGATACCGGCCCGAACCGTCCTCGCGCCACGTCCCGTTGTTCTTCACCAGCGGAAGCGGCCGCCCCTGCTCGTCCGCAAGCGGCATCGTCTTCACCCGCTGCGCGAACCCGGGCAGGTCCTTCCTGAGAAATCCGCGCGCGACCACACCCGGCTTGCCGGGAATCGTGAACGCGAGATGCATCGCGTCCAGCGCGTCGATCATTTGCTTACGAGCAATCTCTATCTCGCCGCAGTCGGCGTTCTGATCCCGCAGCACCGCGTACCGGAACGCATCCGCCGCGACGCCCACTCCGGCGTAGAGACCGGCCGTCTTCTCCCAGCCGCCCACCGCGTCGAAAACACTGTGGCCGGAATATTTCTCGAAATCCCAGCCGTCGCTCTTCAGGATGAAATCCTCTATCATGCTGCGCCGCTCCGGCTCCGCCGCCGGAACTATCACATCGGACCCGGCGCCCATCGGCTGCGCGTTGAACGCGTGAAACTGCCTGTCGTGCCGACGCGCCTCCGCCGCAAGCGCCGCGTCGTAACCGGCTTCCGCCGGACCCGGTATCATATAGCCGCCCTTGTATGCGTTCGATCCGCAAGCGCCGTCCGCGGCCGACGCCCGCAGCGCCGCCACCGAATACAAAACAGCGAAGCAAACCGCCGCCGACACCAACAGCCTTTTATTCATCACGTGCCTCCGATGCAATGACTTCCCGTACAGCCGTCCCGCTTTTTATACCGTTCCGTGGAAACACTGTCAACGAACAGCGCGCGGCTCGGTTTTAATCTTTTGCTTTTCGTTTTTTGCTATATTCTATATTTTGTATTCTATATTCTTGTTTTTTCTTTTCCCCTACCTGCTATTCTACTACTCTACTATCTACCGTTTTTTTGCCTTTCCCTGAGTTCTCGCTACTCTATCCTCGCCACTGAATTTTTCCCCGCCGCGCTTGATTGCTGTATCTTTGTACAGTATAATTGTCACAGGCGGCAAATAATATTAAAAAAACCGAATCCGCCATTTAGGAGATTCGGTTTGCAATGATTCAGAGTAGATGAAATGCGAGGCGAAAGGCGCATATTATTGTAGGGGCACGTTGCAACGTGCCCTTACTGACATGAACAAAAAAATGTGCCGGCAACGAAGCAGATCGTCGCTATGAACATCGCCCCGGATTTGTTTCTTTATTGACGAATCCGGGTTAAAAACAGCCGCACGCGGGGCAGCCCGACATGCCGTCCCGCGCAACGAGAAGGAGGCCGGCGGTATGGTGCACGAAGTCGGCGAAAAAGTGTCGGTCATGGCAAAATTCAAGGACAACAGGTTTGCGCCTGTCAGGTTCCGGTGGGGCAACCGCGTACACCGGCTGCGGGAGGTCACCGGCCGCTGGTCCGAGCACGACGGTCAGTACCGGATATACCACTTCGCGGCCGTCTCCGAATCGGACGGGTTCTACGAGATATCCTTCCACACGCGCAACATGGAATGGATACTCGACAAGTTCGCGCTCGACGAAAGCGGCGGGTAGTAATGCGGCGGGAGACGGGAAGAAAAACATTCGGCAGACGCGCCCCGTTTCTAAGCGGCACGCCGTCTTGCGGCGCGGCGCCGACAGCCGCAACCGGGACGGAGCGCGTCATCGCCCTCGTTGACATGAATGCGTTCTTCGCGCAGGTGGAGCAGATATGCAACCCGTCGCTACGCGGCAAACCGGTGATCGTCGGCGGCAACCCCACAAAGCGGACCATCGTCACCGCCGCCTCATACGAAGCGCGGCCATACGGCATCAAGACCGGCATGTCGTATCACGAGGCGCTCCGCCTATGTCCCGACGCGCTCATCGTCGAGGGTAATATCACAAAATACCTCGATTACTGTTACCGCATCGTCGCCGTTCTGCGCGAGTTCACCGATGCCGTCGAGGCGTTCTCAATCGACGAAGCGTTTCTGGACCTCACCCACGTGCAACAACTCAACGGCACGCCAGAGGAAATCGGCCTCCGCATCAAACAGCGCCTTTACGACGAACTGGGCTTGAAATGTTCCGTCGGCATCGGGCCGAACAAGCTCGTCGCGAAAATGGCCGCCGACTGGCAGAAGCCGGACGGGATGACGCGGATATGGCAGTCCGAGCTGCCCCACATCCTGCGCCCGCTGGCGGTCGATGAGCTCGTCGGGGTCGGCCGGCACATGAAAAAACGGCTCGGCGCGCTCGGCATCACCACCATCGGCCAACTCGCCGACTACGGCCCTGAGTTGCTCAAGCGCAAGTTCGGAATCTACGGAGAACTGCTCCACCAGTGGGCGCTCGGCATCGACGACTCGCCCGTGGACACCGAAATATTTCTCACCGTGAAATCCATGGGCCACAGCTACACCCTGCCCCACGACACGGACGATCCCGAAACCATCTCGTGGTTTCTGTTCTGGCTCGCGGACCGCGTCGGCCGCCGTCTCCGCCGCGACGGCTACCACGGCCGCACCGTCACACTCGCCGTCCGCAGGAGCGACATGTCCGGCTTCTCCCGCTCGCACACGCTCCCGTACTTCGTTTCCACCGGCCAGCAGATACGCGATATCGCGCTCGACCTCTTCCGCGCGCACGTGCCGCCGGACACGAAAGTGCGGCTGCTCGGCGTCGGCGTCTCCGGGCTCGTACGCGACCGCTTCTCACAGCTCACACTCGACGGCGAACACCGCCGCCGCCGCGTCTTCGACGCCGTTGACCGCATCAAGGACAAATACGGCGACTCGTCGATTACATTCGCCACCCTCACGGGCAACCCACGCAAACTCCTCCGGCCAAAAATCGGCGTCTTCCTCACCAATAAGGAAAAAAGCAACCCCAGTTCATTCCTCAACACAACTCAGGAGATGTGATAACAAAAAATATTTGAGAATACTCTTACCTTTTACCGATTGATTCGCATTACTCCTGAAGTTCAAACAGCGCCCCTATTCCATATTTTTAATTTTGGGAGTGCGGTGGCCTGACACCGCCCGATTGCCGGCGGCTTGACGTCGGCAAAAATATTTACCATAAAAATGGGGGCGCAAAGCGCTAAACTGCAATCAATACAAGAGCGGCGCCGGGTCGCCGCACTTCCATATTATTTTTAAATGAATTTCATATACCTGCCATGCGCAACTCTGCGCGCCGCGGCCCGCAAACATAATTTGTTTCATCAGGCGATATCGGATAAAATAACTCCACTGGAGAAAAACATGCCGCCGGTACTCGAAGCAAAATCGCTGACACGAATGTTCAGAATGGGCGACTCCGAAGTGCGCGCGCTCGACAGCGTTTCACTCTCCGTCGATCAGGGCGAGTTCGTCTCCATCATGGGGCCGTCCGGCTCCGGCAAAACCACACTGCTCAACCTGCTCGGCTGCTTCGACCGCCCGACAGACGGCGACGTGCTCGTCGGCGGCCGTGCGGTGTCCTCCCTCCCGGACCGCGAACTCGACCGCATCCGTCTGTTGCGGATTGGCTTCGTATTTCAGCGCATCAACCTGATCCCGATTCTCACTGCGGCGGAGAATGTGGAACTGCCGCTCGAAATCGCCGGCGTCGAGCGCGCGGAACGGCACGCCCGCGCCGCCGAACTTCTCGACTCGGTCGGACTCGCGCACCGCGCCGGGCACCGCCCCGGCCAACTCAGCGCGGGCGAGCAGCAGCGCGTCGGTATCGCACGCGCCGTCGCAAACAAGCCCGAAGTCCTCATGGCGGACGAGCCGACCGGCAACCTCGACTCGCACACCGCATCCGAGATCATAGCGCTGCTCAGGAAATTCAACGAAGAAAACAATCAGACTCTGATCATCGTCACACACGACCCCTCGGTGGGCTCCGCCGCCCGGCGAATGCTCACAATGCGCGACGGCCGAATCGTGAACTGATCCCGACGGACGTTCTTATTTTCCGCTGTTGACTTGAAATCCGGGCAATCCTATAATGTGATTCCGGATGGGTTATGTCCTTCCCATCTTTTTTTGTGTGATGTTCGTGGATTTTGACAGAAAAAGGGCTTACGGCTAGGTAGCTCAGTTGGTCAGAGCACACGGCTCATACCCGTGGCGTCGAGAGTTCAAATCTCTCCCTAGCCATTTTTCATGCTCAGATTCAGGCGCAACCAAATCCCAAGACGGATTTGGGATAAATAAAAAAGGCGCACACACGGCGCGCCTTTCTGCCTCGTTTGAAAAAAACTCAGTAGTCGATCTTGATCTCCGAACGGCTGGCTTTGACGAGGTCCTCGAATTTGCAGTCGAGCCGGATTACACCGACCACTACTCCGTCGCGGAAGATCGGCGCCGACACCGTCAGTCCGAGCAACCCGGTGATCTTCGACGTGAACAAACCGGTGATGTGTATGTGCCCGTTCTCGGACGGTATGATGAACCACGCGCGCTTCGAGTAATCTTTGTCGAGCTTCTCCTCGTCCTCTTGTGTGATGCGACCGGTTCGGATGAAGATATCCGTGTTCTTTTTTCCGTCTTTGTCCGCGATGACCGCGAGCTGCACGAACGGATTCTTTTTGAAAATCCCCTCGATGGCCTTCTCCTGTTTCGCGCTATCCATCGAGACAATCCGCTCGTCTTCGACAAGCTTCTCGATTGTCGAACTCATTATCTCGCGGGCGGCTTCCTGTATGTATTCGAGGTCGATGTCGAAGTACTCCGGCATGTTGCGGACCGCCTGCTCGAGTATCTCTTCGCTCGATATCGACGTCACGCGGCCGCCCTCGAACTGTGCTTTCACCCACTCGTTTATCTTAATTACGCCGGGGTGCCGTTTGTCAATCTGCGACCGCGGTTCGAGGTCGAGATACGTGTTGATCCAATGCGCGATGCCTGACGCGCCGGACTTGTCGGTGATCGATATAGATACCGGCCTGTTCAATATCGCCTGCGTGTCGAATATTGTGTAAATCTCCGTGTTCTTGTCGAGCCCATCGAGATGGATGCCCGCGCTCGTTGTGTTGAACTCTTTGCCGATGAACGGCTGGTTGTGCGGAATCTGATATCCTACTTCCTCTTCGAAATACTCCGCGAGTTCAGTTATTGCGGTTGTTTCTATATCGTCGCTATAGCCTTTCAGCGCGATGTACTCCATGATTGCGCCCTCGATCGGCGTGTTGCCGGTCCGCTCTCCGAGCCCGAGCGCGGAAGTATTCACCGCCGCGCAGCCATAAAGCCATGCTGTCGATGCATTGGACACAACGTGATAGAAATCGTTGTGCCCGTGCCACTCGAGCAGTTGCGGCGGCACGCCGGCATCGTTCACAAACGCAGAGATTATTTTCGGTACGCTCCGGGGAAGCAGCGCGTTCGGATGCGCCACGCCGAGCCCCATCGTATCGCACAGTCTTATCTTGATCGGAATTCCCGTCTGCCTGTGTCTCTTCATCAATTCCATTGCAAACGGCACGCAGAATCCGTAAATATCCGCACGGGTGATATCCTCGAAATGACACCGCAACCGCACGCCAAGCGAGATCGCCTCTTCGACAACCGACAGGTAGGATTCCATTATTTGCCTGCGCGTTTTGCCGAGCTTAAGAAAAATATGGTAATCCGACGCCGAGGTGAGCATCCCCGTCTCGCGAAGTCCCATCTCTTTGATCAGTTTCAGGTCGTCCCGGTTGGCGCGTATCCATCCCGTGATCTCCGGGTATGCGTATCCGAGTTCGAGACATTTCTCGACAGCTTCCTTGTCCTTCTTTGTGTATAGAAAGAACTCCGATTGGCGAATCACTCCGTTTGGGCCGCCGAGTTTGTGAAGTATCTTAAAAATGTCCACGATCTGCTTTACAGTGTACGGAGGGCGTGCCTGCTGGCCGTCACGGAACGTCGTATCCGTGATCCAAATTTCGTCCGGCGGATTGAGCTCCGGCGCTTCCTCGTCGAACAGTATCCGCGGCACTTCGTCATACGGAAACTGATCCCGAAAAAGCTCCGGCTCTTCGACGTCCACCAGAGGGAAGAACTTTTTCCTCTCGAACAGCAGCTTGCCCATCTCTCCACTCCTCATAAAAAATATGCGCTTCCGCGCTTAGATCATTAATGATTATACAATGATAACAAGACTACGGCAAACAGGAAGGTAAAAAGCGGCAACGGATTGAGCCGACTGGAATTCAGAAATAATCGACTATGATTTTTACCCGAAAGAGCCGGAAAGCTCTTCTGGGTGATAGTGCTTTCCGCGAGTCGCCCCAAAGCAAAAAGGGCGGGTTTGCAACCCGCCCTCTTATAGATTTCGTCTGTACTTTTACTTCACCTCAAGTATCGTCGGGGTTATCACCATGATTGTTTCGTACTGATTCTGTTTTCTTGATTTCTGCCGGAAAAGAGAGCCGACTATCGGAAGCTTCGAAACTATCGGCAATGAAATTCTGTCCAGACTTTCCGAGGACTTCACCATTCCTCCGATAATTATCGGTTCGCCGTTCTTGCATTTGATTTCAGAGATGATTTTTCGATCGCCCACTACCGGATATCCGTTTTCCCAGCTCTTGATCTGAGAAGCGTTTATCGTAAGGCTTAATACAATGTAATCATCCTTAAAATGAGGAATCGCGCTGACAGCATACCCTTCGGCGACTTCGCCGGTTTCTATCGTCGATGACAGTCCGGAGGAAGCCTGTTTTGTGTAAATGTATTTATCCGTGAAGTCGAAAGAAACGCCGGTATATTCGGGCGTTATCATTGTCGGATTGGCAACCACCCGGCCGTTGACCCTCTGAACCACGGCCTGAAGCGAGGCCCCGAAAGAAGCGACATTGCTCGTCAGCGTATCGTAAATAAGGAACAAACCATCTTTTGCTATGTCCGGGCACCCGGTCAGATAGTTGTTGCATTCCATGTTTTCGCCTTCGTCATCAACCGGCGAAGCAGTAAAATCCGTAATCGACTGGCTTACATTCCCACCCTGCACGAACTTGCCGTCGCTCGTCAGATATGACAATTTGAAGCTTTGCGTGTCCGAATTCGATAATTCCACAACCTGAACGTCGAGTTTCAATTGTGGATATGGTTTATCAAGCTCATTAACAATCTTCTTTATCAGTGACATTTCCTGATGCCGCGCGAGAGCTATAACCGCGTTTTTCGAGGCATCGGGAAGAATAGCCCATTTGTAGCTTTGCGGGTATGATGTTGAGGAAGACGTATAAATCTCGTTCGACGGGAATTCCACTCCTTTGTCGTTCTCGCCGGACAGCCGGGCAAAGAAGTTGCCATCGGGAAATTCGGTGGTATCGCTTTCCTGCGTTATCATCATATTGCCGATTATCTGAATAGCGCGCAGACAGCTTGTATATTTAAATGAAAATGTTTCGAGTTCGTACTGATCGAATATGTTTGTATCCATCGATTTGACAAGGTCCACAACCTGATCCAGATACTGCTTCTGCGTCGAAATTATCACCGAGTTTGTCTGCTGATCGATCGTGTATGTGGTTATATTCTTACTTGAGCTGTCGTTGCCAAACCCGGGCAGCGTTTGCAGATTTTTGAAAGTTTCGGAGTTCTGCAAGTCTAGCGTATGAAGGTATTTGAACGGAACGACCTTCGTCACATACTGTCTGTCCGGGATATCCAATGTTCTGATTATTTCCGTTATTCTTTCATACCCGGACATGTTTCCAACGTAAGTCAGAGAGTTCGTCGGTTCGCTTATAATAACTTTTTCGGTCGTGACCGTGCTGGTCAGTAAATCACTTATCGGCTCTACATTATTCAGATCTCTTGCAAGGATATATTTTAAAGGTATTGTCTTGACGACTGTTTCCCTTTCCGGGACATCCAGCGCTTGGATGAGATTGTAGAATCTCTCGTAAATCTTGTCGTCTCCGACGTATATGATCGAATTACTGCTGTTATCCAGCGATATTGTATTCACAAAAGCACGCTTTGAGTTTTCCACGCCCATCACCAAGCCGCCGAAATACGGATTCGCAAGCAATGAACCGAGTTCATTCTGGAAAGTATTATTTACCTGAATGTATTTGAGCCTTATGATTTTTGTTACCTGACTTGCCATCTTAGTTATCTGCTGAATGGGCACGTCGATCGTTTTCAGCATCTCGCGAGCCCTGTCGAGGTCTTTCTGGACTCCTCTCATCAACAGATAATTCGTCTCGGGATAGCATTCTACTTCAGGAATAACCGTGGACAACATTATTACATCGTCGCATGCGTACGTGTTTTTAGGTTGTACTATCACAACATCCGTTCGGGTTGCCGTATCCTCGAACACAGTCGCAGATTTCGCCGTGTCAACACCCTGATTAGCGGTATCTCTGCTTATGATCGCATAATAACTACCAAATTTTCTCCAACTCCAGTTGTTCGATGCCGTTATTATGTCGAGCGCGTCCTCGAGCGTTATGTGAGAAAGTGTGACAGTTATTCCCGCAGCCGTCGCACCGGTTCCACCGCTTTTCCCGCCGCTCTTGCTGCTGGAGGAACTTCCGCCGGTTGTGGACTGCGCCTGCACGATCGACGCTTCCACAACGATATTCGCACCGCCGGCGGCTTCCGAGAGCAGCCGCACCGCCTGCGAAATATCCGCGTCCTGCAGTATCACCGGACCAACTATGTACGGCGATGTGTCGGCGCCTTTCGCCCGCTGTCCGAGCGTGACTTCTTTTGACTGGCCGCTGCTGCCTTCTTTAACATACGGTATCTGTTTGGTCGGTTTCTTTTCACCCGGCACGTGGATAACGGGCGACTCATCGGTCTTCTGCTGAGTTGCGGATGTATAACCGGGCTGGTTCTGGGAGGCCGGCAATCCGGTGTATTCTCCACCCACTGATGTTGTCAGCGCGAAAAGCTGTCCGTTCGAAGAAAGATCAAAATCATAATCCGCTTTGCCGGTGAGGTGGATCGAAACCGACGTCATTTTTTCCCCGTTAACGTCGATCTCCTGAACGCTGAGCCCCGTTACACCGCCCTTGTCGATCTTCATGTCGCTGTACGGCAATCCATTCTTCGCGCCGTAAAATTGCACAAGTATGTGCGGAGGATTCTCGAATTCCTTGACGCGGTATTTAAGCCTCTGCGTCCCCTTGAACTCGATTACCAGCTTGCCGCCTTCGGACCTGTAGTTGATCTTTGTCAGGGCGCCGCCGTTTTCCGCCGCCTGCCCCAGATAGCAAAGACAGCACAGGACTGCCGCAAGTAATACAACTGTTGTTTTTCGGTATCTCTTCATGGAGATTATTGTTTTTCCTCTTCGAGAATCTTTTTTGCCGTGTCCTTCTCCTGATGGGTGAGATATTCTGAGAATGATCTCGGCCTGTCAGACTCGCCTTCCTGTCCTTCCACATCCTCACCGTATTTAGCTTTCAAATACTCATTGTACATGTCGTTGATGTTCATCCCCGGGAGCTTAGGATTAATTTCCTCGGCTGATTGCGCGATGCGTTTCCGGGTGAACATCGTAAGCTGGACAACCCTGCCGTCCTTGTCGAGGCTGACATCATAACGGCTTATGGTTTTCACCACATGGCCGCTCTCGAGAACGTCGCCTTCTCTCACGATTTTTGTCTGGTCGCCCACCTCGATCATTGCTATTTGTCCACTGGGTGTCATCGCCGTCCCAATGACTCTGAACTTCTCGGGTGTCATTCTTTTCACGACGTCCAGCGGCGCGGAAGACAAAGAAACAGGCACGAACGGATCCGTTCGTCCCGTCTCTTTATTGAAGTTGGGGTAAATCATATCAAAACCGGATTCTTTTATCAAGTCGGGCTTTTTCTGAGCCGCGTTTTTATCCTTATCGTCAGTGCCTGTAAATTCCTTGCCGCCGGTTAGGGTGAGCGACGGAGCATTCCCCGGCTTGCCCGCCTGCCCCGGAGCGCCGGGCTTTGTGTTGCGTGTCGCGGGCGTAGTCGGTGCCGTCGGCCCTGTCGGTTTCTTGGAAAACAATGAACATCCGGCGGAAAGCGATATACAGAAAACAGCCGCCGTGAAGATCGCGGTGCGCGCGGTTAAACTTACACGCCGCACCCGGCCTTTGCCGGCATTCCCGTATTTTTTTCCCTTACCGCGCTCTGTCATTTTATGTCCCGCATCCTGCCGTCTCAGAATTCAGGCGCTTTTTCCTGCTGTATGTAAAACATCAGCGGCATCTTTGCGTTGAGTTCGATCGAAATGCCCACATCCGTCTTTGCGCTATTATCCTGCTTATTGTTCTTACTCGATCCCGTATTTCTCGGAGCCAGAGTTATGGTGTCCACCACCACGAGTTTCGGGAATGTGGTCAACTCATTCATGAAATTACTGATATTTGAAAAAGTGCCGATAACATTAAAATCGACATTGATAGTTTTATATTCTTTGTTCGAATCGAACTTGATTACTTCTTTTTGCGGGTTTGCCGTTGTCGCCACCGCGCCTTTGTTGCCTCGTCCCGCAGAAGCTTTGTTATTGGGGGCGCTCGTCGGAGATTTCGACGCCTGCGCATAAACGGATGATTTCTGGTTTGTGTTTTGCTGTGGCCTTTTCACCGCTGCCGGGCCGGAAGGCCTTCCTGCCGCCGCGCCGACTGACCCGGGTTTGACTCCTTCGATCCTCAGATGAGTTGCTTCAGCAAGATTTTCAAGAAGCACCAGCACCCTCGGTATGAAGACATCTTCAGGAAAATATCTTTCGAGTCTCGATATATCCGCTTTCAGCCTTTCTATCTCCTTGCGTTTCTCAGCAAGCATTTTTTTAGTCATCTCTATTTCGCGGACTTCTTTATTCTTTCTTTCCACGATTTCGTTCAAACTTTTCAGTTCAGCCTGATTGTTTCTGTAAGGAACCCAATAGTAATATCCGCCCAAGCCGAGCTCAATTATGATTATCAGGATGATAATCAGATTCCTGTTTGCGGATAACGATCCGATTTCCATAAACAACCTCTCCGCATGCAGCGGGCTTAGCGATTCGCCGGCTGCGCGGCTCCCCCGCGCCTTGCCGCCGCTGTGGCGCCTTTGCCGGACTGCTCTTCCTTCGTCTGTCCGCCGAGCTTCATGTCACCTGACAGTTTAAACGTTTTGGCAATCGCCTCCACGGCTGTCTCTCCACCGGAATCGGTTTTGCCGGTCGCGCCGTCAAGCGTCACTGTCGTAACGTCAGGTATCGACTTGAACTGTATCATGAAGAAACCGATTGACCCAAAGCTGAATGCGTTGCCCTGTAGAGCGTAACGTCCGTTACGCGTTCCTTCAAACTGGGTCAGCCATACGTCTTTCGGAATTCTTTCCTTAATCTGATCGAAGAAATCGACCCACATCTTCTGATTGGTTGCTATCCCGTTCACGAAATCTCTTTTGTCCTGAAGATAGTCCTTTTCGTTGAGTGCGGCTTGGTACTCGTCCAGAGTTTTCTGAAAGTCCCGCAATTTGAAATCGAGCTGCTTTATCTGCGACTGCTTTACCATGATATCACGGTGGTTAAGCCAATGTGTATAGCCTGCAATGCCACCGATAACGACAAAAAGCACTATCGGCGCCCATACCGGCATCTTGAAGCCCTCTTTGACTTCAAGCGTTATCTTCGGTTGTAGGTTTACTTTTAACATTTCACTGTCAATGCGAGCTGAGCATCGAAGCCTGCGACGCACTCCCGAATTCGTATGTCGGTTCCATATTTACCCTCAGGCAGTAACGGCCAAGCACTTTTAACGGTATCTGCCTCATCGACAATCCGGCCGCAACTCCGAGAAACGGAGCCTTTTCGGCAACAAAATCCAGCTCTTGCTCACCTATATATGGTATGTTGGCGAGCGGGTTCCCGAAAATAACCGGTATCGCGAGGTCTTCCTCGAAAAATCTCGCTATGCCCCTGAGCATCGACGCACCGCCCGTAAGCACAATCTTTGTAACTTCCTCGCCACGATACTTCGATGTGTAGTAAGCAAGCGAACGCCTGATTTCGAGAGAAAGCGCTTCGAGATGTGAGAGGATCATTTCATGGACTTCCCTTGTTTCCCGGTCTATGTCGTCCCTCTCTTCGTCTATGTACGCAACCGCCCGGTCTCTCTTCATCCGCTCCGCTTCGAGAAATGGAATGGCATATCCTGATTCTATCGCGTGCGTGAGCGTGTCGCCGCCGATTGCAAATACACGCGTGAATCTCAAAATACCATTCTTTACGATGCTCACGCTCGTTGAGCCGGCGCCCATCTCGATCAGCAGGAATGTCTGCGTGAACGTGTCTTGATCCTCGAACAGCGCACTTTCCACCACCGATCTGAGAAGCACGAACGGGTCCACATCTATCTCGACCGATTCGAGGCCGGCCACTTTCGCCGCCTCTATTCTTCTCTGAACCGCATCGCGGTGCGCAGCTATGAACAACAGGCTTGTCTGTTTCACATCGCCTTGAAATATATCGCCGAGCACCTGATAATCGTATTCCATCTCATCCAGCGGAAACGGCAGGAATCTCTCGACTTCGCCGATCGCCGCCACTTTGAGTTCCTTATCGCTCAGGCCCGCCGGCAACGTAACCTGCCTTATCACAACAGACCTGCCCGGTAAAGAACACACTACCTTTTTTTCTCTGATGTTGTAAAACTTCACTATCTGCCGAATCGCTTCGCCGATCGCTTCTGCATTATTTATTATGCCTTCCGTGATAGACCCGATCGGTGTCGCCGCAATACCGAAATTCACAAGCTGAATACCATGAGCACTCGGATTGATATGCACAAGCTTTATGAAACGCGAGCCTATATCAAGCCCGACCCGCGCCTGCGAACCTCGTGACGCGAACTTCCCCAATGTCTTTCTCCAATATTAATATTGTTCCAGACTCTAATATATATATCTCAATTATTCAATTTGTAAAATATAATTTAAAAAAACCCGGTTTCAACAGCCGTACGGCAATTCCCGCCCGTTCCGGCAATATTCGGTTGACCCGTTTCGGCTTCTTTTTTCGGCCCATAATAAAAAGCGTCCCCTGAAAAGAGGACGCTTTTTTTGCTGTCTCTCAGATCGTTTAGTTGATCTCGAGTGTCGGCAGGCTGCCCGGAGGTGAAATTTCCATCCAGTCAATCGGTACGCCGCCGAGGTTTTTAAAGTACTGCCTTGTCACCGCATCACTTCTGACAGAGCCGTCCTGTTCGAGCCTGATATTAGTATTCGATATCGCGCCGATCTGGCCGGCGAAGATGTGCCCTCTGATGTTATATTCCGAGAGAGGCGCCGTTCCAAACATGTCACCGAGCTGTGTCGTTATACAGCTTATCGAGTCGCTTATGTTCGTCCAGAACTCGGTCTCCATCTCGTTCATGCAGGTGTCCTTCGTATAATAATCATAACCCGATTTATCCATACCGAGTGTGTATTTGCCGAATGCATCGTTCTCTCTTGTGCCGGCAGCCACACCGCCCGAGTAGAATATACCTTGAGCCGCGCAGTCCTCGTCCAAAGCAAGGAGCGTGGATGCAGAACACTGATCGATCAGACCACCCCATGCGTAGTCGTTGATAAGGTCTCCATACAGCCGCACCGCGCCTCTCGCGAACAGATATCCGTTACTCGGGTCTCCGGTGTCCGGGTTTTTAGTCATAACATCCGCGCGCCGATGTTTATCCATATAGATATTACCATATTGATACATTCCCAGTGGCCCGGCGCCGCCGGTCGGTGTGCCTCCCGCAACGATCGCGCCTCCGTTGTATATCCGGATCGGGTCCAGCGAAGGACTTACGCTTATGAATCCGGCGAATTGCCCAATCAGCCAGTTTGCAACGAATGAGGTTGCATCCCAACCCGCTTGCAACAGACGGAAATCCCCCATTGTGTATAGAGTTCCGGGGGATGCCACGTCATCCATATACGGCCCGGAACCGTCTATGTCCAGATATGTTTCGAAATCAATCAGGTCGTTGTTAGTCAGGTCAAGAATCGGCCACCACGGCACGAACATTTGAATGAACGGGTTGAGGACGCTCATAAGAAGTCCGCACAGGTCTCCCAGAAGCGGGATGCTTATGCTCCCAACACCCCACGAGAGTATGGTACAGAACAGGCTGCTGAGATCGACCGTTATATCGTAGCCGCTTGTCTCGTCCTTTATCACATGTTCGGTTGCGTATATCGTGCCCCCGTCTATGTGTATGTAGTCGGCCATGTACAACCTTCCGTTCACCAATACCTCACCAGTAATTAATGCATTGCCCAGATGCCAGTGAGGCAACCCGAACGAAAATGAAGGAATCGTAAATAACCCAAGTATATCGATTGAAGGAATGACGATACAGTATAAACTCAGGCCTCCGTCACCTTCACCACACGAATGGTACGGGGTCCGCAACCCCATGCCGATGAACCCGTCGATAAACACGAAGTCCCTGAATTCGTGTCTGCCCATGAACTGAAATTCTTCCCTGTTTTCATAGAAACCGAGCGCTCCGAGAAGACAGTCCTGCATCGGCGTGCCGCCGGCTAGACAAGTGACAATCCCTATCAGGCCGCTGAAATCGAAACTCGGACTGAATATAAATTTGACTTTCGGCATCAGCGAACCGTCCTCCGGGCCCGTTCCGCCGCCGATCATCGCCGGCTCCGTTCCTTCCACATAAGTATTGGGATAATCATCCCACTGGTCGAACAGGTCGAATATGTGTTTTGTCGAACTGTTCCAAAGAGCGTGGGCGTTCCTGTTGCAGTTGTGTATTCTTCCGTCTCCCGTGTTGGGCGGACAGTTGAACAGCGGAAAACTGTTGTCCGTCGCGTCGTCCGGTTGGCCGGTTATGGGCGCGTACTGCTGTCCGCTGTCGCCGCAGTCGCCGGTTGTGTATAGCACGTTGGAAGTGTCGAAATGGCACCTCTTGAGTGCATACACTGTGGAGTCGCTGTATTCGCCCGCCGCTCTGCTGAACAATGTATTTATGCGTTGTTCCCATTTGTTCCAGTTGACGGATGGGATGTCTATCCTTACCGGCAGATGGACGTAAGTAATCTCGTGGGAGAGAGTGAGTCCCGATATCGAGGGCTGCCAGTCCGGGTTCGACGGATCCTCCGGGAAACTTACGCTGACGAGGTCCGGCGGGTCAAGGAAGTTCGTTATCGCGCCGGGATACAGACTCAATGAGAGCAGGAACGCATGCCACTTACCCTCGCTCTTCCAGCCATTGATATGAATCGGCCCGTGAATCGTGGTACGATATGTACCCGTCAGGTCTATGTATTTGTCGATTACACCGGAGAACAGCGCTGGGGGCATAA
>CAYPEK010000007.1:8386-12974 GCA_964409645.1 uncultured bacterium | reverse complement strand
GCATGTTCCACCGGTCTTGGCTGCATTACACGCCTGATCGTATCCGGGATCACCAGAAGATATCCCTTCGAAGTCATCGTTGCACAGTGTGAAAAAGCCGGTCGTGTACCGGGCGCCGGAACTTTGATTCGCATTCGCAAGCGGTAGATTACCGTTGTTTTCGTCCCAGTCTTTCCATCCAACTGTTCCGTCAGATTTAGCTGGCCACCACATGTACGGGTCGTAACTACTGCAACCGCTGATCGATGGATCGGAGCCGTCGTGGCATTTGTAAGGTTCCCAATGGATGTAGTTCGCGTATAATTTTTCGTTGTAAGGCCAGCAAGGTAGTTCTTCAGTCGTAGTGTTTGGAGGTATATTGTCTGCCTCCGGGTTACATGCGTTTGTGGTGGATGCTCCCGAATTCAATTCCACCCCGCCGCTTTTTGCGCCTGTCAGATTTTCTATATTGTCCAGACGCATGGTTACTGTCTGCGTGGAGTTGTAGAAATACGGAAAGCACATCTGATCCGGCATTTTGGACCGTTGGTACATCACGTCCTGTATGCCGGACTCCGCCACATACAACGCCCTCTGAGCGAGAATGTTCGACCCCGCGCTCTTGGTCTCGTTGTTGAGCATTATCGCAAAGGACGCCCCGATGAACCCCATGACGGCTACTGCGATAACTGCCAGCAGTAACGCCAGACCCTCTTCCCTTTTTCTAGAGAATCTTTTGACTATTCGGGTTAACATGACTGCCCCCTTTAATAAGTTCTTTTCTAATAATAGTCTTCTGCCTCAATTGCTATGGGCTGGTTTGCACCAGTCGGCAGTATATCCGAAATCCGAGTCACAGCAATCCTGCACATAGTCTTTGTCGTCATCGAGTCCGGTGGACATAGTTATCACATTTCTCGGGCTTACGGCTGTCGAGTATTCGTATGTCGAATTTTCGTAATATGTGCTGTTCATGCTATTGCCGGTCCTGTCATACTTCCTCGAATATTTCACCCATACTTTTACCATGTACACGCACGCCGCCGATCCTATGTAGTTCGGTGGGTCGTCAGCAATCTCGCTGTTGTCGATCGGATCGCCATAAGCCTCGAGCTCTCCGTTCGAGCCGGTGGGATGGTAGTAGGTGATCTCCATTTCTCTGACGTCCGAGTACACGTCCGTGAGCGGATACATATTGGGACACGAAGACGCCGACCCACCGGAATCCGAGCCGCCTTCTATGTAACCTACCCTATAGGATGTATTGAAAGGATCGGTTCCTGACGGCGCAATGAAATTATAGCAACCCACGTCAAAATTGAGGTCCGAACTGCCGGGTACAAACGAGTCAAGGTTTTGTCCGAATCGGATAAATGTTATTTTAGTGCTGTTGGAGCCGTCCTTTATGTGTTTGAGATCATTCGAACCCGCTTGTCTTATATCCTCGGCCATGCGTGAAATAACTTGCTCGACGCTGCTCTGCGCCACGTTTATGCTCGTCTGCATTATCATGGCCGATGCGGTTTTGATCATTATCTCAGCGATGGCTAGGGCGATGAACGTCATAATAGCCATCACCACAAGAAGCTCCGTGAGGGTAAACCCGCCGTTCGATTTTAACCTTATAAATCTATTTATTTTGCCGTTTCTCATATTCTTGCGCCTCCGTTATGGTAAAACGCAATCCCTGACCGAGTCTCCGCCGGTTAATGATTCACTCCCACACCCGTTCGGAGTGTCCGTACATGAACCTATTGCGCCCTCATAAAACTTGGTGGCATAGTCTATTGTATGCCCGTGTCCCATCGTGAGCCCGTTGTATGTGATTCTTACTTTGACGAAATACTCGCAGGTGGTCCACTCGACCCCGTAGGAATCCTGTTGCGTTCTGGAAACACAGCCCGGGCAGATGTTGTATTTAAGCTTCACCTGTTTCCCCACCCTGCTGCTCGTGTCCGATAGCGTCCTGCATGTGGAGTTACCGTTGTTCACAAAATCATTAAGCTCTCCTATGCCGCCTCCGGATGCAAAATCCCCTTGCATATTGGCCTGAGGCGACAATCCGTAAATCAAGTCAGGCGGCAGTGTCTCAAGATACTCCATAACCATCCGCGCACAGTTGGCTGCCGAGCGCTGAATCTTCAAATTGTTCATTTGAACAAAGCCTGTGGAGATCATCATCGCCATCCCCACAAGAACTAAGCCGAGAATCGCCATGGCGACGAGGATTTCAATCAACGTGAAGCCCTTCGTATCCCGCATACGAAGCCTGTTATTTATTTTTATAATTGAGTAAATTTTGCCTTTTCGCACAATCCACCTCCTCTGTTACGGTAAAACGCAATCCTTCAATTCTGTTTCGCTTTCCTGTTCCCCACATCCGGTCGGTATATCGGTACAAGAGCCCATCGATCCCTGATAAAATTTAACCGGGTAGTCTATCTTTTGCCCGTGAGCCATACCTAAACCGTTGAATGTAACCCTCACTCTGAAAAAATAAGCGCACGTCGTCCATTTCATTCCATCTGCGTTTACCTGCGTTCTCGACACACATCCGGGGCATATGTAATATTTCATTTGAACTGCCTTCCCCAGATTCTCATTTTTGTCCGACATTTGTCTGCAGGCAGTGTCGCTGTTGCTCACAAACGCATTGAGCTCCTGCATAGCACTTTCCGAAGCAAAATTTCCCTCCATTGGTTCATGAGGAGACAATCCGTATATCGAGTCGGGCGGCAATGTTTCCAAATATTCAACAATCATACGCGCGCAGTTCGCAGCCGATCTTTTAATCTCGAGATTTCTCAACTGTACGAATCCGGCGGATATCATAACCGCCATACCAATAAGCACAACCGAAAGAATGGCAATCGCGACAAGAACCTCAAAAAGGGTCAGGCCCCTCATGTCCCGTGCCGGTTTCAATTTTCTGAGATCGTCGTTCATTTTCATCATCCCGACTTTCCGGCTGTCTTACAGGCCCCATAGGCTGGCTACAAATCCGGCATACCATTGTATCGCCGCTTCTCCTTTGATCAGTGCTATTGCCCCTCCGGCCGCCATCATCGGCCCAAACGGCACTGCATCCTTTGCATCGCGCCGCCCGCTCAATATCAGCCCCACCGCCAGAACCGAACCGATCAGAAATGCGATAAACAGCCCCACTCCAAGCAGTTTGAGCCCTAAAAAAGCGCCCATCATTGCGGCCAGTTTTATATCTCCTCCTCCCATCGCATCCCTCGGCATATCGGTCTCGCCCTTGTAAAATACTTTCGTGAACAAAAGCAAGCTTCCGATTTCCGTCCCGAGCTTATCCTCAAACCGCAGCATGTAGGTTCCGGCTTCCGCTATCGCCCAGAATCCGAAAAACCCCGCCGCCGCACCCTCGAGCCGGCTAAGAAATACTTTGTGCCCAGCCTCCCAAGGAAACAAACCGAGGGCCAACCCGATCACCGCCAGAGGCAGCACCACCTTATCCGGGATTATCAGATGGTCCAAGTCGATAAAGAAGACCACCGTCAAGCCGGAGAGGAAGAGAATACTGTTGAGAAAGTTCAATGGGCTTCCGGCTGCATTGGCCGCCGCCCAATAAAACACTATCCCGGTGAGCATTTCCACCATCGGATACCGGGCCGATATTTTACTTCCGCACGTTCTGCACTTTCCCCTCAGAAACAGCCAGCTCAACACCGGCACCAAATCCAAGGCGTTTAACTTTCTGCCGCACTCAGGACAGTGAGACCCGGGCCATACCAGCGATTCCCCTTTCGGCAGTCTGTATATACAGACATTTAGAAAGCTACCGATGATCAGCCCCAACAAACCAAAGAAGCCGGCTGGTATCCGATCCAATTTTTATTCCTTTGCCTCCATTTCCCTTATTCCCTAATGATTCTATATTAACCTTTATTCCTTACTAATCCTTATAATTATCTATTACCTCTATCTTTTATCCTCCTGCTCACAACGGTTGCTCGGTAATCGAGCCGTTATCGATGATTATTCTAACGCCATGGCTGGAAGCACCGATGTAATGCACCTGCGTTTCGAGCCTGTATGTCGTTCCTGATGGCGACGTAGTATATATAAATGGTTCTTCACATGTAATTTTATCTGTTAAGTTAACTTCTTCATTCAACACCGTAATTATGTTTTGGTAAGAATTAATCATTCCCTGTTCAGGATATGTTGCATGCTCAGTAATATATGTCTCCATTCCTTTTTTTACTGTTTCCATTGTTGCCTTACACGCCGCCACCCGCGCCCTGTCTTTTGCAATCATGCTGTTCATCATCGCCGTCGCCATAAGAATTCCAATAATTAATACAACTATCATTATTTCAATGAGCGTAAATCCATCCGCTCGCGAAATATTGTTTGGCACCAAAGCCTTGTTTATGGAATGCAAAAAACGGGCCTTGCTGTCTTTTTTGTCGTTTTTTGTGGTTGAAAATGGCAATAATATACAATCTGAGGCAATACGGGAATAGAGTTCTCCAAAAACGCAAAAACTCATGAAACTCATTCCTTCCAGCATGCCAGGATAAAAGCCTTGGGGAGGGTCTTTTCAGACCCTCCCTCTGGCATTTCATCCTGTTCACGGACAAGA
>CAYPEK010000007.1:0-8286 GCA_964409645.1 uncultured bacterium | reverse complement strand
GCCTTGTCCATTGCTCTTAAGAAGTTGGGTATGGCAACCGCCACTAGGATTCCTATAATCGCAATTACGATCATAAGTTCAATGAGTGTGAATCCAGCGTCTGCTCTACCCATTTGTTTTTTCATGAGTTCTGACTTTTTCAATTTTCACCCCCTTTCCGTCACTGTTGTGCGCATCAATTTGCCGATGTTTTCTTCTTTATGGAGAGCTTTTGGTATGATATAAAATAATTAAAGTATGATAACATTCACACCGAAGATTTCACCGGCAGTTTTTAATATGCCCTCCATATATATTATTACCCATTTTTTTTTATATTTGTCAATAATGTTACAAATTTTATTTATTCTAAATATTTACAAATAAGTCCCAAGTTTTCTTTTTGCATAGACTGCCGCAACAGCCAGTCCATCAAAAAAACCTTTTTTTAGTACTCTTTTCAATTTGCAAAGCCTTTATTTTTGAAATCCAATACATTTGCTAATCTATAGATCCTATCAGAGTGAACATCGGAAGAAACATGGCTATGACTATAAAACCCACCATAACCCCCATAAACATCATGAGCAGCGGTTCCAACAGCGAAGTCAGAGAATCGAGTGTCGCCTCGACTTCCATGTCGTAAAATTCCGATATTTTTTTAAGCATCGCGTCAAGATTACCCGTTTCCTCCCCTACCGATATCATCTGTGTCACCATAGGTGGAAATATCCCGGATTTTTCCATAGGCACTGATATGCTTTCACCTTCCCTGATACTTTCGCGGACTGCTTCAATCGCCTTTTCGACCACTTTGTTTCCAGCCGCCTTGCTCGTTACGTCCAATGCCTGCATAACCGGAACACCGCTGCTGAGCAATGTTCCCAGTGTGCGGCTGAAACGAGACACCGTTACTTTCTTGTTAAGCATGCCGAACACGGGCATCCTCAGCATTAATTGGTCGAATTTATATCTTCCCTGTGGTGTATTTATGTAATATCTCACTAAAAATATAAATGCAACTATTCCTATGATGAATATGTAATAGTAGTGTCTTATCGCCACGCTCAGGTTGATGAGAAACTGAGTCATCGCCGGCATCTTTACGTTCAGGCCTTCGAATATTTTTGCAAATGTGGGAAGAACAAAAACTATGAGAAAGACCACTATGACTATCGCGAATACGAAGATTACCGTCGGATATGTCATCGACGATTTAACTTTTGCTTTCAGCGCCTGATCTTTCTCGAGAAACTCGGCGACACGGCTCAGAGTTTCGTCAAGCACACCGCCGATTTCGCCAGCATGTGTAAGGTTAATATATAAGTCGGAAAAAGTAGATGGGTGATTGCCAAACGCATCCGCGAGAGCTGAGCCACCCTCGACTTTCATCCTTATGTCTTTGATGATCTCCTGAAGCTTTTTGTCGTCGGCCTGTTTTTCGAGAATGTCGAGCGCTCTCACGAGCGAAAGGCCTGCACTCACCATCGTAGAAAACTGCCGGCTGAATACAGTGAGACTCTTTACTTTGACTTTCTGAAAGCCGGCGATAAATTCTTTCGGGCTGAACCCGCCGGATTTGACGCTGAGCGATGTGATTATGAAGTTTTTTTCGCGGAGTTTTGCTTTAACGCTCTGTTCGTTTTCGGCCTCGATCTGGCCGGACACTATCTGACCTTTGCTGTCTTTCGCCTTATAGAGATATACCGGCATGTTTCACGTCCGTTTCCCGCTTTTGCGGGTTCTGCCGCGCGGGCCTCAACAGCTCCGCCGGTCTTGTGCTCCGCCCTATGCCTTATCCGTGTATAAGCTTCTTTAGCTCTTCAGGGTTATGCGCACGCGTCAGCGCGTCCTGATACGTTATCATACCCTGAGTATATAAGTCTTTCAGTGCCATATCCATAGTCTGCATTCCGACGTCCTTTCCGGTCTGGATCGCCGCGTATATCTGGTGCGCCTTGTTCTCGCGGATCAGGTTCTTAACTGCGGGCGTGCCGATCAATATTTCGACAGCCGGGACGCGGCCCACTCCGCCCACCCGCGTCAGCAATTGCTGTGTCACAACCGCTTCGAGATTCATAGCGAGCTGCGTTCTGATCTGCGTCTGCTGGTGCGGCGGGAACACGTCAACTATGCGGTCGATCGACCCGGCCGCTGAGTTCGTGTGCAAAGTTGCAAACACCAAGTGTCCGGTTTCGGCTATCGTGATCGCCGCCTCCATCGTGTCCAGATCGCGCATTTCTCCTATGAGTATTACGTCCGGGTCTTCGCGGAGAACCGACCGCAGCGCACGCTTGAACGACTTTGTGTCAAGTTCGAGTTCCCTCTGGTTCACCATGCTCTTTTTATGTCGGTGCAGATATTCAATCGGATCCTCGATGGTTATTATGTGGGAGTCGCGCGATGAGTTGATCGAGTCTATGCATGCCGCCAGCGTGGTCGATTTTCCGGACCCCGTCGGCCCCGTGACAAGAATCAGTCCGCGCGGTCTGTTCGTCAACTGTTTCAGCGTCCGCGGCATCCGTAATTCTTCGAGCGTCGGAATTTTCGACGGAATGGACCGCATGACCGCGCCCACCGATCCGCGCTGGAGGAATATGTTCACCCGGAACCGGCCTACCCCTGCGACTCCGTACGAGAAATCGAGCTCGAAGTTTTCTTCGAATGCCTGCTTCTGCTGGTCCGTCAGCATGCTGTATATCAGTCGCTGCGCTATCGCCGGCACTATTCGCTCGTCTTCGAGCGGTGCCAGATGCCCGTCAATACGGAACACCGGCGGTAACCCAGCCGTTATATGCACATCCGATGCTTTTCTCTGTACCGCTTTGTGAAGAATCGAATCGATATCCAAGTCCATCCGGTGAAACCTCTGATGAATCAAATTTTCATCAATATATCATATCTGAATATTTCAATTCAATAAATAGAAATAAAACATATTAAATTTTAGCGTTTCTTCGCCACACCCTTGTTTTATTATATCCTGAATGAAAATTCCAATCATTACAAACGCTGATTCTCCGTCTTGCAGACTCTCATCCTGAAGTTGATCAGTCGCAACAATTCCGCTTTCAGCCTGCAATACAGATTAAAACTTCAATAATCCATATAATGGAGAAAAGCTGATGTTTTTATGATGAGTTTCACCAATCGTTTTGCAGCTAATCAACGCCATTCAACAATCAGCCACCGCCGCGCTTTGCTTGACTCGGCATGGCGCTTTAACTAAACTTGTTTCGAGGAAATGAACAGCCGCCCGACAGTTTTTTATCAAAAGGATAAGTCATGAAAAAAAACTATTTCTGGATAATTCTTTTTTTTGTTCTTGTCATAATCCCGGTGGTCACGAACGCCGCCCGCCTCTACACGGACTGGCTTTTTTTCACGAATGCGGGATACGTCGGCGTATTCATAACCCTGCTTAAAACAAAGATTGTGCTCGGCTTCGCTTTCGGATGCGCATTCTTCGCATTTATGACACTGAACATCGTCCTCGCGGACAGACTCAGCCGCATTGGTTTTATTAAAATCGGGCCGAACGCAATCGAACTGCCCGGGACCGAAACGCTTGGAAAAAGCATCAAGTTCGTAATGTTCGCGGCGGCCGCCTTCCTCGCACTCGTTATGGGAATCGAGGCGAGCGGCAGATGGGACATGCTTCTGCAATACGCGAATCCGACTTCGTTCGGAATCACTGAACCGGTGTTCGGCCGCGACGTTTCGTTTTATATCTTCACGCTTCCGCTCCTCAACTACCTTTACAGATGGACTTTCATCGCGCTCGGCTTCGGGCTGGTCGCGTCGATTTGCGTTTACGCGTATAAAAGAGGCTTCATCATCACGAACCGTGGAGTCGAACTGAAGAAAACGCTTTACAGCCATCTATCCGCGCTCCTCGCGGCGATGTTCGCGCTGAAAGCCGTCGGCTACAAGCTCTTCTCATACAATATGCTCGCCAGCTCGCGCGGATACGTCGCCGGCGCCGGGTTCACCGACCTGCACATCCGGCTTCCGCTGATAGCCTTGCTCGTCGGAGTGTCAGCTCTGTGCGCGATCATCATACTCGCAAACACTTTCGTCAAAGGCTGGAAACTCCCCGCGGCCGCGGTAGCGCTTTTCATAGCCGCGGCGACAGTCGGCGCCGGCTATCCGGAGATTATCCAGAAGCTCAGGGTCAACCCCAACGAAGTGTCGATGGAGCAGCCGTACATCAAACGGCAGATCGAGTACACGCGCAAAGCATACGACATCGACAGAATAAAACTAAAGTCGCACATTGCGAGTCTCGACCTCTCGCCAGAAGACATAAAAAACAACAATCTCACGATCGAGAACGTCAGGCTCTGGGACCCGAGGCCGCTTCTGCAAACATACAAACAAATTCAGGAAATCCGCACTTACTACGGGTTCAACGGAGTGGACGTTGACCGCTACATGATCGACGGCAAGCTGAGGCAGGTGATGCTCTCCGCGAGGGAGATGTCGTACGATAAACTGCCGGCGAAAACGTGGATCAACGAACACCTGTCTTTCACCCACGGCTACGGCGCATGCATGAGCCCGGTAAACAGGTTCACCGCCGAAGGAATGCCTGAGTTTTTCATGAAGGACATTCCGACCATATCGGCGGAAGGCCTCGAAATAAAACACCCACGCGTGTACTACGGAGAGCTTGCGAACGATTACGCTTTCGTGAACACGAAAGCGGAGGAACTCGATTATCCGATAGGAGAATCGAACAAGAGCACCACATACTCGGATCAAGGCGGCATAAAAATCGACTCGCTGTTCAGAAAAGCCGCATTGGCAATCCGGTTCTCATCTCTCGCCCTGTTGCTTAATACAGACATAACAAACGAAAGCAGGATACTTTTTTACCGGAACATCATCAGCCGCGCCAGCGCGATCGCGCCGATGGTCCACTTCGACACCGACCCGTACATGACGATCTCCGAAGGCAGAATGAAATGGATAATCGACGGATTCACAATCAGCGGCAACTACCCTTACTCCAAGCAGTTCGGCGACAGTAATATCGCCACATTCAACTACATAAGAAACTCGGTAAAGGTCGTGATCGACGCCACGGACGGCTCGACAACCTTCTACCTGTTCGACGAAAAAGACCCGATTATCAACACGTACCAAAAGATTTTCCCGTCGCTGTTCAAGCCGAAGGAAGAGATGCCCGCCGAACTAAAAGGCCACATGCGATACCCGTCGGACCTCTTCAAGGTTCAGGCGCAGATATTCATGTCCTACCACATGACCGATCCCTACGTCTTCTACAATCAGGAAGACCTCTGGGAATACCCGCACGAAATGTTCTACCAAACGGAACAGGTGATCGAGCCGTACTACACGATAATGAAGTTGCCCGACGGCAAAAACGAGGAATTCATCCTGATGCTGCCGTTCACCCCCTCGAAGCGCGCCAACATGGCGGCGTGGATGTGCGCGCGCAACGACGGCGAAAATTACGGCCAGATAATCGCATACACATTCCCGAAGAAAAAACTCATTTTCGGACCGATGCAGATCGAAGCCCGAATCGATCAGGACCCGGAAATATCGAAGCAGTTCTCGCTCTGGAGTCAGGGCGGCTCGCAGATAATCCGAGGCAACACGCTCGTGATTCCGATTGAAAAATCGTTCCTCTACGTCGAGCCTATATACCTGAAAGCGGAAAAAGGCGAAATCCCCGAACTCAAGCGCGTCATAGCATCGATCGGCAACAAAGTCGCGATGGCCGAAACGCTCGAACTCGCGATCGCCCAGCTCATAGGTACACAGCCCGAAACAAAGGATACAAAAAACAACGCGACGTCCGCCGGAACATTGGAAAGCACGTCGATAGCCGACCAGATACGCGCGAGTCTCGGCCACCTCAGAAATGCCAAAGAGAAACTTAAGCAGCTCGACTGGAAAGGCTTCGGTGAGGAACTCGACGCACTCGAAAAAACATTGGGCGGCATCGATCTCAGGAAAGAAGCGAAGGAAACCGGCAGTTCCGAAAAAGGCCCAAAGTAATACCGAACGGGCGACACTGTCCCTGAAGCTCTTTTATCATGACAGTGTTGACAGATAATTACGTCAAATTAGAATCTCTTAGGCATGGCTGCAAACGGAATTCGGCTTTTTGCGCCACACAGGCAAGAGCGCTCATAGCTCAGTTGGATAGAGCAACGGACTTCTAATCCGTAGGTCGCAGGTTCGAATCCTGCTGAGCGCGTGGGAAATTTCCCGACAAAGAAATCGGCTTCTCCGGCGGCTGCCCGTTACCTGATGCCGACCATCTCCGATATGTTCAGCTTCCTCGATAGGACGATCACGTTTTCGACAGCCGACGGCGACATTCGCGAGACCACCGCCGCGAACTTGCCGATCGGCGACAGTATCGCGTCGCGTTCGCGTCGCCGCACGACTTCAACAATTTTCTTCGCCGTGTCCGCCTGCGTCACGTGAGCCGGCCGCCCCGGAGAGATACGCTCGCCGCCCGACCCAATGACTGTTTTCTCAGGGTCGTTTTCCGTGAACCCGACATAAATAACTCCGACGTGGACGCCCTCCGGCGCGAGTTCGCAACGAAGCGAATCCGCAAATCCGCGCAGCGCGCTCTTTGTCGCGCAGTACAGCGACCCGGTCGGCAGCCCGATTATTCCGGCAATGCTCGATATGAATATGAAACTGCCCTTGTTTGCCTTGACCTGCGGCAGCGCGTACAACGTCGGATAGATACACCCCATGAGGTTCACATCGACTATCTCCCGGCACGTCTCCGCCGTCATCTCTTCAAAGTTCGACCGCATGGAAACACCGGCGTTGTTCACGAGAATATCGAGCCCGCCGAACTCGCTCACGGTTCTTTCGACCATCTCGCGGCAGGCTTCCGGATTCGACACGTCCGACGGTATGCTCGCAACTGAATATCCTTCCGATTTCAGTTGCCGCGCCGCGTTTTCGAGCCTCTCCGCCCCTCTCGCGTTGAGGACGACCTTCGCGCCGCGCCGCGCAAACTCGCGCGCCGTCGCCAGCCCTATCCCCCGGCTGCTGCCCGTCACCAGCGCCACTTTATTTTTCAGATCGTATGTTCCCATGTTTTGTCTCCTTTTAGCCTTTTCGCTGCACTACTCGTTACTTCAAATGGGTACAGGCACCGCGAGAATGCCGCGTTGCCAGTCCCCGATTTTCACCTTTTGTTTGTTTAATCGTTCCCACGCTCTGCGTGGGAATGCCTCTTCCGACGCTCCGCGTCGGCGGACGCAGAGCGTCCGTTGCTCCGCTCCCACGCGGAGCGTGGGAGCGATTAGAAAACCATTATTTCTTTGTATATCCGTTATCGACGAGCCACCGCCATGAATCCTCGACCGCAGTCTCCACCGGCGTCTGCGGAAGCGACAATTCTCGCACCGCCTTCGCCGCCGTGTAGTATGCCCCGACGCACGAACTCCGCGCCATCTCGAAATTCACTTCCGGCGCGCGTTTCGTTATCTCCCCGAACAGCGTTCCCGCAGCGCCCGCAACGAGCATCAGCGGCTCCGGAATCCCGATTTCCGGCGCGCGGCCGCCGACTACTTCCGCTATCACGCCGAATATTTCCTTCATCGTCATGTTCCTGTTGCCGAGTATGTAGCACTCCCCCGCGCGCCCTTTTTCGAGCGCGGAGACCATACCCTTCGCGACGTCCGCCGCATGAACGAAACATCTTCCGCCGGGCGGATAGAACGGCGGCTTCATCGCCGCGAATTTAACGATCATCTTCCCTGAACTCGGACCTGAATCATACGGCCCGAACATGAATGTCGGATTCACCACAACCGCGTCCAGACGCCCGTCGCGAACGCGCTGCATCACAAGTTTCTGCGCCTTCAGCTTGGAGTCGAAATATGCAAGCCCGAAGTTCGCGTATTTGTACGGCGTTTCCTCATTGCCGGGAGCTTCCAGTGTGCCGTATCCGATTGAACTGGCGGAGCCGACATGCACAAGCCGCCTCACACCGCAACGCTCCATGGCGTCCATCACGTTGGTCGTGCCGCCAACGTTCACCGCCGTTATCTTCGGGTCGCGCGGCGGCCACATCGCCGTTGATGCCGCAACGTGGAACACACACTCGCAGCCGTTCACCGCCGCTTCCACGTCCGCCACCGATGTCAGGTCGCCCTTTACGCGCTCGATCGGCAGCCCGTCGAGCGTTTTCGACATGCTCGCGGGATGCAGAAACACGCGCACCTCATAATTCAGCGAAAGCAGCTCCCTCACGAGGTTGCTCCCGAGTAATCCGTCCGCTCCTGTTACGAGTACTTTCAT
>CAYPEK010000006.1:0-82206 GCA_964409645.1 uncultured bacterium | reverse complement strand
GGCGCAATCGGTGCCTGTGCGCGGCTCGCCGGTATTTCCGATCCAGTCGGCGTCCTTGCGCGCGAGTGCGCCGTTGAGCCACTCGTCTTCCGGCGGATACGGTTCCATGTAAACGCGCGAATAGAGTGTGGCGTTCAATATCTTTACCGCGCGTTCTTTCCAGTATTCGTTGCCTGTGTATTCGTGGAGTTTGAAGAGCAGTTTAGCGGCGAATGCGGATGTGTTGACGGACGGCATTCCGGACGTGTCTTCGAGCAGCAGCCCGAAGTTGTCCAGCGCGAACTTGTTCCGCCGCATCGCCTCGACGGCGCGGTCGAGATATTTCCTGTCGCCCGTGAACTCGTAAGCGGACACCATGACGTCCGCGCCGAACTCCTGCGCGTCGAACACCCCGTAGTCGCCGGCGTAGCGCTTTGCTCCGTTCCGTTTCCACAGCCACCTGTGCCCGGCGGCGTTGTAGAGCGGCCCGCCGTACATCTTGTCGAAATTGCGAAGTAGCGCGCGTTTCAGGTTGTCGCCTTTTGTCACTGCGTATTCGGCGATGTACGACTCCACGTTGTACGGCTGCGACCAAGGATAGCATTCCTCGAACATCCTCGCTCCGTAAGAGACATCTCTGAAATATCCGTAGCATACGTGTTTAGGGTCTTTGTGCAGCATGTAGTCGTAGTGCCGGTTCAGCTTCGATGTCAGGTCGAGCCAGTCCTCCGCTCCGCCGGACGCCAGATACTGGACGATGGTTGCACGGCCGGTCATCTCGTTATGCCAGTCGTGAGTCGTCTTAGGCGCGTTATACTCGAACGAGTGGTACACATACCCGTCGTCCACGATAACAAGCGGCAATTTCGAGACAAGATACTTCTCGGTTTCGTCCCAGTCGATTGGGTCGAACTTGATTTTGTTCGCGGCGAGATAGTCGGCGTAATATGAGTCGATGTTTTGATTTTTGAAGCGGATTGTCATCGACTTTGAGACGGAGCCGCCCGCGGGCACGCTGAAACTGAACCACGAGAAAAGCCCGTTCATGTGCAGAAGCGTATCCTTGCCGATGCTCCAGAGCAGCATCCCGCTTCCACTGTAGCCGTCCGATTTTTCAATGAGGAACGTGTAATTATCGGTGAAAGCGGTCGGTGTGATTTTACGGACGACTTTCATGTCGGGCGGCGTGTACATCGTGTCTATGATGCGGTTTGCGGGAAATGTTGTGACACCTGTCATCTGCATCGGGCTCGCCGCATTGTTGAAGGCTGTGTATTTTATCGTCAGCGAGTCGCCGTCGATGCTGTAAGCGACCTCTTCACGCTTTGCCCGGGCGTTGTTCGAGACAAACACGAGCGCGCCGGACTCTATCCGATGCGAACTATAGAGCGTGTACCACTCGAATGATTGTTTCAAACCCTCCTGAGTTCCCGGAATATCCAGCTTCGCATACAGAGCCGACCGGTCGCCCCGTGCGTTCCACATCCACAGAAACGGATTGTCGATGTATAACTTTGTATTTTTCAGGAATGCTGACATGCCGACGACGTCGTTAGTAAGAATCGTCGGATAGATGTCGTGCTCGGTTTTCCAGTCGGGATGCTGGAAACACTTTTCGCCGTGGTAAGTCGCCGAGTCGAGATAGTATCCGTTGAATTTCGCGTCGGCGTTTCTACGTTCCGACGCGAGTTCGACGAATCGAAATTTGAGCGTTATGAGGCTGTTACCGTAAGTCAACACATCTCCGGGGGAGTCCGTGCCGTTTCCGTCGGTGTCGATGAATCTCACTTCCGTGTTCTGTACCGGTTGCGCGGACACGCCGGCACAGGCAACCCACGATGCGATTAAACATATCGCCGCCAACCGCCATATAAATGATGAATAGCTCTTATTCATGGACATTCTCCCATTCATAAACATATCTCAAAGCGCCATATATGGATAATACCATATATCGGCGGTTATTGTGCCGACAAGCATAACACCTAAAATGCGGCTTTAGCTGTCTTTGAACCTCCGCGTTCAAATGCTATGATAGAAAGCAATGGAGAGACGGAATCGCGGTATATGCGGAAACTGATTAAAAGTGTTGTGGTATGGTTGTTCGCGCTTCTCGCGGCGGCGACTATTGTTGTTGTGGTGGTAAGCGTGGCGAGCCTCAGACTCACTTTTTACCAGATGTACGACGCAAAAACGAAAGACACGCTGCCGGATTACAAGGCGGGCGAAAAACTTCCGTTCGGCTGGAAATACACCGGTAGGGAGTTATCGCGGGATCACGTGTGGAAGTATGGTTTTGCGGCGGCGGACGGCGCAGAGATGGAAGTTTTTTTTCAACCCGCGGCGCCGTCTATTCCTTGCTTCGCGAGAACTCAGTTATCGAATGTATTATACAAATCTCCCCGGCGGCTCACGACCGCCGAAGAGAGTGGGCTTCTGCGAATCGTGGAGGCTGTTAAGCAAAACGAACGCACTTTGAAGTACGGGCCGTTGAAGACTCTCACGCTCGTTCTGCGAAGCCTTCCGGACATGATGATTGCCGTAATTATTTATTTGCTGCTCGTCTTATTAATTTATGATGTTTCGAACTTTTTTAATGCTGCGGGAGAGGGCGTTTCAACCGGTTGTAAAACCGCCGGTCAGCCGCCGGGCCGGGGCCGTTGGTTGTATGCGGCACTCGGTTGCGCATTTGCGACGATATTGCTTATCGGAGCTTTTAAAAATTCGTACTGGGCTTATTTTACATGCGACGAGTACTTTTTTCTTCCGCGCTCCGCTGCTCGGGGGATGTACATGGCGTATGTTACCGGCGATCCCGGCATGCCCGCAATCCCTTACAGGGCTGTTCTGCCATTGCTTATCAGCACCGGGAACCTTCTCGTGCTCCGTGGTTTTCCCGTCGTTTTTCTGGTAGTGGCGATGTGGGCTGTCTATTGCATTTCGATATGGAGTGTGAGACCGCAGATCGCATGGCTGGTGCCTGTTGCCATGCTTTGCTGCGGCAGCTTTACTTTTGCGATTGCCGACGTAAGGGGATACTCGGTATTTATTTGTTTCGGAGTTTTGTCACTGCTGATGTACGGACTGTCAGTAGGGAAGCCGCAACGGACAACGCTTTTCTTGTGGACGGTTGTTTCAGCTCTCGCGGTTATGTCGAACCCGGTGATTGTAGCGTTAATCGCGGCTATGCTGTTTCATTACTTCTTCTTCCTTAGAAAGCAACTCAATCCACAGGACAGGCGCATCTTCGACACTCATTCCTTTTTTATCATTTTGATAGTATTGTTTTTCTCGACTGTGATACTTCACGCGACAATGTGGCACAGCGCGGAACGGCGCGAAACGGTAGCCCCATTCTTTTCGGGTCTGACGCCGGTCATGCTGCTTTGTGCAGTCCCGTTGACGGCGGGCGCGTTTTATTTCCGTAAGGATTTCCGCGGAGCTGTGGCGCTTTCGGCGTTTGCCGGTATTGCCGCCGCGGCGGCTTTGCTGGCATTCAATGTTTTGGACCGGCTGGACAGATACTATCTTTTTGTGTTGCCGTTTGTCTTTATCTACGTCGGATATCTCGCCGAAGAAGCACTACTGAAGATCGAACGGCGAGGCGGATTCAAGCTCGGCCGGGTGGCTGCCGTCGCATCTGTCGTAATAATATCGGCTTTGTTAATTGTACGAGGCGATTTCAAACGGCTATATGGAGATAGCGCGAACGATCGGATGAAAAAAGGCATTTACGCAGTGGCGAAGATTCTGGACGAAAACAACAAGAACAATCTGCCGGTTGTGGTATATCCACTTGACCATTTCTTCTTTTTTATAGAACAGAAGTACGCCCTGAATCCTCTTGGTGGAGAATCTGGACGCGATAATTTCGATACGCGCAGAAACAGAATGTTTCAGAAAAATAACAACGTGCTTTTTCAGTACAATAACTATTTCGCCATATCGAAACTAAAAGACGCGGGCGTGGAAAGCGGCCCCGTTTATGTTGTCCTGCCTGCGGAGGACTCCGGCCGCCGATACGTTATTGATGAAGCGCGATCGTGGTATCGCGCGAGCGCCGGCAGATGCAGCAAGCTGACAAGCTCCGAAGTGCCCGCAGTGTATTATTGCAAATCGGTGGATAAATCGAGTTTTTGACTTATATAAGGACAGGGAATCGAATCATCTATATGATAACGAATGGTGTGTATGATGAAGGGCTGACGGGAGAAATTGCTATATGGCATACTACATGAAAGAGTTGAAGGCGGTGTGCGTTTTAATTGCCGTTTTGTTGATTGCGGCATTCGTAAAAATCAAAGCATGTGCGGCTGAGGCGCAGACTCCGGTCGATAAGGTTTTGCCGACGGACCTCGTTGAAAAGTACTACAGTTACATCGAACAATACAAAGAGCGTCACATTGACCGCGGCGGCACTGTGGAGGCTGTGCTGGACGAAGAGACAAAAACGCGTGTTGTCAGGTATTACGGACACGGAGACAGTCAGGGATGGACTGGACTTACAATGTCGGGATTTGCGTTTCAGGGCGACTGGGAACTCGTGCGGACGAATCTTTCATACTGGCCGCTGCTCGAAGTGGAGCCCGGCAGATATAAAAGATTCCCCGAGCACTCGAATGATGACCCTGACCCGACGAGCATAGACCAGTACGGCGAGATGATTATGGGCATAGCGGCGGTGTGGCTTCTCGGCCCGGAACCGCTTAAGAAAGAAGTAGCGGAAATAACGAGAGACATGATCAAGTATGGCAACGCCCACGACTGGCAGATGGGGAAGGGGCCATACGTGGACTGCAACGACATCCGGTTTTTGTTCCAACTCCTGAGTATGAAAATGGGGCTTGGAATAGATACTTATCTGCCGGGTGAGGATTTTGACAAAGCGCGGGAACGGTTCTACCTGCAATTCAAAAAAGCCGTGCTTGTGAGACAGACGCCGAGATACTTTACGCTCAACCTTTTCTTCGAGCGTTTATTCGTGGCGAAGATTCTTTATCCCGGCCTGCCGGGCCTCGATGATGAGATAAAAAAGTGGTACAAGGTCGTCCGTAACGACGATGACACAATGTTCGACTGGTTCGCAGCGCGCGTGGCGGGCAAGGACACGTCGTTCGTGGAGGAAAAGCTGCGCGCCTTCCCGAAGAACTTGCCGAACGAATGGGAGAACAACGGTGGCTACAACGTAAACTATCGCTGGGAGAGAAGTCCGGAACAAAAAGCGGAACCGCCGAGTGGCTTGAGCGTGGAACGCTCGGGAATGGACTTTCTAGTGCTCGCTTCATACTATTCATATTTTAAACTTCACGATTTCGGCGAATAACCCTGTTGATCTAACACCGGGAATCTTTGCCGGGACATACCTCTGTCGGATTGCGTGGCCGGCATCTCATATTTTATAATACTGAAGTTAACAGGATTGCATAACGAGAAAACAGAAAGAGGCCGCAGACATGAGAATGAAAAGAATCGTGTTGTTGCTGTTAGGCATTATAGTTTCTTCCGCTATCGCCATGGCATCGGAAAGCGGGCCGGAAATCACTCCTGAACAGGCGATGAAAATTCTACAGGAGGGAAACGCACGGTTCGTCGAGGGCAAAAGCGAACACCCGCGCATCGATGCCGAAAGGCTGAAAGAAACAGGCGAAAAGGGGCAGTTTCCGATAGTAACAATCCTCGGATGCTCCGATTCGCGCGTTCCTCCGGAAGTGATTTTCGATCAGGGCGTGGGCGACATCTTTGCGGTGCGCGTTGCCGGCAACGTGGCGGACACGGACGAAATCGGAACGATCGAATACGGAGTCGAGCACCTGCGCACGCCGATTCTCATAGTCATGGGGCACTCCAAATGCGGGGCGGTCACGGCGGTTGTCAAAGGGGCGAAAACCGAAGGAAGCATTCCGAGTCTCGTGGACAACATTGTACCGCCTGTAACCGCGACAAAGAAACTTATGCCCAACGCGAGCGAAGCCTATGTCATCAAGTCGAGCATCTGCGCAAACGTGTGGCAGTCGATCAACGATATATTCAGGCGCAGCCGGATTGTTCGTGAACTTGTCGAGGAAGGCAAATTGAAAGTTTACGGCGCTGTGTACGACATCGAGAGCGGGAAGGTGGAATGGCTCGATGAAGCGAAACTGCCTGTTGAGCCGAAAGCCCACAAATCCGGCACGAGTCACAAAAAACCGGTAAAACAAAAGAAACATTGATTGCTTTAAGCTAAGCAGCTTCCCAAACCGGCCGGAGTTTCTCAATCCCGGTCGGGGCTTACTTCGAACCGCTCGCCCCACGCCATGAGCACGTAAGGAACGCCGAGCGATTCCGATGTCGAGATCATTTCCTCATACGAAGAGCGGCTTTGCGGTCCGTGAGTGAGCTCGTGCTCATGCGCCGGCATGAGCATTTTCGCCGGGAACGCGGCGAGTATTTCCTTCATAATCGCCGACCATGAGTTGAACATCAGCAAATCCACATTTCGGGGCGGCCTGACGCCGGCGAGCCATCCGCCGCCAGTGGGATATGCCTTCCCGTTCTCGTCGCCTGTGTCGAGCACCTTAACGCCGCCGGGAAACTCGATCAGATAAACATTATTCATAGTCTCTGATTGGAAACCCGGAAATGCCGTGAGTTTCACGCCTTTGATGTCGATTGTGCCATCCCGGAGCAGTGTGATCCCGCCCATGCCCGGCAGTTTTTCCCATATACCGGGTGGGGTCACGACCGTCTTCCCCGCAGCGAGGAATTTTTTGGCGACCGTCATATCGGCATGGTCGAGATGACTATGGGTAATAACCAGCGCGTCGCATGCGCCGATTGTTTTCTTCAGGTCTTCCGAGGTCCATTTGACCTTGTCCCTGCCGCTGATCAGGTCGAACGCTATCGTCGCCTCGCCGGATTTCATTACCGTGCCCATGTTGTAAAGTTTCCATACAATCACGTGCCCGCCGACGGGCGCCGCCGTCGCGGCGATATCGGCGGTGAACGCTTTCATCCGCGCTTTGAAATACTTCCCGACAGCGGAATTCAGGACCGCTGTATCTTCGAGAAAAGGGGCATCCAGCTTTTTCATCATCTCGTTGCGCGCCGCATCCCCGGGCACGACCGCCGGTTTCGTTGAAAGCCACGCAAGCACTTCGTCGAGCGCCGCGCCGGACATTTTATTCGCCGCGGCTGCCGGATGGAGCATGAACCCAAAAGTCAGAATTAACGTCCCGACCGCTGCCGCTTTCGCCATGATAAACCTGTTACCAATACGCACCTAATCAACCCTCTGTTTCTACCCGTCCGCACGGATGCCGCTGTCTTATCATTGATGCATCTATTCGTTCAGGGGAGATATTTTCGATACACTTCTTCAATTTTTCCGGCTACAATGCTCCATCCGAAATTGTTCAAAACGTACTCGCGCCCGCTCTTGCCAAGCGCTTCCAGTTCATCTCTTCGCTCAAGCCAGAATTCGATACCTTCCTCGATTGCCTCCACTGAAGCCTCCCGAGTAAGCAACGCCGGCTTGAACGGCTTAAGCACGTCCGTGATAGCGCCCATCGGCGTCCCGAGCACAGGCGTTCCGCATGCGAGTGCCTCGACTGAAACAAGGCCGAAACCCTCCAAAGCGCGGGTCGGCAGCACAAATAAATCCGCCGCCTGATAATAAACGTGCAGGCGCGATTCGTCTATGAAACCTTCGAATCTCACACTGTCGGAAATTCCGAGCGACTGCACCATTGCCTCGATCTCCGCCTTCTGCTCGCCGCCACCCGCCATCACAAGCATGAGCTCAGGGTGCTTTTTGGCGAGTTTAGCGTGTGCTTTAACCAGCATATCCAGCCCGGTGCGCGGGGTGAACCGCCTCGCTGTGAACAGAACAAAACGGTCCTGAGGGAAGCCGGCTTCATCTTTCGCCGATGTCCGGCTCTCCGGCGGTCTGAACCGTTCCGTATTGACACCACCGGGGACGATATGCACTGGGGCTTTCAGCCCCGGATGCGCCTCGAACAGGCGGCTTTTCATAAACTCGCTCAACACGATTATAGCTGTCAGTTTCTTCATGTACGCTGATTCGATTACCTGTCGGGACCACCACCCAAGACCCGCGCGGCCTTCCGATTTCACAGCGTACTCAGTCGCCCACGGCGAATGGAAATGGTAGAAGACAGGCACGTCCGGTTTCGCGCCCAGCAGCATCGGTCCAAGAGTTGTTTTCGGCTGATGGAGCTGGATACAGTCGTGTCGCTCGGAGTTCAGCAGCTTTTCGATATTACTCCGCGAGAGCGCCGCAGTGAAAAGCTCGCGCGGACCGCCTTTCGCGGGGACGTTGTAAAGATGAAACCGCACACCCGGATACTGCTCTCTCAGGCATTCGCCGTCGCGCGCGCACGGAAGCAGTGAATCGACTGTGTGCCCTCGCGCCGCGAGACTTTCGAGCAGGTCGAAGTAGTAACGTATGGCGCCGCCGATGTCGTTACTTTCGAACAGGTCCGTCGTCGCGAGTATTTTCACAGGCGTTATCCAATCAGCCTTTCAGCGCCGCTTCTGTGTCTCTATTCAGCAAAAACAGAAACTCGCGGCTTGATGCCTTTGTTTAAATCATCCTACCATAAAACAGCCATCCTATCTTCGGCTGCCTTAAAAGTGTTTTTCCTCGCCCCGGAATCCGTCCGGTTCCAGTTCCATGAATTTCTTGTAATCCTTCATTGCGTACTCGGTCATGTCTTTTTTTCCGTAGGCGATACTTCTATTGTAGTATGCCGACGCGAAATCCGGCGACTTCTCGATCACACTCGAAAGGTCTTCTATTGCGCGGTCGTACTCCTCGGCATGGATGAATGTGATTCCGCGCAGGTTCAGCGCCTCGACATAGTCGGGCTGGCATTCGAGCGCTTTGCTGAAGTCCTCTATCGCGCGGCCGTAATTCTCCGTCCTGAGATAAAAAATCCCGCGGTGTTTATATCCCGACGGATGCAGCGGATCGATCTCCACCGCACGATTGAAGTCGTCAAGCGCCCGGTGCCTGATCCCTCCCTCGAAGAAGGCGGTGCCCCTGAAAAGGTGCGAGTTGAAATTGTCCTCTTCGATATCGATGCTTTTATTGAAATCTTCGATCGCTTTATCGCTGTCGCCTTTCCACGCGTGGGCGAGCCCTCGGCTGTTGTAGATCACAGCCTGATTCGGATTTATCGCCGCCGCCCTGTCGTAGCACTCAATCGCCTTGTCGTAATCGCCCTTAGCCGCATACACCAGTCCGAGGTTATAGTGTGCCTCGTCGTATTCGGGGGCCATTCCGACCGCTGCGTTCAAATCTTCTATCGCTGCGTCGAGCTCTCCGAGTGAGTAGCGTGCGAAGCCCCGGTATCTGTACGCGGCGGTATATCCCGGATTCAACTCGATCGCTTTTCCGAGATTTTTTACCGCCTCCTCGTATTTTCCCTCATTCGAGTAGGCCACGCCGAGAAAAAAGAACGCCTCCCCGAAATCCTGATAGCTTGAAACAGTCTGCTCCAGATCCTCGATCGCTCGTCTGTCGTTGCCTGCCTTCAGATGCATGAATCCGCGGTCGTAGTATGCCTGATCGTAGTTCGGGCTCAGCTCGATCGTTCGGGTATAATCGTCGATCGCGAGTTCGCACAAACCCATTTCCTTGTGCGTTTCGCCCATGAAATAGAAGCCCGCGCTCAGGCTGGGTTCCAGCGAGACTGCTTTTCTAAAATCTTCAAGCGCCTTGGTATAGTTTTCCTGCTTTTTGTGGAAAAGCCCGCGGTCTATATAGGACTCCGCCGCATCCTGAGCCAGTTCTACCATCTTGTCGAAGTCCGCCTCTGCGAATTCCGGATTGCCTTTCTTCCTGTATGCGTGTCCCCTGTGCTTGTAAGCTTCGGGATTGCCGGGCCGCAACTCCAGAGAGCGCGTATAATCTTCGATCGCCTTGTCGTATTCATCTTTTTCGTAGTATGACAGACCTCTATTCAGATAAAGAATCGCCGTCCCGGGATCCTCCTGAATTTCGAGTGAGAAGTACTCCGACGCTTTTTCGAAATCGCCTTTCCTGTAATACGCAATCCCTATCTTGTTGTCGATGTCGCCGCATTTCGGATCGATCTCGCGCACCTTTTTCAGGTCGTCTATCGCTTCGTCGTAATCTCCGTTTTCGAGATACGCGTCCGACCTTTCAAGATATGTCGAAGGATTATCCGGTTCGATTGCTACCGCCCTCGTGTAATCCTCGATCGCGCGCCTGTAGTCGTTTCTGTATTCGTGGGCGGAACCGCGGTTGATGTAATAAATACTTCTCTTCGGGTTTATGTCTATGGCGGCTGTAAAGCTGTCGATTGCGCCCTCGTAGTTGTTGACTCGGCAGTATGCGATGCCGAGGTAGTTGTACGCGTTCTCTGTTTTATATTTCAGCGAAATCGATTTTTTGAAGTCTTCAACGGCGGCCTCATTATTTCCGTTGCTGTAGTGTGCGATTCCTCGATTGTAGTATAGCACCGCATCATTTTGTCTGAGGTTAATGGCTCTGTCGAAATGGTCTATTGCCTGTCCGTAATCTCCCTTTTCGAGATAGACGAGCCCCTTCCGATTGAAAATGTCATAGGTTTTTACAGTAAACAGAAGCGCCTTCGAATATGCTTTCAAAGCCTTGTCGTGATTGCCTTCCTCAATAGCTTTTTCCGCCTTCCCGACGTATGCATTGGTGCAGATGCTCAAGATGACGTAAATGACCAGAAAGGCAAGTGCTATGTAAGTAAACATAATCCGCTCGTGCCGCCTCCTTCAGAACGGCAAAGTATATCTCTATTTTAACAAAATGAACGTCAACAATGAAATGTATAGTCGGCTGCCGGACCGCGTCACGGCAAAAGTATGATTCCTCAACTTGCACCATTTCGATAAACGCAAAATAAACTTAGCCGGCGGCTCGTGGCGGATTTGCCTCCCGGCCTTAACAAGGATATAATCTTTTTGAGATTTCTTATAATGAGAACATAGGTTGTTCGAAAAGACGTCCTCGTTCGTTTGGCGTATCGGGTTTGCTTTAATAAACGGGAGACAGCCGAATGGGTGGAAATATGGCAGAAGAAGAAAAACAAAACGATACAAGTTTCTTCGAGCAGATTCTGCGTCTGCTGCCTGAATTTATATGCGTGATAGAGGCGGGCGGGAAGGTGGTTTACTGTAATGAAGCAATGGCGCAACGTGTGAATAAAAACACGGAATCAGTAATTGGAACCAACATGTGGGACTATTTTCCGGAGGATGTGGCCGGCCCGAGAAAAAATGCCGTTCTCAGATGCATCGAGGGGAATAAACCGGTTCATATAATTGACAAGAACCGGGAAGGATATTGGAATGCAACAATGCTTCCTTTGAAGAACGGTTTGATACTGATTAAAGTGTCAAACGTCACGGTATTGAAAGAGCTTGAAAAGTCCTTTATGGACAAATCCCTGCAACTCGAAAGCCGGCTCCGCGAAAAAGTAAAGGAACTCGAAGAATCCAACCGGCAACTTAAAAAAGAGATGGAGGAGCGCGAAAAAAGCGAAAAGGAACTCAGGACAACCCGCGATTTTCTGAACGCTGTTGTGGACGCCGTGCCGCATCCGCTGGCGGTGAAGGACCAGAATCACAGATGGATACTCATCAACAAAGTCATATCGGACATATTCGGGAAACCGCGAGAGGAATTGATAGGAAAGACGGACCATGACTTCATCAGGAAGGAAGAAGCGGACATATTCAAGACAAAAGAGGCAGAGGTGTTCGAGACTGGCAAGCCGAACGTGAATGAAGAATGCATCACGGACCCTCAAGGCAATATAAGGTGGCAGGTGGCGGAAAAATCGCTTTTCAAAGCAAGCGAAGACCTCAAATACCTGATCGCGATTGCTTACGACATCACCGACAGGCGTAATGCCGAACTTGAACTCAAGCGCCACAAGGAGCACCTCGAAGAACTAGTGAAAGAACGGACGCGCGACCTTGTGGAGGCTCACAGGCAGCTTCTCCAGTCGCAGAAAATGGACGCGCTCGGAAAACTCGCAGGTGAAATATCCCACGAGTTCAATAATATAATTGCGGTGATGCTCGGGTCGGCGGAAATAGTCCGCGCCGCAACGGCCGACGGGAATAATAACGCCGCACGTCTCGACAGGATCATAAACAATGCCCTTCGCGCGCGATCCATCTGCCAACGGCTGCTCACATTCGCAAGGACGGACAATCTGATTATCAGATCTATTCCGGTTGAAACAATCATGTCGGACCTTGGGCAGATGCTCCGAGATATTGTTCCGAAAAGGATAGAAGTTTGCGTGTCCGCGGAAGGCGGGCAGACGATAAACGCCGACGCCAATCAGATACATCAGGCGCTCCTTAACGTATGTATCAACGCGTGTGATGCGATGCCTGAAACCGGCACTCTGACGGTATCCACAGCGCCGGTGACAATCGGCAAAGATGAGGCGCGGCCGGAGCTCCATGAGGGCGAGTATTGCGTTATCACAATCGCCGATACCGGCTGCGGCATTCCCGAAGATGTGATATCGAAAATATTCGATCCGTTTTTCACGACCAAGGAACTTGGGAAAGGGTCCGGGCTTGGCCTCTCAATCACTCAGGGAATAATCCGGATGCACGGCGGCATCATAGATGTGAAGAGCGGCGATGGAACCAAGTTTTCGATCTATCTGCCATCCGGTCCGGCGAAACAACAGGCTGCTGCGGAAGCTGTGCCGAAAGAATCGGGCGGCTCGAAAATACTTATCATCGACGACGACGCGGCCTCGGTCGAGGCAATGAAGGATATTCTGACAGTGGGGGGGATCACGCCTGTCGTCGTTTCGTCGGGCGCGGAGGGGGTCCACCTGTTGAAAAGCAATCCAGGCGGGTTTGACATAGTGATTCTCGATATGCTGATGCGCGACATGAACGGCGCTCATGTGTTCCAGAGTCTTAGAATGATCAGCCCGGATGTGAAAATTATCGTCTGTTCGGAAACCGTGGCGGAGGATCAGGTGCGGAACTTCATGCGCAAGGGAGCGTTTGCGTTTCTGCAGAAACCATTCGACAAAAGTGATTTCGAGGATCTGATTTTCTCCGCAATGCAGTGATTTATCGAGCTATCCCTGATTAAACGGAATTTTCCTCATCAGTTTTTCGAGCCGAGCGCACCAGCGTTCGAACTTCTCCCGGTCGTATTCCTTCGGATATTTCCTAAAATGTTTTCCGACCGCGTTCGACAGGTAAAGCGTCTTCGCGAGCCGCCCGAAAAATCCCGGGTAGCGCAGCATCTTAATAAACCCCGGAAGCTTTTTCAGATTGTGCTTCGGAGACAGCTTGTATTCCATGTCCCAGTCGATGTCGAACGCGCCGCTCTTCATTATCTTGTCGAGGTATATTCTTTCTTCCGCGAATATGTACTTCTGCAACACGTACAGTTGAACGAATCTGTAGTCCTGAGTCGTTTTGTAATCGACGTTGTAGCTCCATAGCGAGGCGATGTCGTTTTGGCCTTGAGCGAGCGCGGCCCGCGCGGCTTTCGCAGCGTAGTGAGCCGCGCGCATCCCGGACGTGATGCCCGAGCCGTTGAGAGGGTTCGGCATGCTCGCGCTATCGCCGATCAGCACAAAGCCCGGCGCGACGAACGAGTCGAACGCGTTCCTCAGCGGAATTCTTCCGCCTTTTCCGCCGCGCACCGCCTTGTCGCCCATTCCGCCTTCCTCCGCGACGATCTCTTCGAGGATTTTATGCGGATCGCCGTCCGGATATGACGCGAGGATGCACACATTCACGTCCGCAAGGCCGGGCGTGTCCCGGCTGACCCACTGCACGCCGTCATATTTGCCGAGCACGAGGATGGAGCGCCCCTTGCCGCCGGTCAGGTCCTCACGAATCTCTCGGTATGCGATTATCGTCTCGTTTTTTTCGAGCTTATTCTTAAATCCGTATGTTTCCGGAAGATGTCTGCGCAGAACACCGTCGATTCCGGATGCGTCGGCGGTTATCTTCGCTGCGACTGTTCCGTTGCTTCCGTCTTGCGAATATTTAGCTCCGGCCACAACGCCGTCGTTGACGATCGGTTCGAGCGCCGTCGTCTCGAAAAACATCTCGGCCCCGGCCGCCTCCGCGAGCGCGATCAGTCTTTTTGCGAGACTCTTCCGGTCCAGATTCAGATGTGACGAAGGCATCCTCGCCATTATGTTGACGCACGACATGGGAGAAAACAGAAGGAAATTGAACGCGCCCTTTATCTCTTCCGGCGGCGGCGCGGGGATGTCCAGTTCGTCGAACACTCGCGCCTCGACTGTGTCCCACCAGTCATGGCCCATCGACTCCCGGTTGGATTTCTCAATCACGGCCACGGAGAAACCCTCACGCGCAAGATCTCGCGCCATGACGCAACCCGCAACTCCCGCTCCCACTATAACGACGTCGTATTGTGTTTTCATCTCCCCGCTCTGCCTCCCGCGCTTTATTCCGGCAATAAACAGGCCTCTATAATACCGAAAAATGCGTTCTATGTGTTGATTCCGGCATTTTTTTGTTCTCTGTTCTGAGCCGGGAACATTGAAATCTTCGGGACTGTTCTATAATAGAGCCGAAACGAAGGGAAGGGCATACGAAATGGATTACTGCAAGAGCAACGCGGCGCCGAAGAAACACCCGTGTCCGGACTGCACATTCTGCCAGTGGTGCGCGGACAGCCGGTGCAACATGTGTCTGCGCGAGCAGGGCGCATGCCGAAAAGCAGCCAGTAAGAAAACACCCGGCAAGAAATCGAAGTCAACGAAGAAAAAACGATAACATTAACACTAAAGCAAAATGTGCGGCTTTTCAAAAGCGTCGAAACGCTCGTCATATCCCCATACAAGAGTTATTATTTAAATTGAATGGAACGCAGAAAAGGCAATGACAACATGCTGACGAAGAACGTCGAGTTCGCGCATACGTTCGAAAAATCGGGCGAGGTGCATGGGGCCGGGGCGGCGTTGGTGGCGATACCAATGATGCTCGTGGCGTTCATTTTCTTCGTCGGACTCGGAATATTGATGCTGCTGATGGGCGGTTTTGCATTGCTCACCGGTAAACCCGGCAAGGTGAATTTCAAATATTACATGGACAAGAAGCCGGATTTCTTCGGCAGGCGTCACCCGGACGGCGCGTTCACCCCGAACGAAACCGCCGGCGAGATCATCGATATCGACGGCAAAGAAGTTGGCACATTCAAGGCTGAAGATAAATAAGATTACTTCCGATCATCCGTGAAGATAAATATAGAGCGCAACTGCGGCGAGGATAACGAGCAGCGCGGCGATAAGGTTTTTCTGGTTCTTTGAGAGCGGCACGTGATGCGTTTCCGCGTCCGCGGCGAGTTCCCATGCGAGCGATTTCTCGTTTGCGGGATCGCCGAGCAGTTCGAAACGCAGATGCTTGTTCAATTCGTGTATGATGTCTCCGGGTTTATTGAAGAAGAACGGATTGAACTGAATGCATCTGTCCGGTGACGCGATGAGGTCGATGAAGAAAAATTTTCCGGGCGGTGCGTCCGACCTGCGTACCTGAACGATTTCGTCCCAGCTCAGGCTTTTCCTGCCCTGCATCGGCCAGACCAAAGTGATCTTTGTGTCGTCTATGATAAGAGCGATTTTTTGAAGATAAAGATACAGGAGCAGCGCCGCCGGGGTCATGAAGGCCGCGAGGCGCGGCACGACGAGGCTGCCTTCGTGCAGATAAATCACGGCCGCGACGGCGGGAAACAGAGCGGCGGCAGCGAGACAAGCCGCTCGCCGCGTCCGCGATACCCGATAAACCGATCTGCCGCCAGACGTATCCATTCCCAGAATTTTATTAGGCCGCCGCGCGCCGTGCAACAGCCCGGGGGCAACTTGCTGTTGACTTCGAGCCCGCCGTTGTGCAAAATCCCGTATTACAAAGACAAGGACGGTGCAACAATGAATAAAACCAGTTTCACGGGAAGTATCGTACGCGGAGTGGCAGCGGCGGCGCTTGCGGCGGCTCTGATTTGTTCCGGCATTACGGCCGGCGCGGCGGCTCCAAAGGCGGTGGCGTCCGCTAAAAAGCAGACGGTCAACTACAAGCTCCCGCTAAACGAAGTGCTCACGTACAACATAAAGGCGTTCGGCATCGCGATAGGGTCGCAGACGAACACCACGCGCGGCCTTGTCGCGAAGGACGGCGTTCAGACCGTGAACATTTTCTCGGCGATCAAGTCGAGCCCGTGGGTTGTGATTGTGTCCATCAACAACTCGATGGAAACTTTCATGGACGCATCCACGCTCGTGCCGGTCATGTATCACGAGACGGCGAACGAAAAGGACTGGAAGTCTGACGAAACGGACAAGTTCTACAAAGATTACTTCACATTCGACACGAAAAAAGGAATGGAGCTGGACAGGAAAGAAAAAGGAAAAGTCACTTACAAAGAGCGGCCGCAGGACGAACTGTCGCTCATTTATTACGTGCGGCAGCTCGACCTCGAAGTAGGCAAGACTTACAAAGTTCCGGCGTGCGTGGACAACGCACTCACAACGGCGGAAATCAAAGTCGCCTCAAAGAAAAAGCTTAAAACCATTCACGGCGAGAAAGACGTATTCTACATCACCAGCTCACTCGGGGAATCAAAGTTCTACATCGGCGCGGACGAGAAACGCATTCCGTATCGCTTTGAGGTCAAACTGAATTTCGGAGTCATGAGCGGTGTTCTCAAGGAGTACTCGCCGGAAGTTAAGTAATTCGAACGAACATCAAAACTCATTAGTCTTTAAATGCAATCAAAAAGGGGCGCGGGAGACACGCCCCTTTTTTGTTCGCTAAGTTTTTGCTCGGCTGGAGATGCTTATTTTTCGCTCTTCAGCCATTTGTTCAGAAACGCGAGCGCACGGGCACGCGCAGTGGCGCCGTCGCCGCTGTCGTAATCCTCGCTGAAGAAACTGTGCGGTGCGTTCGGCAATTCGAGATACTCGACTTCTCTCCCGGCTGCTTTCAGCACGTCGTAAAACTCACGGCTCTGCTCCACGTTCACGAGCAGGTCCTTTGCTCCGTGGATAAGGAGTGTCGGCGCGGCGTTCTTAGCGTATGTCACCGGCGACTGCTCCACCATATATTTCTTCATGACTTCCTTATCTTTTATCTTTCCGTAGCGGATCATTTCATTCTTTATCATCTGGGTCAACTTCGTTTTCAGCGTTGCGAAATCTGTCGGCGGATACACAGCAACCACCGCCGTCACGCTGTCGTCGCACCCTTCCGCAGCCGGGCACTGCCCCGCGAACTGCGGCATCCCCGCCGTCACGCCGAGCATCGCCGCGAGGTACGCGCCCGCGCTCTCGCCCAGCACGCCCACTCGCTTCGGGTCGAGCCCGTACTGCGCGCCGTTCTTTTTGAACCAGCACAGCGCGCACTTCACGTCGTACGTGCAGTTCGGAAACACTCCGCCCTCCTGCAGCAGCCTGTAGTTCACGCTGAATGAAATGAAACCGTTCTCGGCGAGGAAGGTCGGTATCTGAGTCTGCGGCTTAAAATCCTTCGAGCCCGCGACGAAGCCGCCGCCGTGGATGTATATCATGCCGGGAAACGGGCCTTTCCCCTCCGGAATGTAGATGTCGCCTTTTATCTCGACACCGCCCGCGTTCGAGAACACGATGTTCTTGACGACCTTTATTTCCGCCGCGCGCGCGGACGCCCCGAAATATGCCGCCGCGATAATTGCTGATAAGAGAATTGCCGCCGTTCTTTTCATGGTGTCGTCTCTCCTGTCTCTTGTTGACGTCCATTGTACCACGGCCCGCGCCGCGCGCGCATACTTTTTGATAATTTACGCCGATGTCACACCCCGGAGTTATAATTCGGATGAAAGAGGGGGGCGCAATGGCGCGAACAGGTGTTGCGAATCTACCGCTGCACGGCGGGAAAGCGCCGAGGTGGCTGTTCGACAGGATGGTGAAGCTCTCGAGGGCGATCGTCGAGACGATGGTGTGCGAGTCCGGCCCGGAGTTTGTTCTGAAGCGGCTCGCGGACCCGTTCTGGTTTCAGGCACTCGGCTGCGTGCTCGGGTTCGACTGGCATTCGAGCGGTGTGACCACCACGACCTGCGGCGCGCTCAAGGAAGGCACAAAGGACATTCAGAGAGAGCTGGGGCTGTATTTCTGCGGCGGCAAGGGTGGCGCGTCCCGCAAAACGCCCGACGAGATTATCGCCGCCGGCGACTCGATCTCCGCCGACGCCGCGCAGCTCGTCTATGCAAGCCGCATGTCGGCCAAAGTGGATAGCGCCGCCGTTCAGGACGGCTACCAGATATACCAGCACATGTTCGCATTCACGTCAAACGGCGGATGGGTGGTGGTGCAGCAGGGCATGAACGAAGAGACGCGTTACGCGCGGCGGTATCACTGGCTCGGCGAGGACGTCTCGGATTTCGTCTGCGAGCCGCACGCGGCGGTGTGCTGCGACTCGCGCGGCCAGCTCACCCTGAACCTCGTGGCTGAGGAGAGCGCGGCGGTCCGCGCGCGTACCGCGAACATCGCGCTCGAAAACCCTGAAAAGCTCGTCGCGGAACTCAAACGCGTGCAGGCGCTCAACCTGCCCGCGCGGCACCGGATACTTGCCGCGGACATCCATCCGGACCGCATCCGAAAGACGCTTGTCAGCGCGTACGAACGCGCGCCCGGCGATTTTGTGTCGCTGATCGGCACTCCCAACGTAGGCCCGGCCACGCTGCGGGCGCTCACGCTGCTGTCCGAAATCCTCTATGGCGACGAGGCAAGCTTCCGTGATCCCGTGCGGTTCAGCTTCGCACACGGCGGAAAGGACGGCATCCCGTATCCGGTGGACCGGCCCGGTTATGATAAGACGATCTCCATGCTGAAAAAAGCGGTTCTCGATGCAAAACTCGGCCGGACGGAACAGCTCGACGCGCTCAGACGCCTCTCGCGTTTCGAGCCGGAATAACGGCTGTCCGGGAGTATTGTTGTCACGCGAACACCTATATCCTAAAATAATCAAAAGGATCCGGCGGCCGGGCAGGGTGGAGTGCCGCGCGGAATATAAGGAGATGGCGCCGGCCTCCCGGGCCGCGGAAAACAGCGATGAGTTTTTTTAAGGAATTCTTTCTCTTTCTAAAGGAACGGAAACTCTGGTGGCTGATACCGATCATCGTAGTACTTGTTTTTCTCGGCGCGGTGATCGTCGTGTCGGCCTTGGCGCCGTCGGTCGCCCCGTTCATTTATACGATATTCTGAGCAGGGCGCAGGGCGCGCTTCCGGAATGAACATCCTCGGAATTTCAGCATATTACCACGACAGCGCCGCGTGTCTCGTGCGCGATGGCGACATCCTTGCCGCCGCACAGGAAGAACGCTTCACCAGAAAGAAGCACGACGCTTCTTACCCGGCGAGCGCGGTTGCCTATTGTCTTCGCGAGGCCGGCATCGGTCCGGACGGGCTCGACTACGTCGCCTTCTACGAAAAACCGTTTATAAAATTCGAGAGACTGCTTCTAACATATCTCTCTTATGCGCCCGTCGGGCTTCCGTCGTTCATGATGGCGCTTCCGCAGTGGCTAAAATACAAGCTGTGGCTCAAGGAAACGCTCGCGAAGGAGCTCGACTACAACGGCCCGATGATTTTCCCCGAGCACCACGAATCACATGCCGCCGCGGCATTTTTTCCATCGCCGTTCGACGAGGCCGCGATTCTGACGACGGACGGCGTCGGCGAATGGACCACGACAAGCTGGGGCATCGGTCGCGAAAACCGCGTCAGTCTCAAATCCGAAATCAAATTTCCGCACTCGCTCGGACTTCTCTATTCGGCGTTTACTTATTTCTGCGGATTCAGGGTGAACTCCGGCGAGTACAAACTTATGGGTCTCGCGCCTTACGGCGAACCGAAGTACGTGGACGTAATCAAGCGTGAACTGATCGACGTCAAAGATGACGGCTCGTTCCGCCTGAACCTCAGGTATTTCGGATACATGGCAGGGCTCAGGATGACGAACGGCAAATTCGACAGGCTGTTCGGCGTGTCGCCGCGCAAGCCGGAGACGCCGATATCCGATATCTACATGGACCTCGCGCGCTCGGTGCAGGTTGTCACCGAAGAGATCATCGTCAAAATGGCGCGCCACATCAGAAAAGAAACCGGCATGAGAAATCTCTGTCTCGCGGGTGGCGTTGCGTTGAACTGCGTCGCGAACGGGCTGCTGCTGCGGGAGGGAATTTACGACGATATATGGATACAGCCGGCGGCGGGCGACGCGGGCGGCGCGCTCGGCGCGGCAATGACCGCGTGGCATCACTATCTCGACAAACCACGCGACCCGGCATCGGGACGTGACAGGCAACACGCCTCATATCTCGGCCCGGCGTTTTCGGACGACGAGATCGGAAAATTCCTGAAAGAAAAAGACATCGCGCACGAAAAGCTCGAACAGGCGGAAATACCGTCGCGGGTCGCGCGGCTCATAGATGGGCAGAATGTGATCGGCTGGTTTCAGGGGCGGATGGAGTTCGGCCCGCGCGCGCTCGGCTCGCGCAGCATTATCGGCGACGCCCGTTCGCGCGAAATGCAGAGCGTGATGAATCTCAAGACAAAGTTCCGCGAGTCGTTCCGGCCGTTTGCGCCGACCGTGCTCGCCGAATGCGTGTCGGAATACTTCGACCTCGACCGCGAAAGCCCGTACATGCTCCTCGTCGCGCCCGTGAAAAACGAAATCCGGCGCGATCTCACGCAGGAGGAACTCGGCCGGAAGGGACTGGATAAACTGTACAACATCCGCTCGTCCGTTCCCGCGATCACGCATGTCGATTTCTCCGCGCGCGTGCAGACTGTTTCCCGGGACGACAATCCACTCTACCATGATACAATCGAAGAGTTCCGCAAGCTGACCGGATGCGGGCTGATAATAAATACGTCGTACAACGTGCGTGGAGAACCGATCGTCTGCTCGCCGGAAGATGCTTACCGCTGCTTCATGCGCACCAACATGGACTACCTTATAATGGGCCGGTTCTTGATCGACAAAAAGCAACAGCCGCCGGTGCAGATTCCGGAGGACTGGCTGAAGGAGTTCGCGCCGGACTGACGGCCGGCGCGGCGTTATGTTGACCGAAGGTGAAATAAAAAAGGAATCGCCCCCCAGCGGGACAAAAGTCGCGCGCCAGTTCGGCGTTGTCGGCGTGTTTTTCTTCGGCATTCTCGCGGCTTTGCTTTATCTCCGGGGTCGCCACACGGGGGCGTACATTTTCGGCGGACTCTCTGCGTTTTTCATCCTCATAAGATTCGTCGCGACACCGCTGCTAATGCCGGTGTTCAAAGGCTGGACCGCGGCAGCGATGGTACTGAATCGCATCAGTACCACGATCCTTCTTTCGGTTGTATATTTTCTCGTTTTCACCCCGATGGGGCTGCTCATGCGGCTGTTCGGCAAAGACCCGATGAAGCGCCGCCGCGACCCGAAAGCGCCTTCATACTGGGACTCGCGCCCCGAGAGCTCGTTCGACAAAAAGCGATACGAGCAGCGGTTTTAAAATCATGAAAATATTTATCCGCGGAATATCAATATGAGTTATTCCGAAGGCATTGCGCCGGGGACGTGTTCGGTGTGCGGGGCGGATTTCGAGATCGGACTGCATAGCCGGTGCGAAGCGTGCGGCGCATTCTGCTGCCGCGACTGCCTAAAGATTTCATACTCTCAGGATGCGCAGGGCAGGCCGGTGGTGCTGAAAGTTCTCTGCTATTATTGCTATCACGGAATCGAACGCTGAATCGACCCTCTGCATATCGGCTTTTTCAGCTTTTGTTTTTTGATGACAAATACCAACTGATGCGGCGTTTGAAATATGGCGAGCGCGTGTGAGAATTCTCTCTGAAGCGAGGACTGAATGGCGATAATGCACCCCACGCGGCTATACGCAGCGCAGCGCCGGTTACGTTGAGCAGCGCAACCGCCGGCAACGATCCGCGCCCGTAATGCTTCTCGTAAAACGTATTCATTCCTCTGTAGAATTCGTTGAAGCGATCGTGTCCCAGAAGTCCGGCGCTGCCGCCGCCGAAGTGGATTATCTCCGCGCCCGGCGTGAAGCACACCTTCCATCCCGCGCGGCGGAACCGCAGGCACCAGTCGTGATCCTCAAAGTACATAAAGAACCGCTCGTCTAAAAGCCCGACCTCCGAAATCGCCGCCGCGCGGGCGAAAAGACATGCGCCGCTCAGCGATGGTACTTCGCGTGTCTCGTCGTGCTTCCATTTTTTGAATCCACCCACCGTTGTATTGCTTGGAAGGATCGAACTGATGAAAAAGGCGTCGTTAAAGAGGACGCCGAGTGTGGGGGTGCGGAAGCAGGATTCCTGAACCGACCCGTCCGGGTTGAGCAGCTTCGGGCCGACGAGTCCGGCGTGTGAATTGTCGCGCATGAACGTCACGAGGTTCTGAAACGCGCCCGGCTTGACGATTGTATCGTTATTGAGCAGCGCTATGAACTCGCCTTTTGCGAGCCGTAGCCCCTGATTCTGGTTCGCTGCGAATCCGAGCCGCTTGTCGTTGACGGAAAGCAGCATCTCGGGATATTTCGCACGTACCATGTCCGCACTGCCGTCGGCGGAAGCGTTGTCGATGACGATGACCTCGCAGTCCATGCCGCGAATGCTTTCCCGCAGACTCGCGAGGCAGCCGCCCAGCATTTCGCGGTTGTTATGGTTGACTATCGAGATCGAGAGCAGCATTTTGCGGCCGCCTGCGCGCGGGAGCGCTTCCTATTTTCTGGCTTTCAACTTTGCTCTAAGGAGATCGACCCGGATTCTATCCTCCGGGTTGGGAGAAATTGTCATGTAGCGGTCGAGCAGTTTCAGCGCGTAGGCGGTGTTCATTTTGCGCCTGTCGAGGAAGTCCGCGTATTCGACGAGAATCTTGGGATAGTCTTCCGTGCCGACTAGGCCTTTCTCGTAGGCTTCTTTTGCATCGGCGGGAAGGTCGATCTTGTCGAGTGAGTCCGCGAGCGCGGTGTAGATGATCGCCGTTTTTCTCAGCGTGGTGTCCGCGCCGAGAAGCAAGGCGGACCTGAATGCCGCCGCCGACGCTTGATAGTTGCCCACACTTTTGTTCAGAAAACCGAGGTTCACCCTGATGTCGGGCTCGTCCTGAACACCGGGTGCGAGTTCGAGATAAATGTTCAGCAACTCGATTGCTTTTTTCGGATCATTTTTGATGTAGGCGCAGAAGACGCCGTAGTCTCTGTACACATCCACGAGCGCGGGGTTTGTAGTGATCGCGAGCTCGTAGTTCTCCTCCGCCTTCTTGTATTTGCCTATCTTTTCGTAGCAGATTCCGAGAATATTATAGACTGCGGCGTTATCCGTAATGCCGTATTTCTTCGCGGCTTCGAGCTGACGGATCGCGTCCACCCACCGCTCGAGATGCCAATACGTTTTACCTAAGTTGACACGAAGCAATCCGTTTTCCGGGTCGAGGCGCACCGCGGTTTCCATCGCTTCGCGCGCCTTGTCCTTCTCGCCGAACGTGCCGTATATAAACGACAGGTTGCTGTACATCGCGACCGTGTCTATGCTCGTCTCGACATTTTCCGGGTCCGCGGCGAGTCCTTCTTCGTATTCCTTGCGCGCGCGCTTAAAGTCGTTAATCCGCAGAAAAATTGCTCCAAGGTTTGCCCGCAGGAACCGTGAGCCGGGGTTAAATTCCGCCGCGCGGTCGAACAGGTTTATAGCGTCATCCCACTGTCCGATTTCGAGGTAATGCTCTCCATGCATGACGAGGTAACGGCTGATGACATTCCTCTGGATTGTGTCATATCCCTTATATTTGTAGTCGATGCCTGTCTGGTCGATTCGCAGCCACGGGTCCGGCCAGTAGAGAGGTTTGCCGCCGAACGCGAGCTGGTAGAGAAGTCCGTTCGTTACGACAGCAAGGTCGGGGCGGTCCTGAATATCCAGACGCTTTGTGAAGAATATCGGGCGTTGATATATAGTGCTGATAAGCGCATATTTCTGAATATCGGCCACTTCGTTTATTCGCAGGTAGGATTGTTCCTTGCGGCCCATGGCGAGGGCGGCGATCAGCGGGTCTCCGTGTCTGCCGTGCAGCGTGATGTCGCGCCGAAGGTAATGTGTGGCGCGAAGGTTCATCATGGGAAACGTTTCCGTCTCGAGTGTTGAGAAAACAATCGCGTCCCTTGAAGCGGACAGCAGCATGTTGCGGCCGTACCGAGTCGCCATCAGGTCGTTTGCGTGGTCCGCCGTCGAGCGGCCGGCAAGGGCCGAGTGGCCGATCAGCACCGCCGCGACCGCGGCCAGAGCGCCCCACGGGAGCTTTGCCCGCTTCACGAGCGACAACGCTTCGAATGCGCCGAACCCCATTATGAATCCGAGCATCATGAGCGATGTGCTGTGGAATGATTTCACGACGTACGAAGCGCGCGGCCCATAGAGATAGTTAGGCAACAGCACATAGCCCGCGAATAGCAGGAACCACGATGCGGCGACGATTGCGCCGCGCCGCCGGCCGAACGCCGACTTTTTTTTAAACAGGCTCCAGAAACCGAGAGGAAGCAACACGAGCAGCGCGGGCGATCTGTCCTGCCACGCGCGCACCGCATAGTCCTCGACGAACCGCCACTTGACCGCAAGAGGCACGCGCGGCGTAGCCGTCCGCAGGTCAACTCCCTTCACGTGCTTAAAAAAATCGCTTACTTTCGTCTGCTCGTCCCAGTTCATCACCGGGCCGGACGCTGAACGCAGCGGCAGATACATAAGAACCGAAAACGCGACCGCCGCCGCGAGTATAACCGTCGGAATTATCTTCAACAGCCGGTCGAAACTTCTTCTGTAAAGCCAGAAGATATACACGGCGTAAGCAGGGAAAACGAGCACCATCGTGTAGTGGTTGAAGAGGGCGAGAATGAAAATCGCCGAGAGCGCGATGATTCGCGCTGCGTCCCGGCGCGATCGGTCAAGGCTCCAGATCAAGTGAAGGGTTGCGAACAAAAACATGCCGTTGACGGCGTAAACATCCACCTGACCGGCCTGTTCCCAGAACAGCCTCGATGTGAGAATCATTCCCGCGCCGATCAGCGACGGGGCGATCCAGCGGGTCGCTCTGTATATGAGGAGGAATCCGAGAGTGACCGCAACCGCGCCGGCGAAAGCGGAGAGCAGGTTAACCGGCATGCCCGCGGTTCCCGGGGCGGTGTAAGAGAACAGCTTGCCGATAAGCGAAATAAGCGGATATCCCGGAGGGTGAGCGATGCCGAGATACCGCGATGTAGCTATGAATTCAGGGTTGTCGTCGAAGAGAAAATCAGGCGCAACGGATTTGATATAGAAAGCGGCCGATGCGAGAAAAACGCCCGCTGTCCAGAACCACAGGTTCCGGTTGGGCTCCGCCGCGCGAGCGGTATTTTCGCCGCTGCCGCTTTTTTTCTCCGCGCTCACCGGCATGTCACCTGCCTTTGCCGGCTTCTTCGATCGCACACTCTATGTTCATTCCAACGTTGGGTGATTCGCCGCTCCACGCGTTGCGAATTTTTCCGTTCATGTCCACCAGAAACAGGGAGGGAACACCCTCGACATTGTATGCGACTCGCTGTTTCATCCCGGTGTCCAGAACCACCGGGAAACTGATCTTATCCTGCAGGGCGATCAGCCGCGCGGTGGCCACTATTTCGTCGAATGTTTTGTCCTTCTTGTCCGGCACACCCACCACGCTTACTATTTTCAGGTTAAGGTCTTTGCCTTTTTTGTTGTATAAATTTTCGAGCCTCGGCAGCTCGCGCCGGCAGTGCGGGCAAGATGGCGACCAGAACACCAGCAGCAGGTTTGTGAATCCTTTATAAAACAGGGGCGACTCCTCGTTTCCGTTGAGGTCCGTCAGCTTGAAATTCGGCGGCTCTTTGCCGATCATTTTCGCGTATTTTTCGGGCGTTGCGAGCTCGGCGAACTCGCACTGATTGATTTTTCCGCCTTTGTCGATCGTGATCACGTCGTTTACAAATGTGTCGCTCTGCAGCTTCTGCGTAACCGAGAAAACTCCCGACCCGGACAGACGGCCTTTCTTGTCGATCAGCACGAAATACGGGATTCCGGACATTTGATATACGGTTGCCGTCTGGTTGTTTGTATCGAACAAGGCGACCGCCGTCTTGCTGGACTTTTTCAATTCGTCTGCCGCGTCCCGGTTTTTATCAGGATTCACATTCTGCGTTATTGCAAGTATCGCTACGTCGTTCTTCTTTTTCGAGATGCCGACTTCGAGATCCTTAATCTGCTTTTTGCAGACGTCGCACTCGGCGGCCCAGAACACGAGGACGACCGTTTTATTCTTGTAGTCGTCGAGAGAAATCGGTTTGCCGCCGGCGTCCACCACGTTGATGTCAGGCGCTTGCTTGCCGTAGATGAACGCGCCTTCGGCTTCCGTGGTCTGGCTCGTTGCCTTTTTAGGCTCCGACTTTTTAGCCGTTGTCTTGGTCTTACTCTTGTTTTTTTCCGTGGTTTCCTTGGCACATCCGGGCGCTGCCGCGACGAACATTGCCAGAAATGCGAAGATCATTACTTTTGTGAGTATGCTTTTGCATGGCATGGCGTTTCTCAAAACCTCCCGTTCTGTATATCTTTAATAGTATTGAACATTACATCTATATTTTCCAGCGGTGTGTCAACCTGAAGATAATTTGTCGTGCAAAGGACAAAACCGCCGCCGGGCGCCGCCGCCCGCGCCGCCGCCAGTATCGACTCCCGCACCTCCTCCGGTCCGGCCGTCGAAAGCGTCATCACGTCCAAGCCGGTGACAAACGTCAGCCGGTCCCCGTATGCGGCCTTCGCCGCCGATAGGTCGTTGCCCGCCGTCTGCTGAAGCGGATGCAGCATGTCCACCCCGGCCTCGACTATCTTATCCAGTAACGGCATGACGAATCCGCAAGAATGCAGCATCGCGATCCCTCCGTGCCGGTGTATCTCTTCGCATTGCATTTTCAGGCACGGAAACGTAAACCGTTCCCACATCTTTTTAGACATCAACATGCTGTTGTGTGTTCCGTAATCGTCGCCGATGAGAACGATGTCGGCGCCCGCGCGGAGCACGCCGCGGATTATCTGAAGCGTGTGTTCCGCCATTTTGCGGAAGAACCGCTCGATCGTGTCGGGGTAGAGTATCATTCCGCCATACAGCTTCTCCATTTTGTGCCACTGCTGCGACCAGTCCTGCACGCCGGGGCACATCACCGCTATCGCCGCATCCGGGTGCATCGCGCGGTAGGCCGCGATGTGCGAGTATCGCAGCGGGTTCGACAGGTCGGGGAAGACGTATTGGTCGAGGGCTTCCTTCGTTTCGCACGGGTGGCCCGTCGATTCGAGGTACATGCCACCCATGCCGCGCGTTACGCCGTAAATGTCGGTCACCGAAAAGCCGTCTCTGTTCAGAGTAAAGTTCTTCACCATCAGCGGGTAGATGCAGAAGTGGAAATCGACGATGTCCGCGCCGAGCTCGCGCTGGTAATCCGCCTGCACCGCGTAAGCGAGCAGCGGCGCGCCGTTGCGGAGTTCCTTCGAGGGCAGGTTGTCGCTCAGCAGGCGCAGTCCGTCGAAAACGCCTCTGTACAGCGGATTGCGCGGCGGCATCGGCCCCGTGGCAAGCTTCAACGTCGTGTGCGGTTCGAGCCAGAGCATCAGCGGAATCTTATCCACCGGCTTGCGCTTCGCCGCGGCTTTCACGCGTTCGCGAGATGTCATTTGTCACCTCCGGCCGAGTTCAAAGCTCTACATCTATACCGTCCCGCAAAGCTGCCGCCGTATGCGTGCCGCGCGCGGCGCCGTTGACCGTGAGCTTGTATTTTCCTTGTTTCAAACCCGTGGCTTTCAGCATGAGAGTTCTTCCGTCGTTATGCGGGGCGTCGATTTCGAGCGACAGCGAGCCTTCGCCGGTCTTGTACTTCACCGCCGTGCACAGGTCGAGCCCGAACGCGTTTCCGCGCGCCGCGTCGATGTATATATCGCCGAACCTGCGGGTCAGACGCGCCGCCGCGCTGCACGCTCCGCCGCTCCCCCAGTCGAACATCAGATATCCCGGCGCGCATCGGTCAAACCCGAGGTGGCCGTAATTCTCGTACGATGCGCCTTCGTCCTTCGCGATAAACCTTTTCATGTTGCCGGGGGCGACCGCACGGTTTTCCGGAATCAGCATCGTTGTGAACGACGACCGCAGTGCCGCCACCCCGCGCTCGAAATACTCGCGCTCGCCCGTCAGCTCGTAGTACGCCGTCAGGCATTCCGCGAACATGCTCTGCCTCGCGTCGTTCCATTCGCCGTCAGTGTTCATCACGCCGAACCCGCCGAACCCGTTGATGGAAAGATAGGGCGGGTCCCACGCCTGCTGCCAGAGGATCATCAGGTCGAGCGCGCGCAGCCCATGTTCGAGATATGTTTTCTTCTTTGTCTTGTCCGCGAGTTCGCGCATCATCTCCGCCGTCCAGAATATGCAGAGGTTGTTCATGCAGTGCAGTCCCGTTCCGGCGTCCTTCATTCCGACATCTTTTTTAGAGCACGAGAAGAATGTTTCGTAGTCCCACCAGATGTTATCAGGGAATATGTTGTCGATCAGAAACTTAGCGGCGCTCTCGGCCGCTTTCAGATATTTTGCTTCGCCGGTCACTCGCGCCAGCCTCGCGAGGAACATCCCCGGCGCGGCCGTCTGCGCGCTCTCGCGTAGCGTCGCCCCCGCGGTCGGCACGCCGCGCCTCACCCGCACCCAGCCGGGGATCGCGCCGCTTTCGAGCTGCGAGGCCGCCAGCGCGTCGCCGACGGCTTTCGCGCGTTCAAGCAGCCGCTCGTCTTTTTCGAGTTCTTCGTACCAGCGCAGCATCCACCAGCCCGTCCACGCGTTGTCCGGCAAGTGGTAATCGCGGACCGCCTCGAACGCTTTCATTCCCTGCATCCATATCGGATCGCCGTCGTCCGGGCAGTAGCAGTCGGAGTACATAAATCCGAGGTCGCCGGGTGCTCCCAGTGCGAGTTCTTTCATCTTCAATGCGTAATCCTTGAGCGAAGCGTTGCCGAGCTTCTCCGAATAGGCGAATGCCCCGTATGCCGTCCGTAGATTGCAGAACCACGACTGATTCAGAATGTGCGGAGGGGCCGTTATTGTGGTGTTATGTACGATAAATTCGAGAGCGTCATTCGCGAATTCGGTTTGCAGAAGTTTGTCCGTCGCCGCGCCGTGTATGCCCGGGATCAGTTTCTGCATCTTCAGCATCCGCTCGATTTCGCCGTGATTCATGAACTTAGTTTTCGCCGGGCCGGCGAAAGTCACCGAGACCGTGCCGCCCGCGCGTTTACCGCCGAGGTCGAACTCCCGCCATATTTTACCGCGGTCGAACGCAAACCCATAAGCGCGCCGCGCGTATTCGTCGTAAGTTACCGTCTGCGGTTCGACGTTGCGGATCAGCTTCGCACCGTACCGATCCCACAGATGCTTTGCCACCCTGCGGTGCGCGTGCCGTTCCGGCTCGTCCGCGCCTGCCAACAGATCGTACCCGTACACAAGATCGCCCTTGCAAGGCTTGCGTCCCGGCTCGTCCTGCTTGAAAAATACGTGACCGTCGATCTTGTAGCGGCAGAAACCGTACCAGAACGCCGGCGCGGGCATGCCCGGTATTTCGAGCCTCGCGTCGAGCGCGGTCGGCATCGGCCGGTTCTTCGCGAGCACGTCGAGGTCGGGAACGATCGCTCCCATAATTTTCCCAGACTGGAATATCACGGCGGGCGACCTGAAAACGTGGTCTCCGATCGTGTGTTCGGGAAGTCGGCGAAGATGGGGTATCCAGCAGAAGTCGAGCGGTTCATACTGCGAATACAGCATCCCGTCCGGTATGAAAACGTGCGCCGTGCCCGCGGCGGCGATCCTCGACGGGTGGCCGAGCTTAACGGTGGATACAACATTGATGTACGAGTCATTGTCGCCGAATGTCATCTTCTGCTCGGCGGTGTGGCCGTCCGCCTTTCCGCGCAGAATAACAGTCGCGATGCCGTTCTTCGCCTCCGCCGACACGAGTTCCTGCGGGAACTCGATAATTCGCCGCGAGGTTCGCATCATCTGCCCGCAGCCTTTCGTGTTCTTATTCGCGGCCACAGTCGAACGTTCCGAGCCGAGAACCGTCACCCAGCCGTTTTTTTCGCGCGCGGCGATGTCGTAACAAACGCCGCCGTTTTCGAGGGGAGTGATCGTCAGTCGCAGTTGTTTTCCTTCGACGATTGTTGCGTCAGGTTTTTTTGTTAATTTCATATTCCGTCCTCCGCCCCGTTATGCTTCCGATTATTTCTCAGCCGTGGTAATTATATCATTTTCGTCGCATCAATAATAATGAAGTTACCGAAACGCGCCTTACGTGTTCGAGGATTATTTCTTGGAATTTCGTTCTCTGATAAGCGCCGTAATCTGCCTGAGTGAAGGGATTCCCGCCCGTGCGCCGATTTCGCCGCAGGACAGGAACGCCGCCGCGTTGGCGAACTCCGCGCAGCGCTCCGGCGGCAGGCCGCTAAGCAGTCCTTGGATATAGCCGCCGTGGAACACGTCGCCCGCGCCGGTCGTGTCCACGATGAACCCCTTGCGGCTGAATCCCGGCACGCGGAACATGCCGTCCTCGGTTGCTCCGATGCAACCTTTTTCGCCGAGAGTGATCAGCGCGACTTTCGGGCCGCGTTCGAGGATTTTGTCGAGCGCGTTTTCAGGTTTTATTCCCGCCCCGAAGAACTTCCGCATGAACGAGTGCGACGCCACGAAGTGATCCGAGAGCGAGAACAGTTCGTCCATGCGCTCGCGCGGACTGCCCGCGTCGATCACTGTTTGTCCACCGCGTTTCCTGACGAGCCGCATCGCTTTGATCGCGACTGCCGTCTCGCGCCCGTCAGTGTGAAACACACGGCAGCGGGGCAGGGCCTTCTCCGCCGCCGCCCGCGCCGGAAGCGGCAGCGACCGGTCGCCGCAGAGCACCACCGCGCGGCTGCCTTTCGACGCGTCTATCCACACAAACGCCTTCTTTGTTTCCGTGTGCTTGGATAGAATCACGCGCGACGCATCCACTCCGTAACTCTCCATCTCACTCGTTATGAAACGGCCGTCGTCGTCGTCGCCCGCCATCCCGATCATCGCCGTTTTGCGGCCCCATATTCCGAGCGACACCAGCGCCGTCACCACCGGCGCGCCGCCCTGATGGATATGCTTTACAGCAACCGTTTTCTCGTCCGCTGCCGGATAGTGATCGAGCAGACACTGGTAGTCGGCTACGCACAACCCAAGCCCGACGCAGTCGTAAACTGTCGCGTTATTATTATTTGTCACGTTATTACCGGCTTTCATGCGATATGAACCTTTCAGCCAGCTTAACGAGTATCGGCTTCTTCAATTCGACCGCGCTGTATGGGCATATCTCATGGCAGCAATAACAGAGGATGCAGCGGCGTTCGTCTATCACACCCGCGTGTTTGGGAAAAGATATAGCATTGCCGGGACAAACCTCCGCGCATTTCTTGCAAGCCTTGCATTCCTTAGCGGCAATGTACGGCTGCACCTTTGTCAGTTCGTTGAACGGGTTGGTGAGAACCGGCATCATCATGAACACCGCCGATGACGGCCTGCGCACCCGCTTTTTGACCGAGTCGAGCGAGTCGCCGGCGATCTCGATATCGTGCATCCGCGCCGTGCCGATGCCGCGCCGCCGCGCCGACTCGATCATTGCGATCTCCTCCGGCCGGAATCCGATCGCCGCTGCCGCCACTGTGTCCAGCGCGACCGCGTCCTCCGAGCCGAGCAGGTAGCCGAGCTTAACGGGTTTGCCCTGCGACGGACCGGTGCCTTCCATCCCGATCACCGCGTCCGCTATATTGAGCGACGGTTTCGGCAGCCCGGAGTAAATATCGACCAGCGCTTCCGAAAATTCTCGGTAGCCGGAAAATCTGTGCGCCACAATTCTGTCCTGCGTCGTCGTCATCCCGAACATATTTTTAACGGCGCCCGTCATCATCGTCTGCATGTGCGTCTTAATCTTGCAGACATTTACAATCATGTCCGCTTCGTCGAGCCTTAGCGGCGCGTGGATGCGCTTCATCTTCTTCGCGCCGGGGATCACGATCTCTTTGAACCCGTGTTTCTCTATCGTCACGAGTTCCGCGCCTGTTGCCTCCGCGACCTGTGTCATCTCACATGTGCGATGTACATTCCGCGTGCTCCCGGCGTGGAAACCGCCCGGCAAGTCGCCGAACGATACCTCTGCTCCCGCTGCCTGAAGCCGTTTGATCACCGCTATCAGCACTTCCGGATGTGTTGTACACGCCTTATTCGGCGATGCGGCCAGAAGCAGGTTCGGCTTCACGAACACTCGCATTCCCGGTTTCACAAACTTCTCGATTCCTCCGAGCCGTGCCAGAAGAGCGTCCACAGCCGCGCAGACTTCGGCCGGTACATACGAACCGCATTTCGCAATAGCTACTTTTGTTTTTGACATGAGACTTATTTTATCAGACGCGCGCAACCGCGAAAAGCACAGAGATGTTCAAACTTTGTGGAGGCTGCTCACGACCATACGCCGGGGATCGGCGTCTTGCAGAACATGCAGCGTCCACCGGTCATGTTGATCGCCTGAACCACATATCCATAGCGCTGAATCACCGGCTTGCCGCACTTCGGGCAGTACGTGCTCTCCGCTTTGTGACCGGGCACGTTTCCGAGATAGACGTAATTCAGCCCGGCTTTCTTGCAGGCCGAGTACGCCGTTTCGAGCGTTTCTATCGGTGTCGGCGACAGGTTTTTGAGCTTGTACATCGGGTGAAACCGCGAGAAATGAATCGGGACGTCCTTGCCGAGATTCTTCACAATCCATTGCGCCATATCTTTAAATTCGGACGCCTTGTCGTTGAGCCCCGGAACGATGAGTACAACCATCTCGAACCATATATCCTCGCTTTTCAGCAACACAAGCGTGTCCAGCACCGGCTGAAGGTGGCCGAGGCATTGCTTCGCGTAAAAATCCTCCGTGAATGCCTTGAAGTCGATCTTCACAGCGTCGAGCACACCGCAGAGTTTCTTCATCGGCTTCGGGTTGATGTAACCGTTCGAGATCATCACGCTGCGCAGCCCGCTCTTCCGGCCTGCCGCCGCGCAGTCGTACATATATTCGTAAAAAACCACCGGCTCGCTGTACGTGTAAGCGATCGTCTTGCTTCCGGCCTGCTTAGTCACCTCGGCAACGCGCGTGGGGGACAGGTCGTAAGTGCGTGTCTGCTCCGGCCGCGACTGCGATATCTCCCAGTTCTGGCAGAATTTACAGTCGAAGTTGCAGCCTGCCGCCGCGAGCGAGAACGCAGTCGTCCCCGGCAGAAAGTGGAACAGCGGCTTCTTCTCGATCGGGTCGTTGTTCACCGAACACGGATTGCCGTAGGCGAGCGTCACGTATTTTCCGCTGTGGTTTTCCTTGTTGCCGCAGAAGCCGCGTTCGGCGTCGCCGACCCTGCATTTCTTCGGGCATATCTGGCAGCGGATCATCTTTTCCGGCAGCTTGTCGTAAAAGGCTACTTCATGCTCAGTGCCGCGTGACGGTGTGGATTGCGGTTTGGCAAAAGCGGGTTCCGCGGCGGACAGCAGCACGGCGGCCGCGGGAAGCGCGCAGGCGCACGCGCAGAGTCCCATGAACTCGCGCCGCGTCATCCCCGCGTCCGACTCGCACGGGCCTGCTTCACACTTCGATGATCCTGATCTTTTCATAGCGGTTCTCGCCGAGCTTGTGCCTGCCGTCGCCGGCTGTTTGGAGAAATGTCGGCGGGCGGCCCTCGGCTTTCAGCGATTTCAAGCCTTCCGCTTTTCGCTTATCCTCGATTATCCGATGCGCAACCGTGTCCACTGCCACCGGGTCCGTCCCGGCTATCACACCTGAGTAACGCCACGTATATTTCGGCTTGTGCGACGGTCCGCCGTTGTACTGGCCGGTGGTCGCGTCGCAGACGATCAGCTTCGTCTTGTCACGGAACACGGGCAGCATGTTGAGGTCGGCGATGTACGGATCGCACGCATTCTCGTGCAGCTTGTTCGGGTTGTTGATTGCCCCGTACCAATTCTTCAGCGCGCAGGAAATGCCTGTCATATCGTGGTCCTTCAGCACGGGCGCGTTCACCATCGCCGTGCTGAGCCGCGCCGCGATTCTGCTTACGAGCGAGCCGACCTCGCCCCACGTGGAGAGATCACCTTCGTATCTGATATCGTCGTCGTCCGTCGCTATAAAACGCACGCCGCGTTTGTCGCTTCCGTATTTGTAACCGGCGTTGCGGACTTCCCATTGAGTGCGGTCCCACGCCATCACCTTTCGCGGCTGCACGCCCGCGAGTAGGATGCCCGTGATTATCGCCTCCGTCACAGCGGGAGTCGTTGACATCCATTTCCCGCCGATGCAGTTCATCTTGATGGACACCGAATCGCCGCTGTCGAAAAATGTTTTCCATGCGGCTTCGTCGCCGGACGCTCCCGAGAGGGCGCGCACCGCCTTGAAAACTAGGTTATTTACCTTATCGCGATTAAGTTTGTCGCCGTCCCAGATGCTTTTGTCTCGGGCGATCACTACAACACCGCGTCCGCCCGGTTTCGTTTTGCTTTTTGAATTTTCGGACAGAGCGGCGCCCGCTGTATCAACTCCGAACACGCGGCCGATTTCGGGCAGAGCGGCGAGCCCGATCAACGCCGCGCCTGCGCCGCCGAGAAACTGCCGTCTGCTGATACCCGATTTGCTTTTTTCTTTTTTCATATACGCCGAACCCGACGTTCTCCACTTCGTATTATAAAAACGGCGCTGTCTTTCTCAATCCGCCGCGCTTCAGCGTTTCTTCTTTTGTGAATCTTTTATAAGTGCGTTTATGCGGTCTATGGTTTCCTTCGGAATGACAAATCTTAAATGTTTGCTTTTCAGCGTATTTGTCAAAACGTACAACTTCCTGACGAGAAGAATATTTCCGGGATCATTGTCTATCGCGCTTATCATTTCATCCACGGCGGCCTGAAATTCTCCGCTTGAATAGTAAGCCATAGCCAGATTTATCCTTGCCGGAATGTTCTTCGGGTCCAGACGCACCGCCTGCTGCAAAAGAGATATGGTTTCGTCCGTGCGTTTCCATGCCACGTACTCCAGAACGGCGAGGTTGACGTATGCGGGCACATTTTTCGGATCTCTTTTTATGGAGGCTTTGTAATATTTTTCCGCCTTCACGTAATCTTTATCAAGATAATATGCGTACGCTAGATTCTGGAGCACCAGAGGATGATCGGGCTCGAAACGCATCGCTGAACTCCAGAGCGTCATCTCATTCCGCCAGTCTAAGTTCCGCTCCGCCGCGCGGAACCCGAAAGCGCACGCCGCGGCGACAAGAATAACGGCTGTGGCGATCCTCGGCGCTTTTCCTTTGATTTGCGCAATAGCAATACACAACGCCCCGAACAGCCCGATCGACGGCAGGTAGAAATACCTGTCCGCTATCAGTTTTGTCGAGGGTACGAGATTGATAACCGGCAGCAGCCCCGCGACCGCCCACGCGGCCAGCGCCGCCGCGGCGCCTTGTCTCTTCCTGTATTTCGTCCATAACAACACCAGCCCTCCCCAGAACAAAACCGCCGCCGGTGCGAGCCGCATCAACTCTCCACGACTCAGTGCTGTTCCGTACTCCACGCTCAGTTTCGCGGGCCAGAACGCTTTGCCTATGTAAAGCAGCGGAGTGGCGGCGCACGTCAGGTAGTGTGCCGCAAGCGAGCCTGAGGCTACTTCTTTTATCATCCCGGCCTGTGCCGAGTATTTCATGTCGATATAAACGATGACGGCATCCACAATGAGGAACGGCACAAACCGTTTGGCTCTCTGAGCCGTCTTCGCGCGGCCTTCTCCGGGCTGCATGAAAATTTCGAACCCAACAAGCGCGAGCGGAAACGCCGCCGCCGTCGCTTTCGAGAGTATTCCCAACGTGAAAAACACGAGACCCGACGGGATTGCCCAGTCGGTTTTCTTAGAGACTGGACGTCTCAGCGACGACAGATAGCAAAGAGCCGCGCACAGCAGAAAACCCGTGCACAGCAGTTCCTTGCGGCCAGATACCCATGCAACGCTTTCCGATTGCAGCGGATGCACCGCGAACAGGAGTCCCGTTGCTCCGGCCGCAAGCCATACGTTCTTCCTTTCCTTGATCCCGGCCGCCGCTGCCGCCGACGCAACGAATAGTGTCGCGAAGATGACATTCAGCACATGTAGAAACAGGTTCGTCAGGTGGAATCCGAGCGGATTCAGTTTCCATAAGCGGTAATCGATCGCATAGCTGATAAGCCTGACCGGGAGGTAGTGCGGCGAGGAGCGGCTGAGGTCCTTGTGGGTGAAAATATCCGCAATGCCCAGCGCGGAGAGGTCCTTCACAAGCGGCTGGTTCACGACGATTGAGTTGTCGTCGTAAACGAAATTGCCGTTAAGAGAGTTGAAGAACACCAGCACGGCCGCCGCTACCGGAATCAGGATGGCCGCCGCCGCAAGTCGCTTTGAAAAAACGTTATTCTCTGTCGCCATTGTCGTTGTATTCTCTTTTCCGCAAGTCTTTATGCTTTGTTTCGCATTTGTTTTTTTCGGACTTCGCCTCATTCGTACAGCCGGGTGGTGAATCTCGCCAGCAGGTCGAACACCTGCTTGCTCGACCCGAAGCCGGGGAATGAGTATCCGAGGTCCGACTTCGCGAATCCGTCCGTGCCCCGCGCGTGATGTTCGAGATAGTCCGCGAGCGTTTTGCGTTTCAGCGAAATGCCGTATTTCTTCGGCGCGAGCGACCACGGCGACGCCGGTTCCATCTCGATTGGGAATATCCTCATCGTGGACGCGTGTCTCTTTCGCAAATCCATCGCGTGACTCAATCCGTCGTGGATGTCGCCCTCCGTTTCGCTCGGCAGAAGCGCATAGTAGAGGAGCGTTTGAATCCCATGCTTCGAGATGTTTTTCACTGCCGTCTCAAGCTCCGTGTCTGTTATCCCCGGCGGATAAAAACAAGGCCGCCACTCATCGCTGAACGACGTCGGCGAAAACGCTATCCGTGATTCCGACTTATTGAACGCGGATGCGAATGCTTCAATGAACGCCTCATCCGGCACGCCGTTGTAATATTCGAAAACCATCGAGACGTCCATCCCGGAGCGACCGATCCTGTCGAAGAGGCGCGTGAAATAACCGTTGTCCGTTCCCGGTGGATTGAAGCACGCGTAAAAATCGGTTATCCCGTATTTCTCGTACGTTGTCTTAATGTCTTCGTAAACGGCGTCGGGATCGCGGAAGATTGCTCCGTCCCGGTTCGCTATCAGCTTGTGCGCTCCGACGCCGCCTCCGCAGAATGCGCAGTCCGCCGTGCATCCGCGCCCTATGTAGAGATAGTGCAGCGGGTGGTGGAACGACTCGCCCGTTTTTTCCTTCTCCGGGTTAGAGTAATAGTGCGCCGTGTATTTCTCATGGTTGCGTATCAGCGACCTGTCCGTGAATACCAGTTCCGCGAGATCGCCCGGCCCCGCGACGTATATCTCCTTGTTCTCTGTCGTCCGGCCTCTCTTTCGCCACACGAGGTTCGGAACGCCGCTCAAATCCTTCTTTCCCTCCGCGAGCGCCTCCGCGAGTTCCTTCAGCGGCTTCTCGCCCTCGCCACGGATCACGTAATCCGCTTCCGGCCATTCATTGATTATGTCGGCGGCAAACCACGACGCGGTCAGCCCGCCGAGAACGGTTTTCACTTTCGGCGTGCGAACCTTGATCCTCTTCAGCGCCTCACGCACCTCGTACGTCTGCTGGTGCCAGTGCAGCGGCAGGCACACAAGCTCCGCGCCTTCGTCCTCCACATATTTCTCCACGCTGAATCCGGCGTCGAACTGCTCCTCGTTTCCGGCGTGCGCGATCTCGACGTCGTGACCGTCTCGCTTCAGTATCTCCGCCATCGGCAGCAGTCCCAGCGGCATGATCGTTATGAAATATCCCGCGAGCTTGCCTCGCCGGTATATCTTTTTCGGTATGTGAACGAATCTTATTTTCAAACTGTCTCGCCGCGCGGCACAGCGTGTCCGCCGCCGCGCTCTCCGGTTAATGATAACTATAGAATATAAATAATCACGAATCCGGAAAATGCAATAAAATGCCTTTTCATTCCATTTTGCGGCTATCCACGAATTCTGTGCCGTCATCGAGTTTGTTTGAAGGAGTTCCTGATGATTTTACTCAGCACAAGCAAGCGCGGCATGACTACTTTGTGGTACAATCTTTCTCAACATATCTGACAGGAGCGATCAATGAAAATAACCGTATTCAACTCAAGCCCTCACGCGGGAAGCGGAAACACGCAGGTAGTCGTTGACGCGTTTGCAAAAGGAGCGCAAACCGCCGGCGCCGACGTCGAATCTGTCTTCCTCGCGCGCAAAAACATCAAGCCGTGCATTGCCTGCATGTCCTGCTGGGCGAAAACTCCCGGCATCTGCGCGATCAAGGACGACATGAAAGAACTGCTCGACAAGGCTCTCGAATCAGACATCGCGGTATTTGCCACGCCGGTCTATCTCGACAATGTGAGCGGCGTCATGAAGAACTTTCTAGACCGCCTGACGCCCACCGCGGACTGCCACATCGAAAAAGACGAACTCGGCGAGTCGCGGCATGTAAAAAAGGGAGATAAAGAACTACGCTTCGTTGTCATATCGACTTGCGGCTATCCTGAGCAGTCCCATTTTCAGGTCATAAGTCTCTCGTTCCACAGGATCGCGCGGCAGATTCACGGCAAAGTGCTCGCGGAGATTTACAGGGGAGGGGGCATCCTGATGAAAAACATGGAGAATACGCCGCTCGGCCCGATCATCGATGCATACCTGAAAATAGTGGAAAAAGCCGGTCGCGAGGTGGTTGAAAACGGCGCTCTTTCGGACGAAACGAAAGCGGCGCTCGACAGGCCGCTCGTCCCTCACGACCTCTACATCAGCGAAGCGAACAGGTATTGGGACGGCAGACTCGCCAAACTCGCGGAGGAGAAAAAACAGGACTGACGCGATAATAGTGTCGGTTTAAATTTTGTGCCATCCTCGAACTTGTTCCTGATTATGCCTGATTCTCCGCAGGTATTGATTTCTTTGACTGTACTTTGGTGTCAGGCCGTGAATTGGGAATTGAGAAGCATCGGGAAAAGGATTGTTGGCTCATATATATATTTGATTGGCGAAAAACTCTCGATACTTTCGGAATCTCAATTCCCAATTCATGGCCTGACACCCTTTTTCACACGGTAGCGGAAAATTGAGTATAATCAGGAACTTGTTTGAGGGTGCTTCGTCAGCAAAAAAAAGCGCGGCCGTGAGACCGCGCGTTTTATTTGATTTCTTTTAGTTCGGTTTAACCGATTACGCTACCTGCTTTTTCATCCTGTCTTCAAGCTTCTGCAGGTCCTTAGGCACGAAATATCCCGCGATCAGGAACCCGAGCCCGCCGATGAACAGCGCGATCGGCAGCAGCATGAACGCGAACTTCAGGCTGAATTTGTCCGAGAGAGCGCCGATGATGATGGGCGAGGGGCCATCGCCTAGGCAGTGTATCAGTACGATATGCACCGCGTTCATCGTGGCGCGAAGTTTCGGATCGACAACCGACACGAGCAGCGTGTTCTGCGGGCCGTTCACCCATGAAAGCAGAAACATTCCGAGCGTCACCGACGCAATGAGCGCGTAGTAGTTCAACGTCATCACGAAAATGTAAAGGAACGGGATCGACAGCGTTATGCAGACGAACAGAATGTAGTTGTAAGCCCGTTTAGACTTCTTGAACATTTTGTCGGAGACGATTCCGCTGAGGATGACGCCCACGACCATCGACACAATTACGATTGGCCCGATCTTCATCGCGGCAGTTGCTGACTCCATATCTTTGTATCGCTCAATGAACGGGAACAGCCACATGTTCAGCCCGCCGACCGCCGCCGTGAATATCACGTTCGACAGCATCATTATCACCAGCGACGGAGTCTTCCAGAGCGGCGAGTAATCAATACTTCCCTTCGCATCCACTTTCAGCGCCTGCTCTTCCGTCAGGTAGTCCTCGGTGCCGCCTTTTACAGGCTCTCTGAGCGCGAACGCCAGAATCGCGAATAGAATCCCCGGAGGCCCTAGAATCCAGAAAATCCATTTCCAGTTATCCGACCGCCGATAGTAGAACGCCGAGTAGTTGTATATCTCTACAAGCGCATTCTGGTATTTCGGGTTGTCGGACAGGTTTCTAAGGATTTTCTTATCCTTAACAGTCATAATTCCTTTAAATGCCAGTTCTTTTTTCTCTTTGTCGTACGTCAGTCTGTCGGCATATTCTTTTGGAATTACAATGTTGCCGGTTGATGTACATAAGGTGGGAAAAAGTTTGCACAGAAGGCTTTTTTTATCGTCTTTAATATCAGCTTTTATTGTCGAAAAATCATCATCCTCATGATCTCTGATCTGATTGACTATCGATTCAGCAACTTTTTTTTGCTCATCCTGAGGTTCTGCAGTTCCGTTCAGTCGAAAATCCACATTGAAAAGTTTCGTATATGCATCCGACTTCTTTTTCAGATCCGGTTTGGACAAAACGACGGACAAAGTATCCGCTCCGTTCTTGAAATCGTATGACACATGTCTGTCGCGCGTCTGTATCTGTCCCTCGTATGTCCAGCCTTCGACCGTCGCGCCTTTTTCATACGGAACGAGTTTCGCGGTCCTGCTCAGGTCAAACTTATCCGTTTTGTCGATTATCATGCCCGCTACTACGAGTGCCAACGCACCACCCAGCAGCATCGCCGACATGAATATGGAGATTGCTGTTGCGCGTTTGTCCCTCGGAAAATAATCGGCTATGATCGCTGATCCCGTCGGCGCATAAATTCCTTCGCCGCTCCCCACCGCCGCACGCGCCGCGAAAAAGCCCGTGAATGTTTTGCAAAAGCCCGATGTGGTCGCCGCTATGCTCCACACGAACGCGCCGAGGCCGACGAAAAAAGTCCGCTTCCCGCGGTCGGACAGGAACCCCATTGGCAGCGATATGATCGCATATACAAATGTGAACGCGCCGAGGATCAGGCCCATCTTTGTATCCGTCACATCGAAGTATCTCTTGAGGTGCTCCATCGCCGGCCCGAGGCTCAGCCGATCGACATAGTTGAACATGTTTATCATGAACATGACAAACAGCGCGTACCATGCGTAACCGAGAGAGATTTTTTTCTTCTGTTCCGCCATCTGAGATGAATCTCCTTTGCGCCGCGGCCGGCCCGCCGGCTTTATTTGTTATTTAGCAACCACATTCACAAGCGCCGAGTTCGATTTCGGGTTAATCTTAACGATCACCTTCATCACCTGCTTGCCTTCGAGCCACTTCGCAACCTTATCATCCGCGAGGGCCAGCTTCTCGATCTCGGCTTCCGGCGTTTCCGTCGCAACGTCGAATCTCCCGCGCACCTTGCCGCTGACCTGCACCACGACCGTCCATTCGCCCGCCTTCGTCAGCTCTTCAGAGAACGGCGGCCATTTCGACCGGAAAATCGTTTCGTTTCCGCCCAGTTCCCGCCACAACTCCTCCGCGAAATGAGGCGCCAGAGGCGAGATCATTATCAGGAACGCCTCGATCGTCTCGCGCGAAACCGCAAGGCCCGCGTTTTTCTCTTCAGTCGCGAAATTCACAAACTCCATCAGCGCGCTGATTATCGTGTTGAACCGGAACGACTCCAGTCGTTCCGTGCAGTTCTTTATCAGAATGTGCCGCTGCCGCAGCATCTCCGCGTCGTCCGCCGCGCCTGCTTTCTCTTTTGCTTCGAACACCCATTTCCACGCCCGTTTCAGGAACCGGAAAATACCCTCGATGCTCCGGTCGCTCCATTCGGATTCCATCTCCGGCGGCCCCACGAACAACTCGTACAACCGCAGCGTGTCCGTACCGTAATCCTTCACAATGTCGTCCGGGCTCACTACATTGCCCTTCGACTTCGACATCTTTTCGACCTTCTCCGTCTTCTCCGAAAACCGGCAGATCATACCTTGATTGAACAGCCGCGAGAACGGCTCGTCGAATTTCACCGCTCCGATGTCGAACAGGAACTTTACAAAGAAGCGCGAGTACAGCAAGTGGAGAATCGCATGCTCGATGCCGCCCACGTAAAGGTCAACCGGCATCCATTTGTGCAGAATCTCCGGGTCCGCGATGCCCGTCGCGCACTTCGGATCCGGGTAGCGCAGGAAATACCACGACGAACCCGCCCACTGCGGCATCGTGTCCGTCTCCCGCTTCGCCGGGCCGCCGCACTCCGGACAAGTCGTGTTCACCCAATTCGTGATCGCCGCAAGAGGCGACTCGCCCGTGCCCGTCGGCTCGTAAGACTCCACCTCGGGGAGCAGCACCGGAAGTTGCTCTTCGGGGATCGCAACCCAGCCGCACTTCTCGCAGTTGACCAGCGGGATCGGCTCGCCCCAATAGCGCTGCCTCGAATAAACCCAGTCCCGCATCTTATAATTTACGGTTTTCCGCCCGCGGCCTTTCGCCGCAAGCATCGCCGTGATCTTCTCCTTCGCAGCTTGCCAGTCCATCCCGTCGAAGTCGCCGGAATTTATCAGCTTGCCGTCGATGATATGCGCCTCGACGAGCGTCCCGTCCGCGTTCCGCTTCGCCTGATCGCTGTAAATGACCTCGATGATCGGGATGCTGAACTTCGTCGCGAACTCGAAGTCGCGCTCATCGTGCGCCGGCACCGCCATAATCGCGCCCGTTCCGTATCCCATCAAAACGTAGTCTGAAATCCAGATCGGGACTTTCACGCCGTTCACCGGGTTGATTGCGTACGCGCCGATGAAAACGCCCGTCTTGTCTTTCTTGGCGTTCGTCCGGTCGATGTCCGTCTGCTTCGCCGACTGCTCGATGTAATCCTTTATCTCCTGTAGCTTCGCCGGGTCACAGATTTCCTGCACCATCGGATGCTCCGGCGCAAACACAACGTATGTCGCCCCGAACAGCGTGTCCGGCCGCGTCGTATAAACCGTGAAGTCCTGCTCGGAACCGTCCCGTGCGCTGATCGCTTTGAAAACAACATCCGCTCCCTCGCTCCGCCCGATCCAGTTGCGTTGCAGCAGCTTCACCTGTTCCGGCCAGTCGAGCTTGTCCAGATCGTTCAGAAGCCGTTCCGCGTACTCGGTTATCTTCAGCATCCACTGATTCAGGTGTTTCTTCGATACTTCCGCGCCGCACCGCTCGCAAGCGCCGTTTACGACCTCTTCGTTCGCAACGCCGGTCTTGCACGACGGGCACCAATTGATCGGCATTTCCTTTTTGTACGCGAGACCCTTCTTGAACATATTTACGAAAATCCACTGCGTCCATTTGAAATATTCCGGGTCGGTCGTGCTGAACTCGCGTTCCCAGTTGTACATTGCGCCGATCTCTTTAAGCTGCCGGCGGATATTATCTATATTTTTTTCTGTGTTTATACGGGGATGTATCTTTTTCTTGATCGCGTCATTCTCGGCGGGAAGTCCGAAAGCATCCCAGCCCATCGGGTGCAGAACGTTATGCCCTTGAAGTGTTTTGTATCTCGTCCATACATCCGACAAAACGTACCCGCGCCAGTGGCCGACGTGCAGGCCGCTCCCGGACGGGTAGGGGAACATATCCAAACAATAATACTTCGGTCTGGGATCGTCGTTCTTGCATGTATGTTGCCCCGATTCTTCCCAGCGTTTTCTCCACTTTGACTCAAAATTCTCGAAATCGTACTCTCTCATAGCCCACATCACCAAGTCGATAGATTTTCCGGCCTCCGGACATCTGCGGCCGGAATTGTAAATTTACCACAATGATTTATTGATTTCAATTGAGATAGATATTGTCGAATTGAATAATGAGATTGTTCAGAAAGTATTTTCTATAAACACTTAAAGTTTTTTGAGTAGTTTCGTTTTGCTTTGCCTGACTTCAAGATAAGAATGTAAATCCTCGCTGACCGCCTCGAATTCCGCCAAAAGGTCTTTCGCTTCCTTGGTCAGCTTCGAACCGCCGCCGCCTTTGCCGCCGACCTGCGGCTCGATCAGCCTGATCCCAAGTCTTTTTTCTAATTTCTTGATCTGGCCCCACGCGTGTCGGAAAGAAATCTTAAGCTTTTCCGACGCGCCGTTGATCGATCCGGTCTCTTCGATTGCCCGCAAAAGGACAATACGGCCTTCCCCCATAAAGTTCTGGCCATCCTTTTCAAGCCAGATTTTCATTTTAATATTCATAACTGGGTTCCATTAGTCATTAAACATTACCCCATGTAAAAAATCAAGCGGCTCAACAACAAAAAAGAGTCAATTTTTGTTTTTGAATTAAAAAACACACTATATTTTGACAAAATTTAAAGCGACTAATCTATATGAGATGGTCTTAACGAGCAAATTGTATTCGAAAAAAAATATTCGAATGTTGCAATTTGCTTTATGCGGACAAAGATCACGGCCAAATCTAAAAAACGTTATAAACAGGTGTGTTTTGTCGAGTTCATTGATAGACCCACAAAAAACAAAGGCCGCCGCATTTGTTGAACGCGGCGGCAAAGGAGAAGGAGAAAAATTGAAAACGCGTCAAAACGCGCACTATTGTCCTTGCTGAGACCTCAGGAACGATGGAATGTCGAGCTCGTCCCGATACGAAGACCCTGCAACCTTAATCACACGCTGTTGCTGCTGCTGAGGGGCAGCCTGCGGTTGCTCGTCGTGGGTGGTGATAATCGGGTTCTGCGCGGCATACGTGGCGTCGAATCCGGTGGCGACGACCGTCACGCGAATCACACCTTCGAGGCTCTCGTCGATCACGGCGCCGAAAATGATATTGGCGTTTTCATCGGCTCTAGAGCTGATGATCTCGGCGGCGGTATTGACCTCGTGGAGCGTCATATCGCGTCCGCCGGTTATGTTTATCAACAGTCCCTGAGCGCCGTCGATCGGCTTCTCAAGCAGCGGGCAGTTCATCGATTTCTCCGCCGCTTCCATCGCGCGGTGCTCGCCGGTTCCCTCGCCGATACCTATGAGAGCGGAGCCGGTCTCGCGCATCACCGTGCAGATGTCCGCGAAGTCCACATTTATCATTCCCGGAATGGAGATCATGTCGGAAATGCCCTGCACGCCCTGCCGGAGCACGTCGTCCGCCTTTTTGAAGGCGTCTTTCACGCTCGTCGCGGGGTCGATCACGGAGAGAAGTCTTTCATTCGGCACTGTGATAAGGGTATCTACCTTACCTTTAAGAACCGAAGCGCCTTCCTCGGCGACCATCTTCCTCTGTTTGCCCTCAAACGAGAACGGTTTTGTTATCACCGCAACAGTCAGAGCGCCGAGTTCCTTGGCGACTTCCGCGATGATCGGCGCCGCGCCGGTTCCCGTCCCGCCGCCCATGCCGGCGGTAATGAAAACCATATCGGATCCTTCAAGAGCCTGTTCGATTTCGTGCCGGCTCTCTTTTGCGGCCATCAGGCCTTTACCGGGATCCGCGCCGGCACCGAGCCCGCTCGTAGTCTTCGGGCCGACCTGAATTTTGTGTCGCACCTTGGATGATACCAAGGCTTGCGTGTCGGTATTGACTATAATAAAATCAACACCGCGAAGACCGATCTCGATCATCCGGTCAACAGCATTGCTTCCGCCGCCTCCGACACCGATAACTCTAATTCGAGCAAATCGGTCAATTTCCGGGCTAAAATTTTCAGACATAATCCCCCTCCAACTTTTTTTCATCAATATTTTTTAATATTTGTAAAACTACCTCAAACGCTTCGTTTTTAACTGTACAACTCTCGCCCCAGAAAATATGACGAAGATGTACCAATTTTGGAATGCCGCACTCCACAAAAGAGCCAGTTCTTTAAAAAAGCTCTCTGTCGATTCCATGTTTCAAAGTTCAGAACTTGAGTTTATCACTCAAGAATTGCTGCTTTTGTCGCTTTTTTGTCGTCAACTCCGACTTCTCGCCGAAATTTGTTTGCTTAAATTTACCTTTATTCAAACAGATATTTGTTGAATTTCCTTTTTAAAGCCTTTTTTTATTCTTTTTAATGTTCTATACCCTCAAAACCTTTAAATGTCATTTTTATTTTTCTTTTGGGCTGTTCGTTTTGCCTTTTATCTCTAAAGGCGCTCCGTGATACTTTGCGATCTTTAGCGATACTGAATTATGGTATCTTAGCACAGGTCTTTTTGAATTGAGTGCTAATTTTCTTTCCACTACTATTCAATTTTCAAAGTTCAGCGAAGCTTCGGAGTGGAACTGGGCAATCAGTCGCCTGAATCCGAGCTTTTTGCTTTTTCATCGTCGAGGTTAAGCGTCAGTTGGTGTATTTTCTCATGATAGAGCTTAACCTGTTCCACATCTTCCGGGAGCCATACTCTCCAGTTGCGACCATCCCGGTGCCCTACGTCCGTGATTTTATTCTGCCGGATCCATCTAAGCAGTGTTGACTTATCGATATTCAACATGTCTGCAACTTGCTTAGTGGTGTATTTATTTTGCATTAATGTACCCACGATTGCCTATAGTTAGAGAGATATTATGCCATTTGAACAGGTTTGTCAAGAAGGATAAAAAGATTTTAATTAATAAATTTTTTTAAAATTTAAGAGGCAAAATGTAATAAATCACGTTAATGAAAAAGTCATTTGCAGAAACAACACGCACGCATAGCGGAATATTGGTACCTATATGCGAGGCAAAGGTGGTTTTATTTCGACAGGTACAGGATATTCACTTTTAACAAAAAGAAAAAAATGGAATCGTGGGCATGTGGCGAATTTAATATCCACTTGACGAATAAGCCGATAAAGATAGAATTAAAAATGCTGGCGATATAGGGGGAGCTCTGTTTTGTGGGTGCTATCCTCGAAGCGGCGATGGAGGTGCAAGGCGTGTTTCTAGAGGAAGTATTGGGAAGCAAAACCAAGATTCGGATTCTCTACACCTTGTTCAAGCGCGATAAAGAAAGCTACTTTGAGAAAGAGCTCGCAATTGCATGCGGCTCGTCCGTTTCGGAGGTTAACAGGCAGATGAACTCGCTCGTCGAGTTCGGGCTTGTCCTTTACCACAAGGAGGGCCGCCTGAAAATTTACAAACTGAATCCGGCGCATTTCTTATATAAACCTTTAAAAGATTTGTTCACGGTGAGCGGCTGAGCGATGTCCGGGCGTCGGACACTGGTTGTTTACGCAACGCCTGTACATGACGCGGACATCACGGCCGTCGGCAGCCGGCTGGAAAACGATTGCGGATCATAGACAAGGAAAGCCGCGGACATTCCGCGGTTTTTTTGCATAATTCGACGGACGGCGTATTTTTCGGACATGCGGAGCACGGAAGCGGGGATAATGGAATCGAGACTGAAACAGACCATCGATAAGCTCGAACGGGACTTTGATACACTCCGGCCCTACACGCGGCAGGAATATAAGAATCTGATAAACCCGGTGCTTGAGGAACTGGACGAGGCGGCAAAGGTTTTTGCGTACGACCACGACCGGGCGCCATATATCGAGCGGCGCGGGACTTACGACGCCCGCGGTATCGTTCAGTCTGTTCCGATGGAATCGTATCCGGACCCGGTTCTTTACATTCTCGTTTGCCTTCAGCGGGTTGAGGCGGCGTTGTACGAAAATGTCAGATCGGCGCCGGGAGAGGGCGAGCGCGAGGAGCGCCGCACGCTGATGTACAGGGTCGGGATGGCGAAAGCGATAAAAACAATCGCCGCGCAGCTTCCGGAAAAGACGTACATGGTGTGGCAATTCCGGCGCAGGATGCTGAATGTGATTGAGGACGATCTCTGGCGATCGATGGTGTCGGGCAGACCGGCCGCGCCTTCCGACAGGGATAGGGCCGTTCTTCTTGCCGATATACTCCACGCGTTGTCGCCGCTCGAAATGTCCGAGTTCGGTTCGCCTGATGAACTCGCCTCTTGGTTTATCTCCGAGGGAGGCGACGACGCCGCAAAACTCTGCAAAAAAGCGACCGCCTGACCGCGTCTTCCGAATATTTCAATCATTTTTTTCGGCTGGATACAGTGAGAATTTTTGGTTTAACAATTCAGAATCAATGTTATATAATAGCCTGTGTTTTGAGGGGCATTATGTGATTACTGAGGAAAACTACTGTCGATATGGCGTTACGCGCCGTGTTTCGGCGAAGGGGAGGCAGTGATGGAAGAAAAGCTTTACGACATTTCAAAATCGCTAAAGATGTTCGAGCGCGCGCAGGAGATTATTCCGAACGGAATATTCGGGCCGAGGAACCCGAATTTTATGGTGGGCGGCCAGTATCCGTGCTTTTTCCACGAAGGGTACAAAGGGCACGCTGTGGATGTGGACGGTAACGACTACATCGATTACATGTGCGCGTTCGGGGCCAATCTGCTTGGCTACAGGCATCCGGTTGTCGAGGAAGCCGTGAACGAGCAGATGACGCGCGGCGGTCTGATGACGATGCCGATGGACCGGTGGGTCGAGGCGGCCGAATACATAGTGAAGCACACACCGCTGGCCGACTGGGTTATTTTCGCGAAGAACGGGTCGGATGTGACGACGTGGTGTACGCGTGTGGCGAGAGTCCACACTAAAAGGAAAAAAATATTGATGGCGTCCGGGACGTATCACGGGTTCCACGACTGGTGTGTGCCGACAACAACCGGCGTGAACGACCAGCACCGGGCGGGCATCATCAGCTTCGAATTCAACAACATCGACAGCCTGCGCAACACGGTGGAAAAGAACAAGGGCGAAATCGCGGGGATAATTCTGACGCCGATGAGGCACGAGGCGTTCAGCAACACCGAGCTTCCGGCGCCGGGATTTTTCGATGCGGTACGCGAGGTTTGCGATCAGGAAGGCATCGTGTTCATAATGGACGACATCAGGTGCTGCTACAGACTGAAGTTCGAGGGCTCGCACGAATATTTCGGAGCGAAGCCGGACTTGGTGACGATCGGCAAGGGAATTGCAAATGGCCATCCGCTGTCAGTTGCGTACGGCAAAGCGGAACTGAAAAAGGCGGCGTGCAACGTATTCTTCTCGGGCACGCATTTCTACAACGGCGCACCGCTCGCGGCGGCGCTCGCGTGTCTCGAATTCATACGCACGCAGGACGTGATCGGGACTGTCGAAAGAACCGGCCTGCTGCTGAAAAACGGGCTGCTCGAACTTGCCAAAAAGCACTCCGTTGACGTGACGTACTCAGGCCCGCCGTCGATCCCGTACATGAACTTCAACTATCCGAACACGTTCTAGATGAGGACGTTGTTCTGCACGGAAGCCATCCGGCGCGGTGTTTTCCTGCATCCGCACCATAACTGGTTCATCTGCTACGGGCATACGGAAGACGACATACAGCGCACGCTTGAAGTGGCGGACATCTGCTTCGAGAAAGTCAAAACGCTGATAAAATCCTGACGGAAGGCGGCCGCTAATCATGAAGTTTCTGCACATCGGAGTCAAATGTTCGGATCAGGAAGCGACCCTGAAATATTACACGGAAGTGCTTGGGTTCAAGAAGTTGTACGAACTGGAAGTGATGGGAGCGCCGTGCATATTCGTGGGGAACGACACGGTCGAGATCGAGCTTGAGAGGTCGAAGTCGAAGGATGGGCCGCCCTCGGCCGCGCCCGAGTACGGTCTCAGCCACTTCGCGCTCGAATCGGACGACATCGAGGCCGAAGCCAAAGCTCTGCGCGAGCGGGGCGCGGAGTTCCTGCTCCCGCCGTTCCAGATCAGGCCGACGAGGAAGATCGCGTTCATCAAAGCGCCGGACGGTGTTCTGATCCAGCTTATTCAAGATTTCCCGGGATAACGGAACCGGAATCACAAACGAAATAAAGCGCGCGTCTCACCCGGCGCGCGTTTTCGCTTTGGTAACAATTTTTGTGGCGTTGACGGAGGAAATATCTTTATTTGTGTTAATCAGTGTTCATCTGTGATCAAACTTATTTCTTATTTGATATGACCGTTTCGGTGAGGAGTAAGAGGAGCGCGCCGAGCAGGGCGGGAAACCAAAGGGCGGCGGCGCGGCGTGCGAATGTCAGCGACGCGATTTTTGCGTTGTCCGAGTAGCGGGCCGCTGGTACGAAGTTCGCTGTGTACCCGCTATATGTTTTTTTGAAGCGCTCGGGCGGTACCGCCGCGAGGCGGCCTTCCGCCGGGTCCGGGTTAACCGCGAACATCCCCGTGGGTTTGTCGCCTTGCAGCAACCTGTAAACGCCTTCGGCGGATTCCGCGCCCGCGCGGGCCGCGAACACTCCGTTTTTGCCCTCCGATATGCGGACGAGATCGATCCTGCCGCCGCCTTCGACGTTGCGAGCCGCGATTTCGCGGACGTCCGCCGGGACGTCGGCGCGGATGCGTATGACCGAACCGGCGGTGAAATTATCACTTCCGCGGCCGCCCGGCTCGCCGAGGTATTTGATTGTTTGCAGTATGAATGGAATGAACGCAGGTTTGAGAGGCAGATTGGTGGATTCAGGGGCCATGCCTGACGCAAGGATTACGATTCTTCCGGTGCCGAGTGCACGCTCAGCAAGAAGCGCAGACCCGTCCGAGAGTGAAGCAGGGGCGGCGACATCCGCGCCCGCGATTCTAATTGCGGCCGGATGACCGAACCGCGTATCCTTGAACGACATGCCGTAAGCGCCGGTGAGACCCGCGAAAATAGGATGCGCAATGTCAACACCGCCGACCGAGAGAAAACCTTCCGTCGCCGTCGTTTTTTCTCGCTTTGGAACAGATATGGAAATGCCGCCTCCGAAAAGTGTTCCTGCGATGATTGATGCGGTCTGCTGATCCTGCCCGGAAGTTATGAAAACACCGCCGCCTGCGGATGCGAAGTCGCCGAGCGCGGCGACGGCGTTCCGCGAGAGTCCCGACGGGTCGGGGATGAAAACTACGCCCGCGCGTGGGAGAGACTGCCGCGTCAGGCTGCCCGGCGGCACGATCGTCATATCGACCGCTCCCGCGCCCTGACCCGCGCCCGCGATTGTCCGTAGCGCGCGGTATGCGTAGAACGCGCCCTTCGCGGGGTCGCGCGTGTCTTCTTCGGCGGCGACGAGTGCGAGCGTGATTTTTTTGTGGATTTCGAAAGTGAAATAACCTGTGTTGTCGGCCGGCATGTTGTCGCCGGAGAGCACGATCTTTCCCCAGCCCGCGCCGGGTTTGCCGAACGACAGCGTGAAGCATCCGCGTCCGCCGGGTTCGAGCGTCTGTTCGCCGCGTTTTTCGCCGTCGATCACGAGCGAGGCGGAGAGCGGCGCGCCGCCGGGGCCGTCGGTTTCGGCGCGGAAGCAGATCGAGTCCTGTTCGCCGCTAAGCGGGAACAGAGGCAGGTCGATCTTGGATATCCACGCGTTGAAAGAGGCCGCGCCTGACGCCGGGTTGACCGCGATCAGCGCCGGGTCGCCTTTTTCGGGTTTCGGCGGTTTGAGTCCGAAACCGTTCGCCTGAAAGTCGGAGAGGATGATGATCCGGCGCTCGCTCGAGGGCGACTGGCGCAACTCGCGGATCGCGCGGTTTATTTTGAGGTCGAGCCGGGCAAGGCAATTGCCGGGCTGAACGTTTCTGATGAATTTGGCGGCTGCGGCGGGCGAGAGGGCGTCGCCGCGGCTGTTTTCGCCGCATGTCGGCTCGACGGTGATCTCGTCGTCGTACGCGGCGCGCGCGGCGAGCGCCGCGCCGGCGGATTTCGCGCGGTCGAGGAGGCTCACGCCGCCGCGCCGGCGGCTCATGCTCGGCGAGTTGTCGAGGATGATGTGGATCGCGACGCGGTCCCGCGTGCCGGGCAGAGACAGGTGCGAGCGGTGAAGGACGGGTTGCGCAAAAGCAAGCGCGAGCAGCCCCACGGCGAGCATGCGGCAGAGCAGCACCAGCCACTGCTGGAGTGTCAGCACGCGCAGGCTGCGCTTTTTCGAGCCGAGAAGTAGCATGTATGCTGGAAACACGACCTGTTGAACCTGCCTGCGCGCGAAAAGGTGCAGAAGCAGCGGGATGGCGATGAGCGCGAGGGTTGCGAGGAGAGCCGGCTGGAGGAACCCCATCGTCATCTCCTCTTCCCGCGCTCGCGGCGTTCGAGATAGCCGAGAAGCGTTTCTTCAGCGGACGACGCGGTGGGCGCCGGAACGAAATCGGCGCCGATCCTGAGGCAGAACTCGCGATAGTTGTCGAGGAACGCGCCGAGATTTTTCATGTACATCGCGCGGATGACGGTAGGGTCGGAAGTGAGGTCGCGGCCTGTTTCCGGGTCGATGAACCGCGAGGCCCGCGTGAACGGGAAATCGAGTTCGGCGGGAGAGAGGACGTGTAACACAACGGCTTCGCCGCCGCGTCCGCGGATGACACGGAGCGCGTCCTGAACGGGCGCGGGGTCTTCGAGCAGGTCCGAAACGACGATGAAGAAGCACCGGCGGCGCGATTGCTCGCCGATCATTCGGAGCGCGTCGGCAATGCGGGCTTCGCCGCCGGGCCGCGTCTGCGCGAGTGCGCCGAGTACGCGGTAGAGTTGCCCTCTGGAGACACGCGGCTCGATGGGGCGTCCGGGCCCGCTTCCGCCGGCTACGATCAGCCCCACGGCGTCGCCCTGCTTAAGGAACAAGTATGCGAGCGCCGCCGCGAAGAGCGTCCCGTGCTCCCATTTCGCGCCGCCGCCGCCGTCCGCCGCGCGGCCGAAATCCATCGAGGCGCTCGCGTCCATCACTATGTAAATCTGAAGATTCTTTTCCTCTTCGTGCTGTTTGACGTAGTAGCGGCCGCTTTTCGCGAACACCTTCCAGTCAACGTGTCGCGGATCGTCACCGGGATAATACTCGCGGTGTTCGAGGAACTCGACGTTGAAGCCGTGTGAGGCGCTGCCGTGCATGCCGGTGAGCAGCCCCTCGGCGGTCATGCGCGCGCGGAGTTCGAGCCGCGCCACCTTCTCCATCAACTCCGGCGAGAAAGCATGTCCGTTGTTTTCGTTTATCATTTCCTCGACTGCCGCCGTGTGCTTTTTCTCATTATGACATTCTAACCCGGATTTTTCACAAGAAAAATCCGAGAAATCGAAAAAAGGGCGATCTACAGCGTTGAATCATCGGCTCGAACTCGATCACATACAGAATAGTATGCTCCTTCGTTCTCACTTGATTCGCCTTGCATCTCATCCCTTTTTTCGATTTCTGCCTGCACTGGTGAAAAATGCAGGCTAACTCCAAGATCGGCGCATAACAATGAGAAAACCGCGCGCTTTCCGCAAAATTCGTTTTATGGTAAATTATCCGTGCCGGTTTCGGACGAGCAAAATCCGGAGGAAACGAGATGAACAGCAGGAGCCGACATTACACGATGGAGATCGCGGAGTGGGCCGCGGCACTGAGGTATGAGGACATCCCCGAGCGTGTCGTCGAGAAAATAAAGATGCAGGCGATGAGCGTGCTCGGCGCGATATTCGCCGGGTCGCGGACGTCGGCGGGCCGGCGGTCGGCGGCGGCGGTGCGCCGTCTGTCCGACGCGGGCGCGAGCAAGATGATCCCGTTCGGCGACTACGCCTCGCTCCGGGACGCGCTCTCGGCCAACTCGGCGTTGAGCATGCTGCTCGACTACGACGACTACCTTTTCGCGGGGCATACGGGCCACTCTGCGATACTCGCGCCACTTGCGCTCGCGGAGCGGATGGAGATTGACGGCAAGCAACTGATAACTGCTGCTGCTGTGGCGAACGAGATCGAGGCGCGGATAGGCGGCTCGGTAATGGCGGGACCGCTGAACGGGCAGATGTGGGCGTTCATCCACAGCGCGGGCGCGGCGGTTGCGGCGGCGAAGCTGATGGGGCTCGACGCGACTCAGGTTGCGAATGCGCTCGGCATGTCGCTTGCGCAGCCGGCGAGGCCGCTCACGCCGGGCTTCATGGGCGGCGACTCGAAACTGTTCACCGCGGCCGGGATGCACACCGGGCTTCTCGCGGCGCAGTATGCGGCCGAGGGAATGGAAGGTCCGCGCGACATCCTCGAAGAGCAGGAGGGCTTCATCGAAACATTCTCGTTCGTGCCGCTCTATCCGATGCTGACGCGGCTCGGCGAGTGCTGGCTGTCCGACACGCTCTCGTACAAAATCTATCCGGGATGCGCATACATCGACTCCGCGATGGACTGCGTGTTCGACATAATGAAGAACAACGAATTCGACCCGGACGAAATATTCAAGATCGACGTTTACGCGGGCCTGCCGACGGTGAAGATGGACGAGATGTCGCGCCGGTACGTGCGGCATCAGCAGACGCATCCGGTCACGCTGAATTTTTCGACGCCGTACAATTTGGCGTGCGGGATACTCGACCGTGCGCTCGGGCCGGAGCATTTCGAGCCGGAGCGGATCGGCGATCAGCGCGTGTGGGACATGGCGAAGCGGGTCCGCGTGCATCACGACATTTCGCTGACCGGCAAACTGATCGAGAGCGTTTCCGAACTGCTCGATCTCCGTTATCTGATGAGCGAGATGCGGGTCGGGTCGCTGCGGACGCTGGTGAAAAACATCGGGCCGGGATCGCCGCTCGTGTGGCTTGCTGCGGGGCGCGAGATAATGGGGTTCATCGACGAAGGCCGACGCACGATAGAGAAAATCTTCGGCCGCCCGCCGGAGGAACGCGCGGAGAACAGCCTCGCGTCGAGTGCGGAGAATTTCCGGATGGCGTTCGGCGCGCGAGTGGTTTTCGAGATGAAGTCCGAGCACAGAAAATACGAGGCGGCGCAGGAGATTCCTTACGGCGCGGCGGGCAGGCCGGCGGACGAATTGCGCAGAAATGTTTCGGCGAAGTTCGACAGGGAGGCCCGCGCGGTGCTGACCGAGGAAGCCGCCGAAGCGGCGTTCAACAAGCTGAACGACATGGATAGTCTGAGCCCGTCAGGCGTGCGTTCTCTGATCTCCGATTGTTGTTCGGTGAAGTGAGTTTCCGGCGCGGGTTCCACAACGCTTAACATTTTCACTACAAATAATTTAAAAGATACATTACAATAATATGATGTTTCAAGGAGAAATGGAGAGGCGAAACCATGTGCCTTGCAGTGCCGGTAAGACTTAAGGAAAAGAAGACGGACGACCTCGGTACGTTTGAATACGGCGGAGTCGAAAAAGATGTGAGTCTGCAACTGCTCGCCGACGTCGAGGTGGGCGACTACATTCTCGTCCACGCGGGATTCGCGATCGAGAAGATCGACGAAGCGGTGGCGGAGGAGACGCTTGAGCTGATGCGCGAGATGGCGTTGTTAAAGGCGCTGGACGAGCAGGCGGCTTCAGAGGGCGGCGCGTAGCAGACGCCGGGGCGGCCGTACGATTTAATATGACAAACAACAACTCAGATATGAAGTATTCGAAGTGGTTCCGCGACGGCGAACTGGCGAAGGGTCTGTTCGCGCGGCTGCGGGAAATGCTCGACGGGCAACCGGCGGGCAGCATACCGCTGATGGAAGTCTGCGGAACGCACACGGTAGCGCTGTTTCGCAGCGGCATCCGGCGCGCGCTGCCGCCCGCGGTACGGCTGATCTCAGGGCCGGGCTGCCCGGTGTGCGTGACGCCGAATCCGCTGATCGACAAGGCTATCGCATACGCGAAAACGCCGGGGTTCACGCTCACCACGTTCGGCGACATGCTTCGCGTGCCGGGGTCGGAGGAAAGCCTCGAAGCGGCGCGCGCGGCAGGCGGAGACGTGCGGATCGTCTATTCGACGATGGATGCGATAGAGATAGCTAAACAGCACCCTGATAAAAAAGTGGTGTTCTTCGGGATCGGGTTCGAGACCACCGCTCCGACGGTGGCGGCGGCGCTCGCGCAGGCGCGCGCGACGGGGCTCGAAAACTTCGCCGCCGTGTCCGCGCACAAAACGGTGCCGGCCGCGCTCGAAGCGCTTGCCTCAAACCCGAAACTCAACCTCAAGGGTTTTATCTGTCCGGGCCACGTGAGCGTCATCATCGGGTCGCGCGCCTACGCGCCGATAGCTGAAAGGCAACACATACCGTGTGTGATAGTCGGCTTCGAACCGCTTGATCTGCTGCAGGGGATAATAATGCTCGCGGAGCAGGCGCTCGGCGGCCGCGCCGAAGTGCGTTCGCAGTACGCGCGTGCGGTCGGCGAGGACGGCAACGCGAAAGCGCTCTCGTTGATGGACACTGTATTCGAGCCGTGCGACTCGGAATGGCGCGGTATAGGCGTGATTCCGGGAAGCGGATTGAAGATACGGAATGCGTTCGCGGATTACGACGCCGAGGCGAGGTGGCCGGTCGAGTCGTGCAAGCCACGCAGCAACCCCGGCTGCCGGTGCGCCGAGGTGCTGACGGGAATGATCGAGCCGCCGCAGTGCAAGCTCTTCCGAAAAGTATGCACGCCGGAGTCGCCGGTTGGCGCGTGCATGGTTTCATCCGAGGGCACATGCGCGGCATATTATAAGTACGGAGACGAACTATAGAATGGAAAAAATACTACTCGCGCACGGCAGCGGCGGCAGGCAATCGCATGACCTGATCTCGGGGGCGATCCTTGAAGCGTTCGGGAACTCGCTGCTGGAATCGCTCGACGATGCGGCGGTGCTGTTCGGTCAGACGGGCGGCTCGCGGTCGCCGCTCGTTTTCACGACGGACGGCTATGTTGTCAAGCCGCGATTTTTTCCGGGCGGCGACATCGGAAAACTCGCCGTCTGCGGCACCGTGAACGATATTGCCGTGATGGGCGCGGAACCGCTTTACCTCTCTTGCGGTTTTATAATAGAGGAAGGGCTGCCGGCCGATGAGTTCGCGCGTATTCTCGCGTCGATGAAGTCGGCGCTGGACGCGGCCAACGTGAAGATAGTGACGGGCGACACGAAGGTCGTCGAAAAGGGCGCGGCCGACGGAATTTTCATAACCACGTCCGGAGTCGGCGTCCTTAAAATGGACCCCGCGCCGGGGATGGGAAGCATCAGGCCCGGCGATGAAATAATCGTGAGCGGAACACTCGGCGACCACGGCGTGACGGTGATGGCGTGTCGTGAGGGACTGAAATTCAGCGTCCCGGTGGAATCGGACTGCGCGCCTCTGACCGAGCTTGTGCGCACGGCGGTGGATGCGGGTGGTCAGGGGTCGGTGCATTTCATGCGTGACGCAACGCGCGGCGGGCTCGCGACGGTGCTGAACGAGATCGCGGATGGAGCGAAAGTCGGCATCGAAATCGACGAGGAGTCGATTCCGGTGTCGGACGGCGTTCAGGGATTGTGCGAGCTGCTGGGGCTCGACCCGCTTTATGTTGCGAATGAGGGAAAAATAGCGCTCGTCGTCGCGAAGGAAAAATCGGCGGCGATTCTGGAGGCGATGAGGGCACACCCGCTTGGCGCCCGCGCGGCGCGGGTCGGCGTCGTCACTGAGTCGCATCCGGGAAAGGCCGCGCTGAAGACGGCGGTCGGCGGCTCCCGAATAGTGGACATGCTCGCGGGAGAGCAGTTGCCGAGGATTTGCTGAGAAAATAAAATAAGGAAAAGGATATACCCCGCATGGAAATCAAAGTTCTACAGAAGGTGCTCGCCGCAAACGACCGTGTGGCGAACGAAAACAGAAGCATGTTCGGGTCGAACAAAACGCTGGTGATCAACCTCATGAGTTCGCCGGGCTCGGGGAAGACCACGCTGCTGGACCGGACGATCGACGCGCTCAAGGGCGAGTTCAAGATCGCGGTCATCGAGGGCGACATCCAGACGACGATGGACGCGGAGCGTCTCGCGCGGCACGGAGTCCAGATCGTACAGATCAACACCGCGCCGATCGGCGGCGACTGCCACCTCGACGCGTCGATGATCAACTCGGCCGCACAGGACCTGTCGCTCGACGGCCTCGACATCGTGTTCGTCGAGAACGTCGGTAACCTCGTTTGCCCGGCGGAGTTCGAACTCGGCGAAGACTTCAAAACTGTGTTGCTGAGTGTCACCGAAGGCGAAGACAAGCCGCTCAAGTACCCGCTCATGTTTCAGGTGTGCAACTGGGCGGTGGTGAGCAAGACCGATCTGCTCTCGGTCCTCGATTACGACATGGACAAGATGCGTGAGCATATTAAACAGGTGAATCCGAAGCTCGAAGTGTTCGAACTGTCCGCGCGCTCCGGCGCCGGGTTCGACGCGTGGCTGAACCGCATACGCGAGGCGGTCCGGGCGAAAAAGAACGCCTGATAAAAAGTGGTGTTGACAAATGGCGCCTGACGAAGTGATGGGCAAATTGTACACCCCGGACACCAGCCGGGGAGTCGTCAGCACGATCGAGAACAAGTGCCGGCAGTGCTATTCGTGCATTCGCAACTGCCCGGTGAAGGCGATCGGCGTCAAGCAGGGGCAGGCGTGGGTGATGAGCGAGCGTTGCATCGCCTGCGGGAACTGCGTGCGGATGTGCGCGCAGAACGCCAAGCGCATTCAGGACGGCGCGTCGGTTGCCAAAGCGCTTCTCGGGTGGCCGGAGCCGGTGGTTCTGATACTTGCCCCGTCGTTCCCGGCGGCGTTCAAAGACATTGACCCCGGAAAGGTGATTGCCGCCTCGAAGAAGCTTGGTTTCTCGGATGTCATAGAAGTGGCGTTCGGCGCAGAACTCGTCAGCCGCGCTTACAAAAAAGTCCTTAAAGACCGGCCGGAGGGGCCGCTGATCGCGACTCCGTGCCCGACCCTCGTTAAATACATCGAAAAATATCATCCGAAGCTCGTCCCGTTCTTCGTGCCGGTGGTTTCGCCCATGATTGCGGCCGCCCGCGCGGTCAAGGAAAAATACAAACCCGGCGCGAAGGTTGTGTTCGCCGGTCCGTGCGTATCGAAAAAGCTCGAACGCGAGGAAACCGAGCTTGCGGGTGATGTGGACGCCGTTCTCACTTTCGCCGAATTGAAGTCGCTTTTTGACGAAGCCGGGATCGATCCTGAGGCAATGGAGCCGGTGGAATTCGACGGCCCGGCGGCGCGTCTGGGCCGTATCTATCCCGTTTCCGGCGGCCTACTGAGGACCGCCGGGCTCCAGAACGACATCCTGAACGATGAGATGATTGTGGCTGAGGGCCACGACCGGGTTCCGGATGTGCTCGAATCGATTGAAAAAGGGACGACCAAGGCAAAATTCTTCGATCTGCTTTTTTGCGAGGGCTGTATCAACGGGCCGCTCATGCCTGCGGGCACAAACTTGACCGAGCGCAAGGAAATTGTCGCGGAATTCGCCCGGAAGAACGCGAAAATGATTACTGCCGAGGAGCTCGAAAAGATTCTCGCGGAATACGATGATGTCGATCTGACGCGGCGCTTCGGGGACGAACACATGGACCTCAAGGAGCCGACCGAGGAGGAGATCAGGGCGATCCTTCATGAAATCAAAAAGGACAACCCGGAGGATGAACTCAACTGCGGCGCCTGCGGATACCGCACCTGCCGCGAAAAGGCTAAGGCGGTGTATCAGGGGATCGCCGAGAACGAAATGTGTCTGCCCTACATCATCGATCAGCTCATCGAGTACAACGAGAGGATGAAGGAAGCGCAGCAGAAGATTTTCCGGGTGGAGAAGCTGGCGTCGATAGGGCGTCTCGCGGCGGGCATCGCGCATGAAATAAATAATCCGCTCAGCGGAATAATGCTTTTTGCCAACATTCTGGACAAATCGCTGAAAGACGACGAGCAGAAGGCGAAGCTGCGCAACATAATCGACGAGACGTTGCGCGCGCGCGAGATCGTGAAGGGCGTTCTCGATTTTTCCCGACAGACCAATCCGAAATTCGAGCCGGTGGACGCCGTTGAGCTTCTTAACCGTGTTTTCGCGCTCCTCGAAAAGCAGAGCCTGCTCCTGAACATAAATGTGAAAAAGCCTTATCTCGAACGAAAGCCGCCGATGATCCGCGGCGACAAGATGCAGCTCCAGCAGGTGCTTTTGAACATCGTCATAAACGCGGTACAGGCGATTTCAGGCGAGGGCGAGATTGTGGTGGATATCGCGAACGACAACGGTTTTGTCGATATTAACGTCACAGATAATGGCTGTGGAATAAACGAAGAGGATTTGAATAGAATATTCGACCCGTTTTTTTCGACAAAAGGGAGCATAAAAGGCACCGGACTGGGGCTTTCACTTTCCCACGGCATCGTGGACAAGCACGGCGGCTCGATCATTGTGAAAAGTACGGTGGGCAAGGGAAGCACATTCACAATCCGGTTGCCCGTAATGCACATAGCGGAAGCCGACGAGGTCGGCGCAGTTTAATTATATTCCACTTGCCGATCCGGGTCGGTCGGCTGAAATTCTGAAAAAATCCAAAGATTGTTTAATTTTCCGGAAATGGAATATAATAATTATTAATTAAGGTATTCGCACCGCGCGTTAATGCTATTATAATATCATCTTATAACGCTGTTGGAAGTCGGGTTTATTTACCCGGCGGATTGCACGAACCAGAACCGGCAGGCATCTAAGGTATTCAGCTCGGGAGGAAGTTCTTGATGGAAGCTGCCCATACAAAAGTAATTGTTGTTGACGACGAGAAGTCCATCAGGGACGGGTGTCTGATAATCCTTAAAGACGCCGGATACGTGGTGGACACCGCCGAAGATGGGCAGGCCGGGCTTGAGAAAATCGAGGCGGGCGAATACGACATAGCGATAATCGACCTGAAAATGCCGAAGCTGTCCGGGATCGAGGTCATCGAGGCGATCCGGCGCAAGGGCGTGGAGATAGTGCCGATCGTCATCACGGGTTACGCGTCGATCTCGTCGGCGGTGGAGGCGATGAAAGTCGGCGCGTACGACTACCTGTCGAAACCGTTCACGCCGGACGAGCTTCTGTACATAATGCAGCGCGCGGAGGAGACGGTGCGGCTGCGCAAGGTGGAGCGGAAGCTGCTCAAGGAGCGCGAGCGGAGCCTGAAGGACATCGCGTATGAGAAGGGACGGCTGAAAACGATCCTTGAAAGCATCGGCGACGGGATAATCGTGACGGACAGCGAGGGGCGCATCGTCCTGACCAATCCTGCGCTGCGCGACTTGCTCGACGAGGACGATCCGGACAACGACAAGACGGCGGAGCTGGTGGAAAAGATCGGCGACGCGTTGAGGGGCGTTTCGGACAGCGACGGTCACGGTTTCTTCAAGATGGAGGAGGAAATCACTCTCGGAAAGAAGAGCGAACTGGTGCTGTCGGTGCTGCTGTCGCCGGTGTACAACGAGAGCGGCGAGACGCTCGGATCGGTGGCGGTGCTGCGGGATGTGACGAAGCTCAAGGAGTTGGACAAGGCGAAATTCAACTTCGTGCGCATGGTGGCGCACGAGCTCAAGGCGCCGGTGGGCGCTATACAGGGGTATCTCGACCTGATACTCGACGGGTTGCTGGACGGCAAGCCGGAAAAGCAGAAGGAAGTTCTCGAGCGGTCCCGCGAGCGGGCGGCGTCGCTGTTGAAGCTGATCGGCGACCTGCTGTCGGTGATGAAGATGCGCTCCGGATTGCTGCGGCGCAACTTTGAGCCGGTGCCGCTGGACGAGATCGCGCGCGACACGATAATTTTGCTGAAAGTCAATGCGGACGAAATGCAGGTTACGCTCAAGCTGGACGTCGAGCCGGATTTCCCGCAGGTGGACGCAGACCGCGGCAACATGGAAGAACTGTTGACTAACCTCGTGTCGAACGCGATCAAGTACAACAAAAAGGGCGGCTCGGTCAGAGTCTCGCTGCGGAAGCAGGGGTCGAATCAGGTTCTGATCGAGTGCGCCGACACGGGAATCGGCATCCCCGAGGAGGCGGTATCACGCTTGTTCGAGGAATTTTTCAGAGTAAGAAACGAGGCCACGCACAAAATTTCGGGCACCGGGCTCGGCCTCTCGATAATTAAGGAAATAGTTGAAGCGCACGGCGGCAGGATTTCGGCGGAGTCCAAACTCGGTGAGGGCTCCACATTCAAGGTTTACCTGCCGGTGAGGCGGAAAGCCGAAATGTCGGAATAAAAGTATTGGAAAGAGCGCCGGCCGGCGCGCCGCCCAGCCCGGGGCGGCACGCGAGCGCTCCGGAGGTATTGCCTTATGAATCAGACTCCCCCGCGCATTCTCATCATAGACGACGACCCCGATTTCAGGAGCATAGTAGCAACAATCCTCGAAACTCAGGACTATCAGGTGCTCGGCGAATCCGACCCGAAGTCGGGCGTCGAAACCGCAAAGCGCGAGAAACCCGACCTTATCCTGCTCGACGTGATTTTTTACGGCGACACGCTCGGATTCGAGTACTGCCGCGTTCTGAAAAAAGACCCGGACACGAAGAACATACCGGTCGTCATGGTGACGAGCGTCGGCGACGTTTACGGAGTCGATTTCTGGCCCGCCGACCCCGATTTTTTGCCTGCGGACGATTTCATATCGAAACCCGTGAGAAAGGCCGACCTGCTCGAACGCGTCGGGAAAATCCTCTCCGTACGAGGCGCGGGAGGCGGCGCATGAGCAACAGTACAGCGTCCATAAAAAAAGCCCGTAAGAAAATCAACCGTTTCTACCGGCCGGGGGCGGTCGTGTTCACCGTACTGCTCGCGGCGGACCTTGCGGCGATTGCTCTCTGGCCACAAGCGCACCGATTGCTCTCATTGCTCGCGGCGGCATTCACCGCGTCGCTTTGCCTGTTGCTCTGGCAGGGGCTCTCACTCGCGGAATCGGCGTCGGACACTGCGGAGTCTCTTATCGAAGAGGAGCGCGGAATGCGCGCCTGCCTCGAATCCCGAAACAGGCAACTCGAAAACACGATCGGCAAACTCGAAGAGGTTGAGCGCATAAAGAAGAATTTCCTGCTGATGGCGTCGCACCAGATGCGGTCGCCGCTCGTCGCGATACAAAGCGTGATTCGCGTCATTGTATCCGGCGCGATCGGTGGCGACGACCCGTCGGTGAAAAATCTCCTCCAGCAGGCTTACGACCGCTCGGAGGACATGCTCGACATGGTCAACGACATCCTCAATCTCGCGGAGGCGAAAGTCGAGCGGGACGAGGGCGCGGAGCAGACCGACGCGGCGGCGGAGATGAACGCCGTTGTGGCCATCCTCACGCCGGTGGCCGCCGAGAAAAAAGTAACGATCGAAACGGAAATTGCGCAGAATCTGCCCGCGTTGCGTGTCGTCAGGAAATCAGTCAACCACATATTCACGAACCTCGTGGAGAACGCCGTGAAGTACTCGAAGGAATCGACAACGGTGAAGGTGAAACTCGCGGCGGAGGGCGATGCGCTGCGGCTCGAAGTTGCCGATCAGGGAATCGGCATCCCGGAGAAGGATCAGTCGCGCATATTCAAGGAGTTCTTCCGTGCGGACAACGCGAAGTCGCGGATAAAACAGGGCACGGGCCTCGGACTCGCGATCGTTCACAACCTGATAGTCAATCTCGGCGGGAGCATCACGTTCAGATCGAAGGAGGACGAGGGCACGACATTCACGGCGAAGATACCGTTCGCGCCGAAACCGCTTGCGGAGGAGCCTCGATAAATGGCTAAAAAGGTGCTAATCATAGACGACGACGAAGCGATAGTGGAATCGCTGAAGGTGCTGTTGACGATAAAGGGGTACGAGACGGAGACGGCGTGCGACGGCGAGGACGGCGTCTGCAAAGCGCGCGACATGCACCCGGACATTATCCTGCTCGACATGCTGCTGCCCGGCCACGACGGCTACGAAGTCTATCGCGAACTGCGGAAGGAAAACGTCACGCCCGCGTCGCGCGTCATCTTCCTGTCGTCGTTTAGCGGACGGCCCGACCTCAAAACCGGCGAAGGGCTCGAGAACGAGATCACGCTCGACATGTTCATGCCCAAACCGGTGGACCCGAAGAAACTCCTCGACCTCCTCGCGTCGATGTGAAAAGATTTCACCACAAAGACACAAAGGCATATAACCGGCCTCTGACGAGGCCTTTAAATACAAAAATTCACCACAAAGACACCAAGACACGAAGAAATACAAAGGGATATGTACCGACCTCAGACGAGGCCTTGAAAGATGAAGATTTACCACTAAGACACTAAGACACCAAGAAAAACAAAAGAACGAACATAGGCCTCTGAAGAGGCCTTGAAGTACAGTTCAATGATAAAAGCTGGTTAAAGTGCTATTCGCTTAATGCCGTCTTTAATTACGGGGACATTGAAATTGATTAACAGCCCAAGCCGTAAGCCGGTAAGTTTCAGATATGTTATCAATTGTGCCTTGTGCACGGGCAGTAGATTTTCAACAGCTTTCAACTCGACGATTACACAATCGTTCACAAGTAAATCAATTCTTAATCCTGCATCTATATTTATACCGTCATAAACCACAGCCTGAGAAACTTGTCGCTTAACTTTTAGCTCACGCTTCGTCAACTCATGTTCCATGCATGCTTCATAAACGCTTTCCATAAGGCCGGGGCCAAGAGAAGTATGAACACGATATGCCGCATCGACGATTTGTGTTGCGGCTCTGCTTGCTTCGATCGGGACTGCATTGCCATCCACACTAGACGTCATAGGTATTTCCTCTCGTTGACAATTCGCTAACAACCTATTTATACACAAATAACGCAATCGACAAAGGGGTGCCGAAAATATTTATTTTTGCTGATTGGTATTGCGAGAGTTTATTAACAGTTTTCTATGGCCTCGTCAGAGGCCATTACTTAATTTTTTGTCTTTCTTTGTGTCTTTGTGCCTTGGTGGTGAATCATTGTCTTTCATGGCCTCGTCAGAGGCCTTTGTTTGCCCTACGCTTTACTTAGTGTCTTGGTGTCTTTGTGGTAATAATTATTTAAAAAGGCCTCGTCAGAGGCCTTTAAAAAATTCCGTCTCTATTAGCGCCTTTGTGGTAAATACTTATTTCTCTTTTTCGATCTGCAAGACGGAGAGGAATGCTTCCTGCGGGATTTCGACGTTGCCGACGCTTTTCATCCGCTTCTTGCCTTCCTTCTGCTTTTCGAGCAGCTTGCGCTTGCGCGTGATATCGCCGCCGTAGCATTTCGCCGTGACGTTCTTGCGCACCGGCGGGATGGTCTCGCGCGCTATGATCCGGCCGCCGATCGCCGACTGGATCGGCACCTCGAACATCTGTCTCGGAATCAGCTTGCGCAGCTTCTCCACTATGCGGCGGCCGCGGTACTGCGACGACTCGCGGTGCACGATCATGCTCAGCGAATCCACCTGCTTGCCGCCGACGAGGATGTCCAGCCGCACGAGGTCGGACTCCCGGAACGAATCGAACTCGTAGTCGAGCGACGCGTAACCGCGCGAGCATGATTTCAGCTTGTCGAAGAAGTCGAAAATCACTTCGCTGAGCGGCATCAAATAAACAATCTTTACTCGCTTGTCGCTGATGTAGTCCATAGAAACGAAATCGCCGCGCTTGTCCTTCGCGAGTTCCATCACCGGGCCGACGTACTCGTCCGGCATGATTATCTGCGCGCGCATGTACGGCTCTTCCACTTTCACGACCTTCACGCGGTCCGGATACTCGCTCGGGTTCTTTATTTCGAGCACCTTGTCGCCTTCGAGATAAATTTTATAGACGACAGTGGGCGCGGTTGCGACGAGGCTTATGTTGTGCTCACGTTCGAGCCGCTCCTGAATTATCTCCATGTGGAAGAGGCCGAGGAACCCGCAGCGGAATCCGAACCCGAGCACGGACGACGACTCCGGCTCGTAGATGAGCGCGGCGTCGTTGAGCGCGAGTCTTTCGAGCGCGTCGCGGAGGTCTTCGTAGTTTTCCGACTCGGCGGCGAAGAAGCCGCAAAACACCATCGACTGCAACCGCCGATAGCCGGGCAGCGACTCCGGCGCCGGGTCCGACGCGAGTGTGAGCGTGTCGCCGACGTGCAGGTCGTGAATGTTTTTCAGCCCGCAGACGATGTAGCCTACTTCGCCCGGTCCGAGACTGTCCACCGGCTGCATCTCCGGAGTGAACACGCCGACCTCGGTGACGTCATGAACGGTGCCGGTCTCGATGAACTGGAGGCGCTGGTCTCTCGCGATCGAGCCGGAGTAAACGCGGGCGTAAGCGATTGCGCCGCGGTAAGTGTCGTAGTGCGAATCGAAAACTAGCGCGCGCGTCTGGCCCTCCATCGGCGTCGGCGGCGGAATTCGCCTGACGATTGTCTCCATCAGGGCGCCCACGCCGAGGCCTTCCTTCGCGCTCACTTCGACGATGTCGTCGCCGCTGAGGTCGAGCACGAGCTCGATCTCCTCGCGCACGCGCGCGATGTCGGCGGTCGGCAGGTCGATCTTATTAATCACCGGGATGATGACGAGGTCGTGTTCCTTGGCGAGGTAGTAGTGCGCCATCGTCTGCGCCTCGATGCCCTGAGACGCATCGACGATCAGCAACACACCCTCGCACGCCGCGAGGCTGCGCGACACCTCGTACGAAAAGTCCACGTGGCCGGGCGTGTCTATCAGGTTCAGCGCGTAGGTGATCCCGTCCGACGCCGTGTAGCTGAGGCGGACCGCCTGCAGTTTGACGGTGACGCCGCGATCCCGCTCGACGTCGAGCCGGTCGAGAAACTGCGGCCGGAAGTCGCGCGCCTCGACCGCGCCCACCGCCTGAAGTATTCGGTCGGCCAGCGTTGATTTGCCGTGGTCGATGTGTGCTATTATCGAGAAATTGCGTATGTGTTCTATCGGTGTGTTGCTCATTTTTTGGAATTCTTACTCAAACAGCTTTCGATCTGCGGAAAACCGGGCCGAACCAGTGTTTGCTTTCTGTCGATTATTTAAAAGGCCTCTCAAGGCTTAATACCTATATTATAACTATCCTCTTTTAAAACGCTTTTTAACCATGTCGAGCATTTCGTCGATCTCGGACACTTTGAAAACCTTGCCGGCGCCGATGAATATGAGCCCGCTTACCGCGAGCCCGGCGAACATCTGGATCATCGGGTCGAGCCCGGCGACCACCCATTTCATCAGCGCGAAACAAGCCGCGCCGGCGATCGCCGTCGCAGCACTCACACGCAGCATCGAGAATACCACCGGCATGATTGCGATGCCTTTCACGCGCCATTTGAGCAGTCCGAGCAGAGCGAAGTAATTGAACAGCGTTGCAACCGAGACCGCGAGCGCGATGCCTCCGAATGAAAGCGGCCGCGCGATAATGCCCATCGCGCAGAACGGCGATACCCTGAACAGCCACATCAGCGGCTTCATCGAGATGTGCCACTGGAGAATGTTTATCGTGAACGAGTGCAGATTGAGCAGCCCGATGCAGAACGGGATTGTGATGAAGAGGACGCTGAACAGTCCGACGTAGAGCGGCGTCTTGGTGTCTTTCAGCGAATAATATCCGCGCGTGATCGTCTGGACGGCTGTGTGGCCGGGCAGTCCGATTGCGTAGAATGTGAGCGCGTAGGCGGTCGCCTCGCAGTCGGCGACCGTGAACTTGCCGCCGCCGAAGAGCGCCCTGACGATCGGCACGCCGAGCAGGATGCAGACCATAAGCGACGGCAGCGAGAACGCGAACGTAGTGTTGATGCCGCGCACGAGTGTTGTCTTGAAATCGTCCATGCGGCCCGTGCCCGCTTGCTGGCTCAGTCTCGGGAAGATCGCCATCGAGAGCGCGTTCCCGAACACGCCCACCGGCACGAGGAACAGCCGCACGCTTCCCTGCAGCGCGGTGACTGCGCCTTGCCCTATGAACGACCCGAACGTGATCGGCATTATCAGCAGGTTGACCTGCGAAATCGAGAGGCCGATCAGCGCCGGCAGGAAAAGTTTTATGACCCGTTTAACATTTTCATCTTTGAAACCGAAATAGAGGTGATACCTGAGACCTTTCTTTATTGCGACAGGAAGCTGAACGAGCACCATGCTGAGCGCGCCCACGACTACGCCGTACGCAACGCCTTTGATGCCGTAGATGCTGTGGAACAGAATCGCAGCGGCGATCATCGCGACGTTGTGCGTGCTCCACGACAGGCCGGGCGCAAGAAAATGCTCATGCGACTGCAGGATGCCGGTGTACAGCGCGGACATCGTTGTGAAGATCACCATCGGAAACAGAATGCGCGTGATGACTACAGTGAGCTCGAAAGTCTTGCCGCTGAAACCGGGAAGTATGATGTGCGTGAGCTGCGGCGCGAAGACGATGCCGAGGATGACGCAGGGGCCGACGACAATGAAAGTAAGATTGAGAAGCGCGCTGGCCAGCCGCCACGACTCCTGAGATTTCTTTTTTTCGATCAGTTCCGCGAAGACGGGAATAAACGCCGCGCTCATCGCGCCGCCGGAGACGAGAATGTAAAGCGTGTCCGGCAGGGTGAACGCGCCGAAAAAAGCGTCCGTTTTGAAATCGCGGCCGAAGTAATAAAAAATCGCTTTATATCTTATGAAACCGAGGATTCGACTGATCACCATGAGTCCCATGACGATCATTGCCGACCGTTTTATGCTCTGCTTCGTCAATGCTCCGAATCCTTCCGGCCCGATTTAAATCCATGCAATTATAGCGGCTTTGTCTGCGCGCAACAATTGAAATGATTGATAATAATATACCATATATAAGACCCGGAATTTCGATTGATCGGCCGGAAAAAATACGTCGATAACATTTGCGGTTGTTTAATAAATGCCGCATGAGGGCTTTCAAGGCAAAGAGGGGCGGGGCGGGTGGTCTGAGGGTTTAAAAAATATTTACCGCTTGACAAGAGGTTTTTTTTAGTGCAAAATGCTTGTTCTTGTTGCATTGTTTGTATATAATTTGGCGCAATTCGGCAAGAAAAAACCGTTTGCGCAGGGGGTAACAAATGAACAAACTGCAAATGATAGATATTGTTGCTACCCAGTTGAATGTGTCAAAAAAGGAAGCGGCCACCGCGGTAGAAACCATTTTTGGTATCATCAAGGACTGCTTGAAAAGAGACGAAGATATCAATATCGGCGGATTCGGGGAATTCAGAGTGAAAAAACGCGCGCAGCGCAAAGGAATCAACCCGAAAACGAAAGAGCGCATCGAGATCGACGCGACGAGGACACCCGCGTTCAGGCCGAGCAAGGCGCTGAAAGAAATGGTCAGAGAAAAGGCCGAGTAGGGGGAACTGAATTAAAAATTTGAATTCTGCGTTTTACCGGATGCGGAATAATTCGTTTTTCGGCTGAAATTACCGGAAGCAGTTGTTATAATAAGCAGTAGCGTCGGCAGGAAGGACAACCGGCGACCGGGGTCGTTAGCTCAGCTGGTAGAGCAGGGGACTCTTAATCCCAAGGTCACAGGTTCGATTCCTGTACGACCCAAAGCGGAAAGCGAGGGTGAGTGGCGGAACTGGTAGACGCGCCAGACTTAGGATCTGGTGGGGCCTCCCCGTGAGAGTTCAAGTCTCTCCTCGCCCACAGAAGTTGTGGAAGGGCTCACACGGCGGAAGAAAGAAGCGGATGACGCCAAAGAATTGCGGGAGTAGCTCAGCGGTAGAGCACTGCCTTGCCAAGGCAGGGGTCGCGGGTTCAAATCCCGTCTCCCGCTCTTTGTTTTTGAGGCCTGTTGTTCTCACGGCCCGCGGTCGCGGGCCGCTCACGGCGCCCGGTCGGGCACTTCTCTCAGAGACAGCAGACGTTAGCAAATAATAAAAGAACCGTGTGGCGTTTTTTCATGTGCGCCGAACGCGGCCGAACCGGAGAAAGAGTATGATCGAAGTCACGACTAACAGAATCGATGCCGAAAACGTCGAACTCGAAATAATCGTCTCGAAAGACATGGTTGATAAAGAGGTCGGCAAGACCTATCAGCGCATATCTTCCGGCCAGAGCATCAGAGGCTTCAGACAGGGCAAAGTGCCCCGCGACGTCATCAAAAACATGTTCGGCGCCGAAGCGATCGCCGCACAGGCTCTGCAGGAACTCCTCCCGGACGTGTTCGAGAACGCCGTCGAGCAGGCGGGTGTCGTCCCGATCGACGAGCCGCAATTCGATCCGTTCCCCACGCTCGTCGAGGGCGAACCGATGAATGTCAAAGTCAAGCTACAAGTCCTTCCGGAATACGAACTCTTCAAATACGAAACAATCCCGGTTGATCTCACGCGCGAAGTGGTCGTGACGGACAACGACGTCGAAGACGCGATCAAGGAGATTCAGAAGAATCAGGCTGAGTTCCTTCCGCTCGTCGAGGATCGCGGATGCGCGGAAAGCGACCGCGTCACTCTCGATTACACCATTGCGGTCGAAGGCGAAAAAGGCCCGGCGGACGAGAAGAAAGACCTCGTCGTCGTGCTCGGCGAAAACGAACTGCTCCCGGACATCGAGAAAAACATTACCGGAATGAAAGTCGGCGATAAGAAGGATTTCTCCGTGACGTATCCGGAGAACTACCAGAACACACAACTTGCGAACAAAAAATCGAACATCACGATAAAGATAAACAAAATCGAGCGCCGCGAACTCCCCGAAATCAACGAAGAGTTCATGAAAAAGATCGGCGATTTCAAGGATATCGACGCGTTCAAGGAAGACGTCAACAAGAGACTCAAACTCTACAAGCACTCGGCGCACGAAGAGGAAATCAAGAGAATCATGCTGCAGAAGGCGCTGGACGGCACGCAACTCGAAGTCCCGCGCAAACTTGTCATGGAAGAGATCGAGGACCGGATCGACCACATGCGCGACATGCTCGACAGGCAGGGCGTCACGCTCGAGGACTGGCTGCAGGGACAGGGCAAGACGGTCGAGGACGTCGAAGAGGAAGAGTACCACGACGCGCGGCTCGAAGTTAAGCGCCGCATCGTCATCAACAAGATATTCAGCGAAGAAAAGATGCAGATTTTCCCGAACGAGCTTGAAATGGCAATCCAGCTTCAGGTCTATAAAATGGGCCTGAACAAGGCGGAAGCCAAGAAGCTGTTCCGCAACAGATACTTCATGATGAGCATCCGCGATCAGGTTCGCGAGCAGAAAGTTCTGCGGTTCCTGCGCAGCCGCGTGAAGTTCATCGACGACCCGCTCGAAGTTCCCGGCGAACAAAAACTGGAAACTGAGCAGGATAATATTAATATAGAAGATAAATAAGCTGAGGCCTAGTCGGGCCTCGGCGCCGCAATACTTGCAAAAGGAGGCCGGCACTCAGTCATGACACTCATCCCTTACGTAATCGAACAGACTTCGCGTGGAGAACGTTCCTACGACATTTTCTCGCGACTGCTGAAGGACCGCATCGTATTCATCGGCACGCCGATCAACGACGATGTGGCCAACCTCGTCATCGCGCAGCTTCTCTTCCTCGAAAAAGAGGAAGGCACGAAGGACATCGATCTCTACATCAACTCGCCCGGCGGATCGGTCACCGCGGGCCTCGCGATCTACGACTGCATGCAGATTCTGAAACCGGACATCTCGACAATCTGCATCGGGCAGGCGGCCAGCATGGGCGCGTTCCTGCTCGCGGCCGGCGCGAAGGGCAAGCGCTACGCGCTCCCCAACTCGCGCATCCTCATCCACCAGCCGTCGGCCGGTTTCGAGGGTCAGGCCACCGACATCGAAATCCACGCCAACGAAATTCTCAACATCAAACGGCGGCTCAACGAACTTCTCGCAACAAGCACCGGCCAGCCGGTCGAGAAAATCAAGGAAGACACCGAGCGCGACAAATTCATGTCGCCCGACGACGCGAAGGAATACGGGCTGATCGACCAGATACTCCAGCCCGCGACGAGATAAAGATCACATGATTTCGAAAGGAAATCGTATATAATAAGAGATCGGACCGCGCGGGCGGCGAAACCCGCGGGGTTCGGGAGACACAGGGGAAATACTTCTCTGGAGGGATAATGTTCAAGTTTACTGATGACAAAGGCAAGCTGCGATGCTCGTTCTGCGGCAAAAGTCAGGAACAGGTGAAAAAGCTTGTCGCCGGCCCCGGCGTCTATATCTGCGAAGAGTGCATCGACCTCTGCAACGAGATAATCGAAGAGGAGCTCTACAAGCCGGCGGAAAGCGAGTTCGACTTTCAGGCGCTTCCGAAGCCGAAAGACATTCTTGCGTTTCTAAATGACTACGTCGTCGGGCAGGACCACGCGAAAAAGGTGCTGTCTGTCGCCATATACAATCACTACAAGCGCATCAACGCGTTCGACAACGTAAAGAGCGACGTTGACATCCAGAAAAGCAACATACTGATGATCGGGCCGACCGGCGTCGGCAAGACGCTGCTCGCGCAGACTCTCGCCAAGATGCTCGACGTCCCGTTCGCCATTGCGGACGCCACCTCGCTCACTGAGGCCGGCTACGTCGGCGAAGACGTCGAAAACATCCTCCTGCGCCTCATTCAGGCCGCGGACTACGACATCAAAAAGGCGTGCCGCGGAATCGTCTATCTCGACGAGGTGGACAAGATCGCGCGCAAGACCGAAAACCCGTCGATCACCCGCGACGTGTCCGGCGAAGGCGTCCAGCAGGCGCTCCTCAAGATCATCGAGGGCACCGTGGCGAACGTACCTCCGCAGGGTGGCCGCAAACATCCGAATCAGGACTTCATCCAGATCGACACGACGAACATACTCTTCATCTGCGGCGGCGCGTTCGACGGCCTCGTGGACATCATCAACAACCGCGTCGGTCGCAAAGTGATCGGCTTCCGCGCCGAGAAAGTCGAGAAGAACGACCGCGCGATCGGCGAGACGCTTCGCATGGCGCTTCCCGAAGACCTGCTGCGCTACGGGCTCATCCCGGAACTCATCGGCCGCCTGCCCGTCATAGCCACGCTCGACCCGCTCAGCGATGAAGACCTCGTGCGCATCCTCGTCGAGCCGAAAAACGCGCTCATCAAACAGTACAAAAAACTGTTCCACCTCGACAACGTGGAACTCAACTTCACGCAGGACGCGCTCCGCGCCATCTCGAAGCAGGCGATGCAGCGCACAACCGGCGCGCGCGGGCTGCGCTCCATCCTCGAAAACCTCATGCTCGACCTCATGTTCGAGATGCCGTCCCAGCCGGGCGCCAAGAAGTGCATCATCGACGAGAAACACGTGCAGAAAGAGGGCGAAGTCCCGCTCCTCACATTCCTCAACGAGGAAGGCGAGGAATTCCAGTTCAAAGAAAACGCAAGCTGACCCGAAACGGTCTCAACAAAGCAAACAAAAGCGGCGTAAGCCGCTTTTTTATTTACCGCCATAATTGAGATTAGTGGTGTTAAAACAATAAACAGGGGCTGTTTTAGGCCTCATGCGGGCGGAAAAGGCCCGGATGTGCGCTTCAGAACGCCCGATACGTGAAAAAAACGTGTTTTTCCGCCCGAAAGTTGTATCATACATTATATTAAGGTATATTAACGTCTTGAGGTGATACTACTGTGGCGAAAATTGATCCGATGAAAGACGAACAGGTTGAAATACCTTCAAACGTGCTCAATTATCCGCTTGTCCCGCTGCGGGATATCGTGATTTTTCCGCACATGATAGTGCCGCTCTTCATAGGCCGCTCGAAGTCAATCAAGGGCCTCGAAGAGGCGATGATGGACGACCGCAAGATCATTGTCACGGCGCAGAAACACCCCGCGATCGAGGACCCGGAGCAGGCCGATCTTTTCGACGTCGGCACTCTCTGCGAGGTGCTGAACATCATCAAGCTGCCGGACGGCACGATCAAGGTGCTGATCGAGGGCACGAACAGGGTGAAGATTCTCGAATATCTCGTCGAGGACGAGTATTTCGTGGTGCGCGTGGAGCGGTTCGACGAGGACGAGCGCAAGGACGTCGAGACCGAGGCGCTGATGCGCGAGGTGCTCGGCAAGTTCGACAAGTATGTGAGGATGACGCGGAACCTGCCGCCGGAGTCCTACACGACGGCGACGACGGTGGAGGAGCCCGGCCGGCTGGCCGACCTGATCGCGTCGCAGCTTGTCCTTAAAGTTGACACTAAGCAAAAAATCATTGAGGCGTTCCAGTCGCGCGACCGCCTGATCGAGCTATCTTCCATCCTCGATCAGGAACTGGAAATACTTGACATTCAGAAACGCATTCAATCGCAGGTTAAGCGGCAGATCGAGCAGACGCAGAAGGAATACTATCTCAAGGAGCAGCTCAAGGCGATCCACAAGGAACTCGGGGACGCCGAGGAGAAAAACGAGGAGCTTCAGGAAATCCGTGCGCGCCTGAAAAAGGCGAAACTGCCCGAGCACGCGAAGGAAAAGATCGAGGCGGAGATGAAACGGCTCAGCAAGATGCCGCCCGGCTCGGCCGAGGCGGTTGTCGTCCGCAACTACATAGATTGGATTCTCGATCTACCGTGGGTGAAAAACACGAAGGAAAACCTCGAAATCGCGCGCGTGAAGCAGGTGCTCGACGAGGACCACTACGGGCTTGAGAAGGTGAAGGAGCGCATCGTGGAGTACCTTGCGGTGCGAAAGCTGCGCGGCGAAAAGCCGCAGGGCGTGATACTGTGTCTCGTGGGGCCTCCGGGGACGGGCAAGACGTCTCTCGGGAAGTCGATCGCGCGGGCGCTGGACCGCAAGTACATCCGCGCGTCGCTCGGCGGCGTGCGCGACGAGGCGGAAATCCGCGGCCACCGCAGGACGTACATCGGCTCGATGCCCGGCCGCATTCTCCAGCAGATGAAACGCGCCGCGACGACGAATCCGGTGTTCCTGCTCGACGAGGTGGACAAGATGAGCACGGATTTCCGCGGCGACCCCTCGGCGGCGCTGCTCGAAGTGCTCGACCCGGAAATCAACCACGAGTTCGTAGATCACTATCTCGAAATCTCTTACGACCTCTCGAACGTGATGTTTATATGCACGGCGAACATGGCGACGCCGATCCCGCCGCCGCTGCTCGACAGGATGGAGCTGATCCAGATGACCAGCTACACCGAAACCGAGAAGCTGAACATAGCGAAGATACACCTGATGCCGAAGCAGATCGAGAAGCACGGCCTCACTCCGGAGTCTATAAAGATCTCGGACGGCGTGCTGCTCGAGATCATCCGGCGGTACACGCGCGAGTCGGGCGTGCGCAACCTCGAACGCGAGATCGCGCATCTCTGCCGCAAGCATGCGACGTGTGTTGTTGAAGAGCAACAGAAGGCGGTCGGGAGCGGGAAGGCCGCGAAGAACGGCAAAAAACGGAAGAACGGCAAGGACGAAATGCTCTGCGCGACGATAACGCGCAAGAACCTGATAAAGTATCTCGGGCCGCCGAAGTACAGGTACGGCCGCATCGGCGAGAAGAACGAGGTCGGGCTCGCGACCGGGATGGCGTGGACGTCGGCCGGCGGCGAGGTGCTGAACATCGAGGCGACGCTCATGCCCGGCAAGGGCAACCTGATCCTCACCGGGCTGCTCGGCGATGTGATGAAGGAGTCGGCGCAGGCGGCGCTGAGTTACGCGCGCGCGCACGCGGACGAGATGAAGCTGCAGAAGGATTTCTTCCAGAAGACGGACATCCACCTGCACGTGCCGGAGGGCGCGATCCCGAAGGACGGCCCGTCGGCCGGTGTGGCGCTGACGACGGCGCTCGTGTCCGCGCTCAGCAAGACGCCGGTGGCCCGCGACGTCGCTATGACGGGTGAGATCACGCTGCGCGGGAAGGTGCTGCCTGTGGGCGGCATCAAGGAAAAGGTGCTGGCGGCGCACCGGGCTGGGATCACGACTGTGGTGCTGCCCGCGGAAAACGAAAAGGATTACGACGAGATACAGCCGAACGTGAGAAGGGACCTCAAGGTTATTTTCGTCACTATGGCGGATGAGGTGTTGAAAGTGGCGCTGGGCAACGGGAAAGAACCCGCGGCTTCCGGCGCCGCGGCTGTTGCTAAAAAGAAATCGGTCAGAAAAAAGAAATAACTTACGAAAGCATCCGAGGGAGGCGAATGGAAGTGTCCGAAGATAAGAAGGAACGAAAAAAGAAACAGGAAACCGAGGCTCCGCTGGGTTCGAGATGCGAACCGTCGGCGTACGAGCCGAAGTGGATTGAATACTGGGAAAAGAACAAGATATTCTCGAAGCATCCGGGCGAATCGGACGACAGATTCAGCATGGTAATTCCGCCGCCGAACGTAACCGGCTCGCTCCACATGGGGCATGCGCTGAACACGACGCTGCAGGATGCGCTGCTGCGCTACAACCATCTGCTTGGCAGGGACGCGCTGTGGGTTCCCGGGATGGACCACGCGGGCATCGCGACGCAGAACGTGGTAGAGAAGCGGCTGCGCGAGGAAGGCACCAACCGGCACGAGCTCGGCCGCGAAAAGTTCGTTCAGCGCGTGTGGGAGTGGAAGCACGTCTATCACGACAACATCAAGTCGCAACTCGAAAAAATCGGCGCGGCGGTTGACTGGACGCGCGAGCGGTTCACGCTCGACGAGCAGTGCTCGCTCGCGGTGCGCACAGCCTTCAAGCAGCTCTATGACGAAGGCCTGATCTATCAGGATCAGAAGATAATCAACTGGTGCCCGCGCTGCATCAGCGCGCTCTCCGACCTCGAAGTCGAATACTCGGACGAAGACTCGTTCTTCTATCACATCAAGTATCCGGTCAAGGGCGAGGACTACGCGCTCGAAATCGCGACGACCCGTCCCGAGACGCTGCTCGGCGACTCCGCCGTTGCGATTCATCCGGACGACGAACGCTACAAGAAGTATCACGGCAAGGTCTGCATCCTGCCGCTCGTCAACCGCGAGATTCCGATCATCACCGACACGTACGTCGATATGACATTCGGCTCCGGCGCGCTGAAGATAACGCCCGCGCACGACCCGAACGACTTCGTGATCGGTCGCGCGCACGGGCTGCCGGAATTCGTGATGCTCACCGAGGACGGCCACATCACCGCCGACTACAAACCTTACGCGGGGATGGACAGGTTCGAGGCGCGGAAGAAGATCGTTGAAGACCTCAAGGCCGCCGGGCTGTTCATCGAACAGGTCCCTTATACGCATTCGGTCGGTTTCTGCTCGCGCTGCCGCAGCGCGGTCGAGCCGTACCTGAGCTTGCAGTGGTTTGTGAGGATGGAAGAGCTCGCGAAGCCCGCCATCGACGCGGTGAAGGACGGCCGGACGCGGTTCGTGCCGGAACGCTGGGCGGCGATCTATCTCGACTGGCTCGAAAACATCCGCGATTGGTGCATCTCGCGCCAGCTCTGGTGGGGCCACAGCATACCGGTGTGGGACTGCGCCGCGTGCGGCCACCGCGACAGCTTCATCGAAACGCCGGACAAATGCCCGAGTTGCGGATCGGCGGATTTTAAAATTCAGAACGACGTGCTCGACACTTGGTTCAGCTCCGCGCTCTGGCCGCTCTCGACTCTCGGCTGGCCGAAAAAAACGCAGGACCTCGAACTCTACTACCCGACCTCGGTGCTCGTCACCGGGTTCGACATCATTTTCTTCTGGGTCGCGAGGATGATGTTCTTCGGCCTGAAGTTCGGGAAAGACGTCCCGTTCCGTGACGTGTTCATCCACGGGCTCGTCCGCGACGAAAAGGGCCGCAAGATGTCGAAGAGCATCGGGAATGTCATCGACCCGCTCGAAATTATAAAGGAGTACGGCGCGGACGCGATGCGGTTCACGTTCCTCTACGTCGGCTCGCTCGGGCAGGACGTGAACGTTTCCGCGGAGCGGTTCCTGATCGGCCGCAATTTCTGCAATAAACTCTGGAACACAGCGCGGTTCATCCTAATGATGGCGCCGGACGCGCCGGCGAAACGCCTCGAAGACCTTGATCCAGCGGTGTTGAGCGTCCGGGATCGCTGGATTCTGACCCGTTTCTCAACCGTTGTATCGGACTCCCGAAAACTCATGGACGGGTATGACCTGAACGAGACCGTCCAACGTGTCTATAGCTTCCTCTGGCACGATTTCTGCGACTGGTACATCGAGCTCGTGAAGCGGCCGATCCGGGAAAACGCGGCCGGAGAGGCGGAGACGGCGAAAACTATCCTTCACCACATCCTGCGCGGCGTCCTCGTCCTGCTGCACCCGTTCATCCCGTTCATCACGGAAGAGATTTGGAGCGTGCTTCCGGGCGTGGAAGGCTCCATCCTTACGGCGGGATATCCGAAGTTCGACTGGGCGGCGGATGCGAAGGCGGTTGATGGTGTCGGTTTCATACAGGAGATAGTGCGCGGGGTGCGCGATGTGCGCGCCGCGCTGAAGGTCGCGCCGTCGAAGAAGGTGGCGGTGACGCTGTTGACACACGGCGACAAGGAGAAGGCGGCCGCGCTCGAAGCGGGCATGGAGTTCCTGACCGATCTCGCGGGTGTTGAGAGCGCGACGATAGACAAGCCGCTCGCGGAGGGCACGCAGGCAATGTCCGCGCTCGCCGCCGGGGTGGAGATATTCGTGCCGTTCGAGGTGGAGAAGTCGGAAGAAGAAATCGGACGGTTGAGGAAGAAAGAAATTCAGTTGATTCTCGATATAAATAAGTCCGAGGACAAGCTCGCGGACGAGAAGTTCGCCGCGAAAGCGCCGCCCGCGATCGTCGAGAAGGAAAAGGCGAAGCTCGCGGAGTGGCAGGACAGCCTGAAAAAGCTGCGCGACCGGATGCAGCTTCTGGGCGCCGAGCCCGCGGACGGCGGCTTCCTCCGGGATTTCATGCGGAATGCCGTCGCCGGAAGGGAAGCGGTCAAAGGGCTCATCAAGGAAAAGGGCATTCAAAAGGCGCGTGTGGCCGCGACGATCAAGGCGAGTGACGGCGGCGGCGCTGTGGCCACCCTCGAGGCGGCCTGCGAGTTCATGCCCGCCGCGCTCGGGATCGAAAGCATGAGCATGGGCGACGCGCCCGCGGGTGATTTTTCTCACTCGGCCGATTTTCTCGGTTTCACGGTTGTCTATACGGTTACGGCCGCGAAGTGATATAGATGTGAACGGGGCACGCGCAACGTGCTCCTACACACGAGCATAAAATTACGAAAGTGACGTATTGCGTTCGCCCCTGTTCGAATGTATTAAGATGTGTTAAAGACTATCGGCCGGAAATTTTTTATAATTTGATAGGACATTAATATAAAAGCAGGAAACGTGTATTTACGTGCATTTTTCCAGAATTGCGCCCGCAGGCGTGATCGGAGATGACTGATGGCAAGACAGGATATGAATGAACCGGGAGAAGTTCAGGGCGGAGGCGGCCGCGACTACTTCTGGGTGAAGATCGTTGTCGGACTCGTTCTGGTAACCGTGGCGTCGCTTCTGATATCAAAACTCGTGGTTCCGCGGATCAGCGCGGGACTCGGCGGGAAAAAGACGGAGGTAACGTCGTCCGCGGGGACGAGCGCGAACGCTCTCGAAGAAACAGGCGCGCTTGTTAAGGAACACGAAGGAGAATCGCGGAGCAAAGATGGTTACGGATCGGGCCTGACCGAAGAAGAATCCGGCGGCACGATATCGAAAAAGGAAAAGAAGGCCGAGCCCGAAAAGACGGGCGTTACGATAGAAAAGGTGGAGCGGCAAAAGGAAGAAAAGAAGGCCGAAGAAACGCTGCCCGACGCGGCGAAAACAGTTGCGAAGAAACCGGAACCGAAATCGGAGACTCGCACTACTGCACAAGTGGAAAGAACGGTCGAGAAGACGGTTGAGAAGAAGGCCGAAAAGGAGCCGGTGAAGGAAAAACCGAAGACGGAGACCAAGCCGGCGGAAGAAAAGAAGACCGTGGTAAAAGCGGAGCCTTCGAAGCCGGCAACGACGGTTAAAAAAGAAGAAAAGAAGGAGCCTGAAAAGCCGAAGACGCCCGAAAAGACACAGACGGCTCCGGCGAAGGAAAACACGGTATATGTTTTGCAGCTCGGCAATTTCACATCGCGGGAGAATGCCGAGAAGATGAAGAAGATGCTCGTAGATCAATATAAGATAGACGTTTATATAAAACAGAACGACTATCAGGGCCAGACGAGATACCGCGTGCAGGCGGGCGCGTTCAAGGACAGGGCAAACGCGGAGAAGTTCGCGGGCGAGCTGCAGGAGAAGGGATACAATTCGTACATAGCGGAAACGACTATAGGGAAATAAGGTCCGCCGGTTGAAACCGCTTATGAATTCGACGGTAATGAAAGTAAACCGCGGCAGGAGAAAGCCGCGGTTTTTGTTTATACGGCTGGTTGGAGGCTGACACGGATGAAAAAGCACGGCGACAAGATACTTGCGGTGGCGATATGCGTGGCCGCCGTCGCACTCGACCAGTTGTCGAAATTCGCGGTGCGCGGGATGATGGACGCGCATGACGGGGGCGAGATCGTGCTGATCCGCGGCGCCTTGTCGATTGTCAACTCATTCAATCAGGGGGTTGCGTTCGGGATGTTTCAGGGCATCCGGGCGTGGCTGATTTTTCTGCCGATCGCGGCGGCGGTGTTCATACTGTTCTTTTATTTAAAGGAAGAGACAAAGGGCAGGATGTGGAGCGCGGCGGGTCTCGGTATGATGCTTGGCGGCGCGTTCGGAAACCAGATAGACCGCTTCAGGCTCGGCGGCGTGTACGACTTCATCGAGATGTATTACAGGTCATATCACTGGCCGACATATAACGTTGCGGACATCTTCATCGTGGCCGGGTTCGCTCTGTTTGCATTAACGATGTTCGGCAACCCGAAACCGGAAGAGAAGAAAAAATGAGCAACCGCATAATACTGATCCCGCTGGACAGCCGGCCGCCGAACACGCGGATGCCGGAACAGCTCGCCGCGCTCGGCGGCTTCGAACTGATTCTTCCGCCGATGGAATTGCTCGGCGACCTGCGGCGCTCGGCGGACAGGCCGCGCCTGCGGAAGTGGCTCGACAAGCACCTTGGGCGCGGCGCGCTCGTCGTCTCGGCCGACATGCTCGCGTACGGCGGGCTGGTTGCTTCGCGCAAGCCGGACACCTCGCCGGAGGAGGCGCTGATGGGGCTGCTGCCCCTGCGGGAGATCAAGGCGCGGTTCCCGGAGATGAAGGTTTACGCGTTCAACGTGATCCTGCGCGACGCGGGAACGGTGACGGACGCGGAGTCATTTGCCAAATGGCAAAACGAAATGAAGGGCGCGGCGGAGAAGGGGTCGCCGCTCAGGACGCGTAATTTTGAGATCAACCGCAAGATGATCCGCTGGGCGGGCGAGGGAGTGTTCGACTTTCTCATTCTCGGCAAGGAGGACACCGCCGAGGGAAATCCGTACGGCGACGAAATAAAGAAGTTGAGGGCGTATGCAGGAAAATCGGGTGGTGGCCGCGTGTCGGTGCAGACGGGCGCGGACGAGCTTTCGATGCTTCTTGTGGCGCGCCACATCGCCGGAACGATTTCACCGGAATCGTCAGTGTATATCGATGCGGCGGGTGCGCCGATCGGTTCTATTGTGCCGAAGTACGAGCCCGAACCGTACGGAAAAACGCTCGAACTTCAGATAAAGTCGGCGGGTGGCAGAGTTGTGAAAAAGGCGGACGGCGCGGACGCGGTGATCGTGCCGTACATAGCGAAAAAACAGGAAGACTGGTTTCTCGATCAGGTGAACGGTACGGTGACGACGGATCCGGCGCCGCCTGCGAAACTGACGGCGGCGGTTGCGAAGCACGTCGCGGCGGGGCGCGCGGTAGGGTTTGCTGATGCGCTGCACGCCAACGGCTCGTCTCCGGCGCTTGTCGGTGCGCTCGCGGATGAGGGGCTGCTGTTCGGCCTCGCGGCATACGCGGGCTGGAACACGGCGGCTAACACGTCGGGGACGGTCATCGCGCAGACGATTGTGGCCGAGGTTGCGCTAAGGAGAAAGCCGCGGGGCGTGTTCCCTATGAATTTGTACCGCGGAACGGCGCTGCTGAATCTGCTGTTGGAGCGCGTAGTCAACGACTGTCTGTACGCGGCGCAGGTGCGGGGCGAACTCGCGGTGGCGACGGATTCGCCGATGGCGCTGCCGGACCCGGCGAAGACGGAGCACGACCTGAGATTCAAGATAACGACGAAGTTCAGATCGTTCCTATGGCGACGCCTCAGGGACAAACGGATAAAGGTGTTCGGCGAAACGCTTCAGGATTACGCATTCACGGAGAGCGGAGTCATACGCGACGCGTATTTCCCGTGGGGGCGGCTGTTCGAGGCGGTGATCGAGCCGTGGGCCGGGATAAAGACTATGAACGCCGGAGAAGAGGGCGATGAGTGATTTTCTGACGCTTGGGATAGAGACTTCATGTGACGAGACATCGGCGGCGGTGCTGCGCGGTGCGGATGAATTGCTGTCGAACGTGGTGGCGTCGCAGGTGGACGTGCACGCGCTGTTCGGCGGCG
>CAYPEK010000005.1:67079-92660 GCA_964409645.1 uncultured bacterium | reverse complement strand
TGTTTCTTTTTAGTAACCGTGCCGACCTTTTTGCACGGGATACCTTTGAATAATGTGACGAAATCCTTTTCCTTCGCAGCGTCCACTTCGACCACGAAACGAGAATTCGATTCAGAGAAGAGCAGGTGGTCCGTGCGCTTCACGCCGGCCGCCGGGATAAGACGCGAGTCGATCTCCGCGCCGAGCCCGCCAGAGAATGCGGATTCCGCAAAGGCGACGCCGAGCCCGCCGTCGCTCGCGTCGTGGCACGCGCGCACGAAACCTTTCGTGATCGCCTTGTGCATCGCCTTGAATGTCTTCATCGACATCTTCGGATCGAGTTTCGGCACCTTATTGCCGATGAATCCGAGCGACTGGTAATACTGCGAGCCGCCGAGTTCGTCGAGCGTTTTGCCGATGACGTACACCGGGTTGCCCGCGCGTTTGAAATCCATCGAAACGAGTTTCGCGACGTTGTCGATTATGCCGACAGCCGAGATGAGCAGCGTCGGCGGGATCGCGATCTGCTCGCCGCTTTCGTCCGCGAACTCGTTGTAGAAACTGTCCTTGCCGGAGATGAACGGAGTGCCGTATGCGACAGCGATGTCGTAGCATGCGCGTGACGCGCGGACGAGGTCGCCGAGTCGGTCCGGTTTGTCCGGGTTGCCCCAGCAGAAGTTGTCGAGAATTGCGATCTTCGTCGGGTCGGCGCCGACCGCCACCGCGTTGCGCATCGCTTCGTCGATTGCGCTCGCGGCCATCCAGTACGTGTCGATGTCTCCGTACCGCACCGCAATTCCGTTCGACACCGAGATGCCGCGCGGCGAACCGAACACAGGCGACACAACCGCCGCGTCGCCGGGGCCGTCGTCGCTTTCGCCGATGAACGGCTTTAGCGCGCTCGCGCCCTGAACCTCATGGTCGTACTGACGCACGATCCACTGTTTGCTCGCGACGTTGAAGCTGGAGAGAACCATTTCGAGCGCGCGATTGAGGTTTGTGGGCTCCGCCGATTTCGGTTCCGGATTCTTTTTCGTGTTCCACACGGCAGGCCGCGGATAGCGCGGCACGCCGCCATGCAGGAAGTTCATATCGAGGTCGGCCACGAGTTCCCCGTCGTACTTCACGACGAAGCGTTTCGTGTTCGTGAATTTTCCGATGATCGTGGCTTCGACATCCTCGCGGCGGCAGAGTTCAAGGAACTGCGTGAGGTTCTGCGGCGGGATGGAGAGCACCATGCGCTCCTGCGCTTCGGAGAGAAGAATTTCCCACGGCGCGAGGCCGCCGTATTTTAGCGGTGCGCGTTCGAGATGAACTTCGGCGCCGATGTCTTTGCCCATTTCGCCGACGGCGGAAGAGAAGCCCCCCGCGCCGCAGTCGGTGATGCAGTCGTAGAGGAGCAGGGCGCGCGCCTGAATGATGATGTCGAGCGTCTTCTTCTCGACGATCGGGTTGCCGATCTGCACCGCGCCGCTCGACGTGACTTCGGAGCCGGTGTCGAGTTCGAGCGACGAGAAGGTTGCGCCGTGGATGCCGTCGCGCCCGGTTTTGCCGCCGACGGCGACGATCAGGTCGCCCGCCTTCGCCTTCTTGTGAACGCGGTCCACCGGGATCAGGCCGCCGGTGCCGCAGTAAACGAGCGGGTTGCCGAGGTAGCGGTCGTCGAAGTGGAGCGATCCGTTGATCGTGGGAATGCCCATGCGGTTGCCGTAGTCGCGCACGCCGGCGACGACGCCCTTGTAGATGCGTTTCGGGTGGAGGACGCCTTTCGGCAACTTGTCGTGCGGGAAATCCGGCTGCGCGAAGCAGAATACGTCGGTGTTGAAGATCGGCGTTGCGCCGAGGCATGTGCCCATCGGGTCGCGGATGACGCCGCCGATGCCGGTGTTTGCTCCGCCGTACGGGTCGAGCGCGGACGGATGATTGTGCGTCTCGACCTTGAACGCGAAGTGGAAGTTGTCGTCAAACTCGATGACGCCCGCGTTGTCCGTGAACACGGAGACGCAGAAGTCGTTTTTGCCGCGTTTCTCGCGTACGTCGGCAGTCGCTTTGCGGATCGTCTGCTTAAACAGGTTGTCAATCCGTTCCCTGCGGCCGTTCTCCGTGTAGTCGATTATGCCGTTGAACACCTTGTGCTTGCAGTGCTCGCTCCAAGTCTGTGCGATGCACTCGAGTTCGGCGTCTTTCGGGTTGCGTCCTTTTTTGCGGAAGTAGGCGGCGACCTTCTTCATCTCCGCGAGGTTGAGCGAGAGAAGCCGGTCGGTGCTTATTTTGACGAGCTGTTCGTCGGAAGCGCCGAGCAGGTCAACAGTCACCACTTTCGGCCGCGATATTTTCTTAACAGGTTTCTTTCCGCTTTTCTTTGAGGCCATAACGGTTTTCCTTATATCGAATTTTTAGCGGGGGAAGGTCGGCGCCCGACCCTCGCGTTGCTGAACGGCAAACAGGCAGCGCCCGCGCCGCCCTCATTTTTTCTCTATCGAATACGACTGAATGACTGCGTTCGCGAGCAGTTTCTTGCTTATCGTGTCCACCTGATCGGCGGAGAGTTTTCCGCGCAGGACGACCTTCGTGGCTGTCTTCGCGCCGACGGCGCCTTGTATGCCCATATCGCCGATGCCCTTTAGCGTCGATTCCGCCACCGCGTCCGTCACGCCGTGGTTGAAATGCACTTCGATCACGTATGCGCCCTTCGTCATGTCGCCGCTCACACGGCCGATCACGTATCTCTGCGAAACCGGATCCGCGAGCAGTTCGGAGGCGATCCGTTTTGCGTCCTTTTTGCTGATGTCGCCCTCGATTTCGGTGACGCGGATGATGCGTGCGTCCTTCGCGCCTTTTATGTTCAGGTCTTCGATGTCCTTGATGAGCCCTTCGCCGGCGGCATCGACCAAGTCCGGCCTTATGAAAACTTCGAAGCGTGTTAACATCGCAGCAGTCCTCTCGGAATATTGGGGCGAAACGCGCCCCGGTCGCTGATATTATAGAACAAAACGAGGCTGCGGGAGCAAGAATTTATATTTAGATTTGGAGTGATTATCTGTGTGCCGGAAACACTCAGAAAAGCGGCTTGCCCGGCAGCTTCGGCGAGAGCGCGGACGGGTCGATTCCCTCGCGTTTCAAGAGCGTAGGGACGATGTCCATCTGCCTGCCCGATTTAGCGGTAATTCCGGTGTCGTTGGTCGCGAGGAAGATTTTGTCCGCGACTGTGTGCTGGCGCTGGTCTTCGTCGAACCCGTGGTCGGCCGTGACATAAACCAGCGTACTGCCGTCGAGCCCGAGCCGCTTAAGTTCATTGATAATCTTAACCAGCCACGAATCGATTGTTATTATCGCGCTGTTGTACTGCTCCGAGTTTTCGCCGTATGCGTGGCCGTTCTTATCGGGCTCGCTGAAGTGGATGAACATGAAAAATCTTTTGTCCGCGTATTTTTGCAGGTCGTCGAATGCGATCGCGCCCACCTCGTCCGCCGTGCGCACTTTGTCGCCTTGCCAAACGTCAACATGTGGGCGTGCGTTCAGCCACGGCTCCGCCGGATATTTCTTCGGCTTGTCGCCCGGCGAGTCCGCGTATTCGCCCTCCGGCATCGACCCGAGATGGTGTGTTTTGCTTGTCAGCATGATAGTGAGAATGTTGTCGCCGCCGAGACCGTTTTCGAGACGCTCGAAAATCGAGAGGCCTTCCGGCACGGGTGCGTATCTGCCGTCGCCGAAACAGCCGGTCACGCTTGGGTTGTAGCCGGTCAGCATCTGCGAGTGTCCGGCGATCGTGTCCGTATGGTGGCCGGTGACAGTGACAGGAATCAGTTTCCCGGATGCATGGAGCATGGCGATGCCGGGCAGACTACCGGCGTCGAGCAATTCCATAAGATGATTTCTCTGCGTGCCGTCCCACGATATTAGAATGATGTTTTTCTCCGGCACGGCTGCTTTTGCCTCTCCGAACAGAAGCACCAACGCCATCGAAAATACCGCGACCGCCGCTGCAAAAAATGCTTTCTTCCCCGTCATATCCACTCACGCCTTTCCCTCAGCCTGCAATGCCGGATATTTTATATTTCGGGCGGATGAATTGAAGAAAAAAAACAAAATAAAAAGTGGAATTATTGTTTTAAAGCCGGCCATAAAGTAATAGAGGATTTGAGAAGATGAGAAAGATGCATACATATTAAAAATGAACATCTTAACATTATGTCTATAGTGAATCGCAAAAACTCTGTAGGGGCGGCCCTGCGTGGCCGCTCTTAATCGAAACATGCCGTATCATCGGGCGGCCACACAGGGCCGCCCCTACATTGGGCGATGTGGTACGATGGTTCAAAACCATGACGACTAATGAATATATGCGCAACGTAAATAATAATAGGTGGAAACGGTTTAATAAAAGATTTTGGGAACGCGGATATTACGATCACATAATCAGGAGCGAAAAAGGTTATAAAAATATTTGGAATTACATTGAAACGAATCCCATACGATGGGATGAAGATGAGTATTTTAGAAAAAAAGTCGTTAGTTGATTATCTATCAGTAAAATAATTGTTTCGCATCAAAATAAAACTAAGGATTTATCGGTATCAGCCGCGCCGAGCCGATGAGGCCGGATTCGAGCGGCTTCCATGTGGCGGCGTTGAGCGGCTTGTAGTTCATGTCGAGGATGTTGGCGTCGCGAAATATTTTCCACGGTGTTCCTTTTTTGTCCATCTGAATGATGCGGTTCGCTGCAAGGTTTGTAACTTCGATCACGAGCCGGTTGTCCTTTTTTCGCAACAGTCCGCGAGTGTCGATACGAAAGGGAACCGCCCAAAGTGTGCCGAGGTCGGCGCCGTTCAGGCGCACGCGGGCGCTCTCCGCAACCCGGCCGAGGTCAAGCAGCCAACTGTCCGGTGTCGCATCAGGCATGTTGAATGTGATCGAATATTCCGCAGTGCCGGAGAAGTACTTCGCGGCCGCGCCTCCGAACTCTGTCCACGAGACAAGCTTGTCGATTTTTGCGTCCTCGGGAAGTTTCGGGCCACCGTCGATAAATTTCACTTCCCACGTGCCGGTGATCTCGAACGGCTCGCCGGTGGTTGACACATAGCGCCAAGGTTTCGCGCCCGAGGCGGCTGAATCGTAAGTTTTGAGTATGACCGAGCCGCCGGACGGTATCTGCAGGCGAACGGCCCTCGCCGCACCTGTCTTTCTGATCGCCGCCGCGCCGATGTCGCCGTTCATCGGGTCGAAGATGGCCGCATCTCTGAACTTAGTTCCGAACTTGAAATAGTCGTCGATTGCTTTCGGCCCAAGATTTGTTATGAAATAAACTTCGCCGCCGGAGAGTTTGCGCCTGATGAATGAAAGTCCGGTGTCTGCTATGAGTTCCCGTCGCAGGCCGGTTTTGAGCGCGATTTCTTTAATGCCGCTACCGATAATGAAGAATCCTTTTCCGACTTTGAACGATTTTAACTGCTTCGGAGCTGTCGTAGGGATGCTCGCTTTGCTCAGAATTTTTCTGAGCCCTGCGCGGCGGGAGACGCGGTTCGCGAGTCCGGGGACATCGCGCGGCACGTCGCCGATGAACGCAACGGTTGCGCCCGAGCGTGCGAGTTTGGCAAGCGCATCCATCGTTTCGACGGGCATGAATTTGCAGCGTGGGACGACGACGGTTTTCCATTCCGTGCCGCCTGAGGCGAGGGCGCCGCCGCGGACTGCGAGCGATTTTATCTGTTTGTCGGAAATGTAATCAAACGTGTAGCCGCTTTTCAGAAGTGTTTCGGCGATCTTTCCGAATTCGCTATTGCGCAACCACTCCGCTGCTGCATGGACGGTGAGGAGCTTTTCGAGTCCGTCCGGCGACTGCCACTCGTCATGGACCGGCCAGTAGAGCAGGACGTCGTTGTCAGGTTTTCCGGCTTGAAGGAATGATTGCACGCGAGCGATGTATGCGTTCGTCGCGGATAGGTCGCGCCAGATTGTGTTCTGCGGGCTGAACTCGACCGCGGCGTAAAACTGCCAGCCGGGCCAGCGCGCGTCCGGCGGCGAGTAAGCGGTGCCCTGATAAACAACGTGGTTGATTCCGGAGACGAAAAGCTGGTCGAGTTCCGGTTTGACGACCGAGAGCGGCACTTTGAAATGCTCGCCGAGCCACGTACACGACTCGGACGAAACGAGTTTTTTGCCTGTTACGTGCGCGGGCGACGCCGCGAACCTGAACATGAGCGGATCGGGTTTGTCTTTCTTCTCGTTCGATTCGTAAGTGAGGCCGGGAATGTCGAACAGGCTCGGGCCGAATGTCTCCGTTTCGGGAATATCGGCGGCGGCGTAGAGGTCGAGCAGATTGCCCGGTGAACCGTGCGCCTGATAGCGCGTGATCGCGCCCATCTTGTGGCTCCATGCGGTCCACGGGACGGCGAACCGTTCGAGGAGCAGCTCGGAGAGCGTCTCGCGAAAGTCGTATTTCACGCGCGCGACCTTGTCGGGGTCGCCGTCGCCGGAAAACTCCGGCAGAAAATCCGCGAGGTTGTAGCCGCGCCGCCGCTTGAACTCCTTAAGGAAATCGTCTGTCCAGTTTGCGCCGTACACCTCGAACGAGTCGTCGAAGAACGACCTCACAACAGGCGCGCCGGACGATTTGAACGCGGCTGTGAAACGTTCGAGATACGTGTCGAGAGCGGCGCGCGAGAAGTGATCGAGAACGAGTCCCTCGCCGCCGGGCGCGGCGCGTTTCACCTTCTGCATCGTGTTCCACTGCACGAGAGCGTAAACTGCCCAGTCGCCTTCGGGCGCGGTCCAGCGCAGTGAGTTGTTGCCTTTCGCGATTTCGACCGCGACCCGTTTTCCGGTTTGCGAAACGGCAACAGCCGCCACCGGGACGCCCGGCGAGAAATCCTCGGACAGGCTTTCGCCCGCCTTCAGTTCAAATTTCTTTTGCGAGATTTTCTTCGATGCGATTTCCGGTGTTACGTTGGGGCCACCGAAAGGCCAGCCGGTGCCGGTCGCCATATCGACGCCGATTCCGAGCCCGCGGCCGGATTCGACCGTGTGCGTGAGCATCGACATCCACGCCGGCGAAAGGAAGTCGATGTATTTCTTTTCGAGACCGGATACGCCGTAGATGGGCGTGATTTCGACGCCGCCCAGTCCGGCGTCGGAGTATGTTTTAAGGAGAGTGTCGAGCTCTTTTTCGTTCACCGCGCTCGCGAACCACCACCAGCGTGTCCACGGTTTCGCTTCCGTTTTCACTTCGGGCCATGAAGGCGGGGATGCAAGAACTTGTGTGCATGTAAGCGACACAAAACAAGCGATAATGAAGAAAGATATTTTTGTAAAAGTGCGAATATTAGGCATTATCGTTTTTTTCGCTTTCAAGGTGTTCCCGAATCAATTCGATCTGAATCTGTTGTATTTCGAGAAGGCGCTGCCACTGGTTTGTCAGGAGGAAGTCTATTTTCTCGTTCAAATGTCTTATCTCAAGTTCGGATTTCAGGTTGATACTGTAATCGTTCTGCGCGCGGAGGCGGTCTTTTGACTCCTGCCTGTTCTGACTCATCATGATGACGGGCGCCTGAAATGCGGCAATACAGGATAAGAGGAGATTGAGCAGAATAAAAGGATACGGATCGAATGGTTTTTTAATCAACAGGACGGAATTTATAATTACCCAAACGAGTATGACCGAGCCGAAAGTTATGATAAAGCTCCAACTACCGCCGAAGTCCGCGACTTTATCTGCTATCTTTTGCCCGATGGTCAACTGGCCTTCGAATTCCGTATTGATGTTTTTTGTCAGAAGTTCCTGTTCTTCAAAGCTTTTGACGACCTGCTTTTCGAGATCGGACAGCGCTCCTTTTTCTGTTTTTATCACGCTGACGACATAATCCGAACGGAAATTGTCCAAGTCTTTACGGCAAATGAAACAGTCGTCCGACCAATCGGGATATTTTTCTTTTATCAGCTCCGAAATAGAAGGCCTCACGACTTTCGCCGAAATAAGATCATGCTGATGATGCGGGGTTCCGCATATCAGGCATTTAACATGCGCCTCTTTTTTCATTTTTTCCTCACGTAGTCTTTATAACGCTTGTATTTATAATGATAACTCACGTTATAAATACAAATTAACCATAGGCGTCACAAAGTAATCTATCAGTAATTAATTCTACATAAAACTTCGGGAAAAAACTTAAAGTGTCACTATAAAGTATTTCAAAAAATGAGATAGAGAAGCCCGACGGCGGCACCCATATAAAGCGCGCGCTTTGCCATGTTCTTTTTCCTCTTGTGCGTGACCATTTTGTAGGAGCTTTTCGCCTCGCGCTCATCTATCGTTTTTCCGAACGCGGTGTTGACCTCGTCCGAAAACGCTGAGAAGTGCGCGACCACGTTGCGGTCGCCGTCCACAATCACGATTTGGTTGTTCTTGCGGTCGTCCCAGACTCCGAACAGCTTGAAAACATCGCCTTTGATGTCGAGCGTCATCATGTAGCGATCCTCGACCGCGTAATCGATGGGGATGTTTTTCTCGGTGAATTCTTTTTTGATCTCGATGATCTTCTTGTGATACTCCTCTTTGACGACGCGCTTCACGAGAGGGTACATGATTTTGTCGAACTTACTCGCGTCCGCGACAATGACGTAGAGAACGCCTTTGACGTTCGGGTGACCGTATGTGATTTTTTTGATCCAGTCAACGCCGGTGTCGGCGTTTTTATCGTTGCCGAAAACATAGACCACGATCCAACCTTTAAGGTCGTCCGCCTTAACGACGCGGCCGTAGATGTCCTTGAAATCGAACGGCGGGACGACCGCCGGAATGTTCAGCGCGGGCGCCTGTTCCGCCGCCGCGGGGGCCGCCGCGGCAGGGGCTTCCGCCGCAGATGCATCCTGCGCGGCCGCACGAATGCTGATTGACAACAGAAAAACCAACGCGATCTTGAGGAACGTTTCTTTCATGGTCGCTTTCATCTTCACCTCGGCCTGTCCGAATACCGTAGTTTCACTTTCAATGCCACAACAAAGATGTGATAAGAAGATAGCAGTAAAACGCCGCCGGTTCAAGCAAAAAATGGGAGTGATATGAGGTTCGGAGGGGCGGAAATTGAAACGGCGTGGGCAAGACTTACATCACCATGTTTGTTCAGGGTAGATTATCGCATCGGGGACTGGCTCCGCGCCTTGCCCGTTTTTCAGCATTTCGACTTTATTGCGCTGCCGGATGTCTTTTTCGCGCCGATTCATTTTGGACAGCATCATTTTCATTTTCATCAGTTTAGCCGGAGTCATATCGTTTGCGTCCTTCCCGGCGGCCTTACTGAAAAACTTGTCCATCTCCGCTTTTTCCTCAGGCGTGCATCCGTAGAGGCAGTTCTGTTTTTCGAGCGCTTTCGCGAGTACCGGATTTGCTTTATTGAACTGGTCCATCCGCCTCGTCAGCGCGACGAAATCGGTCATCTTTGCTTCCGTCTTCACGGAAATACCCTTATCTTTTACGGTCATCCCGCGTACATACGCCGGAAAAAAAGCGAACACCTTATTAAATGTTTCCCAGAGGATCGTGTTGATCTGGTCCTGATAATCCGAGAGGAAAACCGAAATCGGGATCGGGAGAACCCCGGCGTAAACACGTTCGAGGTAAAAGTACGGGTGATCTTTGACCCAGTGAAAGCTGAACACGAACGTAATCGCGAGGGTGAATCCACTGTTTTCCGATGTGGTTTTCGCGCGTTTCTTCTCGGCGAGATCCTTGATGCTCTGATCTAGTTTTGTTTTGCTGATACCGTTGCTGAAAAGCACTATTGCGTGGCGCATGGGTACATCCATGCGGAGCACCAGTTTGTTGTCTTTCACAGTCAGATACGGATCGCGGAACAGCGGCTCGCCGCCTACAAGCAGCACATCGTTCATAAAATAATAAAGATAGGCATTCAGTTCGAGTTCGCTGATATCGAACTTTTCCACTTTCTTTCCTGTTGTGATGTCTCTTATGAAATAATCGAACTTGCTTTTGAGGTGTTCGCGCGCGGTGGGGTAGAGGTAGTCGCGCACCTCCGGTCGCACCACGTATGAGGGCGGAGTGGATTTCAGCGCGAGAATTATCCCGAACAGCGCCGAGAATGCCAGTACCGACAGCAGCCCGAATGTTTTGAATCCAAGATGAATCATATTTAGATTATACCCGTTTTACGGCCCGGTTCAAAACCCTGTCATTTCGCGGCGGGTTTCTTTTTCGGGTACACCTGAGAGCCGTCCTTGAAGACCTTTTTGATGTGGCCCTCGAGTTCGAACATCTTCATCATGCTCATCGAGCCGTCCGGCTCTGTTGGTGTATCGAGTTCGCCGATCAGTTTCGCGTCCGCGAGAATGAGGTCGGCGGCAAAGCCATCCGCAATCCTTCCGCGACGGACTCCCTCGAATCGCGCCGCTTCCGCACAGGCGGCCTCGATGCACGCATCGGGTGACATTCTCTGCGGCGGATGCGCGGCGTGTGTCGCGAGCCATATCCCGAACAGCATGCTGTCCGGCATACCGTCCGTGCCGAAGAAAAGCGGAATGCCGGACGCGGCAACGGCCTCATGCGGGCACATTTCTTTAACGCGGTCTCCGAGCCGGTCGGCATAATTGTAATCGAGCAGGAAGTTCGGCTGCATGCAAAGCCACGCGCCGGCGGCTTTCGCCGCCTCGATCGTCGGCGCGACAGGCAGGGGCATCTGGAAATGTTCGATGCGGAAATTCATCCCCGCGCCGAATTTCGGAGCGAGTTCCGCCCACGCACGCGCGCCCTCGATTGCCAGACCGATTCCCGCGTCGCCGATCGCGTGCATCGCCGCATGTTGCAGTCCCGTTTCGAGCGCCCACTTTATGTCGGCACGCATCTCTTCGGCGGTCGTGAAGAACATTCCCGTTCCGCCTGTGTCCGCGTACGGGGTGGCCACTTTCGCCGTGTGCGCGCCGAACGCGCCGTCCGCGAACATCTTTATGCCGATGAGGCCGCGCATTTCTTCCCGCGACATCAGCCCCTCCGATTCGAGGTCGCCGATTCGCGACAGTACGTCCATGATTTGAAACTTATTCAGGTAGAATTTCGTTATCGGAAAGCCGAACGGCTTCTCTTCCTTCCATTTTTTACGGAGTCGTAACGCGGCGATGAATTGGTTGGTTGTCGCGGGCATCAGGTCGTGCGCCGTGGTGACGCCTTTCTCGAAATACGATGCGAGTTTGCGCTCGATCGCGGCCGAGATTTTCTCCTGAGGCTGGTCCGACTCGACGACTTCAAGCGCACGCATCGTGTACTCTTCAGAGACGAAACCGTTGTCCTTGAGTTCGCCTGCGAGCGGCCTGTTGAACGCGGCCGCCGCCGCCGATACGCGCGCCGCCATCGCGGAGGAAACGATCCCGCTGTGCAGCGATATGTCCAGAACGAATGCCGGCGCGCCGCCAAGCGCTTCGTCGATGTCCGCGCGTGTGAGGTCGGGCACTTTCGACGTGTCTAGCGCCACCGCGAACGCCGGCCGGCCCGGCTCCTTGATCCGCGCCGCAGCAGATTTAAGCCGCTTGAGCGCGTCTTCCTTGTCCTTGCAGCCGAGCATACTCGCGGCGTTCAGCATTTCGAACGTCGAGTACACGAGCGTGTGGTTGTGGCCCTCCGTCATCGCCGGGAGAAGCGCGCCGCCGATGTGCTCTTCGGCAACAACGTCGCCGCGAGCGGCTGCGGCGGCGAGCCATTCGCTCATTTCCCGCGGGTTGCCTGTCTTTTCGATCAGCCCGCTGTCCGCGGACACCGCAGTCCAGCGCTCGCCCTCCGCGCCCGTGGTGTGCTCCGGTTTGAATACGATGAGATTACCGCCCATTTTCCATTTCCTTCATTGAAGCATTATTTGTGGCTGCACAGGCACACTAAGAAACCGTTTTCTCAGCATTTGATATCACAATAGACTTATTTTGTCAGCAACGGATGTTCATTTTCCGCGCCGCAGCGCTCCGAGGCCGAACCTCTTTGTGAGGATCGAATCTATAGCGGACTGCGGGAGTACTCTTTTCATGATCGGCATCATCGTCGAATTCTTGCCCGCGCGTACGATCGGGGGCGGCGCGGATTTAGTTAGCGCCGCCGCCACACGCCGCGCGAACGCCTTCGCCGGCATAGCGCCTTGCTGGCCCTCCATTGCCCGCTCCGCGATTTTGTCGTTCACCGGCGCGTAGATCGAGCCTTCGCTCAGTACGCTTTCCGTTGTTTTGAGCGCCGTCTCGCCGAATTTCGATTCGATCGCGCCCGGCTGCACCAGCGTGACGTGGATACCGAACGGAGCGAGTTCCACCCGGAGGACGTCCGACAACGCGCCGATCGCGAACTTCGACGAGCAGTACGCGCCCGCAAACGGTGTCGCGAGTATTCCCGACACGCTGCCGATATTAGCGATGCGGCCTTCGCCCCGTGCTATCATGCCCGGAATAACCGCTTTAACGAGAGAGATCGGTCCCACAACGTTAGTCTCATATTGTCTGCGTAAGTCTTCTATTTTCAGTTCGGCGAGCGGTCCCATCAGTCCGAATCCCGCGTTGTTAATGAGGATGTCGATACGGCCTTCGATCCGCTCCGCTTCGGCGACCGCGTTCGAGATCGATTCGCCGTTTGTCACATCGAGGCTTAGAACTGTCGCGCCTTCCGACTGCAGGTCGCCGATCGCCTCCGGTTTCCTCGCTGTCGCGACCACCCTATGGCCGAGTTCAATGAACTCTTCCGCGAGCGCCCGGCCGATTCCTGTCGAGCATCCTGTTATGAATACCACGAATTGTTTCTTGTTCGTCATGAGTCGCCACCCCCAAAAGCCGCAGGCCCGCGAACCGACATGCGGGCAAGTCTTACACTTATAATTTTAAATAAAAAGACATTAAAGCAAAGCCCTGAGAGTTTAAAGTGTGGAGTCATTGCCGCCGCGAGGGGATGCAGTGGATAAAATCCGGTTCGGAAGCGGCGGCAATATTTCAATTCCTGCATTGACGCGGCGTTTTATAGTTGTGAGAATTAATCGCAGATTCGAAACCGTTAACCGCTTCGCTGATATAGACCGGAGCGCGTACCGCGGGTGGTCGGCCACTGGAAAAGAAAAGCGCGATAAAAAAAATCGAGCCGGTGTTGAAAATCGCGGCGCTGCTGCTTTTCATTGCAGCGGCAGTCCGCGTTTATTGCTTCTACAAAAGCAACGGAGTGACGCTGCATGCCTCCAACCTGATGAAGTTCGCGGCGTTCAAAGCTTTTTTTGTATATCCGTTCGGATACATATTTTTCAGGATTATAAGACTGAAATTCGACAGACCCGGCGAGACTGTTTACGATCGTTTCGCATTTACGATGACGATCGGATATGTCATATCCGCATACGTTTGTTACCTGATTAACTGCACATCCGTGAAATGGCTTTTCCCGGTTCTTTCGAGCGTATTGTTCGTTTTCTTGCTTTTGGACGGGGTCACCCGGCGCGGCGACTGGACCGGGCGATGGAAGAGAAACTTTGCGGGGATATGGACGGAACTCGATACGGTTGCGTGCCTGCTTGTGACTCTGCTGATGTACCGAGACATAATCAACGGCTGTTATCTGACGAACAAAGTTGTAGGCGATGTCCTCTATCACCAGTTCATGTCCGACAACAATTTCCACATGGGAATGATCTACGAGGCTTTCCGGCACATTCCTTTCGAGCAGTATCCGCTCATGGCGGGCAAGCCGATGTTCCAGTACCATTTCATGGGTAGTTTCCTGTCGTGGATGGCGGCCAATTACGCTCATGCGGACGTCATGAATGTGTTTCATCTCTATCACCCGGCGTTCAACAAAGCGCTCGGCGCAATCATGCTTCTCTGTCTGTGCCGGCGGCTGGGCGGAAGAAAGGAATACAGCTACATAGGCTTCATCCTCCTTTTCTTCATGGGGCTCATTCCATATGATGTCATACGATTCCTGCGCCTGTCGAACCCAAGCATTTATTATGTTTTTGAAATGAATATGGATTTTCCGGTGACGGTGTCGATGCCGATTCTGTATTCGATTTTTTATCTTTTTCTCGCGCGAACGGATGGCGACAAAAAGCCGTCTTGGATCGCAGCGGGGTTATTAGCAGGCTCGCTTTTGCTTTTCAAAGCTAACTTCATGATGCTTGCTTTTCCGTCTCTGATGGCGACGGCATGCATCAGCCTGTTGCGTTCCGAGGACAGGAAGGCGGCGTTCGCCTGTATTGTTTCGGGGTTGGCTTGCTTCATAGTCGGATTTGCGATTCTTTCCCAATACATGCCCGAAGCAAACGGAGTCAAACTTCAATTCGGCGCATACGCAAATTATCTTTATCTGAAATACTTCTGTTTCGCAGAACCGGGGCTAAGGCTGCTGAACAAGCTGCCGAAACCTGTGTTGTGGGTCATGTCCGCCTCGGTGTTTCCACTTCTCAATAATTGCGGCGTGATTATTCCACCCGCGTTGGTTTTCTACGCTTCTAATCTGAAAAATTTCTTCAGAGATCACATCAAAGTTTTTTCTCTGTTCCTGTATTTAACGATAGTTTTTGCGTATTTGTTTGTGACGTCCGGCGACTATTATCTGAACATCCCGAAAAACCTTCCCACTTTCGTGTACACAAGCAGTGTGATCCCGGCGATATGCGGTTTGAGGATCATAGTTGACCGCATAAATGCGTCGGGTGTTCTGAAAGGGGGGGCGCGCAAGGCAGTGGCGGCTGTTGTAATCGTTTTGTGCGTGCTTTCCGTGGGGTTATCGACGTACAAAGCCATGAAGCCGCGAGGGTCGTATAATTTTCACGTGAGGCGGAGCCGGATAGAGGCTTGGGAGTGGCTGCGCGAAAAAACGCCGCTCGATTCGGTGGTTATTTCGAACCGGCATGTCCGTACCGCAGAGAACCTTTTCGGCGGCCGCAGGACGGTACTCGAAGCCGACTGGTCGAGCTGGAAATTCCCCGATGATTTCAAAGAGCGGATCACGGACATGAGAGTGTTATTCGCGACGGAAGATGTCGATATTGCCAAGAAGGTGCTGAAGAAATACAAAGTCACGCACGTGATTGCGATGGGAGGCCAGAAGTTCAAGTTTTCGATCGACGGCGTTCTCGTTCAGAGGTTTCGCTCGGGGCCGGTGACGGTTTACGAAGTTGTGATAAATAGGCGATAATAACGGCGCGGCCGCTCAAGGTATTTGAGGCGCGCCACGGAGGATGATATGAAATACGTCTTTGGAGCGTTGAAGAAAATACGGATCGCAAGGCCTGTATGCGCGGCGGCCGCGGCGGCGCTGTTGCTGTCCGGCATTCTGACATCCGCGCGGGAGTCGGCGATTTTTACGCCCAAGGACGGAAGGCCGGTGCTGATAGTGGCGCACCGCGGCGTGAGCAAGTTTGCTCCACAGAACACCATCCCCGCAACTGAAAAGGCGATCAAAATGGGCCTCGATTTCGTCGAGATCGACGTGCGCACAACGAAGGACGGGCGACTCGTGCTCATGCACAACGAAAGCGTGGACGGCACGACGGACGGCAAGGGCCTGATAAAAGACCTCACTCTCGAAGAGATCAAAAAACTCGACGCGGGGTACAAGTTCAGGCAGAAATTCAAAGGCACGCGCGTTCCGACGATCGAGGAATATTACGCCGCCGCCAACGGCAGGATCAACACCTATCTCGACTGGAAGGACGCCACGCCGGAGGCCCTCGCGGATGCGATAATCAAAGCTGGCGCGATTGAAACGACGCTTATCTACGGCGGCTCGGAAGAGCTGCGCGCGATAAGGAAAATCGACCCGCGCTTCATGGTGATGACGGAATGCGACTCCGAACTGATTCTGAGATCGGTCGAGAGCTCGAAGCTCAAACTCGACGCGATGGCATCGAATGTGGAATCTTTCAATCCGGAGGTGGCCGCGCTCGCGCACAAACTTGGAATGAAGACTTTTATCGACATCCAGACGAGCGCGGACAACTGCTCGGGTGTCAAAAAGCAAATCAGCATCGGAGCCGATGCCGTGCAGACGGACAACCCGGACATGGTTCTCAAATGCCTCGCGCCTAAGAAACCGGAGGTCCAATGAATCGTCCGGCGGCAATATTTTGCTTGTTGATTGTCTGCATGACCGGTGTTGCGGCGCGAGCCGCCTCGGAGGATGCCGACGCCGCTTTCGCGCACGCGATGACGATCTATTTCATGGGCGCGTCCATCCCCGGAATGCAGGAACTCGAAAAGAACATATCCGAAAATCCAAATCATTCTCTCAGCTACAGCGGACTTGCTTTCATGGAGGCGATGGGCCTCATCGATCCGCTGTACTCGGGTACTCCGGAGCGCACGCGGGAGCTGATCCGCACCGCGCTTGAGAAGGGGCCCGACAACGAGTGGAACCATCTGGCGGAGGCCATGCTGGCCGCCGCGAAATACATGCGCGGCGATATGGCGGCGATACTGACTGTGGAGAAAGAGTCGCGGCGGGCATTGAAGGTTGACCCCGGCGCGGGCGAGCCGCACTTGCTGCTCTGGTTCGTGGAGAAGTTCATCCGTGGTGACCGCGAAGCCGCCGCGCGGCACTACGACGAAACGGTGAAACTCGGCATGAAATATGCCAATGCGCACTATATATTTTTCTTCGCCGAGAGTTTTTTCGGCGACTGTGCGGCCGCTGTGCCGGAAGCGGTGACTGCGGTGAAGGAGTACCCCGAGCCGAAAAGCGCCTATCTTGAATTCGGGATGCCGGACGTCGGCGGCGCGGAGGAAATCGCACCCGCGGCGTGTCTGATGTGGAAGAGCATGAAGCTCGAAAAGACGGGCTCGCCCGCCGCGGAGCGTGAGGCGCTGTTCAGGGAAGCGCTCCGGACCGCGCCGGGTTTCTACTACGCGGGGGACAAGCTGGCGGAACTGCTGGCGGGGCAGGGCAGAGTGGCCGAGGCGGAGCAATTGCTTGAAAGCAACTATGCGGCGCATCCCGGCAGCGCGGGCGCGGCGCTCGCGCTCGCTTCGTTCTATTCCGGACGTGCCGAATACGCCGAAAAACTCAATAAGCTCCTCGATTCATTCCCCCCGTTCGCAAATACGCACTACATCGATATGTATAAAAACAGGCTCGGGGATATATGCAAGGCGGCGGGCCGCGAAAGCGTATTCAGACTTGTCGCAGGGGACGCGGCCGGCGCGCGGGAAATTGCCGATAGTCTCTTCAAGCGGTTTGCTCTGGAGTCGGACGACATACAGAATCTCGTCACCGGGAGTTACGGCAGCCTGCAACTCGCGCGGCTGTGCGCTGACAAGATCGGCATCTTCACAACCGCGTACAAGGGAGTGCAGGCATGGCTCCGGGAGCGGTTGGCGGAAAAGGTTGAGTTTTCCAATCACTGCGAAGGCGGAGAGGAAACGGCTTTTGAATGGGACCGTGACACGGCGTTCGTGCCTGTGTTCTGCGATTTCGTGACGGCGGTGTACATGGAGAAAGAAGAGGCGTTTGGGCCGGACACCGGGACGGAGGCTGCGGATGCGAAGTCGCGGTTCGGCAAAATAGTGGTTCCAGTGCCCGGCGGCGCCGGAGCGGCTGGACCCGGGCTTCGCGTGCGTGCGTATTCGGACAAGGAGCTTGTGTGGCGCTTCAGCAACAAAGACGGCGCACAGCTCTACAGGGTCGAGTACACAGCATCGGGTTGCAACTGATAATTAAATAGGTTTGAAATAAAATCCCCGCAAATTTACAATATCGTTCGCCGTGAAGGGCGGCGGGTAATTATGGCTGAAGAGAAAAAATACAGCAGGACTGCGATCAACGCGGCGTCGATGTTTTCGTATTTCGGCACCGGCGTGGTGCTGGCGATCGTGGGGCCGAATCTCCCCGCGATGGGGCGCGCGTATGGCGTGTCGCTGGGCACGCTCGGACTGCTGTTCACGTGCCTTTTGGGCGGCACATTCGCAACTTTTTTCTTCGGTTTCGCGGTGAACGCGTACGGCGCGGGGCGCGTGATGACTGCGGGAACGGCGATACTGACGGCGGGCCTCGCGGTTGCCGGGACGACGCATTTGTGGGCGGTGGCGCCGCCGGCGTTCATAGTGATCGGACTCGGACTCGGAATGATCGACGTCGGGACGAACTCGATTATTCCACAGGTGAACGGCGACAAGTCGCCGCGGTATCTGAGCCTGCTTCACATGTCGTTCGGGGTCGGCGCGGTGTCCGGCCCGATGCTCGCGGGCGGTTTGTTGGAGCGGCATTGCGATTATCGCGTGTCGTATCTCGTGGCGTGCGCGTTGATTTTTGTGTCGCTGGTTGTGTTTCTTGCGATCCGGTATCCGGCGGCGGAACGGAAGAAAGGGCCCGGGACGGCGGCGTCGCTCGGCTTGTTGAGGAATGTCGGCTTCATGCTGCTCGCGCTGGTGATGTTCGGCAGCATCGGATGCGAGATGAGCATGAATGCGTGGCTGTTTTCGTTTGTGCGGACGGACATCGGCGCGGGCATCCGTCCGGCGGCGGTGGCGGGGAGTATGTTCTGGGGCGGCCTGCTGACGGGGCGGCTCGCGAGCAGTTTTCTGTCGGTGCGCGTGGGGGCGCGGCGGCTTCTGTGGTTCTATGTGGGCGGCTCGGCGCTGGGGCTTGCGGGAGTGGCGCTGGCGCGGGTTCCGTCGGAGGTTTATGCGGGCGCGTTTTTTACGGGGTTGTGCATATCTGCACAGGTGCCGCTGCTGATATCGGTGAGCGCGGACGAATATAAGAAATACTTCGGAGCGGCGACGGGGATGATGTTCGCAACCGGCGGACTGGGCGGCACGCTCATCCCGCCGGCGGTGGGTTTCATCGCGGAGAGAACGGCGCTGAGGACAGGTATTGTGTGCCTGATCCCGGTGGCGCTGGCAATGCTTATTATGTTGGCGCTTAGGCGATTTGCAAAACCGCGCTCGAAGCCGCTAAGCAACTAAATTATTTCACCCTACAACAATAGTAAAAGGCCGTAGTGTTAAAAGCGATGGACGTTGAGGATAGCGAGGCGTCCGTGCAAGGAGTCGCGGTTGTCGATATCACGGAAACGCCGGTGGCGGTGACTGAATCGACAAGAAAATTCGTGCCTGTCGAAGGGGTGACGAGTCCGTTCGCACACGCGTGAACAAACATGCCCGCCGAGCACACTGTTGCTTCCTGAGACGCGCAGTCGCTTGCCGCGCCTAAGAGAGAAGCTCCCACGAATGTTGAATTGATGCAGAAGCCGCCGCCGTCGATCCAGCCGGCCGAGCAGCCGTGAGAGACGCCGCCGTTGTTGTCCACGATGAACTTGTTCGAAGCACCCTTCTGGAGCTGTAGCAGATTTCCCGTGCCGGTTGTGTTCCCGAATATGATCGCGTTTGAGTTGCTGACATTATTGATTTCGATTAGCGCGGCGGCGTCGCCCGTTCCTTTGTGTGTGACTCTTAGCCCGTGCCCGCCAGCGGTGTTGGAATCTGTCAAGATATAAACCGAGTCTGTTGCACTGGACGTGTTGCTGACGACGAAATTACCGGCGAAACCCGTTCCTGTCGTCAGGCTTTTAATTGCAGCGCCTACGCCGTTCGTCGTTGCAAGAAGGGTGGAGGCTTCACTCGAATTATTAGTGATGCTGAAGTATCCGGCGTATGAGGTTCCGATCGTCTGCCCGATCACGCCTATGCCGCTCCCCGTCGTGTATCCCAATAGCGCCGCTCCGGAGCCTGCTGTCTCGGCTGTCAGGGCGGGATTTGCATTAGTTCCGCTGGTTGTTTTGAAATATCCCGCGGAGCTCATACCGGAAGTTATAGACCTGATGCCGTATCCTGTTGCGATGCTGGTGTTTGTAACCACGTCGATAGCCGGACTTGCATTTGTATTGGTGGTATTCTCAAAATAACCTACTGTGCCGGACCCGCTTGTTGTTGCATAAACCGCGTTTCCCGTTCCGCTCGTGGTTGCCATCAGCGCCGGGTTGGTGTTGACGTTGTTCGAAATCTGGAAGTTACCTGCGCTGCCCGTTCCCGTGTTAAGTCCGTAAACCGCGGCGCCTGTGCCGTCAGTGTCCGCATGGACCGCGGCGTTGGCGTTTCCGCTGTTAGTAATCGTAAAGTAGCTGGCATTGCCTGACCCTACTGTGGTTGCAAAAACGGATGAGGCGCTGCTTGTGTTGTTTGATACGGAGAAATTGGCGCCGTTGCCGGTGCCGCTCGTCGTCACGGTTAGAGCCGGCGATATATTTGCAACGTTTGAAATCTCGAAACTTCCCGCGTTGCCTCCGCCGTTCGTCATTGCCGACAGAGCAGAATAGTTATTGGATGCATTACTGATATAGAAATGTGCCGCATCCGAGCCTGTTCCTGTGTTTGTAACGGATAGTCCGTATGCGTTTCCGACGTCGGAATTTGTCGTTATGGCCACCGCCGGGTAGGAGCTTGAGGAGTAAGCGTTCTCAAAATAGCCCGCGCGGCCGCCTGCGGTGGCATATCCCGCCACCGAGTTGCCCACTCCTTGAGAGTATCCGGCAACAGCGTCTTTGTTGTTCGCGGCATTATTGACATAGAAGTAGCCCGGAGAGCCAAACCCTGTTGTCTCGCTGTATATTCCGTAGCTTCCTCCATTTGTGTTGTCGGTTGTCAGCGACAATGCCCGGGCTGCGGTCGTATTCCCGGTCGTATCGATGCTCAGTGCGGTGCCCGCGCCGTGGTTGACGATTGTCACCGTTTCGGTCGCTGTGTCGAACCCGACATATAGCGGGCCGGTCATAGCATCGCCGGTTTTATTGACATACGAGCCGCTGGTTCCGAGCCCGTTGATTGTTCCGCTGGCATAAACATTTCCGTTTATGTCCACGTAGAATTTCGGCGTTGCGGCCTTTCTGAACACCATGAAGTCGCCGAAGCCCTCGTTCTCGACCATGATCGTTGGAGTCGCGTTGGACGTGTAATAGGACTGGAAGAGAGCGGTGGCTGCCTGCATTCCGTACTGTTCCACCCTGAACGCGGTGGATTCCAACTGGTTGGCCCTGTTTCTGATCAGCACCGTGGCCGTAGCGGGATTGTTGCCGGACGTTTCGAACATTGCCGCCGCGCCTCCGTTGCCTTTGTTGAGAACGTGAAGGCCTTTGCTTCCCGAGCTGCTGTTCGTGTTTTCGATGTAAATCGCCGCCGTTGCGACCGCGCTGCCGGGAGCGTAGCTGAAAGTGGCGAGTGTACTCTCGGATGTCGAACTTCTGACGTCGAGCGCATTTCCGTACTGGCCGGAGTGTTCCACAAGGAGCCCGCGGCCGTAGTTTATTGACCCTGTTACGATGCGCACCGTGGCTGTTGCGGAAACCGAGTTCGCCGACTCGAACACCGCTGCTGAACCTGTCCTCATGGCGGTGGAATGTATGCCCGCCGCGAGCGGGCTCGTCCGGTAGTCAACGATTCGCACCACGTCCGTGGCGTAATTGTTCGTGCCGTTCGACATGAAGGAGGCGAGGGGGCCGTTTGACGTCGTGGTGTCAACGAGCAACCCCTTTCCGTTGCTCCCGTTCACGTCGATCTGGAGGCCGACGTTGTTTGTGTCGGTGAAGTTGTTATAGTACGTGGCGATCCTCACGGTTGCCGACGCGTTCGATCCCGTTTCAGTGTTTTCAAACACCGCCGCCGAGCCCATGCCTTTGTTCTCGACGTGGAGAACGCTGCTCCCTTCGTGCTGATTGGCGCCCAGCATATATACGGACGCCGTAGCGTTCGACACGCCGATTCCTTGTCCGATGAATCTGAACGGTGTATTTATCGAAGTCTTTGCTGTTGCGTCGATTGCTTTCCCTCTGTTGCCGAAATGAACTATTCTCAGCGATGCGTTATCGTTCCAGTCGCCGTCGGACGAGATCACTACAGTTGCCGTTGACGTATTTTGGTTCGCGTTTTCGAAAAACGCGGACGCGCCCTCGCCGTAGGTTCGCGCGTGAAGCAGGTATGATGCCTGATTTTGATTGTAATTTTCCATATAGACTGAGGCGGTTGCGTTGTTGACGGCCATACCGTTGCCGCGCACGCTCAATGTCGTCTCGATCGAACTCGATCCGTTAACGAGTAGCGCGGTTCCTTCAGTGCCTTTGTTGATAACGTGCAGAGTTCTGTTTCCGGGCATTCCGCTGCCGGACGATATGGTCACGGCCGAAGTCGCGAGAGCGTTGTAGTCGTTAGAGAACAACGCGGCGGCGGCCAATCCCGTCTGACTTACCTTTAACGTGTATCCGCTCGGATCGGAATTCTCGGAATTCATATATACTGCGGCGGTCGCCGAGTTTATTCCCGACTGGCTGAAATAAGCGACGTTGCCCGGGCTGTTGTTATTAACGTGCAGAGTTGCGGTGGCGGTGTTGTAATTGATAAAGAGAGGGCCGCTCATTGTGTCGCCAGTTTTCGCAACAAAAGAACCTGTGGAGAATGACGCCCAGCTCCCGCCTGAATTTTTGTATTCCAGTGTGCCTGCGTTGTCGCGGACGCCGTAGCCGCCGCTGCCGTACTCGCCGCCGAAATTCATGTAGCCGTTCGGCATCACAACCGCGCCCGTTGCGTACATCACGGCGTTGTTACCGACGTAGAACACGCGGCTGCCGCTCACCGCGAAGTCCATAATTGAGCCGGCGCCCGTGTGATTCCCGCCGAGCAGTCCGCTGTCCATCATCGTTGAGTTGCTGGTTATATAGACGGTCGGAGCTGAGTTGGCGCCGAGCATGGTCGAGAAGTACGCGGCGTTGCCCAAGCCGCTTGTGTGCGCGTGGAGAGCCGCATAATTTGTTACGTTATTCGAGTTGATGAACTCGCCCGCGTAGCCGCCGGTATTGTCGTTATCGACGAGGATACCGTTGCTGGTGCCGGTGCCGGTGTGTACGACATGAATACCGTTAGCACCATTGGTGTTCGAGCCCGTCCGGACGTACACCGTATCGGTCGCTACGTTCGTGTTATTGTTGATGATGCGTGCGGCGTTGCCGCCCGTGCCTATGTGCAGCACGGAGAGGCCGCGACCGTTGAGGCCTCCGTCCGTGGAGTTGGTCGTTACGTATAATGTGTTTGTTGCGTTGGCCATGTTGGTCGATTGGAAGATGCCGGCTACTCCTGACGAACCGGAGTGTACGGCGTCGAGCGTGTTCCCGCCTGTGTTGGAGTTGGATTTCAGGTACAGAACGTCCTGAGCGTTCATGCCGGCGGTCGATTCGATGCGTGCCGCGCCGCCGTTCGAGCCGGAATGGTAAACAAAGAGCCCGAGGCCGAGCGAGTTCGAGTTGGATGTGATGTAAACCGCATCCGAAGTGCTGGAGGAATTGTCCACGCCGAAATACGCCGCTTGGTTTGTTGTGCCGGTTTGATATGCATAGATAGTCGCCGTCGCGCCGCTGTTGGTCAGCCCGAGCGCGCCGGTCATCTCATCGCCTGATTTCAGTACGTATCCGGTTCCGTTGGGGACGTTCACCCACGAACCGCCGTCGTTTTTGAACTGGATCGCGCCGCCGTTGTCTCTTATTCCGTAGCCTGCCGTGCCCGATGTCGTCCCGAAGTTCATATAGCCGCTCGCCTGAACCACAGTTCCGCTTGCCCACGCTACACCGCTGTTGTCGACATCGAAGAGTACCGAGCTGTTTAGGCGAGCTTCGAACAATCTGCCTGTTCCTTGAGTGTTGACTATAAGAGGCGCGTTGGTGTTTGAGCTGAATGAATTGGTGATGTATGCCGCGATGCCCGTGTCCGCCGCTTCCGAGTAGAGTCCGTATCCGCTGCTCGAATTATATGCTCGTACGCCCGTTCCGGATGAAGAGTTTGATCCGTATATGCCGTATCCGGCTCCGCTCTGGCCGCCGAATATGCCGAACCCGGCGCCTGCGCTTGTGTTGTTCGCGTAGAGTGCTTTCCCCGAGGTGGTGTTTGTTATCTCCACCGAATTTGTAGCAGTGTCGAAGCTGACTATCAGTCCGCCTGTCATCGTGTCGCCAGTCTTGGCGACGTAAGAGCCGCCTCCGCTGGTGAATGCCGCCCACGAGCCGCTGTCGTTTTTATATTCGAGTGTTCCGCCATTGTCGCGGAAGCCGTAGCCGCTGGTGCCGGATGTAGAGCCGAAGTTCATGTAACCATTTGTTGGTATGATCGTTCCTGTCGCCGAAACCGTGCCGTTCACATCGAGCTGCCACAATGGCGATGCAGTGCCGATTCCGATGCGCCCGGTTGAGTCGATCATGAGCCTTTCCGCGACTGCAATCTCGTCCTTGATTGAAAATGTCTGGCCGCCCACCGCGAATATGTCGTTGTGTATTGTCCATAAAGATGCGGCGCCGGGGGACAGGAATGTTATCGCCGACATGTTATTGCCGACAGTTGCTTTAAGGTTTAACACCGCGTTGCCTGAAATCCGCGATAGTGTAAGGGTTCCGTTGTTGTCCACGACTGTCGTATCGGTGCCGCCGTTTTGCAGTTGCAGCAGATTGCCTGTGCCTGTTGTGTTCCCGTAAAATAGTTGTCCGGAGCCGTTAGTTTTCGCGGTTACTGCCGCGTTTGTGCTTCCCACATTGGCAACTTCAAAATGTGCCGCTTCGTTTGTCGTGCCTGTCTGGTAAACATATAGCGAAGCGGTCGCGCCGCTGTTAGTAATGCCCAGCGCGCCGCTCATCGTGTCGCCGGTCTTTGCGACAGAGCCCGCTCCGCCGAGCGAGCTGAACGCGATCCATGAGCCCGACCCGTCCTTGTACTCAATCGATCCGGCGTTGTCGCGTAGCCCGTAGCCTGTCGTTCCGGCTGTCGCGCCGAAATTCATGTATCCACTTGTGGTGACTGCTGTTCCGCTTGCCCACGCGGTGCCGGCGTTGTCAACGAAAAACAAGGTGCTGCCGTTCTTCTGGAGGTTCATCAGGTTACCGGTTCCGGTGGTGCTTGCCAGCAGAGGCGGCGCGGTGCTTCCCACGTTGTTGTTGAGAAACATGCCCGCGGGGCCGGAGCCGTCGTTGCGGCCGTATATCGCGTAGCCGGTGCTGTTGTTGACGCCGATGACGCCCTTGCCGCTGCCGTCGGCGGAACCGTAAACGCCGTAGCTTGTGATAGATGTGCCGCTTGTGATACCCGACAATGCGGCGGCTGTGTTGGCGGCGTCCGTTATGGCGAAATATCCCGCCTCTCCTGTGCTGTTGCTTATGTTTAACGCGGTCACAGCGATGCCCGTGTTTGCTGCGTTGTTATTGACGAAATATCCGGCTACTCCCGCGCCCCCGTTTGAACTTGAACCGTATATGCCATATCCCGTTCCTGCTGCTGTTCCATATATTCCGGAACCGTTTCCGGCATGGCTTCCGAGGATCGCGTAACTGCCGCCGTTTGTGTTGTCCGTGTAAACGTATAACGATGATGTTGCGACCGTATTGCCCGTCGCGTTTATGTATAGAGCGTTACCGCCCGAGCTATTATTAATTTGGACAGAAGCTGTCGCCGTGTTGAAGTTAACAAGAAGCGGCCCGGTCATTGTGTCGCCCGTTGTGTTAACCCAGTTGTCGGTAGTCGAAGCCATGTAACCGGTGTGCGTGTGAGTGGCGGTTGCGAATGCCAATGAGTCGATCCCGTCGAGTGTGTCGGCGTTGAGGTTGGTGACTTTAGTGCCGGACG
>CAYPEK010000005.1:43938-66979 GCA_964409645.1 uncultured bacterium | reverse complement strand
AGTCGATCCCGTCGAGTGTGTCGGCGTTGAGGTTGGTGACTTTAGTGCCGGACGTAATCACGAACGGGGCTGTGCCGGTGGCAACCGTCGAAGTGAGTTGACCGGTCATTGTGTCGCCGGTTGTGTTGACCCAGTTGTCGGTAGTCGAAGCCATGTAGCCGGTGTGAGTGTGAGTGGCGGTTGCGAATGCCGACGAGTCGATCCCGTCGAGTGTGTCGGCGTTGAGGTTGGTGACTTTAGTGCCGGACGTGATAACGAACGGGGCTGTGCCTGTGGCAACCGTCGAAGTGAGTTGTCCGGTCATGGTGTCGCCGGTTGTGTTAACCCAGTTATCGGTAGTCGAAGCCATGTAACCAGTGTGAGTGTGAGTGGCGGTTGCGAATGCCGACGAGTCGATCCCGTCGAGCGTGTCGGCGTTGAGGTTTGTGATCTTCGTGCCGGATGTAATCACGAACGGGGCGGTGCCGGTGGCGACCGTCGAAGTAATCTGCCCCGTCATCGTGCCGCCCGTTGTGACTAAGTAGCTGCCTGCAGCCCCTAGTGTATTGAAAGCTATCCAGCTTCCGGAGCTGTCCTTGTATTCGAGCACGCCTGCGTTGTCTCGGAAACCATAACCGGTTGTTCCGAGGAGGGCGCCGAAATTGAAGTATCCGCTTGCGGGTGCGTTGAAGCTGCTTGTTGTAGTGGTGCTGATTGTTCCGGAAGCCGAGACAGCGCCCGCCACGCCGAGCGCGCCGGTAAGGCTGCCTCCGGTTGTTTTCAGGAACGCGGTCGAGTCGAGTCCGTCGAGTTTGTCTGACGAAAGAGAGTACCCGCTCGCAATAATTTGTTCGCGGGGGGAAAGGGTATAAGCATTAACAATGATTTCGAGATAAACGGAGTTTGCATTCCAGTCGATAGTCGAGAGGTCGCAGCCGGCGGAACCGATCTGAAAGTTGAAGCGGCCTTTGGTCACAGTGATTGTCTGCGTGCCGCTGGTGCAGAGCTGCGAACCGCCTGTCAGTGCATTGTACAAGGCAAATTCCATGCTCAGGTTGCCATCGACCGGCTTGCCGCTCTGTTTCAGGTAACCTTGATAGTTTATTAGTTGTGGAGTGGCGCCGAACAAAGCCCCCGCATGAACAATTAAAATTCCCGCAATAAAGGCGGGTATAATTAGTCTTCGGAATGATCTCATGATGGTTCCACCACCGATTTTTTTGGATTTTGAATATTGTCCTTACATTCAAAAAATTAAATATCCAGAAAAGTTTAAATCTTTACTTTATTTTAGCACAACTAAGTAATTTTGTATTATTAAGCTTAATTTGTATGTGATGTTAATCATTGTGAATAAAACAAATTTGAAATTTTTCTCATTACTAATTAGTATATTCCCGGATCGGAGTGTATAATGCAGTTGTACTTACCGGACATATTACATTGACAAGTATCAAATTGGCGATTTTGTCGCGGATTTTGTTCTGGAGCCACATCAGATGAAAGTTGAATATCTCAATCCGTTCATAAAGTCCGTGGTCAAGATCGTCGAGGAGTCGATTTCTGAAAAACCTGCGATGGGAAAGGTTTTTTTGAGAGATCATCTTACGTACGAATCGAATGACGTGGCGGTGGTTGTGGGCGTGACGGGGCATCTTTCGGGGCACATGGTGATCACGCTTTCCGAGGAATCCGCAAAGAACATCGCGGCTGCGATGATGATGGAGCCGAAGGTGTACGCGTTCGATGAGGTGGCACAGAGTGCATTGGCGGAGATGTCGAATATGATCGCGGCGAATGCGACTATCGGACTTGCGGAGGCCGGTTACACGTGCGATATAACCCCGCCGCATGTTTTTACCGGCTCGGGGATGGCGATCACGGGGCCGCCAAATTCCCGAACGGTGGTGATTCCTCTGAACATGGGCGCGGGAACTCTGGAAGTTAACCTCACGCTTGCCGAAACGGCGGCTTAACAGGCCGTCGGCAGCGACAATTTGTTTTCAATTAGCAAAATTCAACTATAGAAATGCTGTTTTGGACAAATTTGTTGCCATGCGGCATTGTGTTGCTGTCCGGCGAGCCTTGAATTGACAATGGGCAAGTACAGAGTTGCTTTTCACAAACAAAAAATAATTTTAAAAAAATTACCGGAAAACAGCCAAAATCGACGTCTAACCAGTTGGAAGCACAAAAAGAGAGGGAGCCGGAAAAGTTACGCCGGGAAAGTTGTACACCCTGCGGATAGTTTTCCGTGCAAAAAAACGGGAGGGGCAGCAAATGAAGGTCGAGCAGCTGAATTACTTCAACGAGTCTATTACGAAAATATTCGGGGAAATGGTTGGCGAGAAACCGACCATAGGACGGTATTATTTAAAGAATAGATTATTCAGGACAACAGGAGAGTTTGCTGTGGTAATCGGCGTCACCGGCCGTCTGAACGGACAGGTTGTGATGTCGATGTCGAATGCTTGCGCGGAAAGCATCGCCGTCAAGATGGTCGGAGAGAATAACGGGCTCGATGAGCTTGGGAAGAGCGCAGTGGCGGAATTGACCGACATCTTGGTCTCGAATGCGATGACGGGTTTATCGGAGGAAGGTTTTATGAGTGAAATTACGCCGCCTTATGTTATAGACGGCTCCGAGTTGTCGTTACTTAACTGTTCCAAATCGCTTGTGGTTCCGATGTTTCTTGGCGAGCACAGGATAGAAATATGTGTATCGCTTCGCGACTCCGAGGAAAAAAGAGACGTCGCATAAATTGTGCATCCGCCGGAGAAATCCGGCATGGATTGCTGCATGAATTGAACAAAAAAGGCTGCTTTCAGCGGCCTTTTTTGCGTAATTGGTCCGCGAGAACGGCTACTATGATAACCGAGCCGATGAATGCCTGCTGCCAGAACGCTGAGACTTCCATCAGGTTGAGTCCGTTGCGGAGAACGCCCATGATTAGTGCGCCGAGGATTGTGCCGGGGATTCCGCCCGCGCCGCCGGAGAGCGATGTGCCGCCGATGACGACCGCCGCGATTGCGTCGAGTTCGAAGCCCATCCCCGCCTGCGGCTGCGCCGAATCGAGTCGCGCGATAAATACAATCGCGCCGATTGCCGCAAGAATACCCGCTATCGAATAAACCATCGTCTTCAAAAGTTTAACATTGATGCCGGAGAGGTGGGTTGCTTCCTCATTTCCGCCGGCCGCATAAACGTAGCGCCCGAATCGGGTTGTGCGCAGCAGAAAGTGGATGAGGATAAGCACGACCGCCGCGATCAGCACCGGGACAGGGATTCCGGCCACACTGCCTTCGCCGATATTGAGGAATGCTTCGGGATAGTTTGAGATCGGTTTGCCGCCCGTGAAAACGAGAGTGAGGCTGCGAAGGATCGTCATCGAGCCGAGCGTGACGATGAACGGCGCGACGCGGCCGTAGGAGATGATGACGCCGTTGAAAACGCCCGCTGCGAGCCCCACCACAAGCCCGGCGGCTATTCCCGCCGGGATGCCGAATTTCAGCAGCGCCCACGCTGCAACCGCGCCCGCAAGAGCCAGCACGGAACCGACGGAGAGGTCGATGCCACCGAGCAGGATCACCATAGTCGCTCCCGCCGCGAGTATCGAGTTGACTGACACCTGACGCACGATGTTCATCAGGTTCGGCGCCGTAAGAAACGTATCCGTCCGGATCGCGAGAAACGCGCCGATAATAATCAAGCCGACAAGCGGGCCGATCACACTGCTTAATTTTTTCACCTTTCAGCACCCCGACAATATTTTTTCAGTAGCGAGCATCGAGTAAAAAACAAAAAAACTTATTCGTTTCATTATTTCTCACTACTTAAAACTGTACAGGCACCGCGACAAAACTGCGTTGCCAGTCCCTGTTTTGCTTTTATTCGTTTTGTTGTTTCATCCTTCACCGCGACCGCTTGTTTGCGCTCGCGGCTCGGTTTTTTCCTAATTTGTAGCTACCAGTTGCCAGTTGCATTTTTGTCTTTTGCTATATTCTGCATCCTATATTCTATATTCTTGTTTTTGTTGTTTCCCTCGCTACTCTATCCTCGCTACTGCTTTTCTCACCAGTTTCTCGCGTTCTTCGGTTCGAGGTTGAGGAAGTTCAGCTTTCGCATCGCCGCGCATATTCTGTAATAGCAGATGTCGCGGATCGGCGACACGCGGTGGAGCACTTCGGAGAGCGACTGTTCGCCGATCGCGAACACGCCGCGCCCGCGCACGATTATCATGTGGTAGTCGTGGAGCGCGCGAAGAATCTCCTCGAAATTCGCTGTCGGCGACAGCACCGGAATTTTCAAATAAAGGAAACTGCCTTCCGCATCAACCGGCACTATGTACGTCGATTTGTCCTCGTCGCGACCCTGATGGTCGGGGTCCGGCGAGAATTTCGGATGCACCGACCACGCGACCGCCTCCGCCTCCGCGAGGTAGGTGTGCGCGATCGACTGGAATGTGCTGTTCTGATAAATCTTCTTGTGAAACGCGAGTTCCGCCTCATCGTTCGGATCGCTTTCGAGCGGCTTTTCCCACAGCGGGCCGGGGAGACCGGTCGGCATCGACGCTTTCGGCGTGAAAAGCAGCGTGTTCGCTCCGCGGAGCGAGAGCGAGCCGGCGTGGAACGGCGAGAGCTTGGACTCGAAGATGCGGCGGCCGGTTTTGAGGAATTCCGCCACCGTGTCCGGCTCGTCGCTGAAGTCGCATTCGCCGTCGCGGTCCGGCGTGAAGAGAGTCGGTACAAACGGGAAGTGTTTCTCCGGATTCTGGTAGGCGTAGTCCGCGATCGCGGCGGAGTCCAGCCCCTGAATGCGCAGGAACCAGAGCACTCGGCCGAGGTTTTCCACGAGCGCGACCCGGTAGAATGCTTCCTGCACGCTTTGCCCGCGGCTGAACGTGCCGTGCGCGTGGATTATCATCGCGATATTCTTCGACAGGTGCTCCGGAATGAGCCGCGCCATCTCAGGCGATCCGCTCGGCACCGCGAACCATTCCACAGGCACTTTGCCGATGTGATGGTATCCGAGCGGATCGAGCGGCCGCAACGGCGTGATGGGCGTTTCGAGCGGCTTCGGCCTGTCGTCGAATGACTCGATAACGGCATGTTTCGTGTGTGCGTGGAAAGAACCGCCGACGCCCGGCTGCAGAAGAATCTGCGCGTGAATGTCGGTCTCGGACGACGCTTTGTAGTGCCCGTACGTCGTGCGGTCGATCCCCGGGAAGCAGATGTCGGTGTCTTTCAGGTCGCCCTTTTGCGAGCCGGTGGCGGTGATCGCCATGTGGATCGTGCCGTCTTCATCCACCCATTTCGTCGCGATGTTGCCGCTGTGCGAGTCCTCGATGTCGATCTTCAGCGCGGCGGCGCCGATGGCCTTGAAGAGCGTGACGATCTGCTGCGTCTTTTCCTCCGGCGGTCTTTGCGTTTTCATTATGACAACTCCGTTTAAGCGCGTGTTGCGCGCGGTCAATTTCTATTAATTAAACTTTTATCGGCGCGATGCCGAATTTCTCGATCGTTTCCGGTTTCGGGCGGCCGGCTTTGTCCCAGCCGCTGATCTCGTAGTACGCCTCGCGCAGGGTGCGGATCAGCTCCGGCGACATCACGCGGTCCGCACCGTCGGTGTGCAGCGGTTCGGTCTGGAACCTCGGCGGCAACGTGTCGTCGTCCTCGGTGAAACCGGCGGCGTTGTTGAACAGCCGTTCGAGTGTCGCGATCCTGCGGGCGATGAATTCGAGCTTCTCGACCGAGAAATCGAACCCGGACGAGCCGCTGAGCAGCCGTGCGAGGACGTCCAGCCCGAACGCGTAGCCCGTGAACCGGCACATGCCGGACGAGTCCTGAATAATGCCGACGTTTTGCACGTTAAAGACCGCCATCGGACTTTGCCGGATGGAGAAGCGCGGGATTTCCTTGCTGCCGCCGAAGAACGCGAGCGATACCGCGTAGCCGCCGCGGAGGTGGCACGCGCCGGTGGGGCTCGTCATGTAGCCGAGCGCCTGAGTGTAGGACGCGCGCGGGTCGTACGCGGGCATTTCGAGGCCCTTGACGGCCATCGCGAGTCCGGGTTCGCCGAGCGATGCGGTCATGCGCGCGGAGCCCTCCGCGAGCAGGTCGCCGACGCCCTCGCGAGTGGCGATGCTGTTCACGACGTCGAGCAGTCCGTCTATATTGCCGAAGCGCAACTTATCCGCGCCCGGCAGGTCCGGCAGTATTCCGCGCTCCGCGCATTCCATCGCCGCGCCGAGCGTGCCGCCGAGCGAGATGGTGTCCATGCCGAGCTCGTTGCAGAGGTAGTTTATCTCGGTTATGAGGGGCAGGTCGTAGATGTCGAGCACCGGGCCGAGCAGGACGACGGTTTCGTACTCCGGGCCTTCGCCGGAGCGGCCGTTCGGCGTGCGCGTGTGGCGCGCGCACATGATCGGGCAGCGGTAGCAGCCGCCCGCTTTTTCGAGCACGGTGTCCGCGATCGCCTCGCCGCACATGCGGTCGAGGTCGGACTGGTCGTGCACGGTCGATGAGTAGTTGCGTCTTGGCAACATGTCGATCCAGTTTATGAGGTTGACGAGTCCGGCGGTGCCGAGCTCGCGCATGATGCGTTTCGTGCTTGGCGATGCGCGCAGCTTGTAAAGCGCGTGGTTGCGCCCGGCGTCAAATGTCTCTTTATCCGCAATGGTTGTCTTGCGCGACCCGCGCGCGATTATGCCTTTGATGTTTTTCGAGCCGAAGACCGCGCCGGGGCCGCCGCGGCCGTACGCGCGGTTCTTTTCGTTCATCACCGCCGCGATGCGGACGAGCCGCTCGCCGGCCGGGCCGATGAACAGCCCGCGCGAGCCCTTGCGCTCCGGCGAGCCGAGGATCGTGTCCGACGTTTTGTGGACGTCGAGCCCCCACACGCCGCCCGCGTCCTCGAACGTAACTTTTGCCGGTCCGCCGTCCTCCGCGCCGTCGATCGAGATGAGCGTCGGCTTGTTCGCGCGGCCGAGAATGACGAGCGCGTCGTATCCCGCCGACTTCAGATGCGCGGCCCAGTCGCCGCCGGAGTTCGACGAGCCGATCGTGCCCGTGAGCGGCGATTTGAAAACCATGTGGCCGCGTCCGGCGGTCGGCGCGTTCGTGCCTGTCGGCGCGCTCGTTGCGATGATAATCGCGTTGTCCTCGCCGAGCGGGTCGCAGCCCGCCGGGACAAGATCGCAGAGCATCCGCGCCGCCATCCCGCGGCCTCCGATGTAGTCGCGCACGAGCGACTCCGGCGTATCGCGCTCCTCGGAAGTCAGAGACGACATATCGATGTACAGCATTTTTCCAGTGTATCCGTAGTATTGCGAGCCCAAATTAGTTGCCTTCCGTCATTATGAAAGATTTAAACACAGAGACACGGAGAAATTACGGAAATCGTTACCACGCTCCGCGTGGTAACGCCGCTTGCCGACGCTCCGCGTCGGTTCCTCGGACGCAGAGCGTCCGGGGACACGCTCCCACGCGGAGCATGGGAGCGATTTATATTTATCCGTGTTCATCCGTGGTTCCAAGCTTTTCTTTAAATGAGAACGTCCTTTACGACATCGATGACGAGCGAGGAATCGCCGCCCGCGCGCGCCTTGTTCAGAGCGTCACGCCGCTTGTAGATAATCAGCGCTTTCTTCATCAGGTTCGCGAACATCTCGCGGGAGAGCGTCATCGCGCGGACCGGGTCCTGCCGGTACGTGAACTGGTCCTCGCCGAACCAGCCGCCGTAGCCGGTGATGATCGCCGCGTAGCAGAAATCCACCATCGCCCAGTTGTCGCCGGTGCCCGCGCAGCGGTCCTCGTCGTTGCTTTTATACTTTGCGTTGTTGACGTGGAAGTTGGTGATCGGCACCCCGAACCGCTTGGCGGTGAAGAGCATGTCCGCCGGCTCGATGCCGCACATCATCTCGTGGCCGTAGTCGATCGCGACGCCCATGTTCGCGCCGCCGCACACGCGGTTGACTTCCTTCGCGACGAGCATCGCTTTCGCCGTCGTCGAGATCACCATGTTGCCCTCGCGCGGCTCGTAGAGTTTCGCCTCGACCCCGAACTTCAGGCCGTACGATTTTGCCTTCTTATTCATGGCGATGCAGCCGTCGATGAAGCGGTTCAGCAGATCGCCGTAATCGCAGTCGAAGTTGTAATCCCAGCCGTCCGACCCCGGCCACAGCGCGACGCTCGAACAGCCCACCTCGTCCGCGATCTCGACGCCCTGCAGCGCGACGCGCAGCGCTTCCTTCCGTATCTTCGGATCGGGGTTCGTGATGCCGCCGAGCTTCCAGAGCGGATGCGTGAACAGGTTCGTATTCATGTTTGTCGGCGTGAGTTTCAGCCGTTTGAGGTTTTTCTTAACGAGGCCGATAGTTGCGGGATCCTTCTTGAATTTCGAGTCGATGAAAACTTGTTCGTGGAACTCGATTCCCTCGCAGCCGGATACAGCGACGCGCTCCATCTGCGGAACGATCCCGGAGTCGCATTCGCCTTCACAGGCGTATCCCGTTGTGGCGAACCGGTCGAGGAAATCGCCCGCGCACCAGTGGCCCGCGGCGAATCGTATGCCGTACTCCTTGAAGAACTCGCTCACGGCAGTGCCTTTGATGTATCCTTTGTACTTCTTTTCGAGCAGGTCTAAGTTTTGTTTTGTGATCTTCATCCCACACCCCGCCAGTAGATATTCCGGCGCTTGCCCGCAGCAGCCGCCCGCAGCCGGCTGCCCGCCGCATCGCCGTTTTTGACAATATAACTTTACTTTCCTTTAGTTCAAGGTTCAACCTCGTAAGAAAATTGCATACGGTAGCTGTGTGATGAAGAAGGCGTTTTTGAGAAATCACCACAAAGGCACGAAGACACAAAGGAAAAGAGGGGTCGCTCGCTGACGCGTGCTTAATGCACAAAATGAATATCGAACATCCATCGAAGGCGGAAAGAAGGGGGGAATAAAGGCATATCGCGTTTTGACACATACTTGCTCTTGAAACGAGAATTGCATTATGGAATAATTGCTGGAAAAGGATTACCGGGGAAGGAAACATAAGGGGGAACCGACGGATGACGCTCATCAAAGTATCTTTGTATATCTTGGTTATTGTGATTGCGGCGCTGCTGACGATCAGGCACAAGAAGGCGAAAGGCGGCGCAGGGATTTCATTTTCGGCGGGCGGGCTGATCGTCGGAGTGTTGATACTGATTGTACTGGCTGTTTTACTTCCGGCGGTCGGGTTCGTGCCCGCCGGCTACCGTGGAGTCGTGTTGCGGTTCGGCGCCGTTACCGGAAGGGTGCTGCCGGAGGGAATATATGTTATCACGCCGGTTGCGGACAGTGTGGAACTGATGCCAGTGCAGGTTGCGGCGTTCCATGCGGATTCGGCGGCGGTATCGAAGGACTTGCAGGAAGTCTCGACACAGGTAACGCTGAACTATTATCTCGACCCGAAGGCGGTGGGGAAGATATATCAGTCGTTGAGGCATGATTACGAGGATCGGATTATCAAACCTGCGATTCAGGAATCGGTGAAAGCGTCCACCGCGAAGTTCACGGCTGAGCAGTTGGTGACGATGCGTTCGGAGACAAAAACAACGATAGAGAACTCGCTGCACGAGCGGCTTGCCGTCCACGGGATAATGATGGAGACGGTGAGCATTACCAACTTCGATTTCACGCAGTCATTCAAGCAGGCGGTCGAGGCAAAAGTGGTCGCACAGCAGAACGTGCTCACGGAGCAGAGGAAACTCGAGAGCGTCAAGCTACAGGCCCAGCAGAAGGTCGAGCAGGCGAAAGCGGAAGCGGAGGCGCTGAGAATACAGAAGCTGGAAGTGACCGCGGAGCTTGTGGAGCTAAGGAAAATCGAAGTGGAAAAGTTAGCGGTCGAGAAATGGAACGGCACGCTGCCTTATTATGTGGGCGGCACGGCTCCGGTTCCGATCATGGACATATTCAAGAAGTAACGGCGATCCGGATAACAAATTGTATCATTACCACATCGGGCGTGCCGTTTTGTTGCGGCATAAGCCAGTCCCTGTGTTCTCGCTTATTGATTGTTTACGATGCGAGGGGTTCGTTTTTCCCCTAATCCCCAGCTACCAGCTACTATTTTTCTGAATTACAGATGTATTCCGAATATGTGCATCAGCGGACCGGCGAGGTAGCGGATCGGGTAGTATTTGAAGCCGAGGCTCACGCGGAAGTCTTTCAGGTAGTCGTCGAACGTGCGGTTCTGGAATTTCAGGACGCGCTGCGATTCTTCGGTGTCGTACCAGTCGAGGTTGAACGGCTGGGTGTTGAATTTTTTCCAGTTCGGTACCGGGAATCCGAGGAGGTCGAAAGAGCGTTTGAGCTCGTCGCGGTAGAGCATCTGGCACTTCGGGCCGCCGGCTAGGATGAACGTTTTTTCGATTGTTTCAGGGTTGCCCACCGAGTTGATGAATGCGTCCGCGATGTCGAGGATGTGGACGAATTCGATGCGGTTGTCCGGCGGAATGATTTTCATCTGGCCGAAGCTGCCTTTTTTGAGCGTCAGGTACTGCGCGGCGGCGAAGCGGTAGATGGTCCACGGCAGCCCGCAGGTGCGGATCACTTCCTCGGCCTGAACTTTTGTGCTTGTGTAGTTGTCGGTGGGGTTAACCGGGTGATCCGGCGGGATCGGCGGTGTTTCAGTGTTTGTCGGGCCATAAACTGTTGCTGAGGACGAGAAGCGTATTGTTAAGGTGCGGCCCGCTTTTTCGGATTCGGCGGCGGCGGCTTCCGCGACATATTTTGTGCCTTCAACATTGACTTTTTTGGCGAGGGCGGGGTTATTTTCGGTTGCCGGGACGACGAGCGCAGCGAGGTGGATCACTTCTCCGGCGCCGTCCATCGCCTCGCGGACGTCTTTCGGGTTTGTAATGTCGCCCCAGAATGTTTCGATATTGGGCTCGCCGGGCTTGAAGACTCTTTTATTGATTGGTGTGGGGAGGTCGAAGACACGTACATGGTAGCCTTCCGCGGCGAATTTGCGGCTGACGAACATTCCGACGCCGCCCGCGCCGCCGGTGATCAAAATTTTCTTGTTTTCAAAGCCTTTTTTCATATTGGCACCCTTGAAACCCGTGACAGGCGCGATGAAAGCATTCCCCGCGCCGTCTCCCCTTAATATATATAATACTTGTTATTATATTAATCCTTTAAATATAAGCCGAATGTAAAAAAGACGATCGCGATGATGAGCGTACCGCCGAAGATGGCGAGTATGATCGGCCCGCCGGACTTGATGTAGTACCCGGGGCTGTTGACGACGGCGTAGATGAGAAGTCCGAGGCCGAGGAAATAGAGGTCGCGTCCCCATTTTTTGGATGCGAACAGGCCGATGCCGCCGCCGAGGAGGGCGAAAGCGGTGATGAATTCGGCGACGATGTGGAGGCTGATTCCGGGTATGTTCGGGTCCGGCTTGATGCCCGCGATTGTTCCGGTTGTGAAGTAGAGCAGCCAGACCGCGATCATGGATATCCCGACGAGTACGGCGTAGAGTGCGCAGACTTTTTTCAGGCTCATTTTCAGGCTCCTTTAACTCTGTAATTGCCGCAAACCGGGTTCGCCGGCAACCGGCAAAGACAAACTGAAGTATATAAGAAAGTTAATTAAATAATCTATATCAAGAAGTGCAAAACCCTTGAAAATTATGCTTGTCAGCTTAAATTAATAATGTTATCGTTAGTGGGTTTGTGTTGCGGAGTAGAACACCGAGGAGCAGGCATGGCGGATTTTCTCATAAAAAACGGAATAGTAATGGACGGGACCGGGAGTCCGGGATATAAGGCGGATGTACTGATTGAAGGCGGCAGGATAGCCGCGATAGAAAAGAGTATTCCTAAAAGCATGGCCCAGAACGGGTGCGAAGTGATCGACGCGACGGGGCGGATTGTTTGCCCGGGGATCGTGGACTCACACTCGCACGCGGATATGACGATTTACAGGGAAGAACATCCGAAGATGCTTGAGCCGCTGGTGAGGCAGGGCATCACTACGTTCATCGGCGGCAACTGCGGGTTGTCGATGGCGCCGCTGAGCACGGAGCACTACGAAGCGTCGAAGATGTATCTGGAAGGATTCACCGCGCGCGAAATCGCGGGCGAGGTGACGTGGAAAGACACGGCCGGATACATGAATCACCTCGAAACAAACGGGTTAGCGCTTAACTGCGCGCTGCTCGCGCCGCACGGGCTGCTGCGGATTGACGCGATGGGAATGTCGCCGAATCAGGCGAACGACGAACAGATCGGTCAGATGTCGCGGCTGCTCGAGACGTGCATGGACGCCGGGTGCGTCGGGATGTCAACCGGGTTGCAGTACATGCCGGGCCTGCAGAGTGACACGCGCGAACTGGTAAAGCTCGGCGGAGTGCTGAAGAAGTACGACGGGCTATATGCGAGTCATTTAAGAACGTACATGAACGAACTGCCGAAGGCGGTGGACGAGCTTGCGGAGGTTGCGCGGGTGAACGGGATCCGGGCGCAGATATCGCATCTGTTCTGGGTGCCGGACCTCGGGCCCGCGGGGCCGCTGATCCGGAAGGCGGCGCAGTTCTTTATCGATATGTCGAAATACTGGACGCTGCCGATCAAGCTGGATGCCGAGATGGAGAAAGAGCTTGACCGGATAGGAGAGATGAAGCGGAAGGGAATCTCGATCGGCGTGGATGTGATGCCGACGACGACGACGTTCACGCACATGATGGCGTATTTTCCGCCGTGGGTGTTGTCCGGAACGAAGGAAGAGATCGGGCGGCGTCTGATGGATCCGCGTATGAGGCGAAAGATTAAAAAAGACATAGACACCGGCGACATGGCTTGGCCGCACACCGGAACGAAGAGCTGGTCGCTGAACATATTCAAACTGCTGGGTTGGGGCTCGACACGGATAATGTCGGTTTACTCGCAAAAGAACAAGCATCTGGAGGGCAGGAAGTTGTCCGACATAGCGGAGGAGCGCGGGAAGCATCCACTGGATGTTGCGTGCGATCTGCTGGCGGACGAGGACGCCCGGATACTCGTGTTCTCGTCGCTCGGCGAGCCGGAGGACAACTTCACGGAGCAGTCCATATTCACGGCGCTTAAGAATCCGGAGGTGGCGATCAGCACCGACACGATTCTGCTCGGGCTCGGAAAGCCGTCGCACTTGTTCTACGGAGCGTACCCGAAGTTTTTCAGCCGGTACGTGCGTGAGAAAAAGATGATGGGAATGGAGACGGCGGTGCGGAAGGTAACGGGGCTGCCGGCGGAGCATTTCCGGCTCAAACAGCGGGGGTTAATCAAAAAGGATTACTTTGCGGACGTGCTGGTTTTCGATCCGCTGACAATCGCGCCGAACTGCAACTTCAGCAATCCGCAAGGGACACCGAGCGGAATCGACCATGTGTTCATCAACGGGCATCACGCACTGAACAAAGGGAAGATCGACCTCGGCGGCAAACCCGGCAAGTTGCTGAGAAGGCATTGAAACCGGATTAGCGGATGAATATCTGAATCCGGGGCGATGCTCATAGCGGCGAACTGCTTCATTATCGGCCACTTTTCTCATATAAAGCAGGGGCAAGGCCATAATATACGACTTTTGCATGGGATTTCATCCGCTTCAAACCGTTGCGGCCGGAATATTATGAGAACTTGTGTTAAATTAAAACCATTTCATTTTTTTGAAAAATGAATTATAATAGCATCTGTTTAGAGGCAAAACCTGATGATTTCGGAGAGCCCTATTGTTGTCAAGATAGGATAGAAACAACCAGCCTGCGCGTTAACGGCGGGCCTTTTTTGTGTGAGCGAAGGCCGAAGATTCAGCAAATAGGGCTTTCGGAGGCGACAGATGATATCAGTGAAAGAAGCATTGAAGAAAGTGCCGTTGTTTTCGAGCCTGACTGACAAGGAACTGGACAGTTTCGGCAAACTGGCGTTTGTCAGGGAATATGATAAAAATGAGACAATAATACACAAGCAGGATGAGGGCGACACGTTTTTCTCACTGATCAGCGGTCGCGTGAAAGTTGTTCTGACGGATGACGAGGGCAAGGAATTCATAGTCGGTATATTGCAGCCGACGGAATTTTTCGGAGAGCTGGCGCTGCTGGACGGGGAGCCGAGATCGGCCTCGGTGGTGGCGATAGATAAGACGGAAGTGCTTGTTTTAAGGCGGGACGATTTTCTAAAGCTGTTCACATCCAATCCGGAAATGGCGAAAAAAGTGATCGCGGTTCTGGGCCGCAGGCTGAGGAACGCCAACGAGCACATCGAAAGTCTGGTGTTTCTTGACGTGTGCGGACGGCTGGCGAGAATCCTGCTCGATATGGCGGTCGAGGGCGGCCGCGAAGTGGACGCGGGAATCGAAATCAGCGTGGCGCACAGCCGGACAGAATTGGCGAATCTCGTCGGGACGACACGTGAGACTCTGACGCGGGCGCTGAAAACGCTCGAAACGATGGGATATATAAGAATCAGAAAGAACACATTTGTCATAACAAACACGATCGGTCTGAAAAACAGGGTGTATTGAAACGTTTTTTCGGAGCCGGGCGTGACCATAATCACACTCCAAAAAGTGACTCCGGTCACAGACAAGCAATAAAATCATAGGTAAACTAAAGACGTACTTTTATGTCCTTTTATTTATGACATGCAAGGAGGGAAAAAAGTTCCATAAATGGCTGAAAAAAAAGGGACTTCACATAAACCTTGTTATGTGGTAAAATATATTGTAATGTTCGATTTGATTGTGTGATAATGTTGAATAAACTTCAAAATAACAAATATAGTATCAGCATTATTATTTTTTCATTGTCTAAAAACAACCTTATTAAATCGGGAGGGAATTTATGTGTAAAAAGCGCATGAAATGGGTTTTGCTTGCAATGGTACTTATTGCCATTGCAGTGATAGTCCCCGTGAAGCTGCGCGCCATCCCCGTCAGCGCGACCCTGACCGCTATCAGCGGCGACGTTCAGGTCATGCTGCCGGGAGGGAGTTGGCAAGCGGCAAAAGATAATATGCTGTTGCCTAACGGCACAGCCGTTAAGACGGGCGCGAAATCATCCGCGGTTGTCAAATGGAGCTCACAGAACACAATCAAGCTCACGCCGTTCACCAATTTCGTGGTGAAGAACATCGACATCGATCCGAAGACTAAAACGGTGAAGACGGATGTCGATCTGTTTTCGGGGAAAGTAAAGCTGAAAGCGGAAAAGCTTCAGAACCCGAATTCATCGTTCAAGGTTACGACCCCTACGGCGGTCGCCGGTGTTCGCGGAACGGAAGGCGATATCGAGAACACTCCCGAGAACACAACTAACGTAACGGTGCGTGACGGCATCATGGACGTAACGTCGCAGGGCCAGACGGTGACGGCGACGGGAGGCGAGCAGGTATCGGTCAACTCAGGCCAGCCGCCGGCTCCGCCCAAAAAAGTCACTAATGAAGAAATAGATAAATGCGACGACAATAACGACTGCGCGTCCGGCAGGTGCGACAACGGCCAGTGCGCCGGCGAGAGCAACGCGCTCAAGAGCGGCGCCTGCCTTCCGGCATCGCAGGCCTGCGAGAACAACGGGCAGTGCTGTTCGAAGAGTTGCGTGGACAACGTTTGCACAGTGCAGGCGGTGGCGACGGCGTGCATCCCGAACGGTGACGCGTGCGCCGCTAACTCGGAATGTTGCAGTCAGGACTGCGGAGCAAACGGACGCTGCGTGGGCAAGCCGCTCGACAAGGTCGAATCGGCAACAGGCACGGCGACGGTTGACACAACAACCGGAACCGCGACCGCGACGGCCAAGGTGGAGACGGCCACCGGCACAACGGAAATAGAATGTAAAGTATCGATAAGCAAACCGGATGTTACGGAGATTGCGCTTTCGGCCGCTTCGGTGGTGGTTGAAGGAACGACAGTTCCCGGCGCGACATGCAAGATCGGCGATGCCACGGTTCAGGCGAACGCAAGCGGTTCGTTCTCGGGCGAGGTATCGTTCGGCGCGGCGGGCGAACTGAGCATTCCGGTTGAGTGCTCGGCGCAGAATATCGAATGCTCGGCGGCGCAGACGGTGAGTCTCGATGTGGTAGGGCCGCCGGAACTCACGATCAACAGCCCGTCGGAAGGTTTCACGGCTTGCCCGTACGTCAACATTTCGGGAACGGTTACGCCGGGCGCGTCGTTGATAATGGACGGAACGAATCTTCTGAACGATTCCCAATTGAAATTCGACAACGGTATGTTCGAGAGAGTGGGATTGTTCCTCAAAGACTGCACGAAATCGATCGAATTTGTAGCGAAAGATCAGTATGGGCAGGAAACGAGAGTGATAGTGAACTCGGGCGCGACGACGGACGCCGCGGCGCTCGGACTCGTGATCGAGGATGTGAGCCTGACGCTCACGCCGACCCGCGTGTGGCAGAACGGGCTGACGGGGGTCAAGGCGAGAGTGGTTGTTAAATCGGCAAGTGCGTTCTCGGGCGCTTTGCTCGTGAATTTCCACGATGACGCCGGAACGCTTTATGGTAACTCGACGCTGATGCCGATCACCGGACTCTCCGGCGCGGCGAGCGACGGTAAGTATTACGCTCAGGCGGAAATGCAGATTCAGACAGGACCGAAGAATCCGCTCACGGTTGAAGCGGACATCCCCGGCGGCAAGAGCGCCGTGGCTTCGGTTATCATCAACAGCTTCTCGTGCATTCCGTCGATAACGACAATGACGCCGGGCGACGGGATCGACAACGACTGCGACGGCCGTATCGGCGAAGACCCCATAGACGGGATCGACAACGACTTCGACGGTCTGATCGACGAGGACGCGCCCGCCAACATGTCAACCGCGACGGGATGCTCGGCGCTGACGACTAAGGACACGTGCTTCGCGTCCGTGGGTTGCCAGTGGGTTTACACAACGGCCGGCTCGACCGCCGGTTCGTGCGTGCTCGTCAACATGGTTTGCGGAGACGCAAAGGACAACGACCGCGACGGTAAGGCTGACGAGGAATCTCAGGACGGGATCGACAACGACGGCGACGGCAAGGTGGACGAAGACACGCTTTGCGGCTGCAACAACTCCGATCCATACGCGGACTGCGACGGCGACCTCGTTCTGAACGGCGTGGACTGCAACGCGTTCAACAGCGCGGTGACGATCACGAAGTCAGACCCGGCCTGCGCGGCTAAGTGCGACGCGGTGGCGAATCCCTCCGGCGACTGCGACTCGGACGGACTTTCGAACTCTCAGGAATTGGCGATAGGAACTAATCCTTATAATAAAGACACCGACGGCGACGGGTTCACCGATAAGTACGAAGTCGAGTCGGTTTACGATCCGCTGAACGCGGCAAGCAAGCCGTCAAGCTGCGTAACACTTACAACCAAGACAACTTGCGAAACGGACACGAACTGCTACTGGAACGCTGCGACAAGCAAGTGTTCTTCATTCTATACGCAGGTTACATCGACGACGGCGACCACAACGTGTATCGGCGGTCAGGTGAAAGCCTCCGACGGCACATGCATGTGCCCCTCCGGCACGGTGTGGAACTCGACGCTGATGGTGTGCGAGATGCCGGCATATACGAGATGCGGCGGAAAGGTGTTCGACGAAGCGGTCGGCGCGTGCGTGGATACGTGCACGGGCGGACAGGTTGCGGACACCACGACCGGTACGTGTTACTGCCCGAACGGAACGATTCTCGGGCCGGAAGATTACTGCGTGTCGGTAGCTTCATGTCCGACAGCGAACGGATTCATAGTTGACACCGCAACTAACTCATGTATATGCAACCCGGCGAGCACGCCGTACTACGACGAACTTCAGAGCAAATGCGTGGCGACATGCTCGGGCGGTCAGGTAGGCGACGCGATAGACGGCCTCTGCGTGTGCCCCTCGGGCGCGACATCGATGTATCTCGATTTCTACGCAAAGAAATGCGTTTCCACGGTATCCACAACAATTTGTCCGTCCGGCACGGCGGGCGCGGGCTGCGACTACATGGTAGGCAGCGGCGACTGCGACGCGGACGGAATCACGAACTCGGTTGAAGTCGCGAACGGAACGGAACCGTGCGTCAACCAGACCGGTGTTCAGGTAAGCGATACCGGAGTGGCGCAGAAGCTCTGCCCGGCCGGTACGGATGCCGAAGGCTGCGATCTGTTGAGCACAACGAAAACGGACTGCGATTCGGACGGCGCGGCGAACACGGCGGACGAATGCCCCTGCATGTACGGCTCGGCGCAGAATAACTTCTGCCCGGCGGCCGCAACTTCGTGCCCCACCGGATATTTCCTCGATGAATTTTACGGCTCGTGCGTGACGGCATGCCCGTCGCCGCGTGTTGCTAATACTGAAACTAAGACCTGCGTGTGCCCGACAGGCACTTATCTCGACCCGGACAGCGGCGCATGCTCGAACGGCTGTCCGACGGGCATGGTGCCGGACACCACCGGCACATGTGTCTGTGGCGCGGCGACTCCTTACATCAATCCGCTGACAGGCGAATGCACGGCGGCCTGCCCGGCTGGGATGTCTCCGGATACGTACAGTAATTCCTACTGTACCTGCCCCGCGGACTCCTATCCGGACTACGACGCCGGCGGGTGTATCTGCTACGATGGCAGCGCGCTCGACTTGGCAACAAAGACTTGTCCGGTAAGGGATGAATGCTCGATAGCCCCGAAGGCGTTCGGCTGTGCCTGCACAAGCACCAGCGAATGCAGCCAGACTGTTTCGTCATTCTGTAACTCAGTATCAGGTGTCTGCGAACCTGTTTCGGGCGAATGCAACAGCAACGGAGTTTGTGATTATATGGAAACAGCACAGAGCTGTCCGGCGGACTGCAAGTGCGGCGACGGCTACTGTGATGCTTATGAATTAAGCGTCAACAGTTGTACGGTGGACTGTAGCGGCAGCACTATAACGACATGCTCGAACGGGTGCAGCTTCTCGGTGGCGAGCGGCGACTGCGACGCGGACACGGTCATCAACAGCCAAGACGGCTGCCCGTGTGCTCCCGGAACGCTCGCAAGCGGCGGTTGCCCGGTGTGCAGCGGCCTTTATGAAACATGCGCAACGGCGGCGGATTGCTGCGATGCGACAAACGTCTGCGAGCTGGATTCGGCGCTGATGATGATGGTGTGTAAATCTTCTTCGACGACTGCAACGTGCGACAACGATAGTGTTTGTGAATATTACAACGGTGAAACAACATTCTCGTGCGCGAGCGACTGCGCTTGCGATTTCAGCGGCTACTGCGATTCGAATGAAAGCAAATATTGGTGCAATGACTGCGCCGCGGTTTGCGGAGACGGGTTCTGCGGGTTCGACCAAGGGACCGAAGATAACGCCACATGCCCGCAGGACTGCATGTGCGACCTCGACGGCGTATGCGAGGCGGGCGAATCGGCCGGCTGGTGCGCGAACGACTGTGCCTGTATCGAATCGGGGATGCCCGCTCTCGGTCCGGCTGACTGCTGCAGCGGAATCTATGATGAGTGCACGGGGATGTGCGCGGCGACTGAGCCGACTGACGCAGATACGGACGGAATCCCGGATTCCTGCGACTCGTGTCCGACGGAAGCCGGCTCCACCTATAACAACGGCTGTTCAGTCCAGTGCCTCACTGACGAACAATGCGTAGGCAATGCAAGCGGCGCGTACTGCGACGTCTGCAACGGCTTCGTCTGCGTCAGCACGAGACCCGCGAACATGGATAACGACCTTCTTCCGGATGTGTGCGATATGTGTCCGGATGTCGCCGGAATCCCCGACAATGAAGGATGCCCGGCAGGTTACTGCATGGATAATTATCAGTGCGGAGCTTACATGGCATGTGATAAGACAAATAACACGTGCGTGAGCTGCGATCTGACGGTGGGCGACGGAGTCTGCTGCAACGGAGAACAATCGACCGATTGCGGCTCCGGATGCGAAGCCTACTCCGACAGCGCATCGTGCTCCACAAATTCCGCTTGCACGTGGATGGTCGAATCCTGCGTACCGGTGGACGGCTGCAACGTGGTGACGGATCAGACAACATGCGAAGGAAATCTGAGTTGCGTATGGGATACTACATACGGGCTCTGCTTCACGAACAACGGAACATGCGTGCCTGCGGGACAGGGCTGTGTGCCCGGCGGAACGGTCGGATGCTGCAACGGTGTCTGTACGGAAACAACCAGCGGATACGTCTGCGCGAATGAGGTTCTGTGTGAATCGGTGACGGATCAATCGACTTGTCAGGTAAGTTTTAACTGTGGGTGGAACTACACGGCCGGCAACTGCTATACGAACTACGGCGATTGCCAACTTATACATGCTAATGAATCAGACTGCTTGAATGACATGATGGAGCGCTGCGAATGGGATGCCACAAACAGCTACTGCCACTTCACGCAGGCCGGTATCTGCTCGCAACATATGGACGAAGCCACATGCGGAGCGGACACGAATTGCCAGTGGGATTACACTTATACTTACTGCGGAGTGGCCCAGTCGGTTGTTGATTGCTCTATGGCGACCGATGAAGCTATGTGCACAAGCTACGGATGCACGTGGAGCACTGAGACATCGACTTGTTCGACCGGCTCATGCCTCTCGTTAGGCACGGACTGCACGAGCGGCGGCACCTGCTGCTATCCGTACTCCTGTGTCGATAACGGCTACGGAGTATCCTCTTGTGTTGAATCGACATTCTGCGGCGACGCGGCCTGCAACGGCGGCGAAACGACGATGTACTGCCCGATGGACTGCTGCCCGTCTTTGGCGGATGAGGCTACTTGTTCTTCCGACGTCTATTGCTCGTGGGACACCGGAAACTCGCAGTGTGTGGCGGGCGGCGCAATCGGCTGCTCGGCGTACACGGATCAGGCGAGCTGCAATAACAATTCATCGTGTTACTATGACGGCGTATCGGGTTGTATGGAGTTCTATGATTCGGCCAACTGCGGCTTCTTCAGCGGCGACTCGAACTGGTGCACGATACACGGCACGTACTGCACGTGGGACGGCACGTCATGCTACGCAGGCGGCCCGCAGTGCACCGGATACACTGACGAAACGTCATGCACCACGGATTCGAACTGCACGTGGCTCACTGAATACAGCGCGTGTGTTGTTTCGAGTTCCGGATGCTCGGCTTATGCGAATCAGACCGAATGCAACGGGAACTCCGGCTGCGTGTGGGAAAGCACTTACTGCACGGAATTCACGGGAGAAGCCCAGTGCATGTATTTCGACGAAACAAATTGCAGCAGCCTGCACGGCGGCTACTGCACTTTCACAACGTATTGTGTTGGAATCAACGCAGCAGCCTGTCAGGTGATTACGAACGAGACGGATTGCGTGAATGCGGCCGGCACGTACGGATGCACGTGGAACGGCACATCTTGCGACGTGGGCGGAGTAGCTTGTATCACGTACGGCGCGGACTGCACAAGCGGCGGCACCTGCTGCTCGCCGTTCGTTTGCTTGGATAACGGCTACGGAGTTTCGTCCTGTACGGATGCGACGGTCTGCGGCGACACAGTCTGCAGCGGGACGGAAACAACTATCACTTGCCCGAGCGACTGCTGCTTGTCGTACCCTGATGAAACTTCGTGCAGCTCCGACGTCTATTGTTCTTGGAACGGTACGGAATCGAAGTGCTACGCCGGTGGTTCGCTGACAAGCTGCACGAACTACGTGGATCAGGTGGCGTGCAACGCCGACGTGGCGTGTGTGTGGGAAAGCACATGGTGCGAAGGCTTGTATAACGAAGCTCAGTGCATGTACTTCGATCAGACGGCATGCGGAACGCACAGTATCTGTACGTACAACGGGACGGAATGTCTCGGAGTAAGCGCGGCATTCTGTGCTTCGATTCTTAATGAAGTTGATTGTACTGCAAACAACGTATCTTACGGATGTGTGTGGGACAGTGGATTGTCCACTTGCAACGTAGGCACGGCATGCCTCGCATACGGAGTTGATTGTATGTCCGGCGGCTCCTGCTGCGACCCGTACGTCTGCATGAACGACGGCTTCGGCAACTATTCATGCATGAACCAGCCGACATGTGGGAATACGAGTTGTGAACCCGGCGAATCGACGATGTACTGCCCGCTCGACTGCTGCCAGAACTACACAGATGAGACAACCTGTACTTCGGACTCCTACTGCGCGTGGGACAGCGGGTACTCGCTGTGTGTGATGAACGGCGGCTCAGGCTGCGGGTCCATCACGGATCAGGCTTCCTGCAACACTTATTCGGCCAGTTGTTACTGGAATACAGATTATTCGACCTGCCAAGAGTTCACAGACGCCGTCAGCCAGTGCTCATACCTGTCGGCTGACACGATGTGGTGTAACATGCACGGCGCGTTCTGCACGTTTAACGGAACGGACTGCGTTTCGCTCACAGGTGGATGCATAAGCTATACGGATCAGGCAACCTGCGAGGCGGATGCGAACTGCAATTGGAATGCCTTGAGTACGCAGTGCGACCAAGATCTGGCCGACTGCACCGGATATATTTACGAGACATCCTGTAACACGGATACCGAATGCACGTGGAACGGTACTTCCTGCGAGGCGATCGGCGTATCGACCTGCGCGAGCTATATGGACCAGACGACCTGCATGAACGATGCAACCTGCACGTGGACGGGCGCCTTCTGTGTGATGACCAACGCGTGCACATCGTATGCGGAAACCGGTTGCGTTTCCGACCCGACGTGCTGGTGGGATCAGACTAACGCGTACTGCGAGCTTTGCCCGATCTCTCCGCCGTATCCGATCGGATGCGCGTGCACAAGCGGAACGGAATGCAACTCCGGTATTTGCGGCTCCGGCAACCTCTGCGAAATGTCGGCCGCGAGTTGTTCGAGTTACTCGGATGAGACAAGCTGCATCGGCGGCACGACCTGCATCTGGAGCGGGAGCATCAGTGCTTGCTTCGACAAACTTGCATCTTGCTCGGAATACATTATCGAATATGCGTGCGGCGCGGACGTCGCCTGCACGTGGACCGGCACGTCGTGTACGGATATGGGAACATCGTGCAGCGGTTACACGGATCAG